>CAJFUB010000027.1 GCA_904420095.1 uncultured Clostridia bacterium
CGGGAGCAGGAGGTAGAAATCTTCTACCGCTTTATCGGCAAAATTGATTGAATGACACCAATATCTTTAACTATGTGATACCGGCGTCGGCTATCCGGATCTCGCGCTCTTCCCGGTCCTTGCCGATCTGTTAGAGGTGCCAATCAGCGTCATTTTTGGGGAGGAAAAAGCAATGGAAATTCAACGAAGCGAAAACGAATACAACGGGACTTTTGAAATATGCCAACACATCAAATTATATCTTGGCAATATTTGTCGCGTGGAACTGATTGAGGAGCAGGGCAAGACCTGCCGAGTAAGGGCGGCAGGAGATCCTATCTTTATTCGCCTCTTTGACGTGGAACAGGATGGCGATACTCTGTGCGTAGATGTGAGAAATCCCTGCGGTCCGACAACCCGCTGGGAATCCTATGACAGGGGTGGATACACGGGTGAAAACCTGATACAGATCTATGCGCCGGCCGACGAGAATGATCTGTGTTTTGAAACCCTGACTTACGCAGGTCTGACCACTGAAAGCGGAACCAGCGAGCAAGGAAATTATCAAGTGACAGCTGTTGAAAGCACCGTTGAGATCTGAGCAACTGCGTTTGGGCCCAACGGTGTTTTTTGGGGTTTCTCACTTTTCCATGCAAATTGGACTCTGAATCCGAAACGCCGAAAGCAGCTTTTTATGTGACTTAGACAAACAATAACACAATATTGTGAACGGGGCTTTTTTACAGCCCCGTTATTTTTTTGTGTTGCATGCAGCAGCAAAGCGAAAGGCAAGTATATACAAGGTGCTTGATATGATTAACTTTATGTTGGATGGCGGTACAACATGGATAGCATAAAGCAAAAGACGATAAATTTCCTTTTAAACAATGCAAGCCCATCCATAAAGCGGCGCGGCGCCAATGTTTTCCCGAGCCTCCGCAAAGCACGTTTTCTTTGCCGCGAAACTATGATAAAATATCACTCAAACAAATTGACAGGAAGAGATCTATGAACATATTATCCATCGGCAACAGTTTTTCACAGGACGCACAGAAATGGCTGCACAAATTAGCGGCAGGAAACGGTGTGGAAATGGACACCGTCAACCTCTATATCGGCGGGTGCAGTCTGGAGCAGCACTGGAAGAATGCGGTTGAACACACGGAGGATTACGCTTTGGAGCAGAACGGGGAGAGCACCGGCAGGAGCGTCTCCCTAAGCGGCGCGCTCAGCCTTCGGCAGTGGGATATTGTAACCCTGCAGCAGGCCAGCCATTTCAGCGGAATGCCCCAAACTTACCTTCCATACCTGCCCGAGCTCGCCGCACTCGTCCGAGAAAAGCAGCCGCAGGCGCGTCTTTTTTTTCATCAGACGTGGGCGTACGAAACGGACTCCGATCATGAGGGCTTTGCGGCGTATCACAATGACCAGGGAGAAATGTACCGCCGCCTGAAGGACGCGAGTGAAATGGCCGTCAAGCTGATCGGCGCAGAGCTCATTCCGACCGGCACGGTAATTCAGACGCTGCGCGCCTCCCTACCCGAGTTTCGATATTGCGAGGGCGGACGGTCGCTTTGCCGCGACGGATTTCACCTGTCTCTGGATTACGGAAGATTTGCCGCTGCCGCGACCTGGTTCTGTACCTTCACCGGCAGAGCCGTTCTGCGCTGCGTCTTCCCATCGGAGGAAGCGTTTGAAATTCCCCTGCTGGAAAAGATCGCGGCAGTTGCGGCAGACGTTACGGGCGCCGGCAGACGCTCCGAGAAAGGAAGCAGCCGTTTATGAAGCTGATTCATTTGTCTGACCTTCATCTTGGAAAGCGCGTCAGCGAATTTTCCATGCTGGAGGATCAAAAGCACATTTTATCGGAAATCATGGATATCATAGAGAAAGAACGTCCGGACGGCGTGCTCATAGCCGGGGACATCTATGACAAGGGCGTGCCCCCGGCGGAAGCGGTGCGTCTGTTCGATGAATTTCTTTTTCGCCTGTCAAAGCGCGGCCTGCAGGTTTTCATCATCAGCGGAAATCACGATTCTCCCGAACGGATCGCGTTCGGCTCCCGTCTGATGATCCCGAGCGGCGTCCATCTTTCTCCGGTTTACGACGGCGCCGTTTCGCCCGTGCGGCTTTACGATGAATTCGGGGCGGTCGACATTTATCTGCTCCCCTTTCTCCGCCCCTTTCAGGTGCGCCGCTTTTTCCCGGAAGAGGAAATCGAAACGTATACGGACGCCCTCAAAATCGCAATTTCAAATATGCCGCTCGATCCCGCGGCGAGGAAAATTCTCGTAACGCATCAGTTTGTTACCGGCGCGGCAGGCTGCGAATCGGAAGAGCGATCGGTCGGGGGCTCCGACAATGTGGACGCCGCCGTGTTCGAGCCGTTCGACTATGTGGCGCTGGGGCATCTTCACAGTCCGCAGAACGTAGGAAGCGCGGCGATCCGGTATTGCGGGACGCCGTTAAAATATTCCTTTTCCGAGGCAGGACAGGAAAAATCCGTTACGGTCGCAGAGCTGCGGGAAGCGGGAGCCCTGACGGTCCGCACGGTTCCTCTGCTCCCGAAGCGCGATCTCAGAGAAATCCGGGGCTCTTACCTGGAGCTCACTGCGCGGAGCTTTTACGAGGGCAGCCGCACGGACGACTATCTGCATGTGACCTTGACGGACGAGGAGGATCAGCCGGATGCAATCGGGAAGCTTCGCGCGATTTATCCGAACATCATGAAGCTGGATTACGACAATCAACGGACGCGCTCCGCTGCTGCGGTCACCGCCGGAGCCGCGCCGAAAACGCCCTTGGAGCTGTTCGAGGAGCTGTATGAAAAGCAGAACAATCAGCCCATGCGCGAAGAACAGCGGACCTTTGCGGCAGGCCTGATCGAAGAAATCTGGGAGGAGGCGCAGGCATGAGACCGATCTGTCTTGAACTGTCAGCCTTCGGCCCGTATGCAGAGAAAACCGTTCTCGAGCTGGAGCGGCTTGGAGCCACAGGACTTTATCTGATCACCGGCGACACCGGAGCCGGAAAAACCACGATTTTCGACGCGATTGCGTTTGCGCTGTACGGCGAGGCAAGCGGAGAAAACCGGGAGCCTGCAATGCTGCGCTCCAAATACGCCGCTCCGGAGACGCCGACCGAGGTCGTCCTGACGTTTGAATATGCCGGAAAAAAATACACGATCCGGCGAAGTCCCGAATATGAACGTCCCGCGAAGCGGGGCGGCGGAACGACGCTGCAGAAAGCCGCCGCGGAGCTCACGTATCCCGACGGGCGCGTTCTGTCAAAACCGAAGGAGGTCACGGAAGCCGTAGAAGAGCTGCTCGGACTCAAGCGCAGTCAATTTTCCCAGATCGCCATGATTGCGCAGGGCGATTTCTTAAAGCTGCTGCTTGCGCCGACGGACGAACGCAGAAAAATTTTCCGGCGCATTTTTAAAACGGAACCGTTTGACCGGCTTCAGGAGCGTCTGCGCGACGAAGCCGCTAAGCTTACCACGCGCTGTCAAGATCTGCAAAATGCCATCCGGCGGGAAACCGAGCGCATCACATGCGGCCGGGACGAAATTCTGGAAGCCGAATTAAAGGAAGCGAAGGAAGGGCGGCTGCGCTTCGGGGAGGAAGCGGTGCTGGTCGGCAAAATATTAGATCGAGATGCAGATCGTGAAGCCGCTGTAAAATTAAAAATCGAGGAAATAGAAAGGCAGCAGGAGGCCGTCGACAGACTGCTCGGTCAGGCGGAGGAGCTTGCGCAGACGAAAGCGGCGCTGTCCGACGCGCAGAAAAAGCTGCAGGAAAAGTCCGGCGCTCTGGCAGAGCTGGAAAATGCATTCTTGGCGGAGCAGGAAAAAGAGGCAGAGCGAAACGCCCTGGCTGAACGGATCGTTTCGCTGTCCGAAAAAATGCCGCAGTACGAAGCGCTCGAGGCACGCCGCACCGAGCTGGAGCAGAAAAAACAGGAGCTTGAAGAAAAAAAGCACGCGCTGGCGCAGCGGGCGGAAACGCAAAACCTGCTCCGGCGTACGCTTACGGATCTGAAAGCAGAGCTTTCAGCGCTTGGAGACGCCGGAGCGCAAAAGGAGGCCCTTCTGCACAAGAAAGAAAAAATTTTGCAACGGCAGGCCGCGCTCGAAGCCTTTGGCAAAAATCTGCAGGCATACGAAGCGCTTTCGAAGCAAAAGGACGAGGCGCAGAAACGCTACGCCGCAGCCGCCGGGGAAGCCGACAGGCTGCGGAACGAATACAACGAGAAAAACCGCGCGTTCCTGGACGCACAGGCCGGCCTCCTTGCCGGAACCCTGACAGAGGGAACCGCCTGTCCCGTCTGCGGCTCCCTTAGCCATCCGCACCCGGCCGCCATGCCGGAGGGCGCCCCAAGCGAGGAGGCCCTGAAAACGGCAAAGCAAAGCAGCGAGCGGGCGGAAAGCGAAGCAAGACGCGCAAGCGAAAAGGCGGGAGCAGCCGCAGAACAGACCAAAGCAAAAAAAGAGGAGCTCGAGCGCGCAGCAGCGGAATTGTTCGGGGCGGCGCTCCCCGCCTCCCTTTCTTCCGCAGCAGACGAAGCGCGCAGCGACGTAAAAACTGAAGCGGCGCGTCTGGAAGCAAATCTGACGCTTGCCGAACAGGCACTCGGCAGGAAAATCGAAATCGAAGCGCGCCTGATCCCGGAGAAGGAACGCGAAGCGGACCGGCTCACCGCCGAGCTTTCCGAGCTTGAGAAAGAAACCGCCGCGCTGAACAGTCAGATCAGCGAAAAAACCTCCGAAGCGGCCAGGATCGCCGAAGGACTGGAATTTCAGAGCCGGCGCGAGGCCGAAACGCACCTCGCCGCATTGAAGCGCCAAAAGGAGGATCTGCAGGCCGCTTATGAAAAAGCAAAGAGCGCATACGAGCTTTGTAAAGGTGAAACGGATACCCTGCGCGGACGCGCCGACAGTCTGAAAAGCCGCCTGGAGGGGGCCCCGGAAATTGACCGCAGCGCGGAGCAAAGCAAAAAAGAGGAGCTAACCGGGCAGAAGCAGGCGGCAAATGCAGAGCTGGACGAGCTCTCCGGCCGGCTTCACAGCAACCGCGCCATTTTCTCCGCCCTCAAGGAATATACCGCAGAGCTTACGGAAGCCGACGGAACGCGAAGCTGGAGGAAGGCGCTTTCCGATACGGCATGCGGCACCGTTTCGGGGAAAGAAAAAATCAAGCTGGAAACATACGTCCAGATGACATATTTTGACAGAATTCTGGCGCGGGCCAACACGCGCTTTATGATGATGTCGGGCGGACAATACGAGCTTAAGCGGAAAACCGAGGCAGACAGCAACCGGAGCCAGAGCGGTCTGGAGCTCGACGTAATCGATCACTATAACGGCTCCGAGCGCAGCGTGAAAACGCTCTCCGGCGGAGAAGCCTTCAAGGCCTCTCTTTCTCTGGCGCTCGGCCTGTCGGACGAGATCCAGTCTTCGGCCGGCGGCATCCGTCTGGACGCCATGTTTATCGACGAGGGCTTCGGCTCTCTGGATGAAGAATCTCTGGGGCAGGCGCTCCGCGTGCTGCAGGAGCTCAGCGGAGCCGGACGCCTTGTGGCGATCATCTCCCACGTAGCGGAGCTGAAAGAAAAAATCGACCGCCAGGTGCTTGTTACAAAGCAAAAATACGGCGGCAGCCGGGCGGAAATCAGAGTATAACGGCCGCATACGGCCCGGCGGAAAGGAAAATGACCATGATATCAGGAACAAATCGGAAAATAGAACGGCTGCCGGAAGAAAAATGGCGGGGCGTCCGGCTTGATTTTACTTATGTAACCGGCAGCTATTACGACGTGACGCTCCGGCAGGAGGAGGGCCGCTTCGAGGTGACCTTCCTCAAAACGCCCTTCGAAACGCCGCGGATTCACGGCTCGGCGGAAACCGGAGAATACGGCGACTGCCTTTACGCGGATTGGTGGGAGGGCGCCGACGCCTACGGTATTTTCGAAGCCGGAGCCTTAATTGCCGTCATCGAGCTCTGCCCGGAAAGATGGTCGAACCGGCTGCGCGTAACGGAGCTTTGGGTATCCGGGCAGCACCGTCGGCGCGGTCTCGGAACGCACCTGATGCATTTTGCAAAAGAGCTTGCCGTCCGCGATCAATACCGCTGCCTCATGCTGGAAACGCAGACCTGCAACGAGGCGGCCATGGCGTTTTATCTTGCGCAGGGATTTACGCTGATCGGCTTTGACCGCTGCTGCTACGGCAACGACGACGTCAGTCGGAAGGAAGTTCGCCTGGAGCTCGGATGGTTTCCGGAAGGAGGCGGAAACGCATGATCGCGGAAGCGGAAAAATATACGTATCCTCCAATTCAGGGATGCCTTCCCGAAAAAATACTTCCCTCCGGCTGCGCGCTCGTACTGGAGGGAGGCGGAACGCGCGGCTTTTACAGCTCCGGCGTTTTCGAAGCCTTTCTGGATGCGGGAATCATGTTCCCCTATATCGCCGGCGTTTCGGCCGGCGCGGCGAATGCCGTCACCTATCTTTCCGGACAAAAGCTCCGCAGCCGGCAGATTGTTGAGCATTACGTAGGAAATCCCAAATATGTGAGCGTGCGGAATTTTATTTTCCGCCGGTCGATGTTTCATTTTGATTATATTTTTCATACGATCCCGCAGCGGCATGTCGCGTTTGACTGGGAAACCTTTCGAAGCTGCCCGGTCCGTTTTCTTACGGGCGCAATGGACTGCGCCACCGGAAAGACCGTCTGGTTTGAAAAAGAAACGATTACGCCGGATTTCAGCGTAAGCATTGCGTCCTGTTCCGTGCCCATTCTCTCTCCGATCTTAAAATTCCAGGGATATGAGCTCCTGGACGGAGGCGTCAGCGATCCCATTCCGATCGAAAAATCCGTTGCCGACGGGAACGTCTTCCACGTAATCGTGCTGACCAGAAATGCCGGCTATTCAAAGCAGCCCTTCGGACACGAAAAATTATTGAAAGCCCTTTACCGCAAGCATCCCCGGGCAGCGGAGGCCGTGCTGCGCCGTCACGAAGTATACAACCGCCAGCTGGCGCTGTGCGAGCAGCTCGAGCGAGAAGGCCGCGCCGTTATTATTCGCCCGCTGAAGCCGCTGCGGGTAAAACGAACGAGCGCCGATACAAAAGAGCTTCTGGCGCTTTATGATGAGGGGCACGCTGAAGGAGCCGCAAAAATCGAAGAAATTTTTTCCGCGATTTCCGCGCAGGCGCTTTGAGCAGAAAGCGCGCGGAAAGAAGAACGGATCAGTCTTCGCGGAGGACGCTCCATGCTTCAATCAGGCGCGGGAGCGTCCAGGCCGCGTTCGCCGGGCTTGTCGACGGCAGGAACACAGCCTCTTTCCCCGTTTCCGGCTGCAGATATTTCACATATAGGCGTTCCGCCGTTTTTCCGTTGACGAAGATCCTTCGGATCGGGCAGTTCTCCAGAATCCGCTCAAGTTGATTCGGCACGGCGTTTCTGATACTGCTGTCAGAAGAGCCGCTGATTTCACAGACTGCAATGACGTCCCACAGCGCAATCTTGTTTTTTTCGAGGAACATCGCTTTTTCATCCAGCCCGGCCGGCGGATCGCAGTCAAATACCGCGGCCGTAACCCGCCAAAAGCGATTCTGGGGATGTGCGTAGAAGAACCGCTGTTCCCGCGATTTTACCGAAGGAAAGCTTCCCAGGATCAGCCGCTCGGAATCCGGCCTCCAGAACGGCGGAATCGAATGAATCTGTTTTTCCGTATTTCTTTTATTCATAATGCAGCCGCCTCCCTCCGCACTCTTTTACTGTATAAATATTACACTCGTTCCGCAGTTTCTTCAATACGGCGCAGCGTCAGCTGCCGGAATGCATAAATTACCAATTGAAAAATAGATATATATAGGATATAATCTCAACTCGAAAATGGTATTTTGGGAGGCAATCATGAGAAAAACACATCGACTTGGACTGATTCTGTGCTGTGCCGTCCTGCTGCTCGGTCTATGCTCCTGTAGCACCGTGCTTAGCGAGCCGGAGGAAAAGGAATTTTCCAAAGAGGGCGCGACGATTACGCTGACGGATGACTTTGTAGAAAAGGATCTTGTATCGCAGACGGCGTATTATGAATCCATGGATTCCATCGTGGTCATGCTGAAAGAGGAATTTACGCTTTTTGAAGAAGCCGGTTACGAGGACATGACACTGTCTGAATATGCGGATCTGGTGATCGAGGCAAATTCCCTCTCCGCAGAGCGGAAGGAAGAGGAGGGGCTCACCTGCTTTACATATGAAAAAGAACAAAACGGCAAAAATTTTGAATATTACGCCACCGTGTTCAAGGGCCCGGACGCGTACTGGCTGATTCAGTTTGCCTGCGAGACGGAAAATTTTGACGATTTTCTGCCCGATTTTCAGAAGTGGGCGAATTCCGTTACGTTTGAGTGACAGACACACGCGTGCGCCATACTGCGAAACGCCCTGTTCGGTTTGATACCGGCCAGGGCGTTTTTGCTGCTTTAGGCAGTTATTCTTTTTGTACATGACAGCGGCGCTGCTATAGCTTCCTATTATTCTGTTTTTGCTTTTCCCCTGAATTTTTGTCCGCAGGAAAATTACACAGATTAATTATATTGACAATTATATTAAATATAATATATTATTTATTTAATAATATTGTGCGTAAAATATTTTTGTTTTATAAAAAAGCGAGCAATAATATTTTATTCCGCCGAACCGATTTGAACCGCAAATCGCAGCTTCGCCTGCCGCGCAGCAAAATGGTGTCGACAAGGAGAATTGCGGCGATAAATGAGTATTATCCGTATACAGGAATACCGTGTTTCATATCTGAGAGGGAGTAAGAAACGATGATCTTCAAACCAATTTTGCTATACCTTTTTATGCTGCTTCTCTTCCTTTTGGTACTGCCCGTAAAGCTTATTCAGCAGCGCTATAAGCTCCTGGGCGTCCTGCTGTTTAGCCTGGGCTTCCTGCTTTGTACGATGTTTATTGCGTTCGCTTTGTTTCCATTGGATTTTTCGTCTGAAGCGCCTCCGGGAAGCGGCTTCTTCCTGATCCCGTTTTGGGATGGGTATAAAACGTATCGTCTTCTCGGGGAGAATCGTTCCATCCTTCCGTTTGTTCTATTTTATATGCAGTATTTTTTCTACTCCGCTTCTTTTACGCTGTGCGAGGTTGTTACAAGCAAGAAGAAATCCTTTGCTCTTCCTCTTGCGGTAAGTCTTATCGTAGCAACGCTTGCCGTCTTAATGAAATTTATAAACGCAAGCCTCCTGACAGATACGGGCGTGTATATCGCAGTGCTTGCGGGCTGTCTGCTCGGGCGCATACTCGGCCGGCTTGTATATCCGTATTCAGAAAAGTATATTAACAAATATATATGACAGGGAGCGATTTTCATGAGGGAATCAATCAATACGATAACGATTGAAAACATATCGCACGCATACCGTGACGATGAATCCGTGCTTAGAAATGTGAACGCCATATTTGAAAAAGGCGACAGTATTTCCATCATGGGAACGAGCGGCGTGGGAAAGACGACGCTGCTTAAAATAATGAGCGGACTTATGAAGCCGTCAGACGGAAAAGTACTGTTTGATCATATCGACTATTATACCCTGTCAGAAAAAAAACAGATTTCCTTTCGAAGAGACAACTTCGGATTTGTTTTTCAAAGCTTTGAACTGATTTCAGAGCTCACCGTTTATGAAAACATTATTTTCCCTTTGCTCCTGGGCGGAAAGAAAGAAAAAAAGGCGGCGGCGAAAGAATATGCGGAGGAATTATGCAGCGCGCTGGAGCTTGACGATCTGCGTTCGCGTTATCCCGGCGAACTATCGGGAGGGCAGCAGCAGCGTACTGCAATTGCCCGGGCTTTAATCCGCAGGCCGGAAATATTATTCTGCGATGAGCCTACCGGAAATCTCGATCAGTCAACGTCGGAAGCCGTTATGAACCTGCTTACGCAGATCAACGAGCGATATCACACAACGCTGATCATCGTAACCCATGACAGGGAAATTGCCGCCAGGACGCGCAAAATTTACCGGATGTCCGAGAACGGCGTCCTTTCGGAGGAAAGAGGTGCTTCATGCTAAGAGCCAGCCTGCTGATCACCCGTAAGACACTGTGGAAAAGGAAAACGAAAAGTATTGCAATTTTTTTAGTTTATACTGTAATTTTGGCAACTGTCATAAGTATTTTTTCCGCCAAAATCGGGGCAAGGGATGCATACCGCGAATATTTGCAGACCGTATACGGGACGTACAGCGGGATTGTTTTTGAGGCGGAGCCCGTATCCGTTCCAGACGAGTCCGTCCAAAGCTTCGGCTTTTTCCGCATACAGGGCTCTTTCAGAACAGATCATTATTTCAGCGACATTTATATCGGGGCCGCCGATGAAACGGCGTATGCGCTTCATTCTATCCGTGCTTCTGAAGGACGGCTTCCCGCCGCCGATTCTGAAATTGCCGTCGAACAATGGCTTGCAGAGAAACTCGGCGCAAAGGCAGGAGAACCGGTAACAATCAACGGGGAAAATTATATGGTTACGGGGATTATCAATAATTATTCCGAGCTACAGGGCTCGCTTCTGAGAGACGGAATCAGTGAAACGCTGCTTCCCGCAGTGCTCGTTTCCGAGGTGGAAAATCCCATAGCATATCATTGTACGCTTTTGTTAAAAGAGGAAAGCGAAGAAGCGCTTGCCGAAATCGCCAATTTTCTTAACAGCAGCCTTTACAGGCGAAACGAAAATATGGAGCAGCTTGATACGCAGCCTTCTTACCGCCTTTATCAGTCAACCGTGAATTCCATCTTCTATATTTTAATGATCGCCGCTGCCGGGATTCTTTTGCTGCTGTGTTATCTTGTGGATATAGAATTAAAAAAAACAGTCGAAATTGCCGGCGCGCTGGGCTCCGGCCGCTTGCTGAAATTAACAGTCCCGTTTTTTTATTCCTTTTTTATCTATTTGCTGTCCCTTGTTCCGGCACTTTTTCTTTCCTATGTAATTTCGAATCTATACAGGCTGATCATCGAAAAAAAAGGGATCGCGTATTTCCGCATTCAAATAACGGCAGGCTCTGCCGCATTTTCCGCCGTCATCTGTTTCGTTATGATATTAGCGGCGGCTGTATTGGTCCGCATCATACGGACGCTCCTGGCCTCCGTCCGCAGAGCGCCCAACAGCAGAGCGACAATCAATACAAGTTCCGCGTTTCTTTTATATTCCTATAAAAATCTTCTTATGAATTTGAAACGCTTCTATGCCGTTTCAATCATGCTGGTTCTATGCATCGTTGTGATTCAGGTCGGCAAAATCATACAAAAAGAATCCTCTTTTGAGGATCCGGGCGATTGCGATTACGAAATCACTCGTTTTGCCAGCATGGCGGAGGGGATCTTTGAAATTCCTGTCTTTCAGGAAAACATGCCGTCCGTCAACGATTTTAAACCGATTCTGGAAAATCACAACGTTCAGCGGGCGGTCTATATCAATGGCGCCGAGGTCAAATTACTTGTTTCCGCGGATTCCGACAGCGTGGAAAAAACGCTGATGGATTCAATCTATGGCGACAGCAGGCTTCGTTCTTCCGACGGATCCGTTCAGAAGCAGATAAAGGAAGAAATGGAAAAATATGGTTATCAGGAAAACGACATCCTTTATTTTTCAAGAGTTTTGGGCGCAGAAGAAGAAATTCTGCAGCAGCTGACCGCCTTCCAAACGGTCGGCCAATATGATCCGCAAAAGCTTCTGCAGGGCAGCAGCGTCATAATGTGCGTCCCGGAACACGAATATCAAGACGTTTACAAAGAGCTCATCGGAAAACAGCTGACACTATCGCATATAAGGTACAACGATTTCGAGGGAGGAAATCTGGGCCGGAACAGAATTGATTATTCCGTCACTTTGGATGCAATCATCCTGATTCCCGAGGAAGATCCCGTTCTTCAGGAAGCGCTTGGCTCCTATTATTCGTTTGTTACCGCCAACAAAGCCTTGGAACGGATGGATATGGATTTCTATTTCAGAAGCTGTTTTCTCCAGCTTTACGATCAGTATGCCGTCGGAACTCTGGAGGAGCAGATCAGCCAGCTCACGAAAACATATCCAAATAGGATCCGCGCCGCTTCCTTTATAGAAACAAACACGGCGCAGTATATCACAGGGCTTCTGATTGATACTACCGTGTATTGCCTCATTGGACTGCTGGTGCTGCTTGCCTCCTTCATTCTTCTGATCCATTACGTGATCAACGCAGATTCGAAGAGAGGCCTGATCAGGCGGCTGTATGCCATAGGCCTCAGCAAGAAGGAGCTGAACTGGATCCTTCTGACAGAATATCTGAATTATATTATATTTGCCCTTATCCTGTCCGTACCGATTATGGGAATGCTGGCGACAATGGCCGTTACCATAAATTCAGACAGAGACGGGATTGGATTTACGGCTGCGGATCTCGGGCGGGATTATATCTTACTCATTGCAGCGTGCGCGCTGATCGCGATTCTGATCTATTTTGCCAACAAACGGTGGATCAGCAAAATTTTGTCCGAGCCCTCCGCCTTTTAAAGGATGGCATCCGCCTCTGCGAGCGGAAATTTTACAAATTGATTTCCACTTGATAGGAATCGTCGATCAAAATGGAATGGCAGCCGTATTTTTGACACATTTTAAAATAATACGCGTTGTCGGCAAGCACAAAATCGATCGTCAATCCCTCGTCCTCCATTCGCCGTTCTATCGCGCCTGCATATCCTTTGATATCCGAAAAATGTTGTCTGATGTAGTTTTCACTCATCACCAGACAATAGCAGCGTATTTCCCTTCGATATGCCTCCGTAAAATCCTCTTCCCAGCTGAGAGGGATATAACAGCCTTCCACGATGAGGTTCTGTCCGTTCTCAATGGCAGTCTTTACGATTTCCCGAACAATCGGCCATAAATAGGCCTCCAATTCTTTATCGTCTTCGGGCGTCAGGGCTGTGTTCCCGCTTCGGATCAGTCCCATTTTCAAATGATCGATAGAAAAATAAGGATATTTGTATTTTTCAAGAAGTTTTTGTGCCAGCAGCGTCTTTCCCGTATGGGAGGCGCCTGTAATCAAAACGATCATCCTGATCAGCTCCCGCTTTTTGGTAAATAGGGCGGCCGGAATAAAATTCCATGCTCAAAGCATTACTTTTTCTCTAAAAATCCGATGCCCTTCATCATAATTTCCTCCGCCGCAGCCGCTATCTTCTCTGCCGGATCTGTCATTCCCCGATCGATCCAGCCCTGAAGCAGCGCGATGCAGCCTGCACTTACAAAGGTATAGAACAATTCGATTTCCCGCAGAGAGGCGGAGGGAAAATATTCGGAATACCCTTTCATACAGGAGTCTCTGCCCAGATCGATCAGATGCGTCAGAAAGTCGCGGTCTCCGTATTTGCCGAGCGTTGCAGCGCAGATGTCGGAATTTTCCCGCAGGCAGCGGAAAATGCCGGCCGTAATATCCGTAGGCGTGATTCGGTCCTTCTTCTGGCTGATCAGCGGCGCAAGCGCCTCCTGAAAATCACTTAGCATTTCCGTCTCGATCTGCTCGCGCAGATCATAGACATCTTTATAATGCGCATAGAAGGTGCTTCTGTTAATCCCCGCCTCCTCGCAGAGCTCCCGTACGGAAATACTCTGGATCGGCTTGCGGGAAAGAAGCTCCAGGAACGCCTTCCGCAAAAGCATGCGCGTTACGCGAACCCTGTGATCCTTTATAAAATTTTTCATAAATAACCATCTCTTTCAACAGAATCTGTCCGGTATGTCCATTAAAACGCCATCAGGACGCCTGCTGTTGCTGGCAGAATTTCAGGAACAGGATTATACTACATTATGGAAAGAAAATCAACACAGTGTTCGGAAAGGAATGGTGTTCAACATGAAAAAGCTTTATATCATTACAGGGGCCGCAGGCCACCTTGGCAGCACCGTCATCGGGATGCTGAAAGGAAAAGACTGCGAGGTACGGGGGCTGATTCTCCCCGAAGAGCAGGCAGAGGATACGGAAAACGTTACCTTTTACAAGGGAGACGTTACAAAGCCGGATACTTTGCGTCCGCTGTTTGAAAACCGGTATGGCAAAGAAACTTATGTGATCCACACGGCAGGAATCATCGATATTCAGAACGCGGTTTCCCCGCTGATTTATAATGTCAATGTAAACGGAACGAAAAATATCCTCCGGCTCTGCCGGGAATACGGCGTAAAACGGCTCGTTTACGTCAGCTCGGTACACGCCATCCCCGAGGGGGCGGACGGCGCCGTAATCCGGGAGGTCGAGTCGTTTGCCCCGGAGACCGTAACGGGCGGCTATGCCAAAACAAAAGCGGAGGCAACGGAAGCGGTGCTTGCGGCAGCAAAAAGCGGCCTTGACGCCGTTGTCGTTCATCCCTCCGGGATTATCGGGCCGTTCTGCAGCCGCGGAAATCATATTGTCCAGCTGATCAGCGACTACATCTCCGGGAAGCTCCCCGCGTGCGTCCGGGGCGGATATGACTTCGTAGACGTACGCGACGTGGCGGCCGGCTGTATTTCCGCCGCTTTACGCGGCGTGTCCGGAAGCTGTTATATCCTCTCAAACCGCCATTATGAAATTAAGGATATTTTAGCGATGATCCGGGCGGAATACGGCGGCAGAAAGCTGCCGGTTCTCCCGCTGTGGGCGGCGAAGGCCGTCGCGCCGTTTTTCGAGCTGTATGCCAAAATCCGGCACATCCGTCCCCTTTTCACGCGATATTCTCTGCACGCGCTGTCCAGCAATGATAAATTTTCACATGAAAAAGCAGCAAAAGACTTGAACTTCCGGCCGCGCGATCTCTGCGTGACGATCCGCGATACCGTAAGCTGGCTGAAAAAGCATCCGTACGGTTCCTCCCAAAGCGGTTTGGCATAACGAAAATAATGCTGCGAAGCTCCTGCCGGATGTGGTAAAATAGCGTGGAACGATACCGGATGCAGGAGGCTGTTATGAAACTCTACGAAACAGATGGACATTGCGCGGCTTTTACGGCAACCGTGCTCAGCTGCGAGGCGGCGCCGGACGGAACGTACGAAATCGTATTGGACCGGACGGCCTTTTTCCCTGAAGGCGGCGGCCAGAGCTCCGATCGCGGAACGCTGGGCGGCCAGCCGGTTCTGCGCCTCCGAACGGATGCCGAACGATCCGAAGTATATCATGCGGTTGCGCTCCCGATTGCGCCCGGAAGTCAGGTAGAAGGACGCATCGATATGGAAAAACGGTTTTCCGACATGCAAAATCATACGGCTGAGCACATCGTGTCCGGCACGGTACACGCCCTGTATGGCTATGACAATGTCGGCTTCCATATGGGCGAAGAGGAAATTACCATGGATTTCAGCGGCCGGCTCTCCACAAAGCAGCTTGCCGAAATCGAACGGCAGGCCAACCGCGCAGTGTATGCCGATCTTCCCGTTGAAATCTCCTTTCACGAGCCGGGCTCATTGGAGGGGATCAGCTACAGAAGCAAAAAAGAGCTGACCTCCGTCGTGCGTCTCGTGGAAATCAAAGGAGTGGACCGATGCGCCTGCTGCGCGCCGCACGTCGCACGGACCGGTGAAATCGGCCTGATTAAGCTGATCAGCGCCCAGAACTATAAAGGCGGCGCGCGCGTCGGCATGCTGGCGGGCAGCAGAGCCTTCGCAGAGCTATCCCATCGCTTCTCCCAGGTAAAAGCCGTTTCCGCCTCTCTGTCCGCAAATCCCGACGATCTGGAGGCTTCCGTCGCGCGGCTTCAGTGCGAGATCGGCCGGCTCAAGGCAGAAAAAGCGGCCGCACGGCGCGACTATTATACGCTCCGTGCGGAGCAGTGCGTTTTGGAAGCGGGAAACGCGCTGATTTTCGAGCAGGACGGTTCCTTCGAGGAATTGCGCACGCTTGTCAATCTGCTTACGGAGAAAACGCTGGGGATCTGCGCCGTATGTGCTCCGGATCCGGAAAATGCAGGCGCTTACCGCTTTGTGATCGGTTCGCGCTCCGCGGATCTGCGCCCGGCCGCCGCATTTCTGCGGGAAACGCTCGGCGCGGCCTGCGGCGGCCGCCGGGAAATGATTCAGGGCACCGCTAAGGCCGCGGAGGAAACGCTGAAAGAAGCGTTTAAAAGGCTGGTTTCGCCGGAGCTCTGCGGCGGCGCGCTCACCGAGTAAATTACCGGTAAATATACCGGGTTCCGTCCGGTAGCTGATAGATGACTTGCGC
>CAJFUB010000028.1 GCA_904420095.1 uncultured Clostridia bacterium
AATTAAACCCTCTTAGTTCCAATACATCGTTGATATATTTTTGTATATCAACTAAATCCGAAGACTTGCAGATTTTCGAATAAAATTGCTTTTGATTTGTTTCCATAACTAACGTCCTTTCAATATATTCGTTTTCACACACGGGAAGAACCGCCATGCTATCAGCCGCAAACTTGCCCCAATTAACCTTTTCTACAAACCATGAATATTATATCATTTTTAATCACAAAAAAGCGACGCAGGGCGCAGATAAATACTGCGGCTCGTGTCGTTTTCAAAATTTGATATTATAGATAAACCCTGGGTTATATTTTTGACGCCCCATTATTATCACCTCCTGTTACTATATATTTGCCCCTTGTTCATGGCAGCCAGTCATAGGCATGGGACATTTCGTTGCCTAAACTGTTAGAATAGTGAGGCAATGGTTTGACCTTCACCTCCAGGGGCTGCCCGTTGCGCTAATACATGGCGAACAGGAAGAAGGGAAGCATGACCAGAATCCTGCAAAGCGCCGCCGCTCCAAAACAAATCGCCTGCCGTTTGGTCAGCCCGAACAGGACCTTGCTCTGTACCCGGCTCAGGTCCTTCGAGATCGTTACATAGGCGATCGAAAACACCTTCTGTAAAAGAAAAACGCCTTTCCATTAGGAAAGACGTTCTCTAAAAATGGGTTATTGATTTTCTTCTTTCGGCAGCCGTTTGAAAGTTGTTGGGTAGTTGCTGGCGCCGTGCGCGATGTGGTAAACAAAAACCGTATCCGCAATCAGCCGGTAGACGCAGATATACTTCCCGGCGATCGCCAGCCGGTAGCCGCCGTTACGCAGTTCCTTGTCCTGCGGGATATGCCCGGACAGCGGGAACATCTCCAGCCGGGAAAGCGTATCTAAAATGAGGTCGGTGATTTTGCGGGCGGAGTTTGGTCCCACCAGGTTCAGATGAAGTCGGGCAATCTCCTCCAGCTCCCGCTGTGCAGGTTCCAGAATAACCAGTTTAGCCACGTTGGTAAATCGCCTCCAGCCGCTTTCTGGACTCCTCCGGCGTGTAGGTAGGCGCATCGGAGAGTCGGGCTTGTTCCGCCGCTTCCAGCTTGGCCCGTAGCTTCAAGGTCTCCTCCCGCTGCTCAAACGCCTCAATGCTCATAACCACCAAATCGCCTTCGCCGTTTTTAGTGATATAGATTGGCTCCGCTTCTTTATGCGCCAAATCAGAGATCATGCCGTAGTCATTGCGGAGCGCAGTGGACGACTTAATAATCACCGTCAACACCTCCTGTATTATTCTACAATAATTCTATCAGAATTATTCATCGTTTGCAAGAGGTCAATGCGCTCCGAGCTTTACCAAAACTGCCCACAAGAGACAGCTTGACTGATGGACAGTTCGATGCAATGATGGAAAAAGGATATAATCAGGCGAAGTCTGGCGAAGGTCTGTCCATTGATGAAGCCTTTTCCAAAATTCGAGAGAGTATTTGAAACTGCGGTATGAGGTGAAGCTGACTGCACAGGTGATCGGACAAATTGAAGAAACGGTGCCAGTATCTCTCCAAAATTCTGTTGGAGCCGGAAATTGCACGAAAGTGGGCAGATATTTTGCAATATGAAATTGGGAGGCTGGGTTTTATGCCCTCAAGAGATCCCCTTACGGAGGAAGAACCGTATCGCACAAAAGGAATTCGAAAAATGCCCGTAAAGAATTTTCTTGTTTACTATTTAATTGACGAAGAAAAGATAACTGTATGGGTTACGGCAGTAGTTTACGGGCGGAGAGATCAACTTACAGCCTTGTTGGATATGTCACTGAATGACACAGAGTGATTAATCGGTTTTTTTGAAAAAAGTTTATGCAAAAATCTATTATCATAAAAAAAGGATTGCAAAAAGCAGAGCTCCATATTAAAACTTCTGGTTGCTCTTAAATGATAATTCATTTATAATTTGTTCACAGGTAATCTTTAAAAATGGTGGGGCCAATGAAAGAAATTATAACTAAACTAATATGCTGTACTGCTGTTTGTTTCTGTTTTTTTTCTATTATTGTGACTTTTGATGGAGAACCATCAGGGGTAAATGTATTAGCGGAAGACAGGAAACAGAACAGTGACGAAATTGATATTTCCGATCTCTGGGATGTCCAGCCTTGGGTTGAAGTAACGGTAGAAGAATATACGAACCGCGTTATTATTAAAACATATGGTCCATTGCACAAACTGGGAATGCTTGCAATTATAAAAAAGGGCGATCCGATTATCTACACTGGTGATAATTGCACAGTTATTTATTCATTTGTTCCGGAATCTCCCAAAGGGACACAAGTAGTAAATGATTATGGTGGATTTTATCCTTTGGATCCTGGCACATATTATGTTGTAGTTTTAGATGAACACAATGAGGTTTGTGTCGAACCGGTTTATTTTGAGGTAAAGGAAATTGTAGCGACGCCGACGCCTACCCTGACTCCGACACCGACGCCAACTTTGCCTCCTACAGCTACTCCGGAAGCTGAATCTACGCAGACGACAGAAATCGAAAAAACACTGTCACCTACACATCAACCTACAAAACGGCCAACGCTTCAGCCAACAGATGCTTCCAATCATGCAGAGGATGAAAAGGCTCCTGTTTGGGTAATCTGGATTATTATTGCAGCAGTAGCAGCAGTCGGAATCCTCGTTGCAGTCTTGGCTGCACGAAAGCATAAGAGGAAATAATCGTTTTACACCCTTAGAAGAAAAAACATCAAAAACGGTATACGAAAAGGCAAAGCGTCAATAAGGAATGCTTTGCCTTCTCTCATATTAATTAAAAATACTCGCTTTATTCTTCGGAATTTTCTCAATCGCTGTTTCTTTTCCTTTCTGTATTGTTCGCAGAGCATTTCAATCTGACCGTCCTGCATTACTTCTATTGGAAAAGACATGGACATTGAAAATGCGGGATAAAAAAAGTATAAGTTCTTTCTCTTCTATACGATATACAAGCAACCAATCCGGTTGAATATGACATTCACGAAAGCCGGCATAATTTCCTGTTAGTTCATGATCTCTATATTTTTCCGGAAGCTTTTCCTGCTTCGCTATCTGGCTTACTACTTCATCCAGTAGCTCCAAACGATAGCCGCGTCAGGCAGCAAGCTTCAAGTCCTTCTTTAAATGATTGGATCATACAATATCAAGCATCAGGTAAAACCTCATTCAGCGCTTCTCGAAAAGACGAATAGCGCTTGTATTTTTCCGGATGCTTCTGCATCTCAAAAAATTCATTCATTGCTGCGCTTGTTTCAGCATTCGGATTCTCCCTCTTGATTTCAAAAGGAATTCGCTGTTCCCGCACGGCCTGTTTCAAGAACAATGTGACTGCGGTTGTCAAATCCAGCCCTAAATCAGCAAACAGTTCTTGCGCTGTTTTTTTGAGCTCCGGATCGAGATTGATATTAGTGCTCACTTTCGCCATGTTATCACCTCCGCGCAAGTGTATTATGGCATATTATATGCAATTTATCAATTTATTGCACATATATCACGCATATAAATTACAGGCCGCTGGGTAAAGAAGTACCCTGCCTGTTGTCAACAGTCTGCCTAAAAGCCCAGTGAGATCATCGATAAAAACAGCCGTATTGCACAAGCTCCTGTTTAGTTTTTTCCGTTACCGGCAAAATATGGTGTTTTTAAATTCTGATATTCTTGTATTTTTGCCGATAATGTGATATACTATATAAACAGAGGTTGTGTAATATGAAATATTTATCCGTTACAGAAATAGCAAAACGATGGAATTTGTCCGAGCGAAGCGTCCGCAATTACTGCGCTCAGGGAAAAATCGAGGGAGCCTTTTTGACCGGAAAAACGTGGAACATCCCCGAAGATGCGCAAAAGCCTGACCGAGTGAACAAAAAAGTTACTGAGCCGGTTACGCTGCTCGATGTTCTCAAGGCAGAAAAGGCAGCAAAGCTTTCAGGCGGAATTTATCACAAAATTCAGATCGAACTGACCTACAACTCGAATCATATCGAGGGCAGCCGGCTGACGCACGATCAAACGCGATATATTTTTGAAACCAATACGATTGGGCTTGAAGGAGCTGCAGTGAAGGTTGACGATATTGTAGAAACGGCAAATCACTTCAAATGTATCGACCTTATCATTGAAAATGCAAAGAAACCGATTACAGAAGCTTTTATAAAAGAGCTGCACCGCACGCTCAAAAGCGGCACGACAGATGCAAGACAGGAATGGTTTGCCGTCGGTGCCTATAAGCGTCGGCCCAATACGGTCGGCGATCTGGAAACAACGCAGCCGGAAGAAGTTTCCGTTAAGATGAAAGAGCTGCTTGCAGAATACAACACAAAGCAGGAAAAAAGCTTTGATGAGCTTCTGGACTTTCATTACCGGTTCGAGCGGATTCATCCCTTTCAGGATGGCAACGGACGAATTGGCAGGCTGCTTTTATTCAAAGACTGCTTAAAATACAATATCGTTCCGTTCATCATCGGCGAGGATTTGAAGCTCTATTATTATCGCGGCTTAAAAGAATGGGAAAATGAACGTGGTTATTTACGGGACACTTGTCTTGCTGCACAGGACCAATTCAAAAGATACCTTGACTATTTTAAGATAAAATACAACACTTAATCCATTGTAGATTTGAGGAGCGTCCCAAATAGTCTAGCATTTCAGACAAGCGCAACACTTTTTCAAGTGTATCCCGCACAAAGTTAAGCTCATTTGCCTTTTGAGCAAGTTCGGATTTTGTATATTCAAACAAGGGATTCGCCTCCTTCGTCCAGCAACCTCATAATATCATTTGGAATATATAAGCCCCATTCATTAGAAAAGACAGGATTTTCATATTTTAGTTCTTTATACAGATATCGCATGCTTTTTTTGCTGTTGATTTTGCATGTCTCAAAGAAATTCTCACTTAGTTTCATATTCGGATAATAGGAAAGGATGTATCCGGCCTTCTGCCAAAGGAATTGATTATCATATATATTGAGATACTTAATCAGCTTGTTTTCCGAAGCATAAGTCACCATTAAAAGGCATCGAAGCAATTCTTCCAGCCCACCGATTTTTGTAAAATCTTTTATGCTGTCAACAATTGTTCGCTCTATATCTGTGACGCGGATTTTGCCAATTTTTTTTATGCCTTCGTTTGTTTTTGAAAGCACTCTCGTATAATGCTTTCCGTCAAATTCGAAATCATTAAATTTTGTGCTTGAAGATACATAGATTCTCGAAAACACCTGATTTGCCATTCCATGATACTCAAATGCAGAATGGTGAGAGACGTATGAATCCGGCGAAATACTGGAGGCGATCTGATAAGGTGTACATACAGGCTGATTTGTTTCAAGACTTATCACCGCATAAAGATTGCGTCGAATAGATACAATAACACCCTTCTTTTTGTAGGAATATAAAACACTATCAGCCGTGCGAATATTGCCCGTAATTTTGGCAACATCTTCACGAGTAAAGCAACCCATTTTTAACAGTTGAATATATTGTTTCATGGTTATACCTCCATAGTTGTTATAGTATATCACAATGTTCTCAATATTATAAGTACTTCGAGAATTTTTTCAAATTATATTTTTATTTTATTCTCGTTATACCTGTAATCAAAAGTAAAACGAGAACAAATTAACAAAGATGTTGCTGATTCGCTCTCATATCATCTCAAGCTGTGTGTTGCGATAAACTATAGATTTTTGATGGGTGCTTTATAATAGTCAATATGAATGGAATGATTTGCATAGTATTTTTATATGTGCATAAATAGCCAATATTTAACCATACTCTATAATAGAAAAATGTGTTTAGTTGCATTTTTCTATTATACAGCCTTGACTTTTTGTGACAAATTTTGATTTTGCTTCCTTTAGGAATCTGTAATGTAGTCTCTTTGCCATTATCATCCCTTTAAAAAAAAAACATCAAAGACAGATCCAAAAAGGCAAAGCGTCAGCCATGGGCTTTGCCTTCTCGCATATTGATTAAAAACACCCGCTTTATTCCTTGAAATTCACTCGATCTCAGAGGTCCCGGCTTTTTTATATACGATGATTGTGGAACTGTATTTCCGGGGAAGCTTGATATTCAGGTTCCTGCCGCCGATGAAATTTTCTTTCGTATCCAGGTTATAAAAAGCATATTCGCCGTCAATCTCGTTCAAAGATATGGAAGCTTCCGCGTTTGGAGAGTTTTTTCTCCTGAAGGCCATGATCATGCCCTCGTCGGAAGAAACATCGTGGTATTGCCAGATCACCCATGCGGAAGGATCCAATTTATCTGATCCAAAATTGTAAAAATGCCCGAGAAAATATTTGCGAATGGAAATATATTCCGCTACTACCTCTGAAAGCCATTGGATTTCTTCCTCGGACATCGAACAGGCAGCGGTGGCGTAACCGCTGTAGCCCCAGCTGGCAGAATAAGTGCTTCGGGCCGCGTATAAATCCATTTTTAATTTTGTGGAGCATCCTGTGGCCGGCAAATACCTTGAAATATTTGTATTATGGGTATTTGTAACATCCGGATCGGGATTCGGGATACATTGATAATCTGAACGGTACAGGGTGACAGAACGCTTTAGCATTTCAATATCAAGTCTTCTCCCTCCGCTTGCACAGTTGTCAATAATAAGGTCCGGAAATTCACATAACAATGCGTCAAAAAGCTTATAAAGCCCCAAAATATGGTATATTTCAGTGATTCCGCGCCTCCCGGGCCGGTCTGCAAACTCCCATGGAATATCCGGAGGAATATTAAAATCCTGTCTGTAACAGCGAAGATCCAGCATATTAAAGTAAGTTTTTAATAAATTAAAAGCATATGCCCACGCAGCCTCGCTGCCAAGATTGAGAAGCAAAAATTTCTCGCCGTTATTGATAAAATATTCTGGATGTTCTTTTACGATCGGTGTGATATTTGTAGCATGTTCCAGCTCAAACCATAGCATAAGCGCTGCGCCTGCGTCCTTTGCCGCCTTTGAAACATTGCGGAGCTGATCCGGATGAATATCTTTGTTAAACGCCCAGTTGCCGATTTCGTCGGCCCATGAGCCGTCAAATGTGTTTTCGCTGTTAGCGCTTTGCCCGTTCCAGGCCGCGTCGATCCAGTATTCTTCAAATTTTGCTCCGCCTGAATAAAGCTTCTTGATTCTATTCGTCATTTCATTTGACGGCAGGCTGCCCCATAACAGCGCTGCTAAAACGCCGGGATGCTCCTTTGCCGAGATTTTAGGGGTGTAATATGTTTTTATAAGATCACGAAACATGTTATAACGATTCTCTTTTGCGTCATAACTCATGATCAATATCGTAGCAGTCCTGATTTTTTCCATGGGCTTTAGATAAAATTCGGCGCAGCGCAGTCCGGCTTTCATATGGATTCTTGTCTTTTCCCGTTTAAATTCGACTCGCCAGCATCCGGTCCAGCCAATCGCGGCAATATACCCCTTCCCACTGCATGCGATTTCAAAATAAGGCATTATTTGATCCGAGCTGCGTCCTTTATTGTTTTCATATGCTTTTCGCATGCCGTTTTCGAAAAGATAATCCGTTTGAAATGCAAATTCCTGCGCCGATCTTTCGTCGTTAAATGAATATGCATCGCCTTCCACACAGCCCTGCATCCATATGATTTTGGGGGCCTCCTCGGTGATTCTCAAAGCCGGCGACGGGCGGGCGTATTCCGGCAAATCAAGCAAAACATCGCAATCATAAATGTTTGACAGGATTTTACTGTTTTCGGACGATGTGTTTTCATAAAACACGTTCCATTCGACAGCATTGAACTCCGTAAATTCACGCTTGTTTACAGTAGTCTTTATGGGATTATTTTCTGCTTGCTTGTAAGGCAGCCCGTCATATAAATAAGAAAAATCAGGCTTGATCATACGATTAAACTCCACAGCTTCAACCCAAAAACAGGCCGGGAAAATTTGACGCGTCACGTAGCCGGCGCTTCAGAAGCCGGTGTGGCGAGATTGGGATCCGTCCTTGAAACCAACGTCGGGTCATTTGTAATATATGCCAATTGCCCTTCTGCTTCCGGCCATTTAACCACATAATAATTGCTGGCTTCCTCAAGAACTTCGATGGTTTCTCCTGCGGGAAGCTCGCAGATAATATTCTCTGTCCCGACAAATTTTGGCTCGCTTCTGAGTCTTGTGACAGAAAGGATCCACATGGTAGTGGTAGGACCGTTCGGATCTGCAGTCGAAAGCGGCGCCGACTCCATTTTGTCAGGATCTTCCTCTGACGTATAAGCTACGCCTGAATTTACATATGCATAATCATAGCCGTCCTCGAACCAAAGAATTTTGTAATAATCTTCGCCTGTTTCAACTACGTCGATCAATTCGCCGTAAACGCAGGATCCTATAATATTGTCGGTTCCGGAAAACACAGGCTCTGCTCTTACATTTAAAACGTCGCAGATAACATATTTTACCGTTGTAGCAAGCGTCGGTTCGGCCGCGGTAGCCGGCGCCTCTGTAGCCGGCACGGCAGTAGGAGTCGCCACAGACGGAGTGGCCGTTGCTTTTGGCGTCGGATCGGCGTTTGTGTTTTTCGTGTCTCCGCAGCCTGAAAAAATAACTGCCAGGAGTATAAACAATACAACAACTGTTAAATAGCGTTTTCTTTTCATTTTTGGCCTCCTTAATCATTTTTTACGATCTTGTATTTAAGAAGTAACGATTGACGCTTGCTGGGAATGTGAAGGCGCAATCCATTTTCCGCTAAAGACTTTCCCTGTATCGCCGTGATTTCATCCGTGTCGGCGTTAAAGAAGACGTATACCGAATCCGGCGAAACGCCTCCCAGCTCGACTACAGCGTTGTCAAACGGAGATTTTGCCCTCCTGAACGCAAGAATGATCCCGCTTTCTTCTTCCGGACAGTCATACTGCGCCGCAGCCCAGGATAGGTTGTCATGCGGATTGGAAATCAAAGGATAAAAATCACAGCTAAAATACTTACGGATCGAGATAAACTCGTCAAAATACTTCTTTGCCCAGTCAAGAGGCTCTCCGCTGGCGCCTACTTCCCACTCGGCGTCTGCGTGTTCCCAGGTCCGTACGGTTATCGCGCTTGTGTATGCGCTGCGGAAGCTGTAAGTATCTCCCAGTGTCGGTCCATATCCGACGCCTGAATAGGGAAGCCAAGAGGCATATCCCAGGTTGTGCATCTGAAAGACCTCGGGACATGCGTCCCATCTCACATAATAATCGCTGCGCCACAGAGAGACAGAACGCGAAAGCATTTCAATGTCGATTCTATTGCCTCCTCCCGCACAATTGTCAATCAGTAAATACGGGAATCGCGCAAGTAAAGAATCCCAGAAATAATACAAATTATTTATGTACTTTATTTCCACCATTCCTTTTCTTCCGGCTTCGTCATTATAATCCCAGACCTCGGGAGCGTACATGTTGAAATCCTGCCGGTAGCATGTAAGAGACAAATCCTGAATAACACCGGAAACAAGTTCTATCACATCCTCGGCAACGGCGTCGTCATTTAAGGCGATCAGGTTGTTCGGGCTGTCTGGATTTGGATGCTTAAGATATTTCGTCCAAGGAGGAACCGTGTTGCGAATCCGTTCGGGCTCCATCCAGACCAGCATTTTTTTGTTGTTTTGAGCGAGGAATTCTATAACCTCTTGATATCCGTCAGGATGGTATTTCTGATTTACCTTCCACGTACCGACAGTAAGCCATTCGGTCATTTGCCCTGCGGTCGTCTCGGCAGTTAAGGGCTCGTACCAGCCCGCGTCGATCCAGCAATAGTCAAGAGGCAGCTCGGCTTTTATAATGCCTTTCCAGCGATTGATCAGTGACTCGCTGGTAACGCCGCCCCAAAAAATTGCTGAAAACGGGCATTCCGCAGGACGCGCCCCTTTGCCTATAGGAGAAAGCACTTCTTTAATGTATCTTCTCCAGACATTATGACCTTTTATTTGTCCATTGTTATATTCGAGAATCGTAACGGAAGAGGTTCTGAATTTTTCCCCTGGTTTAATAAAAAAGTCTGCGTTTTTAATGCCTGTTTTTATTCTGCATTCCTGCTCTGTCCTCTGGAATGACGCATTCCAAACCCCCGTCCACCCAACGGCAACAATAATCCCTTTCTCTTTTCTGTTTACATCAAAAAAAGGCGCTCTTTCTCCGGCCGCTATGTTACGGGTATCTCCGGCCCATATTCTCGTAGGAACGGGATTAAAGTCGTCATCCGACGCATGCGGCGCTTTGGCTTCAAAAACCTGCAGCGTTTCCGGCTCCCAGGTCAGCTGGCGATTGCGCCGCGTAACGGGCGGATCAGGTTCGAAATAAGTAATAATATCACAGTCGCAAAGCTCCGTGATCTGAGCGCTGTTATTCTTTCCGGGATTATACCAATGATTTACCCACCTTGTCACACCGTATTTTGCAAATTTCTCAATTTTACAATCCAGCAAAACGCCGTCGGGCAGTAGATACCGGATGCCCTCCGCCGTTGTTTCTTTCTTTTTTCTTAAAAGCGAAAACGGCACGCCGCCATATTTAAAGGACAAACCCGGCGCCGCCGAAGCGGGAATTCTATAGGCGTACATAAAATCGTTTATCGCTTCGCAGGAAGGCTGCGTGCTTCTCAGACGTTCGATTTTTCCTCCGTCGTAACGGTAAAACAGTCCCTCCGTATCGGATTTGCCGGCGTGCAGAAAAATGTGTAAAGGATTTCCCTTTGGACTTTCCCGTGTAAAAACAATATCCGCCGGCCGCAAATCATCGATTCGCTCAATTTTTGTAAAATGATGCTCTATACACCAATTGGTGAATTGCGGACCGCTTACGCATAACCCATAGACATGGGGCTGGTCGGTAAAGCCGAGCCTGTAAAGCATCCAGCCGATCAGCCTGTCGCAGCTTGCGATTTTTGCATCATGATTTACGGCGGGGTTCATCGGGGCGTGCCCATATGTAAACTGCTGATCGCGAGTATAGTCGCAAACGCATTTTGCTTCATACAGCAAATCCGCGGCAGCTCTTCCGTGCGGGGCAAAAATAATATTTCCCTCTGCATCCGCTACGCAGCTGCCATAAACTGAATTTTGAATCGCATATTTTTTTGCTTCCTCTAAAGAGCGCATTTCCTTCCAGCACTCATAGCCTGTTTCCGGAAGCGCTCGGACATAATAGTATTCGCTGTTTTTGTGAGCTGTTTCACTCATTACGCAACCTCCAAAAGCCAAAGGGGAGCATCGTCCTGCAGCCTATTTTGTATAAAAATTTTCAGTATCGCGAAAAACATACGGCAGCGCTGTCTTTCGAAATAAATTGTATAACCATTCTCCAAGTTTATATTGCACGGAACCCTTTGCCGTGATGTATTGCAAACGTATTTACAATGCTGCATATCTCTTATATAATTGAAGTATAACATAAACGACCGCGTTGAAACATGCAATGTTTGTCTAAAAACATGACTTTTTTATCAAAATAGAAGGTTTGCTGATGAGACAATATATTTTGCTTGAAGGAAATGAAAAAGACATATCTGCCGCCGGATATGAGCATTTTAAAATGATTCATGCTTCCAGAGAAGTATATAAGGATGATCCTACGCTGGATAAAAATCACATTCATGATTGCTATGAAATTTATATAAACATAAAAGGCAACGTTTCCTTTCTTGCTGAGGACACGGTTCATCCGATTTCGCCTGGAGATATTGTAATATTTAAGCCAAACGCCTATCATCATTGTGTTATAAACGAAAAAACAGTTCACGAGTGGATTTGCATTTGGTTTAAAGCGAAAGATCCTTCGTCTATCCTTCCTCCGTTTCTTTTATCCGACTATTCCGCAAGGCTTACGCCGTTTGAGCTTTCCGGGATGCAGGAGCTTTTTTGCCTGTGCGGAAAGCTTGCTGCAGCGAAGGATGAATTTGAAACCTTGACGTTCCTTTTTAAAGCGTTTTATTTTATTCAAACAAAATACATTGTTTCTTTGCCTCAAAATATCGGCATGCCGTCTGTTCTGGTGGAAATCGTATCTGAAATTAAGCATAATCTGAAAAACATACATTCTTTAAATGAAATTACAGATGCTTTTTATATCAGCAGCAGTTCGCTCAACCGTTACTTCAACAACTATCTTGGCATTACCCCATCGAAATATATCGAAAATCTGAGAATTTCAAATGCCTGCAGATTGCTTGCCGAGGGGGAATCTGTCCAGGCTGCATTTGAAGAAAGCGGTTTTGCGGATTATTCTCATTTCATACAGATTTTTAAGAAAAGAATCGGGATAACGCCTGGAAGATATCGAAAAGTGGCTAAATAGCAATGTTGCTTACGGAAGGAGACGCCCTTGCGCAAAACCTGCTGATCCTTGCCTATGAGAAGCCTCTTACAGTCAGCGAGCTGTCAAAAGCAATCGGTGTTGCCACTGCTTATGTAGAACCCATCATCAACAAATTAGTGGACGGCGAATTGATGAAGCGAATGGGAGACGGAAAGATATACACAGACTTTATCATCTATCACGCAAGCGATTATGTAAAATATATACACGAGGCCGAAGCATTTACAGAGAAGCACAGCGGCGCATACATTGAACCGCTGCAGGCCGCGATCCAGGAGCTGAAAGCTACCTCGTTCTACAGCAAGCGCCTTGAACGCTTCCTGATGCTCCAGATCGCAGCAAGCGGTCTTTATGAAAGCATGGAATCGGTCAGAGAAAAACCGCAGATTTTTCCGGATCGTCCCAACGGCGGAAGGTGGATTGCGTTTGCTACCATCTATTCCCCAAATTACACAATTCCCAGGGACCGGAGCGGAAAAGAAAACTATATGCTTGCCGCCGCGAATCTGAAACGATATAACTTCGAAACCTCGCTCGATCCGGCGGTCTCGAAAAAACACCAAGGATATGGTTTTCCCCTGCATCAGGAGCTAGAAGATAATATGCTGAAATTGTTCTATCTCATCAAAAAGAAAATCGATCCGGAAACGGTAGACCTTGATGCGCGCATGATAAAAGGAATTCCGCTTCTTGAAGAATGCGGTTTCATCACAACAGAAAACGGCATCCCCGTGCTTACACACCGGCAGGAAAAGCTGTTTTTCGAAATCTGCAGGAAGGCGCAAAAGGTATTTGGAGATAATGTCAGAGAACCTCTTGCACAATACTGTAAAACACACAGGAAAGAGATTCCTCCTCATCTAAAAAGCGTACCGGAGCAAAAGCGCACAATACCTTATGAACCAAACGGTATGATGTTTGCGTACGAAGCGATCCGGCAGAGCGTGCAGCCCCGTAATCTTGGATATCCCTGCCCTGAAACCGTAGCTGTTTTTGATGAGCCGGCAATTTCGCTGAGAACGAAAAAACACAGTGTGAACGGCAAATCAATTCCGCAGATCGAAGATCTGGCTTAATATGTTGATTTTTTGTTCATTATATGATATCCTTTATGTGAACGGAGTTACTTTACAGCATGACAGAATTTATGCCGCTGCCGAGCAACTCCATATTTTTAATATGGAATTTTAACACGCTTCCGTGCGGCGCATGCGATTTCATCGCTCGTTTACAGCGATATATTCTATTTAAACAGGTGATGTGAAATGAACGATCGGGCGAAACATGAGGCAATAACGGACAATCTCTTGAGACGGCGCATTCCTGCGCTCCTTCTGGCTTTCCTGTTTGCGGTTTCTCTTGTTGCGCCGGATCATCATTCTGATTTTTCTCAGGCTGTCGTTAAGGCCGCGCCGGCAGATGACGGCGGGCTTTCGAATCACATTATCGATACCGTCAGTCCCAACCATGTCAAATTCAATCTGTTCGACTATTGGGTGAATACGCGCGACAGCAGCTACAGCAACGGATGGGAGGTCCAAAAGGGTATCAATCAGGGTCACGTATTTCTTTTCGGGGCTGGTCAAGGCCTGGGGCCGTGGAACGTCTGGACAGGAAACGAGCGGCATTATAATAATAATGCAAACAGAACCTCCGGTGTCCGTTATGGGGAATATCAGGGCGTTGTGAACAATATTCTTGCGGACGGATACCCGATTCTTACTCTGGAAGATGATGTGGCAGATCCCTTAAAAGGCCGTCCCGAATTTATAGATAATTACGGACTGGGTTCAAAGCTTACGGAATCTCTCGCTTATCTGTTTGATCCGGATATTGCCAACGATTATAAAGTCTCCTATGAAAATGTGCAGGGGCTTGTGAAATACGACGGCAACGGCGGCTATATATACAACAGCCATGAGAACTACGCCGCCTTTCTGGCGTCAGAGCCCGGCACGCTGGGCACCAACGGAGAGGCGAGCGACGGGTACTTCGAGGTATATGACAGCTGGGCAGTTCCCAGCGGCGGCCTCACCTCCCCAAACGGACAGTTTTTCCCCTTTGACGGGGCGTCCGAAGTGTTCCAGACAGACTCAAACGGCAATTATACGGTAGATGCGGGCACAGGAACACTCGTTCCCAAAAGCAATGTGCCGCTGGAAACGGGAACCACCCTGAACCATTACATCGGCATGACCATGGAGACGGTGTTTTTGCAGCCGGAGGACGGCAGGATCGATGCCAATACGCCGATGTACTTTACCTTTTCCGGCGACGATGATGTGTGGATCTTTATCGACGGCGTACTTGTCTCCGATCTTGGCGGCATCCACGACGAGTGTTTTACCATCATCGATTTTGAAACCGGTACGGTCTATACGGGGCTCACGCCCATGATAAGAAACGACGGCGGCACCTTTTCCGAGGATATCCCCACGCTTGAGGAGCTGAAAAGCGCGGAGGCAGGCACAAGCACACAAACCGAATGGACATGGTGCGACAAGGCCGCGGATGGACAGCCGAATATAACCGGTACATATGCGGATTTCAAGACAGCGCACGGCATACAGTCCACCACGCTGAGGGCGATATTTGAAGCCGCTGAGCAGGAGGACTATCAGTCATGGGGGGACGGGATGGAAATGTCCGCCGATACCTTCGACCAGAACACCCAGCACGAGCTGAAAATGTTCTACTTGGAGCGCGGCGCGGGCGCGTCCAACCTTGTTTTGTCCTTCAATATGCTTGCCGTTCCCGCCTCCGGTGTTACGAAAACCGACCAGGACGGGAACCCCGTCTCCGGTGTGGAGTTCGAGCTTTGGCCGGCGCAGGTGAGCGATACGGAAAAGGATGAAAACGGCAACGCGGCGCCGCTGATCGATCCCGAGACGGGACTTTATATTGCGGATATAAGCGCGGGAGAGCCTATTTGCAGCGCGGTGACCGATGAAAACGGGCGGCTCAGCTTCGTCACGGACACACGAAAGATCATCAGCTTTCAGGAGCGGGCGCAGGACGGCTCCGATCCGCAGTTTTACTATGTGTTAAAGGAAACGGGACGGCCTGCGGGTTACCGCTCCAAGGGGGATATATCCCTTTATTACAGCATATATAACAAGAACACAAAAGAGGGCGTTTTGCTGTCGTATAACTACTGGCAGACAGGCGCGTACACGCAGGCGCTCCTCGATGTCACAATGACAAGCGAGCTGTATGCGTATTCCACAGACGCTGACGGCAGCCCTGTTGCTGGAGAGCGCATTGCGCCGTCGGATACGGCCACAGAAGATGAAATTCAGGAATATCTTGACAACGGCATCATATTCGCCGTGCCGATAAAGCGCATGAATATGTCGGGCTCGCTCTACGACGACGCTAATTTTAACGCTTTGTACGGTACGACGAATACCGGCTGGACGCTGATGACCGAAAGTATTGCGAATAAGGCTACGGTACTGGAAGCGGCGCAAAAAATGGTGCTCGTTATGCAGCAGACGCGTCAGACAGGTACGATTATAGCGGAGCGCAACGCGCGCCAGCTGTTTCAGGTGACTATAACGAATATACCCGGTGATGTAAAGCTGTCTTACCCGTATTTAATGGGAACGGAAAGAGAAAACGAGAGTGAATATAACATCGCGTTTTACTTTGCTCCCAACGCAACCTCTCTTGACAGCATTACCGACGCTTCGTCTATCGTGCGCATCGCGACCTCCTATACGAACGGCGGCGATACGATACGCTTCGACCGGCAGTACGCCTCGCAGTTTTATATCCCGAATATGTTTAACCGCGTCCGTGTACAGAAGCTCAATTATTATGGAGAGCGCCTTGCGGGTGCAGAATTTACCATGTTCCAGACGTATTCCTATCAGGATCGGGACGGGAATGGAACACAGTACATATGGGACGCAGGCAGGGAAATGTACCGCAACACCGCCGTTGTAAACGAGGACGGCTCGCTGAAAACGCGGGAAGAAATCCTCAGTACGAAAGCGTGGGACACGGGTACGACAAGAGCAGAGGGGGCGACTGGCACTCCGGGCGCTCTTGATCTGGACGGTACGCTCGTCTTCCCAAGCAAATTTAACGATTATCTTCATGAATCGGCATCTGCCGAATATCAGGTTAATATAAACGATACCTCCACCTACATGGAGGAGGGCGAATATGTCATATTCGAAACGAAAGCGCCGGCGGGGTATGAGGTAAATGAAACGCCCATTACCGTTACGGTAAATGACGACGGCGTATTTGCCGACGCGGGAGCGATCAACGACGGCGTACGCGTAGGGCAGTTTCCGGGATATATCTCAAACGCGCTGACAACCTTCGCTTCCGAGGGAGCGGTGAACGAATCGCTCACATTCATTGATACGACGCTCAAGGTGTTCGGCGCAGACGGGACGCTGCAGTCCCCGATAGAGGGCGACATCACATGGATGTACAAGTACAGCAATGAAAACAACCGATATATCTTCTTTGCGGAGGATGTGGGAAGCTATGTCACCGCGGGACGAAACCTATTCCAGTTTACGGACGAGGGAACGCCGGCGCTTATCGTCACGCAAAGCAGCGATGTGAAAGCAAAGGCCATTCTTTTTGACGGCGATTATAAAGGCTATACCGGCGCTGTGACGGTAAAGAAGAAAAACGCTGACGGCTCTGCTTTCAGTTTGCAAAGCATGGCGACAAACGGAACGCTCGGTTTCTGGCTGCGTAAAGCCGCAGCGGGCGCAGACGGGCAGACGCTTGACAGCGTGTATATCGGCGAAACCAAACTCCTCGAGGGAACGGATTACCATGTTTACGAGCCGACGGTGAGCGACTTGAGCGGATATGAAAATTTGTCCGGCCTGTTGTCGGTGGAGACGCTCGTTCAGGTTTATGATCAGGGGTACGGCAGTCTTTCGGTGACGAAGAAGACGGAAAATACGCCGGACGGCTCGGCGGCGGAGAATGAGATATTCCATTTTCGCGTATACAGCGTGTTTGAAAACGCCACAAAGCTGGTTCTTACAAAAACAGACGCAAGCGGAAGCCCTCTCTTCGACGGAAAAACAGGAACTCCGGTCACGGTGGATTTTACCGGCACGCTGAATGTGCGTTTGCGCCAGACCTTGGCCTCTGCGCAGCCGGATCAGGATACGGTCACGAACATTGCGGTTGATTTTCAAAACGGCGTCGGTATGTTCTACCTTCAGCCGGACTACGAGGTTGAGTATGTCTATATACCCGAAAACCGCAGCCATGCCATATTCAGCGGCCTTACGGCCGATGAAAGCGTTGTTGGCCTGGTAGAAACACGCGTTACCTTATCCGACAGCAGTCAAAACGGCGACGGCACGGTGTGCGCCGTCCATGTTGCTTTCCGCGAGATGACGCATGCGCATACGGTTACATTTACGGACGGAGCAGGTACATTTTACCGAAATCCGGATTACGCGATACAAAGCGTGAAGTTTGCGAACGGCGCAACTTATAAGGTTGATGCCGCAGAGGGAGAAAACGGCTTGACGGCGACAAGCCGCATCCAGTATACGACGCTTGCGAATATCCTGAACGTCCCCGTCCAGGGCGAGGTCGACGTGGCATTTACCGAGGCGGACAATACGCCAAGCCCGAATAACCGTGTTGTGACAAACGCAGCTTTTCCGCCGAGCAACGGCGATTTCGGATCGATTGAGGTAAACGACGGCGACGTCACCGTGTACGCGGACGCGGACAGCGGCGGCTATAAAATTGCCTACAGCCTCGCGTCCGACACATACAAAGACGCGTCGGTCGCGCAGTTTGCGCTATATTCCGGGCAGACGATAACGATAGAGGGCTTTCCTGCCGGTGCGACATATTATGTTTACGAATACGCGGTGGGGGACGGCAGCAGAGACTTAAGCGACTGGAATACTGTAATCACGGCGGATGCTGCGGGAGAAGATTTACTTCCCGAATACGGCTACCGCGCAGCAAAGGGAACCATCCTGTTAAATGGCGGTACGCAATCAGTCATCTTTACAAATTCCGCTCATGTGGGGCAGCTTACCGTCTCGAAAACCGTGTCGGGAGATCAGGCGACGGAAGCTGACAGAGAGAAGGAATTCTCCTTTACCGTCACGATAAAGGATAGCGACGGCAAGCCGCTTGCCGGTACCTATGCGTATAAGGGCGGTGCGGCTGACGGCACAGCGGCGCCCGCGGACGGGACTTTGACGTTGACCGACGGCTCCGCGGTATTCACCCTTAAGCACGGGCAGAGCATCACCATAGGCGAAATCCCGAAGGGCGCGACCTATGAGGTGCGGGAAACAGACAGTACAGGTTATACCGTCGTCCTGAACGAGGATGAGGACGCCGACGGCATCGCAGAGGGGACGATCGTCAAGGACGGGACGTCAAACGCCGCATTTACCAATCTGAAGCTGAGTGCGCTCAGCTTTACAAAGGTGGCTGCGGAGGCGCACGATACTGTGCTTTCGGGCGCGCAGTTCCAGCTGTTCCAGCTTGAATGCAATGATACAAGCCATGACCATTCGGACGACCTTGTTTACGAGGCAGATGACTGCTGGAAGCTTGTGAACACGGGCGAGAGCGGTACTGACGGCAGGGTGTCGTTCGGAAATCTGACAGCAGGAAGCGAATACCGTCTCGTCGAGACAAAAGCGCCGGATGGCCGCGTCCTGCCGGAGGGACAGTGGAAGGTCACGACGGACGCAACCAACCTGATCGAGATCGCGGCGGTCGGCGCAAGGGACGGACGGCTGCCGCTGGCGTTCGCGGTAGATGAAGCGACAGGCGCGCTTCTTCTGCCGAACGCAAGGCCGATGGATATCCCCTCGTCCGGCGGATTCGGGGAGCAGCCGTTCCTGATTACCGGCGGACTGCTGATGCTTACGGCATTGGGGATCATTCTTATTAAAAAGCCGCGCGGAAAGCGTACGGCTTCAAAAGAAAAACAATAATTTCATATACGGGAGGAAAAAGCAATGAAGACAAACGGAAAGGGATTTAAAGTGTTGGCGTTTTGCCTGATTCTGCTGATGGCGGTCGGCCTGTTCGGCACGACGGCTTTTGCCATTGCTTCAAACGGCACCGGCACGATTACGGTGAGCGGCGTGGAGGACGGCGTGACCGTCAGCGCCTATCGGTTGATGGACGTAAAGGTTAACGAAAACGGTCAGCCGCAGGAGCCGGTCTATACATGGGTTGATGCGGCCGCAAGCTGGGTGCGGACGAATTATTCCGCATATATCGGCACAGGGACTGATAACAGTGTGCAGGCGGCTTTCAGCACGGCGTCTGCGGAGAATATCGCCGCATTTTATGACGCGCTTGCCGCAGCGATTAAGACGACGAACAATCCGCTCAATATCCCTGTAGCAGGAACATGTACAGGAAGCGGAAGCATTGCAAGCCTTACTATGGGCAACTACCTGATCCTGATCGAAAACGGCATGAAGGTATATCGTCCATCGGCGGTCAATCTGGTACCGGAGTGGAAAGATACGGAATGGGTTATGTCTGACGCAGAGGTAACGGTCAAGTCCAGCGAGCCGACCATCACAAAGACGGTAAACGGCAAGAAAGCCGACAACGCCAGCATCGGCGATACGGTATCCTTTGTCATCGAGACTGACGTTCCGCAGTTCCCGGCAAGCGCTCCTGCGAAAAATTACGCGGTAAGCGATATCCTGCCGGCCGGGCTGACGCTGACCGGGTCTATTAAGGTTTCCGGTGTGACAGGAGCGGAATCCGATCCTCTGACAGAGGGAGACGGTAATGATTACACGCAGGGATCCGCTCGCCCGAACAGCGGCGGCAACTCTACCTTTACCCTGACCTTTGACTATGCCAGGATCAGCATTTATGAAAAAATCCGCATCGAGTATACCGCAACGCTGAACGGAAACGCCGTTTTGGGAGAGACGGGCAATGTGAATAACGCCTATCTCGATTACAGCAATAACCCCTATACCCAGACGAGCTGGGAAAGCAAAAGCGACAGCGCGACGATTTATACCTACGGTATGGATATCAGCAAGGTGGACAAGGACGATCATGACACTTTCCTTGCCGGCGCGGAGTTTGAGTTGTATGCGACCGAGGAAGAAACGGCTGACAAAACGAATGCGATTGCATTTGTTATGCTTTCCGAAGGCGTGTACTGCAAGGCAGCGGCAAGCGATACGAGCACGACAACAACGCTTCAGGTCGGCGCAAAGGACAGCTTGACGGGGAAGCTTACCATTAAAGGGCTCTCCGAAGGAACCTGGTATCTGAAGGAAATCACTGCTCCGGACGGCTATAATTTGCTGGCTTCCCCCGTTAAGGTGACGATCGAAGACAAAGACGGAGAAGCCCTTGACGGAAAGGTGAGCGGCGCGGCTGCGAATGCAACCGGCGAAGCGGTCGCTCTTGTGACACTGACCGTGGAAAATGACGACGGATTCCAACTGCCGGTTACCGGCGGCATGGGAACCATCCTGTTCACTGCGGTGGGAATACTTCTCATGGGCGCGGCGGTTATTCTTCTTATTTTTGCTGTCAGAAAGAACAGAAAACAAAGCTAAATAAGAAATACAAACAGATCGATCAGGGCGGGGCGCGCTGCTCCGCCCTGACTCATAAACGCAGGACTATGAAAGAGGTGAACGGCCAATGCGGGAAAAATCCAAGCGCGGGGAAACGGGCAAAAGCAAGATCAGCCTGTGGGCTGTCGTTTTTGCCGCCTTGCTGTTCCTGGCCGGAGCGGCCGTGTTTCTGTACCCTGCAGTCAGCAATTGGCTTGCGGAGCTTCATCAGTCCAGCGTGATTCAGGAGTATGAAAAGGAGCTGGCAGCAGAAAATGAAGCGTTTTATGCCGCAGAATGGCAAAAGGCGCGGGAATATAACGAAAGTCTTGCGGGAGATCCGGTGCGGGATCCCTTTATCCCCGGAACGGGCTACGCTCTGCCGGAAAATTATCTGGAATGCCTGAATGTAAACGGCGTGATGGGATATCTTGTTATTCCAAAAATCAACGTCCGGCTGCCCATTTATCATGGGACAGGCGAGGAGGCCCTGCAAAACGGAGTGGGGCATATTGAATCTACCGCTTTGCCGATCGGAGGCGCGTTTACCCACGCGATCCTCACCGGTCACCGAGGTCTGCCCAGCGCCAAGCTGTTTACGAACCTGGATCGGCTTGCAATCGGAGATCGTTTTTATATTTATGTGCTGGATCAGATTTTAGCGTATGAAGTGGATGAGATCAACACCGTGCTTCCGGATGCGCTTGAGGAGCTGGAGGCCATCGAAGGACGGGATCTGGTAACGCTGATTACCTGCACGCCTTACGGCGTCAATACTCAGCGCCTGCTGGTGCGCGGCTCCCGCATTCCCTATGTGCCGGAAGAAGCCGAGGCATACAGACAGACCATACAGATGGCAGCGATTTCCGGACCGGGCGTAAAGCTGCAATATATAGGTGCGGCGGCAGGCGCCGTTTTTTTGATCCTGATTCTGATGATTGCTGCGCCGATCCGCAGGCGGCGCAGGAACAGGGAGGCGCGCCATGCAGAGTGAGGGAAAAATGCGAAACCGCAATCGCTGGCTGATCGTGATCTCCATCGTAGTGTTTCTTACGGGACTGGCGGTGCTGCTTTACCCGGCGTATACGGATCGCCTTTACAGAAAAGGAGTCCAGCAGCAAAGAACAGCGTTCGAGGAGCAGATCGAAGCGGCATTTGAACGGCAGATCGAGGCCGCAAAGGAGCGCGCTCCGGAGGAGCCCCTCCCTGCGCTTCCCTTTGAAGATTTGTATCAGGAGCTGAAACGCCGCAATGAGACGCTGTTTGCTGAAAAACAGAAGGATCTGAAGGACCCGTTTTCCTATCAGCAGCCTGCTGTGGCGCTGTCTGAATTTGGCCTGGAGGGAAATATTATCGGCTTCATTTCTATTCCTAAGATGGAGATAGAGCTGCCGATCCTGCTGGGAGCCAATACCGAAAATATGCGGGAGGGCGCCGTCCATCTGACAGAAACCTCGTATCCCATTGGTGGAGTGAATACCAATTGTGTTCTGGCCGCACACCGCGGCTCCAGCCGGGCGGCCATGTTCCGGGATATAGAAGCCCTGGAAATCGGCGACGAAATTTACATTCGAAATTTCCGCGAAACCCTGACTTATCAAGTGGCGGAGCTGCGCGTCATTTCCCCGACTGATGTGCAGGAGCTGCTGATCCAGAACGGACGCGATCTGGTGACACTGATCACCTGCCATCCTTATCGGCACAACTATCAGCGGTACGTGGTGTTCTGCGAGCGGGTACAGCCGTAGAAACCCCGACCTGATACATAAACTCGGCCTGTATTTTACTTTGATTTAACGAATAAAATATTGATTTTTGCGGCATTTTTCAGAAAAACCGTATAATATTATGATATAATCGCTCGTATTTTCTAATTTATTTATATATTGAATATTTTGTTAAAAATTATAATTTCGTCAAATTTATGTTATACTTAAACTCGCTGAAAGGCTGACCTGTTTACTTAAATATAACTGAAGGAACGTTAAACGCTATGATCGAATTTATGAATTTGTTTTTCCCTCCAATGATTGCAATTTATATTTACTTCCGCAGGAAGAAAGAAAAGATTGCTTTCTCTCTGCCGTTGATTGTAAAATATTGTATTGTTACGGTTCTTGTTTTTGCTTTTGCAAAAATCCTTTCCCAGATTGTCAATATATTTTATCCCTTAGCGATTCCGCTGGATCGCGCGCCGTACACCCTGTTTGCAATCGTCGCTTCGGTGCTGCTTCCGTTTCTCATTGAATTTGTTCAGAGATATTTCCGGTTTGAAATAAAGGTAGAAAGCAATGAAAATGAAGAAAAATAAAGCACGCCGTTTTTTGCCGATCGCGGCCGTCTTTTTCGGAATTCTTTTTATACTGGCCGTCGTTGTCTACATCCTTACGCGATGGGTAGACGCAACCTATGATGTTGACTTCAATACCTTGATCTATACGATGCTGTCGCCTTTAAAGGGAACGGGGAACAGCGTGGTGGATTCGATTTTGCAGGCATGTCTGCCTTCTGTTATTTTCTGTTTGATTCTGTATATTATATCGGCCTTTCTGCTTTGCCAATCCAGAGTATCTGTATCTTTGTCTGTCGGGGCTAAGCGCAGAAAATTCGATCTTCTTAAATGGCTGCGGCGAATCGGTGCTGCGGCCTGCATCGCCTGTCTTGCTGCGGCCTGTCTTTTTTGCAATCAGGTGCTCGGAATCGGGAGCTGGTGGAAGAATCAGAAACAAAATTCTACGATCTATGAGGATTATTACGTCGATCCCGACAGTGTGAGCATCACGCTGAACGGGGAAGCGAAGAATTTGATTTATATCTATTTGGAAAGCGCGGAAACAACGTATGCCTCCGTAGAGGAGGGCGGCGCGCAGGAGGTCAATTATATCCCCAATATGACGGCTTTGGCAAAAGAGAACATTTCCTTCTCGGATAAAGACGGGCTGGGCGGGTTCCGGCCGTCCGTCGGAACCGTCTGGACAATGGGAGGGATTTTCGGCACGACGTCAGGACTTCCGTTTGCGTTTCCTATAGAGCGGAATGAAATGAATAAGAGAGAAGTGTTTGCTTCCGGCGTCACTACGCTGGGCGATATCCTGGAGGAATACAACTACCATCAGGAATTCCTTTGCGGCTCGGATTCGGATTTTGGCGGGCGGCGCGACTATTTTGAACAGCACGGCAATTATGAAATATTCGATTATTATACGGCAATCGAAAAGGGATATATTGCATCCGACTATTATGTGTGGTGGGGCTTTGAGGATGCGATCCTGTATGAGATCGCCAAGGATGAGCTGACGCGCCTTGCCGCCGAGGAGCAACCGTTTAATTTTACCTTTCTGACGGTGGACCAGCATTATCTCGACGGATACGTCTGCGAGCTATGCGGAGACGAGTATGATGTCCAGCTTGCAAACGTTCTGGCGTGCTCCGACCGCCTGCTGGCCGATTTTATAGATTGGTGCAAACAGCAGGATTTTTATGAAGATACCGTGATTGTCATTTCAGGAGATCATCCGAGAATGGATACAACCTTGGTAGACGGGATCGATTATGCAGACAGAACAATTTACAATTGCTTTATCAACACGGACCGGACGATTGCACTGTCGGAAAAAAACAGGGAATTTACGACGCTGGACATGTTTCCTACGGTGCTTTCTGCGTTGGGCTTTGACATTGAAGGCGACCGCCTCGGACTGGGCACCGATCTTTTCTCTTCGACAAAAACGCTTGCGGAAGAGCTTGGCTACGAGTATCTCCAGCAGGAGCTGTCAAAGTCCTCCCTGTATTACATCAGTCATTTCGCCTGAAGCCTGGGGGAATTGTTCGAAATATAATTTCGCCAGGTCTGCCGGCTCCGAAGCCATCGTTTTTTTATAGATCGAACGCAGGCGCCGCGCGGAAAACTTTTTTGTATCGGGGCTGCCGTAGATAAGGGCGGCGAGCGCGGCCATTTCCGCAGAAGACAACGCATAACGCCGTCTGAATTGCGTCAGCGCGCATGCGGCGGCTTCCCGCGTCTCGGCCGGCAGCAGCGTTTCCATGCGGTTCCTTCCGAAAAACGACGGCAGCAGCCATGCCAGCACGCCGCAGATCAAGAAGCAGCCGGCACAAAGAAACGGAAGCGGGACGGATCGGAAAAACTCCGGCGGTACCCAGCGCAGGAGGCGGAGCACGGCATGGAGCAGGAATCCGGAGCTGCACCAATACAGCAAATGCCCGCGGCCGTAAAGCAGCGTAGGAAAGAAAAGCACAAATACGGCACAGATCGACTCCGCAAACAGAAAGGACAGCAGAGCCGGAAGGGCGGAGGAAAACGGGAAAACCGGCAGCAGCGCGCTGGCACCGGTCAGCAGAAGCAATCCGCATACGAGAATCCGGATTGCTTTTCTGTCAAAGAGCAGGCCAAGCAGAAGTCCGGCGGGGAAAGAAAAAAATCCGGCGATCCGGACGATCTGCTCTGATGGAGCGGAAGCGCCATCGTACAGCGCCTGAAAAATAAAAAGCTGCAGAACAAGCAGCAGCGCAAGCCCCGCAAACGAAGCAAGCCACAGGCTTTTCATATGCTGCAGCAAAAAACGAGGCGATCCGTGAGCCTGCTTTGTCCCTGCGGCATTTCTGTAATTCAGCAGAAAAACAAACAGGGGACAAACGGATAAAACCGTAAATTGCAGGGGAAATGAGATCCTCGGAAGCAGCGGAAGCAAAACGGTATAAAGAGCCTGTCCGGAGGCATATAAGCCAAAGGCAACGCCGAGCTTAAAATAGCGCCGCTTTTCCGGGGCGGCGGACAGAAAACGGCTCAGGCAAAAAGAAAGCAGCATTCCGGAAAATAACGCAAACGGAATCAGGATGAGCCAGTGAAAGCTACACAGTGGAAGCAGCGCCGTAAAGGTAAATGAAATCAACGGGATCCAGCTGCTCAGCTCGCTGAGATAGCTTTCCCAAAGCCCGTATAAGAGAAATCCTGCGCCAAGGAGCGTAAATGCCGCTGCTTTTTTCACATCCGTACAGCCGTCCGCTTCCTCGATAAGCTGCTGGAGGATTCCCGTACTGCATGCGATCATGCAAAGCACCGTATATTTAAGCGAGTCCTTCTGCTTCATACAACACCCCATGACGATTGATCCTGATTGCTATTATAGAAAATCAATATGGAGCCGTCAATGTACAGTTGGTTTCTATTTTTTTTCTAAATATTGGTTGTTTCTTAAAAAGGGGTGCATCCGGCCGGTTCCGCTTCGGACGGGCCTTTGCCCGCCGTGAGCGCCTGCAGATATCTGTAGAGGAAGCTCTGCAGCTTCTCCTGGGTTCTTCGAAACAGCTCCGGCGCCTCGTGTCGGCCGGTGAGTTCATTATTTGATATGATTCTGATGCCGATGACCGGAATGTGGTACAAATGGCAGACCTTGTAGGCCGCGGCGCTTTCCATATCCTCACAGAGCTGACCGAACTGTGCGTGGAGCAGATCGATGCGGTCCGTTTCTCTGGAAAACAGATCTCCCGAGCCGAGTCTTCCGCGCAGAAGCGTTCCGGCGTAAGGCGTTTGCTCCGCCGCTTGAACCAGCTTCGGATCTGCCTCCAGCGGGGCGCCTCCTTTCGTTTCCAGCGGGATCCATTCGAGCGCGTTGCTTCCGGCCCCCTTCTCTCTGATTGGAGATTGCATGCTGTTGATGTAAACGGCCGTTTCTCCGATCACGATGTCGCCGATTTCCAGCGTCCGTATGTGGCCTCCTGCCGTTCCCTGATTGATCAGAGCGTCGGGCTTATATCTTTCGATCCCAAGCATTGTCGAAATACAGGCGTGAAGGATTCCGACCTGCGTCAGAGAAAGAATGATCTTCGTTTCGTGCAGCCCCGTTTCGTAAAAGGAATATCCCTTTTGTTCTGTCCAGCGGCCGCCCGGCAGCATTCGAGCCAGAAGCTCGAGTTCTTCCTGCATGGCGCCCTGCACTAAAATGGTAGACATATTCTGCCCGCCTCCGTTTCAGATTTTATGCATTGTATCATATTTTTCGGCCTTCGGGCAAGCTTCGGAAGAGATTGAATTTTGCGGCGCGGTATGATAAGATTCCGATATTAAATAGATCCTGCCGCAAAGAGGTTGAATTTAGATGAAACAGAAATTTTTAATGGGAAATGAAGCAATCGGGCTCGGTGCCGTCCATGCGGGCGTCGATCTCGTGTGCGGATACCCTGGAACGCCGTCCACGGAAATTTTGGAAACGGTAGCAAAAATAAACGACACGCTGCAGCATAAGATATTTGTAGAATGGTCCGTCAATGAAAAGACTGCCGTAGAAGTGGCGGCCGGCGCCTGCCTGGCCGGCCGGCGCGCGCTTGTGACAATGAAGCAGGTCGGTCTGAATGTTGCCGCAGACCCGCTGCTGAGTCTGGCCTATGTGGGGATTAAGGGTGGAATGGTCCTTGCTGTAGCCGACGATCCCGGGCCGATTTCCTCTCAGACGGAACAGGATACGCGGACCTTTGCCTCCTTCTGCAAAATTCCCGTATTCGACCCGAGCTCTCCGGAAGAAGCTTATGAGCTCGTCCGGGAGGCCTTCCGGTTTTCAGAGGAATACGGAACGCCAGTGCTGCTGCGGCCGACAACGCGAATCTGCCACGGCTGCGCATCTGTAAAGGTGGAAGACTTTGCGGATGTGGAGCGGCCGCAGGAGGGCTTTGTAAAAGACACGGCGAAATGGGTGATTTTCCCGAAAACTTCTTATCTGAACCATGCAAGAATCGAAAGAAGAAATGCAGAGCTCGAGGGGATCCTCTCAAAACGGCCGTATAACCGCATCGTATCCGTCGGACAAGGCGCGCCGATCGCCGTTGCCGCCGGAGGGATCAGCTATGAATATGTCCGGGAAGCCGCAGAGCTCCTGCGGGCAGAACCGGGAAACGGAGAAATTTCATTTGAAATTCTTAAAATCACAACACCTTTCCCGTTTCCGGCCGATTTGGCTCGGGAATTTCTTGAAAAGCATCCGAAAATTCTGACGGTCGAAGAGCTCGATCCCGTGATAGAACGCGCACTCGTTTATCTGTGCGGCAAATACCATATCGACAGCGAAGTCCGCGGAAAAATCACCGGCGATCTCCCGTCCGCGGGGGAAAACACCGTATCAGAGATTCTGAAAGCGCTCCGGCAGTTTGCCGGCCTCCCGGCAAAACCGGAAGCCTCGGAGGCTTCTGCTCTTTTACCGGAGCTTCCGGTCCGTCCGCCTGTGCTCTGCGCCGGCTGTCCGCACCGCGGATCCTTTTATGCCGTGAAAAAGGCCGTAAAGGAATTGGGCCGCAGCGCCGTATACAGCGGCGATATCGGCTGCTATACGCTTGGAAATGCGCGTCCCCTGGACATGGTGGACACCTGCCTTTGCATGGGAGCTGGCGTGACGATGGCGCAGGGCTTGCAGATTGCGGAGCCGGGCGTTCTGCATTTTGCCTTTATTGGGGATTCCACATTTTTTGCCTCCGGTATTCCGGGCGTAATCAATGCGCTCTATAACCGAACGGATCTTATTCTGATCATACTTGATAATGCTACCACCGCAATGACGGGGCACCAGCCGCATCCGGGAACCGGCGTTACAATGATGGGGGAGGTTTCCGAAAAGATCAGCATCGAAAAGCTTTTGCGGGCGGCGGGAGTAGAACGCGTCATAACGGCAGATCCGCTGCGGATCAGGGAGGCGGCGGATGCCGTCAAAGAGGTCTGTGCGGGAACGGGAGTGCGTGCCGTGATTTTCCGCTCTCCTTGTATCGCGAAAATCCGTCCCGCTGCACCTGCCGAAATACGGCAGGACCTCTGCATAAAATGCAAAAGATGCATTACGGAAATCGGATGTCCGGCAATTACGGCAGAGCCCGGCAGGATTCAAGTCGACAGCACACTCTGTACAGGCTGCGGCCTTTGCACCGGTGTATGTCCCGTAGGTGCGATTGAGACGGGAGGAGACGCAGAATGACAACGAATATTTTACTGTGCGGCGTTGGAGGACAGGGAACCGTTCTGGCGTCAAAGCTGATCGCGGAGGCGGCAATGCGCCGGGGCTTTGCGGTGAGGACGGCAGAAACGATCGGTATGGCGCAAAGAGGCGGCTGCGTTGCGAGCCACGTGCGGATCGGGCATGAAATCCATTCTCCGCTGATTCCGAACGCAAGCGCCGACCTCATCATCGGCTTTGAGCCTGCGGAAGCGATTCGCGCTCTCCCGTATTTGAAAAAGGATGGCGCGGTGGTTGCCTCGCGCAAAAGGATCCAGCCCGTTACGGCCGCGCTTGGCGGAAAGGCCGGGGATCCGGAGCAATACGCCGCGTATCTCCGGAAAAACATTGCGGATCTTGTTCTTGTGGATACGGATGACGTCTGCCGCCGGCTGGGATCCTATAAAATCCTGAATACCATATTGCTTGGCGCCGCCGTACAGGCCGGAAAGCTACCGTTTACGATTAAGGAGCTGGAAGAGGTCATCCGAGGCAAGCTCCCGGAAAAATTTCATAATATTAATATAGAGGCGTTAAACGCGTCGGATATGCAGAGGTGTAAAAATGAAAATGAATGAAACACAGTTCCGGATCATCAAGGAGCAGCTTCGAAGGCTTGCCTCTCAGGAGGGCTTTTACCGCGAAAAGCTCAGAGGCTTTGACACGGAGGCCGTCCGGACGCCGGAGGATTTTGCCAGCGTGCCGTTCACATGGAAGGGCGATCTGCGGGAAGCGTATCCGCTGGGGCTCCAGGCGGTGCCGGACGAACAAATCGTGCGCATCCACTCTTCGTCGGGCACGACAGGCGTGCCGGTGATCATTCCTTATACAAAGCGCGACGTGGAGGATTGGGCGCTGATGTTCAAGCGCTGCTATGAAACGGCCGGCGTAACGCCTCTGGATCGGGTCCATATTACTCCAGGCTACGGGCTTTGGACGGCGGGAATCGGATTTCAGGCGGGAGCGGAGCTGCTGGGCGCCATGGCGATTCCGATGGGGCCGGGCAATACCGACAAGCAGCTGAAGATGATGATGGATCTGAAATCGACCGTGCTTTGCGCCACGTCTTCTTATGCGCTGCTGCTTGCGGAGGAAATTGCAAGGCGCGGCATCGGCGACAAAATTTATCTCCGGAAGGCGCTGATCGGCTCCGAGCGATGGGGCGAAAAAATGCGCCGCAGGATTGCACGCGAGCTTGGCGTAAAATTATACGATATTTACGGTCTGACAGAAGTTTACGGACCGGGAATCGGCATCAGCTGCGACCACAGCTGCGGCATGCATTATTGGGACGATTATTTTTATTTTGAAATCGTAGATCCCAAGACGGGGAAAAACGTTCCTGACGGGGAAATCGGCGAGCTTGTGATTACGACGCTCCGGAAGGAGGGTGCTCCGCTGATCCGTTATCGGACGCATGATCTGACGCGCTTCCGCACGAGAGAGTGTCCCTGTGGGAGCAGATATCCCAGAATCGATACGATCTTGGGACGAACCGACGATATGGTCAAAGTAAAAGGCGTCAATATTTTTCCCAGCCAGATCGATGAGATGCTGCTTGGCGTAGAGGGAGCTTCCAGCGAATACCAGTTTATGATCGATCACCTAAATGGAAAGGATCTCTGCACGCTGTTCGTCGAGGCGGAGGCCGGCGTCGACCGGGGCCAACTGGAGGAGTCGGTCAGAGCGGCATTTAAAGCAAAAATCGGCATTTTGGTCAATGTTATGCCGGTAGCGGTCGGCGAGCTTCCGCGCAGTGAAAAGAAATCCACCAGAATTTTCGATAACCGCTATTGAAGCAGAATGAGAGGAACCGATGAAACGTGCGTGTTTTTTAAAAACGCTGTGCAAAATACTCGCCTGCGGGACGCTGCTGCTCACCATTGGGGTGTTTTTGGAACGCAGCAGAAAGTATTATGTGGGTTCTGAATCCGGCGGTGCGCGGAAGCTCGTCTGCGCTTCTCTGGAAGAGGCGAAAGAGCTGGCCGACCGGAACGCCGTGTACGGCTGGAGCGTCTTTGATTTCAGCGGCAGCGTTGTTTATACGACGTATTCGCCCCTGGCCGCCGATATTTTGCGGGAGGCCAAAAAAATAACGGATTATGTGCGGGAAGCGGAGTTTACCTACGGCGATGCGCCGATTAATCCGGCGATCGACTGCAGCGCCAAAAAGGTCAGCTGCGACAGACTCGTCGGATGGGTGATGTATAACGTCGGCTTTACGGATCAGCCGGAACAGAGCGGTCTTTTCGTATACGCAGGTGGAGATCCGCGGGATCTGCCTTCTTGGTGCGAGCGTCACGGATTCATAAAAATCACGGAGGTATCGGAGCTTCTGCCGGGCGATATCGTCTTCGTCCATCCGCAAAAGACGGCGTCCGGCACCGTATACGCGGGGCATACTTTTATTCATGCCGGAGCGGGCGAAACCAGCGGAGAATATTACCGCTATGACTGCGGCACGAATGAACGCATCAGAAGCGTTCAGCCGTCCAGCGAGCCGATCGTGAATTTTATGTATGCCTATAGGCCGGTGCGCGGATGACCGCTTGCTTGACAGCCAGACGGAAGTGTGCTACTATATCTGGCGATACCGCTTTCGCGGAAGCAGGAAACTCCAACCGCTCCCATGATTGCGGCGATTTCGGAAATAAAGGAGATTTGTTATGACAAAAGAAAGAAAACAGGAAATCATTGCGGCGTACGGGCTGCACGAGGGCGATACGGGTTCTCCGGAGGTACAGGTTGCGCTGCTTACGGAACGCATCAACCATCTGAACGAACATTTGAAGACGCACAAGAAAGATCACCATTCCAGAAGAGGCCTTCTGATGATGGTCGGACAGAGAAGGGGACTGCTGAACTATCTGATCAAAATTGACGTCGAAAGATACCGCGTTCTGATAGAAAAGCTCGGACTCAGAAAGTAATCGGGATCACAGGCGGAAGCCTTGCAGAAGCAAGGATTCCGCTTTTTTACAGAATTTATTTACCGAGACAGCGCAGGTAGAGCGTAGATTGTACGTTAACGGACGGAATTTCCGGCGATTAGCGCAGAATCTACAAGCTACCGCCTGTCCGGGAAAATTGAAAGGAGAAATTATGTTTAAAACTTATTCAATGTTGCTGGCAGGCAGGCCGCTGACCGTCGAGACGGGCAAAATGGCCCTTCTTGCGAACGGCTCGGCGCTCGTGCGTTATGGGGACACGGTTGTAATTTCTACGGCTACGGCCTCCAAGGAACCCAGAGAAGGAATCGATTTTTTCCCGCTCAGCGTGGATTACGAGGAAAAATTATATTCCGTAGGGAAGATTCCCGGCGGCTTTATTAAGAGAGAGGGGAAACCTTCGGAAAAGGCAATTCTGACATCGCGCGTCATCGACCGGCCGATTCGCCCCCTGTTCCCGAAGGATCTTCGCAACGATGTGGTGATTATCAACACCGTGCTGTCGGTGGATCAGGATAATTCGCCGGAGATCGCGGCAATGATCGGCACGTCCGTTGCGCTGTGCATCTCCGATATTCCGTTCGGAGGACCGATCGGCGGCATTGTGCTCGGCCTTGTGGACGGCGAGGTTGTCGTTAATCCGACGGAAGCGCAGCGGGCAAAAAGCGAAATGTACGTGACGCTCGCGGGCACAAAAGAGAAAATCACGATGATCGAGGCAGGCGCGAAGGAAGTACCGGAAGACGTCATGCTTGGCGCGATCATTAAAGGACACGGAACGATTCGGAAAATCTGCGACTTCATCAGTGGGATCGCCGCAGAAATCGGCAAGCCGAAATTTCAATATCAGTCGTGCGAGGTTCCGCATGAGCTGTACGAGGACGTAGAAAAAATCGCGCTGGAAGAAATGCGCAGCGCTGTTCTTGCAACGGACAAAACCGTACGCGACAACAACATCGACGCTCTGACGGCAAAGGTCAAGGAAGCGCTTGCCGAAAAATATCCGGAAGCGGACGCGCAGATCGGAGAGGCGCTGTATAAGCTGGAGAAAAGCGTGGTAAGAAACTATCTGCTGAAAGAGCACCGGCGCGTGGACGGGAGAGGCCTGGAAGAGATCCGCCCGCTCAGCGCAGAGGTAGGCCTTCTGCCGAGAACGCACGGCTCGGGACTGTTCCGCAGAGGACAGACGCAGGTTCTGACGGTGGCAACACTCGGCCCGATGTCTGACATTCAGATGCTGGACGGCATTGACAACGAAGAAACGAAACGCTACATGCATCACTATAATTTCCCCTCCTACAGCGTAGGAGAAGCGCGTACCTCCAGAGGCCCGGGACGGCGGGAAATCGGACACGGCGCGCTGGCGGAACGGGCGCTCGAGCCGGTGATTCCTTCGGAAGAGGAATTTCCGTATGCCCTTCGCCTTGTTTCCGAAGTCCTGATGTCCAATGGCTCCACCTCACAGGGAAGCGTCTGCGGCTCCACGCTGGCGCTGATGGACGCGGGCGTACCGATTAAACGTCCCGTTGCAGGAATTTCCGCGGGACTCGTAACAAATCCTGAGGACGAAGACGATTTCATTACCTTTATGGATATTCAGGGCATCGAAGACTTCTTCGGAGATATGGACTTTAAGGTTGCGGGCACGGAGAAGGGAATCACGGCGATTCAGGTTGACATCAAGGTAAAAGGGCTCTCTTACGAGGTGATCCGCCAGGCGTTCGAGCTGACGCGCAAGGGCAGACTGCAGATTATTAACGATATTATCTTGCCCTGCATCGACAAGCCGCGGGCAACCGTTTCGAAATACGCGCCGAAGATGTTCCAGATGAAGATCGATCCGGATAAGATCCGCGAGGTCATCGGAACGGGCGGAAAGGTCATCAACCGGATTGTCCAGGAAACAAACGTCAAGATCGACATTAATGACGACGGCTCGATTTATATTGCGGCAGTGGATGCGGAAAATGCGGATAAGGCGATGAAGATCATAAACGGCATCGTCGGAGAGCTTGAAGTCGGAAGCGTCTTTGAAGGCAAGGTCACGAAAACGCTCCAGTTCGGCGCGTTCGTTGAGTTCCTGCCCGGCAAGGAGGGGCTTGTGCATATTTCCAAAATGGCGAAGCACCGCGTGGAAAACGTAGAAGACGTCGTAAAGGTCGGAGACGTCGTGAAGGTGAAGTTTATCGGCCTCGACAAGCAGGGGAGAATCGACCTGTCCATTAAGGACGTATAAAAGAAACATTTATCGGAAAAGAACGCCGCATGCCTGCCGGAAAACGGAGCATGCGGCGTTTTCAATATTCTCTCTTTTTCAGCAGCAGAAATGATGGAATCCGCACGGAACGGTTTGTATTTTTCCGTTGAAATCAACCCGGGCGGTCGCGCCGAACGGGACTGAGACATACAGCTGCGTCTTGCCGTATTGCTTCAGCCATTTTACCGTAATCGGCCCCAGAGGCGTCTCAACCTGCGCGTGCGCAGACAGCAGCTTGCTGGGGAAGTACGGCTTTACCGTAAATTCCTTCCATCCCGGCGCGTCGGGGCGGATTCCGCAGAGATAGGCGTAGAACCAGTAATCTACGGCGCCGTACATCGGATGATTATGGGAATTCATACCGGGATTTTTTTTCAGCTCGAAGCGCTCCCAGATCGTTGTCGCCTCGTTCTGGATCATGTATCCCAGGGAAGGATATTCTTCTCTTGTAATGAGTTCCCAGGCGCAGTCGATTTGTCCGTATTCCGTCAGTACGTCGAAGAGATAACGGGTACAGAGGTTTCCCGTGGTAATCCGGTATTGATTCGCAGCAAGGTCTCGGACGAGAACATCGACTGCTTTCGCGGCGTGCGCCTCCGGAATCAGTCCGAGCCACAGGGGGAAAACCTGACAGGCCTGCGATCCGGAGGCAACCTTGCCGGACTCTGGATCGAACCATTTTTGCAGAAACGCTTCCCAGATCCGGTCGGCCAATTCGGAATAGCGCCGGCAATCGGCCTCCTTCCCGAGCATCCCTGCAAGCCGCAGGAGCAGTCGGCAATTGTAATAGGAATATCCGGTAGACATCAGGATTCCTGGCGTTACGGCTGAATTGGCGCCGTCCTCTCCTACGCATGCGTAAGCCGGCGCCGCCCAATCGCCGTAATAGCTGTAATGAACGATATAATTTTCGCTGTGCGCAAGCAGGCAGTCCTCCCAGGCCCGGAAGCCGTCGTAGGCTTCCCTGATAATGTCGATGTTTCCGGTGTGGAGCAGCGCTTCCAGTCCTGCGATGAGAAAGGAAGAACAGACAGGATCGGCCGGCCGGGCGCCCACGACGAAGGGCGCGGTACATGTGATCGATCCGTCCGGCTCCTGAACGTCGAGCAGATCGCGGATCACCTTGGGAAACAGCCTGCCGATATCGAACTGATACGGCGTCGACTCGAACCGGACGGTAGCGTCATTCATCCAGCCCATCCGTTCATCGCGCTGCGGACAGTCGGTCAGGATTCCGTGAAGATTTGATTTCTCACAAAACACCGCGTTCCTGTGAATCTGGTTGACGAGCGCGCTTCCGCAGGTAAAATAGCTGTGCGGCTTTTCAATATCGGTGTAAACGGAATATGCCGTCACATCCTCCGGCGTCAGCGGCTCCGCGTAACCGGTAATCCGTGCGTATCGAAAGCCGTGGTACGTAAAATCCGGTTCCCAGACGGGACGCCCCGTTTCCAAACCGGAGCAGAAATAAGTATCTGCGGCTTTGGCCTGACGGAGCGGCTCGGTGAAAAGGTCTCCGTCTTCTTTCAGAAGCTCCGCATAAGAAATCGTGATTTCCTGTCCCGGCCGTGTCCGTTCGGGCAGGCGCAGCGCGGCAAAGCCGGCCATGTTCTGGCCGAAATCCACAAGATACGTGTCCTCCCGCAGCAGCAGTACAGAAAGCGGTCGCCACGATTCTTTCCTCCGGATCGGCTCTAAAGACTGTGCGCACATTTTACCGCCCGGGGCCGCGGCCATCCGCACGGGACGCGGCGGCGAAAGCGGAATGCGCGCGTCATAGACGCAGCCGTCGTACAGATTATTTGAAAGCAGCGGTCCGTGGGACCACTGCCAGGCCGCATCCGTCGTCATACGGCGGGACCATACGCCGGAGCATTTTACATACAGCATGGCGGACAGCTGCGGCATGCCTTCAAAGCGCATCCTGCGCGCACCGAGATGCATTTGGATAAATGCGCTGTCCAGACGCCGCCACCCCTCTCCCACACAGACCGAAACGGTATTGCGGCCCGCCTTTAAATAAGCGGACAGCTCCGGCAGAACGGCGTAATAGCAGGTTTTCGAGTAATCGGAATATGCCGGGTCGAGCAGAGAAGCGTCAACCGCGCTCCCATTCAGAAAAACTTTATGGTAGCCAAGCCCGCAGATCAGCAGATAAGCATCCTCGGGCGCTTCGTCCAGCAGAAAATCTCTGGTAAAATATACCGCTTTTCTGGGCGCGTCCTCCGATGCGGCGATCCAATCCGCATCCCAGCGCTCAATTTGCCCGGCATAGAAGAAGTCCTCCGCGGGCAGGCTTTCCCGGCCCGTCTGATCTTTGATGCGAAGCTTGATGCAGATCCGTTCGCCGACGGGAAGCGGCGGGCCGGCATAGCGGGCGGACTGCTCGGAAGAGACGGTCCAGCCCGAATTCCAAAGCAGCCGGTCTCCTGCGGAAACCTGGATCTGGTAAGCGCTTTGCGATTTGGCGATTTTATCCGGTAAAACGGCCCAGCCGATCAGCGGCGCCGCGGAGGCAGAGATCCGCATCCGGGCGTCGCCCCGGAGCGCACCGCAGTCTATTCTGATTCCGTATGGTCTGAACATCTGCGGACCTCCTTTACGGCTCGAGCCACCCGAACATCAGACGGCGGAGGAGCTCGTTGGAGGCGACGGCATCGTTACGGTCCAGGATTTCCTGCATTTGCTGCGAATCGATTCTTTCTGTAATTTTTTCAAATGTCTGCATCCATTTTACGGTCTGTGCAACGGCGTCGCGGCTGTTTTCCCGGTACGGATACTGATCGGTCGAAATGTATCCGCTGTATCCGAGCTTTCGGAGCCAGTAAAACAGTTCAATAAACTCTATCGTATGAACGGAGCCTGCGATCATATCGTCGTCCCAAAGCCTCCAGTTGTCGTTCATATGGAAATGGAACAGCCTGCCGCGCGACATCGCGGCACAGGCGGCCTCCGAAACGTTTTCGTATGCCTCCAGAGAATGGCCGACGTCGATCGTTACGCCCATGTTCTTCGCGCCGGATTCGGCGATGAGCGTAAGCGCTGCCCATACGTTTGGCAGGAAACAATGATTCCGCGGTTCCTTCGGCTTGTATTCCAGTGAAATTTTTTGGTCCGGTATGCGCGCGCAGCATTCTCCGAGTCCGTCCGCCAGCCATCTTGCGGCGTCGGTGTAATCAGCCTGCAGCGGATAGTCGTATCCGTCCTGACCGTTCCACAGGCTGAGCATCGGGCAGCCGATTTCCCGCGCAAGCTCCGCCATCCTTACCGTTTCTTCCACAGCCGCCTTCCGAACCTTTGCGTCCGGAGCCGTAAACGCGCCTTTAGACCAGATCGGCGTTCCGAAGTGATCTGGAATAATGGCCACGGCTCGGAAGCCGTACTGCTTTTGCAGCTCGGCGATCTGATGAACCGTTTTATCGGACAAATGCCAATTTCCGATGTATTCTATGCCTGTCACTCCGGGAATCGAAGCGACGCGTTCAAAGAGCTCCGGGAGCTCAAACGGCCTGCCGTAGCCGCAGGTCATGTACCGGTCGGAGCATTGCCCGACATTTCCTAAAATGACCGAATACTGAAACATAAATTCCCTCCTGCAAAATGAGTCGATCCGCGGCGCTTTTCCTTCCTCTTTCCTGCTCCGGCCAGAAGCGGAAAAAAGAACCGTACACCGCATCCGCATATTTTTAACGATTTCATCCGGTGTCATCATATCGTATTCCGGCAAATTCTGCAATGCAGATTTGCAAGGTTTTATGAAAATCTGCCGACCGTCTGTTGACTGGTTTTTCACCATAAATCATATACGGTGAGGCTCTGCTTCGCTCGTATCTTGCAAGCATCCCCGGCTGCCCAATTTCTGCAGCAATCGGGAAACTGTGAATATATTTTGGATGGATCACATAATGGAAAAGTACATTTATAACGAGCAAAACGGTCTGCGGCATGCGCTGTGGGGCGACTATTACATTTCTTGCTTGAATTACCCGCCGAAAAAGAGGCAAGGCATATCAGCGCATGGGACAGCGGCATTTGCGGTATCGCTTCAATGCTTTCTCGTTTATCGCAGTAAGCTGATCGCACATGGCAGATACACGGATGCTGCAGGCGGGGGTTATGATAAATTTTGCAGAATGAGCCTGCAACGCTTTCAACTGCAGCATACAAGGTTTATATATGCCCCTTATATACTGCGCTCTTAAACTACCATTATTATGGGGCGTTTTCCCGAAAAATCGTTGCAGCTTTGCATTTTTGCTGAAACAGTATTTTCGTCTTTCACAGCAGGGCTCTTTGCTTTTCAGGATCGGCATGATATAATGATCAAGCTAAACGACGCTGTATGCTGTATAAGGAAAGGCTTTATTACGAGGGGATTCTTTCCTTTTCTGTCTAGGCTTTGCTTGGCAATAACCCGAGTTTGCGTTTTGTGTACTTCGGATACGCATATTCTTTATTAGGAGGTATCTGCGGTGAGAAAACTCTTGCATTATTTGATACTGATAACGATATTATCCGGAATATTGCTCGCCGGTTGTAATCAGGAACCCGCTCAAGAGACAACAGGCGATATGGAGAATAACGGGCCGTATGCGGATATTGAAGACGGTTTAGTCGGAGAAACGAAGGCGCTTGCGCAACAAATGGCTGAATTTGCCGAGAGTGAAGAAATTATGCTATATACAACCGATGCCGACATTGCTGAAAACATCTCTGCATTTGCTTCTGCGGTACTTCAATGCAATGAGCCGCTCAGTGCGACAAGATATATTGTTGACAGAAACAGTATCAGCCAAAACCCATCCGGCGGAGCGATGTCGCATGAGGAAATTCTTTCGTACTGCGCCCAGTTATATCCTTCTATGATTAACCAGCGCAGTAGCGTTGCCGCTATGACCGCAGCATCTATACTCAATATAGAAACGGCATATCCATTGCCCGCAGATTTTACTGGTATTCAAATCATTGAATTACGCTACACGCCAGATGTTGGAGTTTTTGCCGTTTATACGGAAACCGAAAACGGAACCGTGCAATGCGAGGTGTCGCCCTTGCTGGGAAAAATTGAAGAGAATGATAGCTTTGTTAATATTGCTTCATCCGGGAACATTGGAATATCATTTCAAAGCGATGTATCGAACTGCGATCCTACAGTATCCTGCTCAATACTTGAATGCGAAAGGAACCGTGATGCCAATATCTTTTCTTCGGAAAATCCGGAGGTTGCTATTGCGCAGGCTACCGTCCGTCTGGTTGGTAAACGTGCAAGCATCGCTTCTTTAGGAATAATAGATGGCTTGGAAGCATTATCCGAATATTGTCTTTCCTGCCAATACACGAATAATGCTCCGACAAGTGCTATAATATATCCTACTGATAATTTGCATGAGCTTTATGGTCTTGACAAAAGTTTAGTGGACGATAATACGCCTTTCAAGGAAAACCTTGTACTGATTTGCCCCCATTATTTATGCGGACGCTTTGGAAACGTAGAAATGCTGGCATCGCAATCTATAATGGGAGTAACCACTTCATTTCAAACGGACAGAAGCATCGAGTCCGCTGTTGTTTGGCTGATATATGAAGATGAGAATGATATTTCTGCCGGTATGGTATCAATTCTTCCCGTCTCAAGTGATTGTGTGCTGGTACATGCTGCTCCGCTATGGAATTTGCCGGTAGCAGCTGAGGTCCTTGCTTTTTACGAAACAGGAGAACCGATTAACAAGTATTACAAAGCGATGAACAATTGGCTCGCAAGTGGGGAATATGTTGAAATCCAACAAAAATAATGTAACGCAGCCGATGCTGCAGTCAGGCCCTTTGTAACAGTATGGCCGAAAAATTTTGTCACGCGCTCTGAGCCTGATAAGGCGTTTGATCCCTGCCGAAACGATGAGGACGCACGTGATTCTACGCGACAGATGCAAATTCTTTTGCAGCCTGATAGAGTGCGTCTTTCTTCAGGGCATTGATTATCGTTCCGTTGGCGCGCCGCCATATGGGCCCGGCATTCTTCATGCGGCTGGCTGCACCACTTTGAAATACCGGCTTTTGAGACGGCGGCACTTTTGTAAGCGCCCCTCTTCCTTAGGAAGACGGACAAGCTTCTTTTTTACTCCGGCGTGTGATTCTGAGGTATCTTATTAGCCGCTTTCGTATAGCGCTTCAATCTACGCTCGTTCCACAAGAGCAGCGAAGAGGACTGCGCCGCGGGGCTACTGGACAAGGCGGTCTGCGGAGAATAAAAAGCTGCCCTTGCTTCGGCTCGTAAGGGCAAAAACAAGGGCAAACAAATAAGGCTTGAACTGAAAACAGGTGTGAGGCCTTGAAAAACAATGACTTTTAAGGATTGGATTTACGGTGCTTTTATTTCCTGTTTTCCTTGATTGCCGCTGATGCGGCTGTGCGTTAAACGGTAAGAATTCCGTTTTCGCTTTCAAGAATCAGCAGTACGTCGCTCTCTACGCCTGTATCCGCGTCGATATAGACGAGAACAGGGTGTCCAAGCGCAGTACACTTAAATTCATACGCGTGATATTCTCCGCCGTACTCGTTCGGGACAACGACCTCCCGCATCGATTCCACAGTCAGATTAGGACTCAGCACGGCTCTGGCATCTGCCGCCGAGATGGAGGCCGGCTTGACGCGTCCTGCCTCTGTACTGTGGCAGGCAAGATAGCCGTGTCCCTCAAAGCCCACGGGCGAGCCGTTGTCCAGCGCGATTTTAACCTTTACCATGTCCGGATAATATAAAATGCCGTCCTTTTCATACGAATAATTTACGGTAATATAGCCGTTTTCAATCGTATAATAAGAAGGCGTCATCGAATCCAGACCGATCGACTGAAGAAAGCTTCTGCCCGCTTCGATGCCCTGCTCCGCAGAAAGATTTGCGCTTTCGCTTGGACGCGATATGATCAGGGAATAGAGCAGGCCGCCGGTTTTTGTAACATCAAGATGCGCGCTGGCGTTTCCATAGCTGAGCGTAAAGCAGAACGTATCGATGTTATGGTATGAGTTTTCGCCGCAGTCCTGCGATCCCACCTCGCTTGCCTGGCAGCCGCAGATCTGCGCAAACAGCTGCACCGCTTTTTCCCGGCACGCTTCCAGGCTCAGCGGCGTTCCCGTAAGGCCTTTCGGCTCGATGCTTGTCATATGCTCCGAAAACGGGCCATCGTAAATCAGCGTAGGATATTCGGAAAACGGGTCGCTGAGCTTGCTGAGCGTGGAATATTTCGACTGCAGCGAGCTGTTGTCGAGTATTTTACTGCTGTCGGCGGAAATATTTGCCCAGGAATATGATTTCTGCGACAAATCGTCTGCAAGCGTGTATAAGCCGCCGGAAAGATCCTGTGCGTAGCCGTACAGATCTGCAAGCGTTTCATATTCATCGGCATTCAGCGCGCCGCCGTTTACGGCTCTGCGGCTCCAGGTTTTGGCGATATCCCCGAGCTGCACGAGATAACCGGAAATTTTTCCTACGAGACGCTGGTCGATCGGAAGGGACGCAAGACACGACTCCGCCTGTGCGGAACACTTGGATGCTTCCTCCAGCATTGCAGACATCGTCCCGGGTGTGCTCGTAGACAAGGCCTTCAGCAGATAGTTTTCTGCGGAACTGACATAATCTGCCAGATCCGTAAACGTGCGGTGATACTGGTTCTCCAGCACACGCTCCGCCCGCTCGGCTCTGATGTTATTATAAACGCCGTATACCGCAAGACCGATTAATGTAAAACAAATCAGTACGGTCGCTACGATATGACTGACAGATATATTTTTATTAGACTTTTCCATATCAGTAAAATCCTTTCAAAAATTTTTACGCGTTTATTCTGCGCCAAATTGACAATTAATATGTATGAAGCTATAATACGAAAATAAAAACAAAGGAGATGCAGTTTTATGAAAATAAATGTGCAGGCACACAGAGGCGCCTCGGCTTACGCACCGGAAAATACCGCTCCTGCGTTCCGGCTGGCCGTTTCCATGGGAGCGGACGGAGTAGAAAACGACATCCGCCTTACGAAAGACGGCGTATACGTTCTGAGTCATGATTCCAACATCAACCGGATGTCGGATGGAAAGGGCGAGGTCGGCGAAATGACGTATGAGGAGCTTTTGCAGTACGATTTCGGCGTCCGCACGAACGCCAAGTTCAAGGGGACAAAAATCGCAACGCTTAAAGAGTTCCTGGAAATTGTCAAGGACATGCGCGTCATTAATATCGAGCTTAAGCCGTTTGCGCCGCATGAGGACAAAAATTATGCGTTCAAATACCTGCACGATGCGCTGCTTCAATTCGGCTGTACGGAGCGCACGATCATATCCAGCTTCGACCATCAGGCGCTCAAGGAGCTCAAAGCGGCATATCCCGATCTCAGGACGGCGCTTTTATATGGGCACGGCATGTCGCCGGAAGAAACGATTTCCTTCGTACGGAGCTATAACGCGGACATTATCCATCCGCAGCTCGGAGCGGTCAATGAGAAGATTATGGAAGCGTGCAGGAAAAACGGAATCGAGGTAAACGTCTGGACGGTAGATTCCAACCATGATATCAAGCGCGCGATGGAGCTGGGCGTCACGGGAATCATTACGAACGTGCCCGATAAGGTATTGAATGTGCTGCGCGAAAACGGACTGCATGACTGACATGGAGAAGCCGAGCCCTGACAGAAAACCCATCGTCGGTCTTTTGCCGTCGGTAGACGACATGACCGGCGCGACAAAGCTGTCCGCCGCTTATACAAAAGCGGTGCTTGCGCATGGCGGCGTGCCTTTTCTCTTTTCTTTTTTGCAGGAGGAGCCGGATATGCGGCAGCTTGCGCAGCAGTGCGACGCGTTCCTGTTTACGGGCGGAATCGATCCCGATCCCGCCTTATACGGGGAGGAAAAGCTGAACGATACCGTAGAGATCAGCGATTGCCGGGACCGGCTGGAGTTTCCGCTTCTGAAAATGGCTCTGGAGCTTGACCGCCCTGTGCTGGGGATCTGCCGCGGCATACAGGTTTTAAATGTAGCGCTTGGCGGTTCGCTTTATCAGGATCTGCCCGCGCAGCTGCCGGACGATCCTGTCTGCCATAGACAGAAAGCGGGATATCCGCAGGACGGCCATTTTGTGCAGATCGTGGAAAATACGCCTCTGCGAAAAATATTCGGAGAAGCGCGCGCCTTTGTCAATACGTACCACCATCAGGCAATCAAGACGCTTGCGCCCGGGCTTCTTACCATGGCTTCCGCAGACGACGGCATTGTCGAGGCGGTCTGCATGAAAGAAAGACCGTACGTTTTCGGCGTGCAGTGGCATCCGGAGCTGATTTACGGCGAAAGCAAAGGCTGCGATGCGATTTTTTCCTATTTTATCGCCTGCGCCAGGCAAAAAGAATCCGGGAACGGCTGAACCCGAAGGTTCAGCCGTTCCCGGAAGAGTCTGTGTAAGGAACAGCGATTAAAGCAAAATCGGCTGAATCTGTTTTCCTTCGAGTGCGAAAGAGATCGTTTCGTTTACGAGGGAAAAGTCTGCCATGAGAGAAAAAGGCTTTTTGACGCTGTCATCCTGGCGGAATGGAACAAAAAAGAAATTCTTCATACCGAGAAGCGCGCCGATGTTTTTGGCGTTGGCGGCCAGACCATCGTTTGTAGAAACCGCGATTACTACAGGGCGGTTGTTGCGCAGGTGCGATTTACATGCCATTAATACCGGCGTATCGGTGATCGCATTTGCCAGCTTTGAGATCGTATTGCCGGTACAGGGCACGACGGCCACAATATCGAGCAGCTTTTTTGGACCGATCGGCTCCGCTTCTTTAATGGTGCAGATCGGCTCGTGGCCGGTGATCCGCACCAGCGTGTCGTATAATTCCTCCCTCGTCATGAACCGTGTAGATGTTTCAGAAGAGGAATACGATAAAATCGGATAAACAACAGCGCCGCGCTTCACAAGATTGTCAGCGACGGCGGCGATATTTCTATGGGTGCAGAAAGAGCCGGTCACAGCCAGCCCGACCCGCAGGCCATCGAAGCATTCGAACATTTTACCAACCCCTTATATAAATATTTACATGTTTTTCTCGTGGAGTATATTGTATATAACCTTTTGTATGATCTGCGCCGCGCCTGCGGGCGCGACCTTTCCGGGAAGAGAAAGCGCGTGGATCGTCCGGATGCGGCGCTTGGCCGCGTATTCAAAATCGGTGCCGCCCGGCATGGAGGCAAGATCGATCAGAAGTGCTTCCCGGTTCATGCAGTCCAGTAGCTCGCGGTCAAAAATCAGAGCCGGAACGGTATTGTATACGAGCAGCGCTTCCGGGAGAATCCTGCGCAGATGGGAATACGTGCAGGACTTCAGGCCTTCTGCTTCACAGATTGCAAAATCACGGCTGCTTCTGGCGGCTACCGTTACGTCCGCTCCCACACGCTGCATCAGGCGTGCAAGCGTAGAGCCTACGCGGCCCATGCCGCACACAACCGTACGAAGTCCTCGAATCGTATAGGGCAGCTCCTCCATAGCAATCTGCAGTGCGCCTTCCGCGGTAGGAACCGAGTTTAAGACGGCAAGATCATCGCGCTGCAGAAGATCCGCGGACACAGCGCCGACGCCGCTCAGGGCAAGCGGAATGCGTCCCCCGATCAGGAGGCCGCCGAAGCTGCTTTCCCGTATCACATCAGCGATTTTGGCAATTTCGATTTTTTCGGGATGGAACGGGGCATTCAGATAGGTTCCGTCACCTGAGGTAAAAGGCATCGGTCCTACAGCAATATCAGAAAGCGCGAACGCTTCGCGCAGATCGGAGCAGCGCTGCGAAATTTTCCCCGTATTGTCCAGCGCAAACGTATGGACCTCATGTCCGTCTTCCGAAAGAAGCTCCGATAATTTCACGTTTCTCATGTCTCCGCCGATGATCGAAAATCGGTACGTCTTCTGTGCGTCCATTCTCTCTGCCTCTTTAAAACAGCAATTCACTATATAGTATGAAGCCGGGCGGCGAACCGTTCCCGGAATGCGGAGGAATCGTTTGCAAAAATAATGATTAACCGGTTGACAATCTGATAGATCTGTATTACAATAGCCCGGACAATTAGTTAATCGATTAACTTACTTGTCCAATAGAAAGAAGGAAAGGAGCTGATTGCTTATGAATAAAAAGAACGGCGCAAAAATACCGCCGCCGCTGGAGGGAAACAACGGGGCGGCTCTGCAGTGGAAAATGCGCAATATTTCGCATGCCAGAATGCATGTGGTAACGGATATGCTTTCCGAATACGGCTTGCATTATACATATCCCAGGATTCTCGGAACGATCCGTTATCGTGCGGGCGCCACGCAGAAGGAGCTTGCAGACGAACTGAATACTTCGCCGGCCGCAATGTCGGTCTCCGTAAAACGCCTGCAAAAGGCCGGACTGATAGAAAAAATGTCGGATGCATCGGATTCCCGCATCAATATCATTCGTTTAACGGAGAAAGGGCTTCGAATCCACGACGATACGTTTGATAAGACGCTTGCGATCGACCGAAAGATGCTGGACGGCTTTACCGAAGCGGAAACGCAGGAGCTGTTTGCATATCTGGACAGGGTCCAGAGCAATATTGATAAAATGAGAGGAAGGGAAACGGATTTATGATCAAGAGACTAGCGGCCTATTTTAAAAATTATAAGCTGCCCGCCATCCTGTGTCCGGTACTGATGCTTTTCGAGGTGATGGGAGACGTTGCGATGCCCTGGCTGATGGCGCAGATCCTGAACCGAGTAGACGTATCGCGCGCGGCGGAATTTACCACGGCGGATATTTATTACGTACTGAAGATCGGCGGACTGATGGTGCTTGTGTCGCTGATCGCAATGTTCTGCGGGGCGTACAGCAGCCGGCTTGCCGCAATCGCCTCCCAGGGCGCCGGAGCGGAGCTGCGGGAGGACCTTTTTGTAAAAATACAGAAATTTTCCTTTTCAAATATCGATTATTTCAGTATCCCATCGCTGATTACGCGCCTTACGACGGACGTCAACAATCTCCAGCAAACGGGGATGATGTGTCTGCGCATGCTTGTCCGTTCTCCGTTTATGTTCCTGTTTGCGCTGATCATGTCGATCTCGATTCATGCGGAGCTTGCCTGCGTATTTTTGATCGCGATTCCGCTGCTGACCATAGCGGTCGTGGTGATTATGAAAAAGGCGCACCCGCGTTTTATGGCGTTTCAGGATAAAATCGACGATCTGAACACGTCGGTACAGGAAAACCTGACGAATATCCGCGTCGTTAAATCCTTTGTCCGCGGCGATTATGAGAAAAAGAAATTTAAAAAGTCTAACGACGATCTGACCGCGACGGGAATCCGCGCGGTGAAGCTTGTCATTCTGAATATGCCGATCATGCAGCTGATCGTATATATCTGTATTATTGCAATCCTGTTTTTCGGAGGCAGAGTCGTTGTAGATACGGGCCTGGCGGAGCTGACCGGAAAGGTTTACGAATCCACGGGGCTGCAGGCAGGCGACCTGCTCAGTCTGATTTCTTATGTAACGCAGATTCTGTCGTCGCTGATGATGCTTTCGATGCTGTTCCTGCAATTTACAAGAGCCAGAGCCTCGGGACAGCGCGTCCTGGAAGTCCTGGATACGAAAATCGACATTACGGATCCGGAGAATGCTCTTACGGAGGTTCCGGACGGCTCGATCGATTTTGAAAACGTGTCGTTCCGCTATCGTATGGGTTCCGGAGAGGATACGCTCAGCGGGATCAATCTGCATATTCGATCCGGGGAAACTATTGGAATCATCGGTTCGACCGGTTCCGCAAAGACGACTCTGGTGCAGCTGATTCCGCGGCTTTACGACGTTACGGAGGGGCGGATTAAAGTCGGCGGCCACGACGTAAAAGAGTATGCGCTGGAGCCGCTTCATGACGCGGTTGCCATGGTGCTCCAGAAAAACACGCTTTTCTCCGGGACGGTCCGCGACAATATGCGCTGGGGCGATCCCGACGCGAGCGATGAGGAAATTCGTGAAGCCTGCGAGCATGCGCAGGCCTGGGACTTCGTCAGCAAGCTTCCGGAGGGGTTGGACACGGATTTGAGCCAGGGCGGAGCGAATCTTTCCGGAGGTCAGAAGCAGCGTCTGTGCATCGCGCGGGCACTGCTGAAGCATCCCAAGATTATTATCCTGGACGACTCCACGAGCGCGGTGGATACCGCAACGGACGCGAAAATCCGTCAGGCATTTTCGGAAGAGCTCGGCGGAATTACGACGCTTATTATCGCACAGCGAATCACCTCCATCTCCAACGCGGACCGGATTATCGTGCTGGACGATGGTAAAATCAATGCGGTCGGCACGCATGAAGAGCTGATGGAAACGAATGAAATTTATCGGGACGTATACACGTCGCAGCAGGAAGGAGTGATTTCCGAATGAGTACTGAGCCGAAGAAAAACTCCGGCGGCCCGGGCGGCCCCGGCAGGCACGGCTTTCGCAAGCCGAAGAATACGAAAAAAACGCTTTTTCGCATGTTTTCCTATCTTTCCGGAAACGTGCCGCTTCTGACCGTGGCATTTATCATGATTATTTTGAGCGCGCTGGCGGGCGTCGCGGCTTCTTACATTCTGAAGCCGCTGATCAATAACCTGACCAGCAACCTGAAGGCATATATCGACAGCGGGCTGGCCAGCGATGAGGCGCGGCGCCTGATCCTTACGGATCTGGGGAAAAATCTTGCCGCGATGGGCGCCATTTATCTGACCGGCGCGGTCGGCACGTACGTTTCCAGCCGCGTTATGGTTTCCGTTGCTCAGAAAACGGCCAACAAGATGAGAAAGGAGCTCTTTGAACATCTGCAGGATCTTCCGGTCAGTTATTTCGATAAGCATCCCCACGGAGAGATTATGAGCCGTTTTACAAACGATATGGATAACGTCTCGATGGCGCTGGAGCAAAGCCTGTCGCAGACGGTTACTTCACTGATTTCCGTCGTCGGAACCTTTGTCATGATGCTGGTGCTAAGCCCGTTCCTGACAATATTTGTCGTTCTGATGCTGCTTCTGATGCTTTTTATAGTAAAAAAGATCGGCGGCAAAAGCGCGCGGTACTTCCGCGGACAGCAGGCGGCGCTGGGCGATCTGGACGGCTACATCGAGGAAATGATGCAGGGCCAGAAGGTTGTGAAGGTTTTCAATCATGAAAACGCGGCAAACGAAGAATTTATCAAGAAGAACAACAGCCTGAAGGACGCAGCGGTGAGCGCGCAGACCTTTGCCAATATTATAATGCCGATTATGGGAAATCTTTCTTACCTGCATTACGCGCTGACGGCGACGATCGGCGCTGTCATGATTGTGAATCCGATGGGATGGGGAATCTTTGCCGCCACAACAATCGGCGATGTCGCCGCCTTCCTGCAATATACCAGGCAGTTCTCCCAGCCGATCACGCAGATTTCAAATCAGATGAATATGCTGCTGTCCGCCCTGGCAGGCGCAGAGCGAATTTTCGAGGTTTTAGATGAACAGGTGGAATCGGACGAGGGAAAGACGGTTCTCGTTCTTGCGGAGAAAAAACAGGATGGCACACTTTTCGAGGTTCCCGGAGATCCGTTTGAAAATTTTGCATCAACCTTTGAAAACGAAAGCGGAAAATTCCTGGCCTGGAAGGTGCCGGAGGAAGGGGGAGACCGGCTTGTGGAGCTGCACGGCGACGTGCGCTTTACCAATGTCGTATTTTCTTATATCCCTGGGCATATTGTGCTGAACGACGTTTCTCTGTACGCAAGACCGGGACAGAAGATCGCGTTTGTCGGCTCTACAGGCGCCGGGAAAACGACGATTACGAATCTGATCAACCGGTTTTACGAAATTCAGGAGGGAACGATCACGTACGACGGAATTGATGTGCGCGAGATTAAAAAGGACGATCTGCGGCGTACGCTTGGAATCGTACTGCAGGATGTCCATTTGTTCCGCGGCACGATCCGCGACAATATCCGGTATGGAAAATTAAACGCTACGGATGAGGAGATCGTGCGTGCCGCAAAAATTGCAAACGCGCATTCCTTCATCAAGCGTCTTCCGGATGGGTACGACACGGTGCTTACTGCAGACGGTACAAACCTGTCCCAGGGACAGCGCCAGCTGCTTTCCATTGCACGCGCCGCCGTTGCGGATCCTCCGGTTATTATCCTTGACGAGGCAACCTCTTCCATCGATACAAGAACGGAGCATCTGATCGAGGACGGCATGGATAAACTGATGATGGGACGGACGACGTTTGTGATTGCCCACCGGCTTTCTACGGTACGGAACTCTAACGCAATCATGGTGCTTGAGCTCGGCAGGATTATTGAGCGCGGCGATCATGACGATCTGCTTGCACAGCGCGGACGGTATTACAGCCTTTATACCGGAAAGGCAGAATTGACGTGAGCCGAGACTGATCGCAACGCAACCCCGGATGCGGCGCAGTATCCGGGGTTTTTGATTAAAAATTTTACGCGGCTTTGATCAAAAACGGATTGCTTTTTTCTTCGTATTTTTTTATAGTAAAGAGTGTACAATTATAAATAGGCAGGGAGTGAATCGTTATAGATATTTTAAGGGAAAAACAAGGGTATATCTGCGATATGGACGGCGTCATCTATCACGGGAACCGTCTGCTTCCGGGCGTCAAGGAATTTGTGGAATGGCTTTACAGAGAAAACAAAAAATTTCTGTTTCTGACGAACGGCAGCGGATATTCACCGAAGGATTTGCAAATGAAGCTGCGCCGGATGGGGCTGGAGGTCGACGAAAGCCATTTTTATACGAGCGCGCTGGCAACGGCAAAATTTATCAGCTCCCAGAATCCTGGCTGCAGCGCCTTTGTAATCGGGGAGCCCGGTCTGTTCAATGCGCTGCACGACGCCGGGATTACGATTAATACGGTCGATCCGGATTACGTCATTGTGGGGGAGACGAACAATTATAATTACGACAGTATCTGCAGGGCGGTGCAGCACGTATTGAACGGCTCCAAGCTGATCGGCACGAACACGGATCTTACAGCTCCTTTGGAGAATGGGATCGTACCGGCCTGCCGGGCGCTGATTTCTCCGATTGAAATGGCCACGGGGAAATCCGCCTATTATGTGGGAAAGCCGAATCCGCTGATGATGCGTACGGGACTGAAAATGCTGGGCGTCCATTCTCAGGACGCCGCAATTATCGGAGACCGGATGGATACCGATATTATTGCCGGCATCGAAAGCGGTTTGGATACCGTACTTGTCCTGACCGGCGTGACCTCGCGCGAGACCATGCAGCGCTATCCGTACCGCCCCAGACTCGTTCTGGAAAACGTGGGAGATATTCCGCCGGCCTCGGACCGGGCGCCGGCGCTTTAAAATTTTTGGCAGCGGGGGGGATTTTATGACGCTGAAAGAAAAAATGGCAGGCGGAGAAATTTATTTCTGTTCCGATCCGGAGCTCATGGCCGAACAGGAAAAATGCCTGGAGAAATTATATGATTTTAATGCAACGCGTCCTTCTGAGCATGAAAAGCGCGCGGCGCTTCTGAAGGAGCTGTTTGCATCGGTGGGAGAGGGCTGCTACGTCGAGCCGCCGCTTCACACGAACTGGGGCAGAAATACGCATTTCGGAAATCACGTATATGCAAATTTCAATCTCACGCTTGTAGACGATACGGATATTTATGTAGGGGATTACGTAATGTTTGGGCCAAATGTCACAGTCGCGACGGCCGGTCATCCCGTAAATCCCGAGCTGCGCCGCAAAGCCGCGCAGTTCAACATTCCCGTCCGGATTGGGAATAACGTCTGGATCGGCGCGGGCGCCGTGATTTTGCCTGGCGTGCAGATCGGTGAAAATTCTGTGATCGGCGCAGGCAGCATAGTGACAAAGGATGTGCCGCCGAACGTCGTCGCAGTAGGAAATCCGTGCCGTATCCTTCGGGAGATCGGCGAGCATGACGCAGTATATTATTATAAAAACAGGAAAATCGTGACGGAGTGAGGATCTCCCATGCTGGACGCTGATATCAGGGAGCCGCTTTTTTTATACTTGGAAACGCGGTACGGAAAGGTGCGTATTTTCGAAGAAAAAAATATTGGAACGTCGCGCGCCGATGTGATCGCCATAACGGACGGAGAACTGATCGGACTTGAAATCAAAAGCGACGGCGATTCGTATGCGCGCCTGAAAAGCCAGATCCGAAATTACAACAAATATTGCGGGAAAAATTATCTTGTGGTAGGCGCAAGCCACAGAATTCATGCCGGCGAGCATATTCCGGACTTCTGGGGAATCCTTGTCGTATCGCGCGATCCGGATACGAGACTGCCCAGAATCGAAGAATCCAGAGCGGCGCAGCCAAATCCCAAATGCGATGTAAAGCGCCAGCTGAGCCTGCTGTGGCGGAACGAGCTTGCAAATCTTTTGCGGAAGAACCATCTCCCGAAATACAACGGGAAAAGCAAATCCTTCATTTGCGAAAAGCTGGCGTCAAAGCTCTGCGCGGAAACGCTGCTGCGCCAGCTGACGGACGAAATCTTTGAAAGGGATTATACCGTCTACAATTGAAAAACCGGAATTTATAAATAAATTTTACCTAAAACCTGTGGACATCAAGCACCGACAGTGTTAAAATAAAGCCGCTGTTTAAAACTAGTAAATGAAAGGAACTTATGTATGAAAAGGACAAAAAGCAAATTGCTTCCGTTTCTTATCGTGCTTCTGGCTGCTTCGCTGTGTCTGACGGCGGGCTGCTCGGAGAACCAGGATGGGACTGCCGATCCGACGGCTTCTCCTTCCGCTACTGCAAAGGCAACGGCTTCTTCGAACACGGAGGCTACTCCGACCGCGGAGGCGGAACCAACCGCGCCCGCATCTCCTACGCCGCTGAAGCTGACGGATCCTCCGGAGGGATATGATGCGAACGATAAAGCCGCGGCGGCCGACCTCCTCGATCTTGTATTTGAAGATGGGGAAGCAAAGGATCAGTCCGCAGCGCAGCTGGAGCTGACGCCGATCAACGATCCGATCGTTGAAACGGATCCGCTGATCAACAAGACGGCGGCGGAATTTCTGGGCAGCGGAGACGCTTCGATCAATGAGATTTCTATGTACGCGGCATACGGATTCGGCTCGGATTATCATGCGACGCTGGAGGATGGCTTCTCGCTTGAAGTATATGCGAAGATCACGGATGACACGATGTACGGAACGCTGCTCGGTTATATGCAGGGCGGCGGCTTTGGGATCGATTTCGATCCGAACAATGCCGAAAACGATCTGAACGGCGGCGCAAATGCGTCGATTGGATTCTGCATGTACGATATAGGCGCCGGCGGCTATGTCAACCTGTACCATGAAGAGCCTGTAGAGCTGGACCGCTATTATCATGTAGTCGGGACGTTTGACGGAAGCACGATGTCTCTGTACTACGACGGCCAGCTGATAAAAAGCACGGAAATTACCGGGCCCTTGCAGTTTCCCCAGGAAACTTCGCAGTACCTTGGAATCGGCGGAGACGCCGGACCGACAGATCAGGGAGAGCTCGGAATGAACGGCTCTCTGGCGATTGCCAGAATTTATTCCACTCCCTTGACTGCTTCTCAGGTATATAATTTGTACCTGGATGCGGTGCAGTAAGCATACGGCGGAGTATTCTCTCACGGCGGAGGGCGGCAGGCCTTCCGCCGTGATTTGTTTCATTGCCATGCAAGGCAGCCTTATGGTATCATTTATAAAAACAAGACGGAAAGAGTGGCAGAAATGATAAAATTATCCGGTCCGGAAGAGCTTGAAATGTTAAAAGAAACGCTTGGCGAGGAACTATACGCGCGGATCGCCGCCTGCAGACGTATATGCATTCCTGTGCGCGAGGGGTATTTCCTTTTGTTCTCTCTTCTGGATTTGAAAAATGACAGAAAGAAGGAAGATCCCGTTTACCTGTACTGCAGCAGGGAAGATGCGTTCTTTTTTACGCGCTCCGTGCGCTGCCGGGAAATTCTGGAGGACGGCGAGAAACAGGAAAACGCGCTCCGCTGCGTAGCGCACTTTTTTGCAGCGCTGACCGCGGAGGATGTCGACGGCCTGGAACGACTGGAGGCAGAAATCGAAACGCTGGAAGACCTGCTTCTGACGGCGCGGAAGCCCTCGGATAATACGGAGAAAAGAATTATCCGGATCCGCAAAAAGCTGCTGCGGCTAAAACGCTATTATGAACAGCTCAGGATGATTCTCGGAGAACTGACGGAGGACGACGCGGAAATTTTTGACAAGGAAACGCGCCGGCAGCTCCGCTTCGCCGATCGGCATGTCAGCCACCTTCTTGACTCCGTCTTTCATCTGCGTGAATATATTACGCAGGTGAGAGAGGCCTATCAGGCACAAATCGAAATCGAACAAAATCAGGTCATGAAAGTTTTTACAGTCATCACGACCGTTTTCCTGCCGCTTACTCTGATCGCCGGATGGTATGGCATGAATTTCACCGCAATTCCGGAACTTGAATGGCGATACGGATATCTATATGTGATTCTGCTGAGCGTATTCGTCTGTTCTCTATGCATTCTTTTTTTCAAGCATAAAAAATGGTTCTGAGCTTATTAAAATGCGCGGCTATTTCGTAAGATTTTTGAGACTTTCCGGCTTCCCCATTACGATCAGCGTTTCGTTTTTATTGAAAATATGATCCGGAGGGGGAAGAGGATTCATTTCGCCGTCCTTTTTTGTTGCAAGAATGCTGATGTGGTAACGCGTTCGAACTGATTTTTCAATAATGCTTTTTCCGCACCAGCTTTCCGGAACAGCCAGCTCGTAAATTGCGATTTCAGGCGTAAGCTCGACGTAATCGAAAATGTTTTTTGCGCCGTATTTGATGGCGAGTCGTTCCGCCATTTCGCGTTCCGCATAAACGACGTTGTCTGCGCCGTTGCGCAGCAGCAGCTTTCTGTGTACGTCGCGGCTTGCACGCGCCAGGATGAACTTTGCGCCGTTATCCTTCAGAAGGACCGTTATTTCAAGCGCGCTCTGAAAATTATCCCCAATCGCTACAACGCAGATATCAAAATTTTTTATCCCTAAAGACTGCATAAAGATTTCGTTGGTTGCGTCCCCGATTTCGATATTGTCAATGATATTGATGGCATTATCCGCCCGCTCTGCGTTTTTCTCAATTGCGAGAACGGAATTGCCCTCTTCAATAAATTTTGCGGCCATATGTCTTCCGAAACGACCGAGACCGATAATTAAAATAGATTTCATATGTTTTACCTCCGTAACTCTTAACCGATCTGCACCTTCTCAAGCGGAAGAGAAGAGATCTTAATATTTTTATTCGAGGAAAATGCGAGAAGCATCGTCATAGAGCCAACCCTGCCGAATATCATCAGAAAACAGAGGATCAGACACGATACGCTCCCAAGCGTTGGCGTGAGTCCTACGGAAAGGCCCACCGTCGCGATAGCGGATACCGTTTCAAAGAGTGCATCCAGGAAAGCGATGCCTTCGATGCGCGATATGAGAACGGCGCCTCCGCAGGAGAGCAGCAAATACAGCATAAATACGCAGGAGGCCGTCCGTGCAATGCCGTCTTCCATCCGGCGGCCGAACGCTTCCACGGATTTTCTGTGGCGGAAGGTGGTTATGATCGAAAGCATCAATACGGCAAACGTCGTCGTTTTGATTCCTCCCGCCGTAGAGCCTGCCGATCCGCCGATCATCATCAGGCATATGAGGATAAATCTGCCGGCCTCCGTCATCTTCGCCAGCTCTACGGTGTTGAAGCCTGCCGTTCTGGCGCTGACAGACTGAAAGAAGGAGGCCGCCATTTGCTCTGAAAGGGATTTATCATGGTAGGCGGCTCCGCCGTGCTCTGTCAGGAACAAAAGCAGCGCGCCGCCCAGGATCAGAAATGCAGTTACAAACATCACAATTCTTGTATGAAGCAGCATTTTTTTATATTGGAATTTTGAATCCAGCAAATTCCGCCAGACGAAAAAGCCAAGCCCGCCGATCACGATCAGCAGCATGATGACGAGATTAACATACCAATTGCCGACGACGCTGGTCAGCGAGGAATATTCGCCCTGAATCCCCATTAAATCAAATCCGGCGTTACAGAATGCGGAAATGCTGTGAAATACGGAATACCATATGCCTCTTCCGAGCCCCAGCAGGGGGCAGAAGTAAAACGCAAGCAGCAGCGCACCGATTCCTTCTATGAGTAGAGTCCCCAGAGAAATAAATTTCGTCATACGGACGATCCCGCCCAGCTGCGGCGCGGAAATAGAGCTCTGCATCAGAGATCGCGATGCAAGCCCGATATTTTTCTTTGTCAAAGAAAGCGCAGAGATACAGATTGTCATGAATCCGATCCCGCCGATTTGAATCAGCACGAGGATCACCGCCTGGCCGAACAGCGTCCAATTTGTGTAAGTATCGGCTCTGATCAGACCGGTCACGCACGTCGAGGAGGTTGCGGTGAAAAAAGCCGTCAGAATGGAATGCTCTGAACTGTCGCGCACGGCAGCGGGCAACCTGAGAAGTACGGTGCCGAGAAGGATGATGAAACAGTATCCCAAAAGTATGATTTTCATAGGCGAAAGCTGCCTGAAATAAGATACAAGCTTTTTTGTTATGATGCCTGATGCCTCCTCTTTTACAGCGCACTATTATACATCGTTTTTTGTGAAAATCAACTATAAATAAAAATGCGGCCATACTGTATGGCCGCGTCTTTCCTGCTGAGGAAGGGCTATCCGATATTTTCCTGAATGTATCTGTACACGCTTGCGGGCACCTGCTCTTTAAATTCGTCCATCAGCTGTTCCTCGGAAAGCCAGCGGATATGGGAAGAGCGCAGCTCCAGATGACTTGGGATCAGATGGAGGGGGATCCCAAGCTCGATTACTGACTGGATCAGCTCCACTTCCTTCTCGATGTTAATGGTCGGGTGGAAGCTCCTGGCTACGCCGTCCGCGCCCAGCGTTTCGATGGAATGGGCCAGCCAGCCTTCGCTTTCGATATAGACGAATACATTGTCAAGCTTTTCCTCCGCAATCGCAGCTTCGATCAGACGCTTCATGGTTTCCGAGGGAATCCATCTGTTCTGTTCTTCTGATTTCAGCGTCATAATCACCGCATAAACCTTATCGCTGCGTTCGGAAAGATATTTCAATGAATTCATGTGTCCGGTCGTAACCGGATCGAACATTCCCGGAAGAATTACGGTACCTAAAAATTTCTTTGCCATCGAAAGCACGCCCCTTTATACAAATTTTTATATTACATATATATTATCACATCGGACAAAGCGGTTGCAACGCCCGCGGAAAAATATTTCATGGCGCTTCCTGAAGGAGCCGCGCGGATTTGATAAAATATACGTCTCCTTCGGCGCAATTACTGAAAAAATCAACCCGGATCGTATGGATTGTGCCGGACCAAAAGCGCAGCTGTGAAAAATCCAGCACAAGCGTGTGCCAGCTTCCATCCGCAGGAAAGGAGGCGTAAACGGATTTTCCCGCTTCCGGGGCGCCCGTTTCTCCGGCGGCGAGAAAGAACTCCGTCGTATAGCTGGCCGATGAATTTTCCGGCGGTGCCATGCACGTAATTTCAAAATACCGATAGACGTCTGCGGAAAGAGTCTCTTCGCTTCTGGAATATAGGATTGAGAAATAGGGATCCGTTGCATCCGTAACCGTGAAGACATAGTCGCTTTCCGTTTTCACGCCTTCGCAGCAATGATACGTTCCGAGTACAACGGGCTCGTAATTTTTCGCAAAGTCCAGCGAGGTAAAATCTGCTTTTTCGACGGAGGCGCTTTCGCCCCATTCTGCGTTCAGCCATTCCAGGCGGTTCTTCAGCCAGCCGGACAGAAAGCGCGCCGCGTCTGCCTGACTGGTATAGGAGGTTACGCTGTCGTGCTGGTGAAACAGCAATTTCTTGCCGAGCAAATCCCATTTTTGATAGTTTCTAGCAAACTCTTTCTCGTATGCCTGGCTGAGGCGCGAAATTTCTTCGGCATCCGCAAGCAGCGCGGGATATTTTTCCCGCCAAAGTGCTCTTACGCGTTCCCGGAACCATCCTGCGCTGTTCAGCATAACATACCAGGAGTTTGTACGTACGCCGTCGCTGTAAGAAAAATTAGCGGCATACAGCCCATAGGGAGAATATGTGGTGTCATAACGAGTATTTCCGAGCGCAAAATCAAAATCCCACGGCGCTGCAAAGGTCAGCAGACCGGAGCCGGAGGGGCTGAGATCCACATACATATTAAATGTGCCCGCGTCGAGATTTTTGACGATTTCGTCCAAGACATACATCCTTACGGCAGATTCCAGATCAACCAGTGCTCCGACCGTCGCCTGCTGCTTTTCCGATTTCGAGGCGTTTTCCGGAAAATCCGTTTTGCGCCGCAGCGTGCAGTCCGCGCCGACCGTATAATATTCGTCGAGATAAATTGCTGCATAAACCGCTTCATATACGGCGGAGCACCAGTCCTCGATGAAACGGATCTGTTCCGCAGTGTAGTCGCCGCCGGAAAGAGAAAAAATCATGCTGCCGCAGCTTGCGCTGTCCCCGTTTAAATCCGTAACAGAGACGCTTGCATGCGTCCGCATGGTATTCGGCTCATCCGTTCTTCCGCCCTGACCGATCATCAGATAACCGATCTCCGTTCCCTCGTCCCCGTCTTCCTTTTCAAAAATTGCTACCCGGTTCGGATTGATCTGCGTTTGCTCACAAACCAGGTAGACGCCCTGATATTCGCCATTGAGATAAACCTCGGCGTATGCGTAATCCGAACAATAATATTTGCCCTCCAGTAGCGTATTCCCCAGACGGAAGGCCGTAGAAGTACGCATCATGGAAGGATCGAAATAATCCGCCATCAGACACCAATTCTTACATTCTGCATTTCCATTGATCCCCAGCAGCGACTGCTTCCTGCTGAAGCGCAGCCGGTACGGCTTCTTTTCCGCCTCCGCAGTCGAATTGCCCCGAACGCGGATTTCCGCCTCCCTATCGCAGAAAAGCATGGATTCCCCGCAGTTTTCAGAGGATACTTTGCAGGGAACGTATTCTTCTTTAGAGGTGACGGCGGCGTTTCGCTCCGTGGTGATTCGAAGCACAGGCATCTGCGATTCCGCCCGCGGTGCAGAAGCCGCCGGCGTTTGAAGCTCCGGCGATGAAGCCGTGCCGGCAGGGGGATTGCCGGCCTTCTCCGGACCGCGGCAGGCGGAAAGCAGCAGCGCGGCGGTGAGAGAAAACAAAAAAATCGAAATAAAACGGGTTTTCTTTACGTCTGTACCCATATGGAAACCTCTTGCGTCAAACTTGTTATATTATTTTATCTTTGAATCCTCTTTACGTCAAGGCGGATGCGAAATGCCGCATAAGCAAAAGCTGCGATCTCTGAACCGCTTATCCGTGCGCCCGGCAGACAAACCCTTCCTTTGTAAAATCGTATCCGATCGAACCTGCCGCGTAGGAAACGGGCCGCGTGAGCGGCGATTGGATTTTCCCGCACATTCTAGCATTGCGAGGCTGCAATATCGACACGAAAATTTGCTGAAAAATAAAAATATTTATTGCTGCTATCATTTGCCTTTTTGTTTATGGTAGAATAAAGAAAAGCAAAAATTTTATGCGGCGTATATAAGCCTGCGTAAGTTTACGGAAAGGGGCTGATTTTATTAAAATGGAGGAAGTGCTTCAATTTTTGCGGGAAAATTCCACGTTTTATCTTGCTACGGCGGAGGAAGATCAACCGCGTGTCCGCCCGTTTGGCGCCGTGGACCTTTATGAGGGGAAGCTTTATATCCAAACGGGAAACACAAAACAAGTGTTTGCACAGATGCTCAAAAATCCTAATATTGAAATCTGCGCGTCAGGGAAAGACGGACGCTGGCTGCGGGTTGCAGCAAAAGCCGTACGCGACGACAGACGGGAAGCGCGTCAGCATATGCTGGACGCAAATCCGGAGCTCAAAGATATGTATTCCGCAGACGACGGAATCTGTGAGGTATTTTATCTGAAAGATGCCGTCGGCGCGTTTTACACATTTGGAAAAAATCCGGAAACAGTTCGATTTTAAGGAGGAAAACGGTATGAAAAAAGTAAAATTCGGCGTGCTTGGCGTCGGACGCGGCAGTTCAATGATCAAATTCTGCGAAACCGCGGAAAATGCGGAAGTCGTCGCAATCTGCGACAAATGGGAGGAAGGTCTCCGTCGGAAAAAGGAAGAGCTGAAGGACGACCGAATTACATATTATACAGATTTCGAAAAGTTTATCCGCCATCCCGGCATGGATGCCGTCGTGCTTGCCAATTATGCGACGGAACACGCGCCGTTTGCAATCCGGGCAATGAAAAACGGACTGCACGTCTTTAGCGAGGTACTGCCGTGCCAGACGCTTGCGGAAGCGGTGGAACTGGTGGAAACGGTCGAGAGCACCGGTAAAATTTATGCTTACGGAGAAAATTACTGCTTTATGCCTTCTCCCAAGGAAATGAGAAAGCTTTACCGTGAGGGAAAGCTGGGAGAACTGGAATATGCGGAAGGGGAGTACGTTCACAACTGCGAAAGCATCTGGCCGCAGTGCACATACGGCGAGCGCGATCACTGGCGGAATACCATGCATACCTTTTTTTACTGCACACATTCCATCGGGCCGATCATACACATTACGGGACTTCGCCCGGTCCGCGTTACCGGCTTTGAGCTGCCGTTCAACGCGCGCTCCGAGCGGATGGGAAGGCGCTGCGGGATCGCCGGAGTAGAGATGCTTACGCTGGAAAATGGCGCCGTCGTGAAAAGCATCCACGGCGATTTAATCAAAAATTCCATCTGGTACTGTCTCTATGGTACGAAGGGCAGAATGGAAAGCTCGCGCGAGGATGCGCAAAACGGCTGCGTTCTGCGGCTGCATACGAATTTTAATCCGGATGCGGATCTCACATATCCGGATGACTACCAGACCTATCAGCCGACGGATGAGCTCAGTAAGGCAGCGGAAAGCTACGGGCACGGGGCGGCTGATTACTATACGATGTATTATTTTACGCGGAAAATTCTGGGCGATGAAAACGCGGACGTAATCGATGTTTATGAGGCGATGGACATGGCCCTTCCCGGCATTCTGGCATATCGTTCCGTCCTGAACGGCGGCATCCCGATGACGGTTCCGGATCTGCGCAAAAAAGAAGAGCGTGACAAATACCGAAATGATCGTGCTTGCACGAGCCGGAGCGTTGCGGGAGATCAATGGATCCCGCCGTACTCGAAGGGCGAGCCGGATGTTCCACAGGAAAATTACGACAAAATCAAAGCGAAGTGGGAAGAATTCCTGAAAAACAGCGAACCTTCATAATTTTCTCTGAAACGCACAAATAACGAACGGAGGCACGCGATGGAAACCGTGCCTCCCTTCGTTTCCGGCAGATCCGCCGATTGTCTTCTGATCTCAGACGGCGCTTCTTTTTCTGAGAATCACCCATACAGAACCAAGCACAAGCACAGCCAGGATGATAATCCCTGCGCCGAGGTCGCCGGTGCCAGGCTGCTCCTGCGGCGCGCCCGGAGTCGGGGTTCCCTGCGAAGGCGTTCCGGGGACATCTGTGCCGGGATCCTCCCCGCCCTCCGGAATCGAAGAAATGGTCAGATTATCTACATACGAATTGTTGTTTCTCTGATAGAAACCGATCGCGCCCTCCTCCAGCACGGCGACGTCATCATATGCCGCTGCGGCGGAACCGTCCGCTTTCAGAATTTCAACCGCGGTATAATATCCGTCGCTCAAACCGGAAAGATTCAGAGCGGCAAACAGCGCGCCGTTCAGGCTGATTTCGATTCTGCTGCCGCTGTCCTTCACTTTGATGCGGTTGGTCTGCGTAACATCAAACCCGTCCGGAATGTCAAGAGCGACGTACGGACTGTCCTGCATTGCGCCGTCGTTGAATGCGATCACGATCTTGTCCGCGTTCGGTGCGCTGAACATATCAACGGAGATCCCGTAGCCGATGTCGTTTTCCGCTACGCCGGCACGTCCCCCGCCGAACAGGTCGGGCTTCACATCCGTAGGCAGGCGCAGACCGAAGCCGGAATAACAGTCGTTTTTAGAGGCGCTGTAATCAAATTCATAAACGGCATTCGTAAATACGGAATTATAATTTGCATCGACCAGATCGGAAACCCAGTTTCCGGAATCGGAGCCGATAAACAGCTTTCCGTCCTTAATCTTGTTTGCGCTTTGCGCGCCCAGATGGCCGTAGCTCCAATCGCTGTCCAGAAGATCCGCGGAATCGAAAGTGTTTTCGTAAAGCACGGTATCTGCAAGGACCGTCAGACTTGAAAGCGTAACGACAATAAAACAGGCAATCAGCATGGATAACGCTTTTTTCATAATATAACCTCCTGTATTTTTTTGAATTGTGTATAATCAATGAAAAAAATATAACACAAAATCGCGCCGGCGTCAACGGCCTTTCCGGGAGAGCGCCGGCTTTTTTATTGTTATTTTCTCGGATTAATGATACAATACGGCAGGAAATATTATTGTAAAAATACACAAGGAATATTGGAGGATCTATGCGTGAAATTTCATTATGCGGCGCGTGGCGCCTGCGCGGCAGAAACGCAGCCGCGGGAACAGAAATCGATGTGAATGGAACTGTTCCCGGCTGCGTGCATACCGATCTGATCCGGAACGGGATTGTCACGGATCTTTATCGACGCGACAATGCTGATTCTTTTCGATGGATCGAAATGAGTGATTGGGTTTACAGCAGAGAGTTTATGTGCGATACTGTGGAGCCCGGCGCGCGGCTGGTGTTTGAAGGTCTCGATGTATATTGCGATATCTATCTCAACGGAACGTGGATTGGCCATGCGGAGAATATGTTTCTCGAGCATGTATTTGCGGTAGACGGGATTTTGGTCAGCGGCAGCAATACGCTGGAGGTCTACTTCTATTCTCCTGTTTTGGCGGTACGCGGGAGAAAAGCGCGGCCGGCTGCATTTACGGCGGAACGGCTTTATACGAGGCGTATGCAATGCACCTACGGCTGGGATTGGGTAGATCGCTTTGTGACCTGCGGAATCTTTCGGCCGGTATCTCTGCGGTTTGGGCAAAGAGCCGCCGAAGAGGACGATCTTTATATTTATACGGTGTCGGCGGACGCAAAATGGGCGGAAATTGCCGCCGAAATGCGGTTCCACAGAAGCTGCACCGCACGCGCGGAGCTTTTTGATCCGGAGGGAAGACTCATTTATAAAAAGGATTTTTACTGTGCGGAGGAGCTCCGAAAGGAGCGGATTTCCATTGAAAATCCACAGCTCTGGTATCCGAATGGTTCCGGCAAGCAGCCGCTCTATTTGTTTCAGCTGACCGCCGACGGGGAACCGGCCGTTTCCTGCCGCTTCGGCGTTCGGACGGCCCGCATCGTGCAGCCCGTTGATTTGCCGGGCAGCGCGGCCTATGATCTGTGCCGCAGGCTGCAGAATACCGAAAGTGGAGAGGAATATGATTTCAACGAAACTTTTTCCGGCTTCCGGGTTATGATCAACGGAGCTGCGGTTTGGTGCAGAGGCGGAAACTGGGTCCCCTGCGAGCCGTTCCCTTCGGAAGAATCGGACGAAAAAATTACGGGGCTTTTGGAACTGGCGGCCTGCGCAGGGATCAATCTCATTCGCATCTGGGGCGGCGGAATTTTTGAAAAGCAGCATTTCTATCGGGAATGCGACAGGCTGGGCATCCTTGTCGTGCAAGATTTCATGATGGCCTGCGGCTCTTATCCAGAGGATGAGCCCTGGTTTCTCAGGCAGCTTTCTTTAGAGGCGGAATCTGCGGCGAAACGCCTTCGGAATCATCCCTGTCTTTTATGGTGGTCCGGCGACAATGAAAATGCGGTGCGAGGCAGCGACCTCGATCCCTCTTATACCGGAAGACGGTCGGCGCTCTGTGCAATCGCGCCCGTTTTGCAGAAATTTGATCCGCAGCGGCTGTTTTTGCCGTCAAGCCCGTATGGCGGGGACCGGTATGCCTCCAAAACGTGCGGCACGACACATAATACGCAGTTCCTGGGATATCTTCTGGATTTTATCGACCGGGGCGCCATTGAAAACTACCGGGAGTATTTTAAGGAATATATTGCCCGGTTTATCGCGGAGGAGCCGACGATGGGCGCCGTATCGCTTTGCTCGCTGAGAAAGTTTATGACGGAGGACGATATTTTTGGCGAAGACCTGTCGATGTGGAGGTATCATACGAAAACGAATCCATCCCTGCCCAAAGAGCTGCTGGATTACACGCTGCGCTTTGCGGAGCGCTTGCTCGGCGGCTTCCGGGACGGAGCGGACAGACTCTTTAAATTGCAGTACATACAGTATGAGTGGATGCGGCTGACGATGGAACAGTACCGCAGAAATCAGGATTTTTGCGGCGGCGTGATCTATTGGATGTTTGACGAGTGCTGGCCCGCGGCCTCCGGCTGGTCGTTCATAGATTATTACGGCGTGCCGAAGGCCGCCTATTACGCCTTTAAAGAAGCGGCGCGCTCTGTCACGGCTTCGTTTGACAGGCAGGAGGACGGTACGCTGCAATTATACGCAGCGAATGATACGCCGGACGCGATTCCCGCGGAGCTGACGCTTACGCGGATCGGACGGGACGGCTCGGCCGCCGGCGCGCTTCATCGCTCGCAGGAAATTCCGGCAGGCGGCGCTTCCTGCATTTTTACCGTCCCGGAAGAGCTGGTGCCTGGGGAAGAAGAGCTTCTGGTATGCGATCTGCGCTGCGGGCTGGGACGCCATAGGACTTTTTATAAAGCGGGGCTCCTGCGGCTTCGGGAATGCGGCGGCGTATCCGTTCTGCAGGAGGACGGATCCGTTACGGTAGAGGCGGCGGCATATGTGCATGCGGTTGCGTTCGACGCGGAGGCGGTATTGGAGGACAACTTTTTCTCTCTGCTTCCGGGTGAAAAACGCACGGTGCGCATCGCTCCTCTGCACGGGAGCTCCGGCCGGCTTGCGGTCAAAACGTATACCACAGCGGAAAATATTCCGGAAGGAAACGAAATCGGCGTGGAGGTTTGAAAATATGTGTATGATTCCCTATCGGTTTGAACTGCTGCCCATGGGCTCTCTGCGTTTTACGGGAATGTTCGACAGAGCCATTCGGTTCGTACAGGAACGGCAGCTGAAAGATCCCGCTGTCTGGAAACGGCTGGCGGAGCCGTTCCGAAGCGGGAATGCGGATGACGCCAATCTTGCCTGGCGCGGCGAATATTGGGGAAAACTGATGCGCGGGGCTTCTTTGACATATTACTATACGCAGGATCCGGACTTGTACGAAATTCTGGAAGACAGCGTGCGCGATTTGCTGTCTGTACAGGATGGCGAGGGACGTTTTTCCACCTATTCCATTTCCCGGGAATTCCAGGGATGGGATATCTGGTGCCGGAAATATGTGATGCTGGGCATGCAGTATTTTCTGGACATTTGCCGGGAGGAAGCGCTGCGCGGTGAAATCCTCGAGGCACTGAAGCGCCATGCAGACTATATCGTTGCGCGGATCGGCCCTCCGTCTGCCGGCAAGCGTTCGATTACGCAGACGAGCAAGGCCTGGGGAGGAATGAATTCCAGTTCGATCCTGGAGCCCTTCGTAAGACTGTATACGCTGACCGGCGCACAGCGTTATCTTGACTTTGCACGATATATTATCGAAAACGGGGGCGTGGAGGGATTCGACCTGTTCCGCGCGGCGGAAGAGGATCGCCTTTTCCCGTACGAATATCCCGTAACAAAAGCCTATGAGATGATGAGCTGCTTCGAGGGGCTGCTGTGGTATTACCGCGTTGCAAAGGAGCCGAGATACCTGCGTGCAGCGGAACGATTTGCGGATCGTGTTCTGCGCTCGGATATTACGGTAATCGGTTCCGCCGGCTGCACGCATGAGCTTTTCGACCATTCTGCGATCCGTCAGTTTGATCCTGCATTCGACGGCATTATGCAGGAGACGTGCGTAACGGTGACCTGGATGAAGCTTTGCTATCTGCTGCTGCAGATTACGGGAGACGTCAAATATGCCGACGCAATCGAACGTTCGGCCTGTAATGCGCTGCTTGGCGCAGTCAATACGGAATTACAGACGTGCAAAGGGATGATCCCCGTTTTCGACAGCTACAGTCCCTTGCGCAAAGGCCGGCGGGGCAGGGAAATGGGCGGTTATCAAAAACTGGACGATACGTTTGCGTACGGCTGCTGTCTTGCAATCGGCGCTGCCGGAACGGCCTACACGGCGCTTTCTTCCGTAAGCAGAACAGAACGCGGCTTTGCGTTTCATCTCTATCAGCCGGGGCTGGTCCGAACCGCGACGGCGAGCGGGCAGGAAGCTTCGTTCCGAATCGACACCGATTATCCCGCGGGAGAAGAAATTGTTCTGACACTCCAAATGCAGGCTCCGGAGCAATTCGAAATTCTGTTCCGGCTGCCCCCGTTCGGCGCCGGAAGCACGCTTCAGATCAACGGGGAGACGCTTGCCGAAAACCGCGCCGGCTTCTACGCCGCAGATCGGATTTGGCAGGGCGGAGATACCATCCGCATCCGCGCAGATCTTGCGATCCGTTTATGGAAGGATTCTGATTTTTTGCCGGAGGCTGCCAACAGGCCAGATCGATACGGCGTGCTGATGCGCGGCCCCGTCGTACTGGCGCTGGATACGAGAGCGAATCCGGGAGCGGTCGACATTCCGCTGAATTTGAAACAGGGCGCGGAGCAGGCCGAGCCGATTCCGGATTTCGCGCTGTTCCCCGCAGAACAGGCCTACCGGCTTCGCTGCGGAGACCGCAACGTCGTTTTTGTTGATTATGCTTCATCCGGGAAAGAATGGAACGATCGCTGCGAGACGGCGGCATGGATTCGGATTACGGAATAAGACCTGTGCCTCCGTCCCTTTTTCTTGTGCGAATATCGTGAAAAAAATAAATTGAAAAAAATGCAAATAAGGGATTGACAGGACGGCTTACATATGTTATAAATCTATGTATAGTTTTACTATCATCATTAATCGTTTTTCCGCTGCGGCGGAGAAACTCCAGATTGGAAGTTCGCAACGGATTGTGGTAAAACGGATATAACAGAGAAAAGGCCGCCGGAAGAAGCGGCCTTTTACTTTTTGTGCCGTTTTTTCATTTAAATGTCAAAACGCGGGCAGTCTATCATGACTCTAGGTTGCCGAATTTGTACCAGCTTACTGCCCTGCGCATCAGATCCTCTGTCACGCCGAAGAAATCGGCAAGCGCCCATATTTCCGTATAACCGTCCGCGACGGCCTTTTCCAGCTCTTTTTCTGGGACGAGCCTTTTGATTGCCCATTTGTCGGCGCGATTTTCATGGCGCTGCCGAATATCGAAGGGGGAATCGATGCTGTAGAATGCTCCTGTTATGCAATGCCCTAATTCGTGGGCAAGCTTTGTCTTTTCGTCGGCAGCGGAGGCGATCCTGCGAGGATCCATGGCAATGCAGCATTGACCGTCCGAATCCATCACCGAAAGGGCCTCCCGCTTTTCAAGGGCGAAGGCCTCCACTTCAATCTGCTCCTTCTCGGCAAGGTCATAAAGTCCGATGAGTGTCATTGTCCGCGCTTCCGCTCCTTTATAAAGGCCGCAAAACGCTTTACGTCTTCCAAGTCCTTTTCATCGATATTGTCCGCGTCGCCCCACAGAGCGAAAATCAGCTCCGCATCCTGCGGAGAAAAAAGATCCGGGCTGCCGGGGCAAAACCGTTCTTTCTTCTCGTCCTCGGCGGACTGAACGCAGGGAGGGGACGGCGTTCCTGCGGCGTCGTCCTCTGCGCCGCCCAGCAGATAATCGACGGATACGCCGAAGTAGTCCGCCAAAGCCTGCGCATTGCGGGTATCGGGCAGCGCGTCCTCGCCTTCGAGATATTTCTTTTTCCAGTAGGAAGCGGAGCCTCTGCTGCATCCGGCCTCCAGCGTTGCAGGCGTGGGCTTCACTCCTTTTTCCCTGCAAAGCTCTTCGAATCGTTCATAAAAGCGCATAGAGCGGTCCTCCGTAAAAAGTTGAAATATTTCAATAAAATCTGTTGACTTGTTGAAGCATTTCGTATATCATTCTATCTATAGTTGAAATAGTTCAGTTTTACCTCGGCAGCAAGCAAAGCGATCAACGAAAACCAGCGTAGCACAAAAACTGAAAAATTTCAACTTCCAAAAGAATTGTTTCCGCTTCGTCCAAAGGCGACTTCCCGAGCAGAAGCGCGGCAGGCGGGATCGGATCTTCAGATTTATAAAAAATGAAAGTCTGCAAATAAAAAGTCAATAGGAAAATAAAAAAATTTGCAGAGGCCAGAGGAGGTGAAAAAGAGCATGACAAAAAGACCGCCGC
>CAJFUB010000029.1 GCA_904420095.1 uncultured Clostridia bacterium
CTTGTGAAGAATGTTTCGTATTTCTTTGGCAGAATAGTCTTCGTCGGGGTCATTTACTTCAATATTCACATCGAAGTCAAAACCAATGTTAGAGTTCCGGTCACGAGTTATCATCTTTCGTTTGCTACTGCCCACGAAATGATATTGAAAAGTGAAGTCATCTCTAACTTCTCTTTGTAATTTGTAGATTATTTCAAAAAGTTCATCTCTAATCGGTTTCCATTCTTCTTTTGGAACATACTCGAAATCGTACATAATAATATCTCCTTTTATCCCAAGCCGCCCAAATAGATTTTACTGAATCTAAGTCAAATTATTATATACCAATTAAACAAAAATGTCAATGATTTTTCAATGAATTTTGATGTTTTGAAAACAGCGAAGAGAAAGATGATGTCCATAAGTATAGCGAGCATCGGATTGTGACACCACAATCCGAAAAGAGGTTAAATATAAATCCTTGGGCATCTTCCTTACGGAGGGTACCCCAAAGGCGCCACGCTTCATCAAAAAGGATGAAAAATTATAGAAAAAAGAGCAACCTTTTCTGGTAAAGAGACGGACACGGGAAGCGAGCTATGTAGTCCGTTCTGGCTGATGGTACGATATCCTTGTAAGAATACGTATAATTCACAAAAAATTCTTGCATTTTTAATAATAGTCTGCGTTGTGTTTGAGGCAGCGTCTGTGCTAAACTCATAAAAGCAAATTCATAGATACGTAAAAAAATTTAAGGAGTATGAAGTTATGTCAAGTAAAGTCAGATGTTGCGGTTTTTTCAATAGAAACATACGCAAGAAGTGGCAAAAGCTGCTGGGCGCTATCCTGTCGGTCGCAACGGCCGGCGGCACACTGCTTTCCGCCATTCCGATTGTGCAAGCGATTAACTCCGGAGCAGGCCAAGTGATAAACAAAGTGATATCAACAGACAGCATATCTGTAGCGCAAGGACTCGACTACGAACAGGTCTTGTTTAAAACTTCAGATGGGCGTACGGTCGCCGGTTTTATGCTGGACACAAACTATGGTGCGGAGGGCTCCGACCTGAAAATAGGCGTAGGGCTTCCATATGGTGAGACCGCATTTGGAATGCAACCGGTTTCGGAGCAGCTGCGTTATGCGACGCTCAACGGACGCAATGTTTTGGCGGGTGTAAATGGGGACTTTTACAACACGTCTACAGGTGAGCCTGAAGGAGTGGTTGTGCAGGACGGACAACAGCTGCATGCCTGGGACGAATCGGAGGCGACGGCACGTAAGCCATACCGCACGTTTTTCGGAATTCTTAAAGATGGAACAGCGGTAATGGGATACTATGAGGATTATCTCAAGTACAAAGACGAACTGCAGCAGGCCATTGGCGGAGATTTTATAATGGTAAAGGACGGCAAGATAACTGATTTTGCCGAAGGCGTCGGCGGTGTGGCCGGCACAAGTCTGTATGACTCTCCGAAGGAGCCTTACGCACGTACTGTCGTCGGCATCCGCGAAGACGGCTCTGTATTTATAATATGTGTAGACGGAAAACGCCCCGATACATATTCGGCTGGTCTTTCACTTACCGAGATGGCGCAATTGATGCTGGATAACGGCGCAGTGCAGGCAATGAACCTGGACGGCGGCGGTTCTGCTACCATGGTAATAAAAGATCCTCAGAGCTATGAATTCGCGGTCAAGAATTCACCTTCCGATAATACCAGCGGTCCAACGGGCGGGACGGAGCGCAGCGTGGCAAATTGCCTGTATTTCTATAACGACGATACGGCTGCGTTGCCCAGCGTTACGCTTGAAAAGGACGCCGACGGGTACTATTTAATAGACAGCCCAGATGACTTCGCGCAGATGAACTACGATCCTCTTGCAAACTATCGTTTATTCTGCGATATAGACGGTACAGGCAAAGCCGTAACGTCCGTTAAATCATTCAGGGGAACGTTTGACGGTAATGGCAAGACCATAAATAATCTTATATTCTCCGGTTCAGCCTCAAAGGGTTTGTTCGAATGCCTCGATGCCGGTTCCGAGGTGAAGGATCTGACCATTACGAATGCTGTGCTGATATCTACCGCGTCTGACGTAGGCATATTGGCCGGCTCGTGCCAGGGCAAGGTCAGCAATGTCAACGTTTCGGGAACCGTACAGGGGGCAAGTAATGTAGGCGGTCTTATAGGATACATATCCGGCGGATCCGTTGACGTAACAGACTGCCACGCAGTAGTCGATATAACAGCCACGGGGTCTTATGCGGGCATACTTATTGGAAATATTGAGGCGGATCTTGCCGGCGAGGTTGCACGCTGCTCCGCAAAGGGCTCTGTAAGCGGCATGACAGGCGTAGGCGGCCTTATAGGACAGGTACGCCATTCTCTTACTACCTATGTGCGAGACTGTATGACCACTGATGCCGTAGTGAAGGGAAACGGCGAAAATGCGGGTGGCATATGCGGCTCTTCCAAATGCCATGTCGAACGCTGCTTTGTCAAGGACGTAACCGTCATACAGCAGGCGCCCAACAACGGCAAGCAGTACAGCGCCTCTCTGTTGACCGGCTGGCAGAACTATAACGGCTCAATAATATCCAACAACGTGCTGTTCAGTGGTACGGTTACGGCCGAAAATGACGCGAACTCCCACAGGGTTACGCAATTCCAAAAAGGCGAACTCATAAACAACTACGCCGGCGAAGAAATAACCGTCAACGGCCAGACACGTAACGACGGCTCCGATGAGGCCAGCGAGGGCATAACGATGGCCGAAAGCGAACTTATGAAGCCGGAGTTGTATACCGAACTCGGTTTTGAATTCGGCGAGGATAAAGCATGGGTATGGGATTCACAGCATAACGTTCCCATGGTTAACAACAGCTCCTTTGAGATCCCTGCGCCTGGCGCTTCCGTCACGGGAGTTACCCTTGACAAAGCGGAGATTGAGCTCACGGTGGGGCAGAGCGATACGCTGACCGCTACGGTCAGCCCCGAAGACGCAGCCGATAAAACTCTGGCTTGGGCATCCAGCAACGGAAGCGTCGCCACTGTCGAAAACGGTGTAGTCACCGGAGTGGCAGAAGGTACGGCGATAATAAGCGCAACTACGGCGGACGGCAGCTTCCGGGCCGAATGCACGGTAATCGTCAAAGCCGAAGCGCCTTCAGACGAGAAGAAGCCTGAAAACGAGCAGAATCCCGGCACGGGAGATTTCAGAATGCTAGTAATCGGACTTGTGCTCTTCGCATGCACAGTAGCCACAGCCGCTGTACTGAGATGTAAGAGAAAAAGGACGATATAAACCGCAGACACGTCCGCAGCGGTGCGTCAAGAAGCAACAAAGGCTTCGCGGCGCGCCGCATATTTTATCGAAAGGTTAGTCTATTGAAGGAAACGGGACAAGGAGTATTACAGTTTTTCTATTAGGAGATAAATTATTTTGAAAAAAAGCTGTATTTCAAATATTGTGTATGCGTTTAAAAAAATATGGAAATGGGACAAAGCTTTTTGCTTCTATTATCTTCCCATTATTCCTCTGGCGATTCTATTACCTCTTGCGGCAGCATATTTTCCTAAGCTTGTTATTAATGCGGTTGAGGCGCAGCAAAGCATATTTGAAATAACAATCATTATTGGCATTTATTTCGCCTCTTTATTTTTAATTCAGATCCTAAACGCTTTTTGTGATTCCAGGATTAAAATGCGGGATTATAATTTTTCAGCAATGTATCAATATGAGATTATTGGAAAGTTTATGCATACCGATTTTTCCAATACAGATCATCCGGAAAAGAACATTAAATATTCATTAGCAATGGATGACGCGTGTTCCGGCTCTTGCGCGCCGGAGCTGATTTGGTCATCAGTCATCAATCTGATCATTAATTTATTTGGGATTTTTACATACGGGAGCATTGTTGCTGCCTTATCTCCGGTGATATTGGTGCTTTTGCTCATATCTGCGTTGATTACATATCTAATTAGCCGATGGCAGCGGAATTATATTGAAAAACACAAGGAGAAATGGACTGAGCTTCATAGAAAAATTGGATATCTGAGCGGACTTTCCTCGAAATTCGAATATGCAAAAGATGTCCGAATATATCATATGCTGGGCTGGCTGGGAGGCCTGCTAACGGTTTTGCATAAAGAACAGTTTATATGGACAAAAAAGGTAAGCATACGGTCTTTATGGGGCAGGTGCATCAGCGCCTTTTTTACTCTTATAAGAGATGGCGCAGCCTATGCGGTACTGATTATTTCATTATATGACGGTAAAATCGATGCTGGCGATTTTGTTTTTTATTTTGGGGTTGTGGTTGGTTTTTCAGGATGGCTAAACGGCATTGCCGGTCTGGTGAATGATATTGTCAGTAAGAGTATAAAAATAGGTTACTACCGTGATTATTTTGCGTTGGAAGATCATTATAATCACGGGATCGGCTGCCGTCTTCCCGATGTGTCTGAATTGCCTGTTGAGATTGAATTTTGCGGTGTATCCTATCAATATCCATCTGCGGAGGGCGGGTTCTATGCTTTAAAAGATATTAACCTAACGATACACAAGGGCGAGAAGCTGGCGGTTGTCGGTACAAACGGCGCCGGTAAAACGACGCTGGTAAAATTATTATGCGGATTTTACTATCCAACCGATGGAGAAATCAGATTGAACGGCAGACCGGTCACCGACTATAATATCGAAAACTATTATACTTTATTTTCTGCAGTATTTCAGGATATCTATTTATTACCGGTTACGATAGCTGAATTTGTATCGTCGAGCGATTCTGCAATAGATCGGGAGCGAGTAAAAGAAGTACTTCGGCGGGCAGGTCTTGAGAGTAAAATAGAATCTTTGCCGAACGGAATTGATTCCAGATTGATGAAAGGGGTGTTTGAAGATTCTATTGCTTTATCTGGCGGAGAAACGCAAAAGCTCATGCTGGCACGGGCACTTTATAAGGATGCTCCTGTAATTGTGCTTGACGAACCGACCGCGGCGATGGATCCAATTGCCGAAAACGAGTTGTATTTGCAGTACCACAGTTTAACTCAAAATAAAACCTCTGTTTATATATCGCACAGACTCTCCTCCACGCAATTCTGCGATAGAATTATTTTTATGGAGAACGGTAAAATTATTGAAACAGGCTCGCATGAGGAATTAATAAAACTAGGCGGCAAGTATGCCAATATGTTTGCATTACAGGGACATTATTATAAAAAAGAAAGTGATGAGCATGATAAGGAGGAAGCTGCAAATGCCTAAGCGCAAAGTGCAAAATCCAAATATACGTGCCATTAAATTATGGCATAAGCTCTGCCCGGCGTATTTTCCCTTTATGATTATCCATTCGTTGTTTGCAAACTTATCTCCATATTTTAACATTTATTTATCGGCGGAAATCGTTAATGAAATCGTTGGGAAAAGAACGGTCAGTACCTTAATTACGCTGGTAGCGATTACGATCGGCGGTAATTTTTTGATCTCTATTATAGGAGGCATGCTCAGTCGGGGCTTTAAACATCAGGAAACGCTGCTGAATCAGAAGGAAGCAGACTTATTTTACCAAAAAACGTTTACGCTGGATTATGAGGATTTAGAAAATACGGAAGTTCGACAACTACGTAGAAAAATTGCTGAATCAGCAAAAATAGATGCACATGGGAAACAATCACTTCTAATAAATTTGAATGAATTATCTTATTGCATAATAAATATCGTCTTGTCAGTTTATTTGTTTTTCGAAATGATATTTTTAATAATATCGAATGAATTCGACTGGTTAGTAGTTTTTTTTGCAATACTCATAATTCTGCTGATTCTGCTGAATGTATGGACTTCCTTTATTGTTAAAAAAAACATGGCGGAGCTGTCTAACGAAATGTCTCTTTCGATGATAGAGGAAAACCGCATTGATGATGCAATCGATTGTTATAATATGGGAAAAGATGTCCGATTGTACCGTCAGGATAAATTAATTCAAAAAATACAAAAATATGAGTTTGATTTACACAAAAGATCCTTTCGAACGTATTATACAAAAAGCTTCTGGTATCATATTCCGCAGACGCTATTTTCTATAATTCTTCAAGCGACAGTATATCTTTTCATATGCATATACGCACTAAAAGGGGTTTTCGGCATCGGCAATATTATAAAATATGTAGGGTTTATCCAGAGGATTATAAATGCTGTTATCAGGATGTTTAATATTGGAATAAATATTGCGAATAATACGCCTTTCGTAGAGGATTATCTTGCCTTTTTAGATGTAAAACAAAAGATGGCGCAGGGAACACGCTCCTTAAAAGAAGTTTGCCCGAACGGCAGCGAGTACGAAATCGAATTTTGTGATGTTTCTTTTCGCTATCCGTCTTCTGAAACATTTGCTTTGCAAAATATATCGCTTAAGCTAAAAAGCGGTCAGCGTTATGCTGTTGTAGGGATGAACGGCTCCGGTAAAACAACTTTTATAAAATTGCTTTGTCGTTTGTATGATCCTACAGAGGGTGCGATTAAATTGAATGGGGTAAATATCAAAAGTTTGGATTACAATGAATATTTGGCTTTCTTTTCTGTCGTTTTTCAAGATTTTAAGCTGTTCTCATTCAAACTGGGCCAAAATGTTGCGGCACAATCGGATTATGATAAAGAACGAGTAGAACGCTGCTTGAAAAAAGCAGGATTTGAGGAACGGTTAGCAAAAATGTCAGATGGAACGGATACTTATCTTTATAGAGATTTTGATGAAAATGGCGTTGAAATTTCCGGCGGTGAGGCGCAAAAAGTGGCGTTGGCTCGTGCGTTATATAAAAATGCGCCATTTATTGTGCTTGACGAGCCGACCTCTGCGCTGGATCCGATTGCAGAATACGATATTTATACCAAGTTTAACGCAATTGTAGAAAACAAAACAGCGATATACATTTCCCACCGTCTTGCCTCGTGTCGCTTCTGTAGTGAGATTATCGTTTTTCATGAGGGGAAGATTATTCAACAAGGCAGTCACAAGGAATTAATAGAGGAAGAAATGGGGAAATATTACGAGCTGTGGAATGCACAAGCGCAATATTATAATTTATAATTTAAAATATATTAAATTTCATTCAGACTCTTTGTTGACATTGCTCCGCGCGCGCGATACAATAAAAAACCATTGAATCAGAACAATAAAACGGAGGCATAGAAATGGAACGCATGAAAAAGGTACGCATGATCCCGACGCCGAAGCGCGTCAGCGAGTCGGGCGGACGTTTTCCGTATAAAACAGAGCTCTGTCTGCTGCATCGGGAGTTTGAAGAGGCGGCGGAGGTATTCGCGGATTATGCCCGCAGACTGGGCCTGCATTTTACTATAAGCGAAAACGCTCCCATACAGATTATACGCGACGCGGCGCTCGGGCAGGAGGAATATCGGTTTTCTGCGGGAAATGGTAAAGTGAAGCTGTTTGCTTCCGATCTTGTTGGAGTAAACCATGCCTTTGCCTCCCTTCTCCAGCTTTTTGAGCCTGATGCGGTGAGCCCGGAGCTTGTTTGGATTCCGGACTGTGAGATTTCCGATGCGCCGGACTGCGCTTACCGCGGCATGATGGTCGATCTGGCACGCAACTGGCATGATTTTTCCTATTTGCTCAGCTATGTGGATTTCTGCTATTTTTATAAGATCTCGGTGCTGCATCTGCATTTTACGGATGATCAGAGCTATACCCTTCCCAGCGCGCTTTTACCCGCGCTTTCCACGAAAGGACGCTGCTACACAGAAGGGCAGATTGCAGAGCTGAATCGGTATGCAGCGGCACGCGGCGTGCAGCTGATGCCTGAAATCGATGTGCCGGGCCACTGCGTCTCTTTTCAGAAAGAATATCCCGAGCTTTTTGGAACGGACGGGATTATCTGTCAGACACCGCAGTCAATTGAGGCGATGCAGGCGCTCTTTCGTGAGCTTTGCGAGATGTTTTCTGCCTCAAAGTATATTCACATCGGCGGAGATGAGGCGCAGATTGAAAACTGGCTGAAGTGCCCGCGCTGTGCGGAATATGCGCAAGACGCCGGGATCGATGTCCGCGGGGAGGATCAGAAGTTGGCCGCCGAAAAGCTGTATGCAAGCTTTGTCATGAAAATGGCCGAGCCTGTTTTGGCGGCGGGCAAAATTCCCGTTGCCTGGGAGGGCTTCTGCGAGCAGGTCAATGATCTCGTGTCCAGGGAGATTCTTATCATGAGCTGGGAAAATTATTATCAGGTTACGCCGGCTCTGATCAGCGCCGGATTTCGGATCATCAACTGTTCCTGGAACCCGATGTATATCGTAACGCCGGAACCTGCATGGCCTCCGCGAGAGATTTACGATTGGTCGATTTATAAATGGAAGGCGGTGCATCCCGGTTCTCCGTATCTTGGCAAAGAGCTGGAAATCCCGCCTACGCGTCAGGTGCTCGGCGGCCAGCTGCTGGCTTGGGGAGACCGAATCGCGGCCTCCTATCCTACCGTCGAAGAAGGCGTTGCCGCGGAGCGCAGGCTGCTGCTGGAGCGGCTTCCGTTTCTGGCGGAAAACACCTGGAACCGCGACAAAACGATTTCCTGGGAAGCGCTTTCGGAAACAGCCGCAGAGCTTGGCGCCAGGCTTGAAGGCTTGTATTAGAACTCGTCAAACAAAGAAAGCTGCCGCGGAGCCGGTTCGGGATCAAACGAACCGGCAAAGGCAAATATTTTACCGACATCGGTTGTCAGCCCGTTTTTCTTACATTCCTCCTGGAAGAATGGCATCAGAACGTCGTTGTCGGGGCTGAGGCAATGATACGCGTAACCAAAGGTTTTTATATATTTATTTTTCAGCCCGGGAAACTGTCTGTCCAGCGCCTGGTAAAAATATTCGCGATCGCCTTCCCGCAGGGTGACGCCGATTCCGAAGCAGAGAACGCCGTAAACCCCGGCCTCTTTGCAGTAAGCGACAATTCCGCGGATGTTTTCGCGCGTATCGTTAATGAACGGCAGGAGCGGCGTGAACCATACGATCGTAGGAATGCCGTTGTCTCGTAAAATTTTCAGCGTTTCAAAGCGTCTGCGCGTTGTGCAGACATTGGGCTCTATTATCCTGCAGAGCGTTTCGTCGTAGGTTGTCAGCGTCATCTGTACGACGCATTTTGTCTGTCGGTTGATTTTGACCAGCAGATCCAGATCGCGCAGGATCAGATCGGATTTTGTCAGAACGGATATGCCGAAGCCTCTGCGTTCAATTGCCTCGAGACAGGCCCTTGTGTATTGGAGCGTTTTTTCGAGGGGAAGATAGGGATCGGACATCGCTCCTGTGGCGATCATGCCTTTCCTTCGCTTCCGAATCAATTCGGCTTCCAGCATGGCGGGCGCATCTGTTTTGACCTCGATATCTTCGAACTCATGCGTCATTTCATAGCATTTGCTCCGGCTGTCGCAGTAGATGCAGCCGTGCGTACAGCCTCGGTAAAGATTCATACCGTTTTTGGGGGATAAAATCGTTTTATATTTCTGAAAATGCATTGTTTCCTATAAAAGCTGCTGCCATTCCGCTTCCCGGAAGCCGACCAGAACCGCAGGCGCGGCGCCTGTGCCGCCGATTAACAGCGGGCGTTTTACCAGCATCCCGTCGGAGGCGAGCAGCGCAAGCTGCCGGGAATCGTCCATTTCCTGTAATTTGTCCTTCAAATGGAGCTCTTTGTATTTCAGGCCGCTTGTATTAAAAAATTTCCGCAGGGGAAGCCCGCTTGCCGCCTGCCAGGCGCGCAGCTCTTCTTCGGAGGGCGGGGCGGTTTTAATGTCGCGGACACGATACGCAAGGCCGTTCGCATCCAGCCATTTCTGTGCTTTCTGACAGGTGCTGCATTTTGGATAACAGATAAATTCAAGCATGTTTGTACTCCTTTGATAAATGTTTTTATTCGCCGGAGGCAATTATTTTTTTTATTGCCTCCGTAAGGATTTCTGCGTTTTCTTCGTGCGCGGCGGCAGAGGGATGCCCGTTTCCTCCGCTGCCGTCGCTGGCAAGCTTGACATAGTAAAAGCCTGCTTCTTCTCCTCCTGCGGCAGAAAGAGCGGCTTTTATTTGTGTTTCGGCACTTTGCTCCATCATCCCATAGGCCCAGAGAATTTTGGCATCCGGATATTTTTCCCGCACCAGCAGACAAAATTGCTCGAATCCCTTCTGGATTTTTTCGAGCGTTGTTTTTCCGGCGCTTACCATAGTACGGTCGTTTGTTCCCAGGTTTATTACAACGAGATCGGCCTTTCTTTCAAAGTCCCATGGCTGTCTGTGATCGCATTGATAGCAGGTGTATTTATATGTGCCGAGCATTGTGTGGGGATAATAGCCGCTGCTTACTCCGATTCCCTGCTGCGCTATGATGCTGTAATCGGCGCCAAGCTTTTGTGCGGTGAGATAGGCGTACGTCCTGGTTCCGTCCTGGTAGACGTTGGAGGCCGGATTGGGATTCTGCTCCCCTTCCGTCAGATCGGGATAAAGATTTCCGTAGCCCGTCGTGATCGAATCGCCAATAAATTCGATGAACAGACTGCTTTGCCCCGGGGGCTCGTAAAGCTCGCCGCAGAGCGAAACAGAATTGAGATACAGAAGCCCCCGCTCCGCTTCCGTTTGGCGCTCAATGACGAAGGTGTGCAGTCCCCGTTCCAGATCCGAGGCGATCGTGAGCGTGTGAACCTTTTTCCCCGTCAATTTGTATTCCGGCCGGGAGGCGTTTCGTACGCCGTCTACATAGACGTTTAAATAAAGCATATCACCGCCGATGGCAGTGGGCGCCGTATAGATTTCGGCAGTGACGTCGCCCTCGCAATATGCGTTGAAGGAAAAGGAGGAACAGCTGTAATCCAGAGCAAGCGCCTCAAGCGCTTCGGCCGCCTTGGGCGGCGTGTAGGAAATCACCGGGCACCGTCCCTGCACTTTATATTTTCCTTCAAAGGAGGCGATGCCGTATGTTTTGGCTGTGTAATCAAACAATGCCGGATCCGGGCCCGAGGGGGACGAGGACGCCGGACTTGCGGCGGGAGCCGCAGACGTGCAGGAGGTCAGTAAAACTGCGGTACAGGCAATCGTCAGCAGAGATAAAATACTTTTTTTCATATAGCCGTATCCTTCCGATGACTTCCCGGTCGCCGGGAGGTAATATGATATTTGAAGTTTATCACAAAATGAAAGTATTTCCAATAGAAAAATTGCATATTTCAAAGGAATTGACAGAAAAAGGCGCAGCAGATATACTGAGCCGGATGGGAAGGAGGCTCATACATGTGGATAAGAATCAGAGAGATTACGCTCCCGGCGGCCTCTGCGGAGCAGCGCGAGGAGGAGCGGGAGCAGCTTCTTCGAAAAACCTGCCAAAAGCTCCGGATCGAACGAAGCCGCATAAAGGATCTTCGTGTTTATCGTAAATCGCCAGATCTGCGGAAGCGGGAGAAGCCGTTGTTTGTATATACGGTGGATGCGGAGCTCTCGGGCAGACTTCCCTCGGCAGGCGCAGCGCAGTTTACAGTCATCCGAAGACCGGAGGATGGTTATGCGGAATATATCGGACGCCTGCGGGAGAGAGTAAAACCGGAGTGCCGTGCTGCGCGCCCTGTCGTGGCGGGCTTTGGTCCGGCGGGAATCTTTGCAGCGCTGCTCCTGGCGGAAGCCGGGCTTTCCCCGATTGTCGTGGAGCGCGGCAAACAGGTGGAGGAGCGGATAAAAGACGTCGCGCTGTTCCGGCAGCAGAACCAGCTGGATCCGGAATCGAATATCCAGTTCGGGGAAGGCGGAGCGGGCACGTTTTCCGACGGGAAGCTGAACAGCCTGATCCGTGAAAAAGATACGACTGGCCGCTTCGTGCTGGAAACCTTTGTAAAATTTGGCGCGCCGGAGGAAATATTATATCGGAATAAACCGCATATCGGGACGGATAACCTGCGGAAAATTGTCAAAAATATAAGAGAATATCTGATCGGACTAGGTGCGGAGATTCGTTTCGAGACGCGGCTGGATGGGATTTCCGATCGGGAATGCGAAGGCGGCCGCCGCGTCAGCGGCGCATTGCTTTGTGGACCGCAGGGGCGCTGCGAATTGGAAACCGATTGTATTATTTTAGCGATCGGACACAGCGCGCGCGACACGTTTGCATGGCTGAAGGAGCGGGAAATCGCTATGGAAAGAAAAGCCTTTTCCGTCGGCCTCCGGATCGAGCATCTTCAGTCGGATATCGATGCCGTGCAATACGGCGCGTCGGCGCGGCTTCTGCGCGCCTGCTGGGGCCCCGCGGATTATAAGCTGTCACACCAAACGTCGAACGGAAGAGGAGTATACACGTTCTGCATGTGTCCGGGCGGCGTGGTGGTCGGTGCTGCGTCCGAGCAGGGCGGCTTAGTGACGAATGGGATGAGCAATTACGACAGGGCGGGACGGAACGCAAATTCCGCATTGCTTGTCAGTGTGTTTCCGGAAGATTTTCCCGGAACGGATGTGCTCGGCGGCGTAGCGTTTCAGCGCAGGCTGGAGCGCGGCGCGTTTGCACTCGGCGGGGGAGACTGGAAGGCGCCGTGTCAGCTTGTGGGCGACTTTTTGGCGGGACGCGAAACAACGGCTCTGGGAGAGATCGAGCCGACGTTCTCCAACGGGTGCCGTCCCGCGGATCTGCGCGAGATTTTGCCGGACGCAATTTACGAATCGCTGAAAGAAGGCCTTACCGCATTTGGAAAAAAGCTTGCCGGATTCGACCGGCCGGATGCTGTGCTGACCGGCTGTGAGACGAGAAGCTCTTCTCCGGTCCGGATTCTCCGAGACGACGCGGGACGTTCGATCAGCATGGCGGGGCTGTATCCTGCGGGAGAAGGGGCCGGATACGCCGGCGGGATTCTTTCGGCAGCGGCCGACGGAATAAAAGCTGTTGAAAAATGGCTGGAGACTCTGTAGAATAAAAACGCTCTGCCTGAATGGCAGCGGCGGAAAGGTTGGAGTACATGGAAGAGATCAAAGCGGAAGTTAACAGGCGCAGGACCTTTGCGATTATTTCGCATCCGGATGCGGGAAAAACGACAATGACGGAAAAGCTGCTGCTGTACGGTGGCGCGATCCGCCTGGCCGGATCGGTCAAAGCGCGGAAGGCCTCGAAGCACGCCGTTTCGGACTGGATGGAAATCGAAAAGCAGAGGGGAATTTCCGTTACGTCATCCGTGCTTCAGTTCGAATACAATCATTACTGCATCAATATTTTGGATACGCCGGGCCATCAGGACTTTTCCGAGGACACATACCGGACGCTGATGGCCGCGGACAGTGCGGTCATGCTGATCGACGGCGCAAAGGGCGTCGAAGCGCAGACCGTTAAATTGTTTCATGTCTGTAAAATGCGCGGCATTCCGATCTTTACTTTCGTCAATAAAATGGATCGCGCCGCAAAAAATCCATTTGATCTGCTCCAGGAAATCGAAGACGTTCTCGGGATCACATCGTATCCCATGAACTGGCCGATCGGAACCGACGGAGATTTTAAAGGGATTTATAATAGACAGAACCGGTGCGTAGAGCTTTTTGAGGGGGGAAATCACGGTCAGAGCCAGGTTAATACGATCGAAGGGAGCGTGGAGGATCCGGCGCTTGCGGAGCTGCTTGGCACATATTATCATGACCGTTTGGCGGAGGAGATCAATCTTCTGGATCTGGCCGGTGAAGAGCTCGATCCGGAACGTGTTCTGCGCGGCCGGCTGACGCCTGTTTTTTTCGGATCCGCCATGACGAATTTCGGCGTAGAAACCTTTTTAAATGCATTTATTCAGATGGCGCCCTGCCCGCAGCCGCAGATGGCGGGAGAGGAAATCATCGATCCGGCAGAAACGCCTTTTTCCGGGTTTGTTTTTAAAATACAGGCGAATATGAACCCTGCGCACAGAGACCGGCTTGCTTTCCTGCGAATCTGCTCGGGAAAATTTGAAAAAGGGATGGAAGCGTGGCATACGCGGCTCGGACGAAAAATCCGCCTGTCTCAGCCGACGCAGTTCATGGCGCAGGAACGCACCGTAATCGAAACGGCGTATGCGGGAGACATCATCGGCTTATTTGATCAGGGGCTTTTCAATATCGGAGACACGCTGAGCCTTGATCGGCCGGATCTGAAATTCGGGCAGATTCCCTCGTTCCCCTCGGAGCATTTCGCGCGGATCCAGTTTAAGGATTCCATGAAGCGGAAGCAGTTTCAAAAGGGGATTACGCAGCTGGCCGAGGAGGGCGCGATCCAGGTGTTTAAACAGATCGATATCGGCGTGGAAACGCTGATCGTAGGAGCCGTCGGCGTTCTGCAGTTTGAGGTGCTGGAGCACCGTCTGAAAAACGAATATGGAGTGGCAGTCGCCATGCAGATCCTTTCTTATCATTACGCAAGATGGATTACCAGCCCGGGCGATCCGCGCGAGCTGACGCTGACGAGCTCTACGCTGATTGCGGAGGACCGGGAGGGGGCATATGTGCTGCTTTTCGAAAACGAATGGGCAATCGACTGGGCACTAGACAAGAACAAGGGACTTACGCTGCTGGATCTGAAAACGAAATAGCCTGCACCGATCGAAAGGAAAAAATTGGATTTTGTTTTTAGTGAAAAGAACGTTGCTTAATTGTTGACAAAATGAAACGGAATGTTATAATGATTCTGTATCTGCCGAACAGAATTCGAACAGAATTATTATAATGGGAGGAAGAAATATGAAAAAGGCTTTACTTATTACACTGATCGCGCTGATGAGCTGTATGCTGATGACGACGGCTCTTGCTGCGGATTTTACAATTCCGGAGGAATACGTCAAGCACGTGAGCTATGACGAAATCCAGCCGGGCATTGTAGTCGGTGGAGACGACGCGCTGAAAAACACACCTACATTTGCAAGCGGCACGACGGAAATTAAATTCTGGGGCTGGGCCGTTGTGGCGGAATCAGACATCGCCGGTTTTTCTTACAGCGTCAATGGCGGAGAGAAAAAGACGGATGCTTCCTTTAAGGCCGAGACAGAGCAGGGCGTTGTGGACGCCGCGGCCGGCGTTGTAGGCGGGGAATATGTTTCCCGCTTCCGAGTGACGGTTCCCGTTTCCGAGGGGACGCAGCTCGTAAGAGTATTCGCTGATCTGGAGAACGGCGATTCCGAAGTATTCTGGATCGCGGAGGTGACCGTAGGCGAACCGTCCGAGTATGTGGACGGCGGCAGCGGAACCGAGCCGACTGATCCGGAGGATCCTGCCGATCCTGAAGATCCGACGGAACCGGAAGATCCCGCCGATCCCGAAACACCTCCGCAGACGGGCGATGCGAACGCGATTTTTGCGGTTGCGGCCGCCGGAATCGTACTGACGGCGCTCATCAAAAAGAAAGTCTCGGCATAAGAAAATCTTATTGTGAGAACGGCTGAGAACGGCACGTCTCAGGCTCTGTAAGGAGCGGCGAGACACGCCGTTCTTTTTTAATCCTTGCGGGGAAAGGTCCTTTATGCTATACTGAATCAGGTTGCTTTTCCGCAGGGCGGGCGGAAGAATTACAGTTCAGAGTGGGTGTTAGTTTTGTGTAAATTCGTAATTACAGGGGGACAGACGCTTCGGGGAGAGCTTACGGTCAGCGGAAGCAAAAACGCTGCGCTCCCGATCGTTTCCGCTGCGATTTTGGCGGAGGGCCCCTGTACGATTGAAAATATTCCGGACATCGCCGATGTACAGGCCATGCTGGATATTCTCAGAAAGCTTGGTGCGGTTGTAGAAGAACTGGACAGAAATACAATCAGAATTGATGCTACGAAAGTATCCTCTCACGAAGCGACGTTTGACCTGGTCAGCAAGCTGAGGGGATCTTATTATTTGATGGGGGCCTTTCTGGGCAGATTCGGGCAGGCCGTAGTTTCCCTGCCGGGGGGCTGTAAATTGGGCACTCGTCCGATCGACCAGCATTTAAAGGGCTTTCAGGCTCTTGGCGTCGATATCGAGGAAGCTTATGGTAAGGTTACGGCGAAGGCATATGACGAGAGCGGACTTCTGCATGGGAACAATATTTATCTGGACGTGGTTTCCGTCGGAGCTACGATCAATCTGATGCTTGCAGCATGTAAGGCGGCGGGACAGACAGTGATTGAAAACTGTGCCAGAGAACCGCACGTGGTAGACGTCGCCAATTTCCTGAATTCCATGGGCGCCAAGATCCGCGGTGCAGGAACGGACATCATTAAAATCACCGGGGTTCCGAAGCTGCACGGCGTCGAGATGTATTCCATTATTCCGGATCAAATAGAGGCCGGTACATATATGATTGCCGCTGCGGCGACGGGAGGAGAAATCACAATTAAAAACATCATTCCGCGCCATCAGGAATCTCTGACCGCTAAGCTTCAGGAGATGAGCATTGGCGTAGAAGAGGGCGAGGACTGGATTCGTATTTATAATAACGGCTCCGTATCGGCAGCCCATGTCAAAACACTGCCGTATCCGGGGTTTCCTACGGATATGCAGCCGCAGATTACGGTTCTTCTTTCCCGGGCGGACGGCACGAGTAAAATCGTAGAGGGCGTTACGGATTTTCGCTTCCAGTATACGGAGGAACTGAAGCGTATGGGGGCGGATATCACCGTAAACGGAAAAATGGCTATGGTATCCGGACCGAAAAGTTTAAAGGGCACAATTGTGCGGGCGCCCGATCTTCGGGGCGGCGCCGCGCTTGTTATTGCCGCGCTTATGGCGGAGGGCGATACGGTTATCCAGGACGTACAGTTCATCGACAGAGGATATGACAATATTGTCGGGAAGCTCCAGAGCGTCGGGGCAAGAATCGTACGAGTAGAGGATGACAACTGAGCATGGTAAAATTTTGCAGCCTGTACAGCGGCAGCAGCGGGAACAGCATATATATTGGAACGGAGCATACAAAGCTTCTGATCGACGCGGGCGTCAGCGGTGTGAAAATCGCCGGCGCACTGCGCGAAATCAGCGTAAGGCCGGAACAGATCGCCGGAATTTTGATTACGCACGAGCACTCTGACCATGTCAAGGGCGCCGGAATTTTTTCCCGCAAATTTGACGTGCCGGTATATGCCCGTGAAAAAACGTGGGCGGCCATGCGGCGGGAAATCGGCCCGGTTAAGGAAGAAAACGTCAGAATAATCGATCGCGAATATTTTACGGTGGGAGACATTGACGTCTGCAATTATTCGATTCCGCACGACGCCGCGGATCCGGTTGCATACACGTTTTATATCTATAATCGCAAAATATCCGTGGCGACAGATGTGGGCTGCATTACGGAAGCGGTTTACGAAAACGTCATGGAAAGCGATCTTGCGCTCATCGAGTCGAACCACGATGTAGAAATGCTAAAGAACGGGCGCTACCCGTGGCCGCTCAAGAAGCGGATCCTGGGAGATCGCGGGCATTTGTCGAACGAGCATGCGGCAGAGCTTGCGGCGGAGCTTGCGCAAAGAGGAACGCGGCATATCTACCTGGGACACCTGAGCCAGGAAAATAATGAGCCGGAGCTTGCCCTTGCGGCAGCGCGCAGCGCGCTGGCGGAATGCGGGATCCGTACGGGCCGCGACGTATTCGTAAATGTCGCGCCGCGTGGATGCTCCAGCGAGGTAACGGAGCTGTGATACATTTTACCATACTTTGCGTCGGAAAATTGAAGGAAAACTACTTGCGGGCGGCTGTGGCGGATTATGTGGGCCGCCTTTCAAAATATACGAAAATAGATATCGTGGAGGTCCCGGAGGACAATCATACTGTCTCTGCAAAAAGAATTGATGCGGAAGGCGCTTCTCTTGTGAAAAAAATTGTGCCCGGGAGCTGCGTCATTGCGCTTGACCTGCACGGCCGCGAGCTATCCTCAGAACGTCTGGCGGAATATATCGCGGAAAAAACCGTAGCCGGAAATTCGGATTTTACATTTGTTATCGGCGGTTCCGACGGGATCGGAAACCAGGTTACCACACGTGCAGATCTGCGGCTCTGTCTCTCGCCGATGACGTTTCCGCATCAGCTGACGCGCCTGATTCTTGCCGAACAGCTTTACAGAGCGATGAAAATAAACAACGGGGAGCAATATCATAAATGAGAAGGGATTTTGTAGAAATCAGGGCGTACTGTAAAATTAACCTTGCTCTTGATATCCTGCGCCTGCGTGAGGACGGATATCATGAGGTAGAAATGATACTGCAAACGATCCCGCTCTGGGATACCGTAACGCTTCGGCGCACGGCGGGATCGGAATGGAGAAAGCCAGTAACAATTACGTCAAATGCGCAATGGCTCCCGCAGGATGAGAAAAACACGGCGTACCGTGCGGCTTATCTGCTGGCAAGGGATTTCAGCCGGGTGGATACGGGAACGGAGATCCATATTGACAAGAAAGTACCGCGATGCGGAGGCCTTGGCGGCAGCAGCGCCGATGCCGCGGCGGTACTGAAGGGAATGAACCAATTATATGACCTTGGGCTTTCCGACGAAACGCTGCTTCAGTATGCTGCGCAAATTGGCTCGGACGTTCCGTTTTTGCTCCGCTCCGGAGCTGCTGTTGCTACGGGAACGGGGACGGAGCTGCGCTATATCGAACCGTTTCGGGACGGGATTCTGCTCCTGGTAAACCCGAATATCGATATCTGCACGCCGGAGGCATACCGAGTATATGATTTTCTGGAGGCGCGCGGCGAAATACCGCCCGGAGCGCATCCCGATATTTTGGAAACGGTGCGTTCCATGCAGCAGAGTATTGAGAAGCTTTCCGAAAAAATGAAAAACGTATTGGAATACCCGGCGTTTTATCTGCATCCGGAGCTTGCGGAGCTGAAGGCCTCCCTGTTGAAGCACGGGGCTTCGGCAGCGCTCATGTCCGGAAGCGGCGCAACTTTTTTCGGATTTTTTCGAAAGGGAGAGGCGCAGGCGGCGCTGCAAGCGGCGGACTTTTTCCAGGGGAAAGGATACTTTACGTTTGTAAGCGGGGATCTGACAATGTGACGCCTTCTTTTATTGGACACTGCAATGAAAATAGATTATAATTACAGATATATCTTTTACAGACGAGGGTGCGGAGCCGATGGCGGTAAGAAGAAAAAAAGGAGGGAAGAAGATCGAAACGGGAAGCACGTCCAGGCAGCGCCGGAAGCGCCTGCGGGGGAAACGCCGCGATGAAAAACGGACGGTCAGAACCGCGGATATCAGGGAAATCCAGCAGCGCCTGCGGAAACGGCCCAAGAGACGGAAGGCGAATCTGGGAAGGCTGCTGATTGCCGCTTTTCTTATGCTTCTTCAGCTTGCCATCCTTATATGGGGCTTATATAAAATGAAAGCGTTTGTGCTTTCCTCTTATATTGTTTTTCAGATTGTGGGAGCCGTCGCCGTGATCCGGATCGTGCTCAACCATAAGAACCCTTCGTATAAAATTGCATGGATCGCCGTAATTCTGCTGATTCCGATCCTCGGCCTGGTTTTCTATTTGATGTGGGGACGCGGCAGCTATCCGAGCCGGATCAAAAAGCATATTCCGGTCCTTTCAGAGATGACGATCCCTTTATACGAGCACAGCCGCGAGACCGAAACGCTTCTTGCGGAGCAATACCCAGAGCAGGAGCGGATCATGAATTATCTCCACAGAGCGGGATTCCCGATTTATCGGGAGACCTCTGTTCGGTATTTCGATTTGGGGGACAAGTTTTTTCCTGCGCTGATTGAGGATATGCGGAAAGCGGAAAAATTTATTTTTCTGGAATTTTTTATTTTATCAGAGGGAAGCCTGTGGCAGCAGCTGTTTGAGGTTTTGCAGCAGAAGGCCGCCGCGGGGGTAGATGTGCGGATCCTGTACGATGATTTCGGCTGCATCACCTGTTTGCCGAAACGTTTCGAACAGATTACAAAGGAGGCGGGGATCCAGACGGCGGTGTTTAATAAAATCAAGCCGATCGTCAACAATTTTTATCTGAATTATAGAAATCATCAGAAAATCTGCATTATAGACGGCAACATCGGATATACGGGCGGTGTCAATATCGCGGACGAATATGTCAATATCGTGGACGCCTTTGGTCATTGGAAGGATTCCGGAATCCGGCTTGCGGGAAAAGGCGTCTGGAGCCTGACAATTATGTTCCTGCAGATGTGGGAATATGCGACGTACCGGAAAAAGGGCATCAAAAAAAATAACGACTACAGAAGATACGGCCCGGACGAGACCTATTGCTCCAAATTCAGGAATGCCAGAGGCTTTGTACAGCCGTTTGCGGACGGTCCGCTGAACACTCCGAATGAAACGGAGGCAGAATATTTATATATGCAGATGATCAATTCTGCAAAGGATTATATCTATATCACTACGCCATATCTCGTCCCGGATAACGAAATGCTGACTGCGCTGCGGCTGGCGGCGCTCAGCGGGGTAGATGTGCGGATCATAACGCCCGGGATCCCGGACAAAAAATATGTGTATCTGGTAACGAATTCCTTTTATGGCGCCCTGATTCAGGCAGGGGTGAAGATCTATGAGTATGCTCCGGGCTTTATTCATGCGAAAAATATCGTTTGCGACGACGAGACGGCGATCGTCGGAACAGTAAATATGGACTTTCGCTCGTTTTACCTTCATTTTGAAAACGGCGTTTGGATGTGCGGGAATCATGCCGTTTCGGAGGTTCGGGAGGATTTTCTGAAAACACTGGAATATTGCCGGGAAATTGATTTGAAAAAGTGGCAGAAGCGGCCGCTCAGGAGAAAGCTTGCGCAGGCAGTGCTGAACTTTTTTGCCCCGCTTCTATAAAACATGCGAAGGGATTGAAAGGAGCTGAACTTGAAAGTGGACTTAAACAAATTGATTCGTGCCGCCGCAAAGGGAGAACAAGATGCGCTGAAGGAAATTTATGAAGCATACAGAGTTCCTTTTTATTTTATTGCGCTTTCTGTCACGCAGAATGATTCCGCAGCGCTGACCGTGGCGGCGGAGGCCTTTCGCAGGATCCGGGATTCCGCTTATCGTTTCGAGGAGGAATTGGATGCGGAATATTGGATGACAGACGTTCTGTATACGCTGAGCTGCAACTATAATCGTTCTTTGTCAGGAGACAAAGCAAAAAAAAGCGGAGCGGGCCTGCTGCCGGAAACGCTGAGGCAGGATCCCGAGATTTTTATAAAAGCGTTTACCGGCTTGGGAAATAACGAGATCGCCGCGCTTTGCGGAAAAAAGAAATCGGAGATTTCACGGCTTTTAGAAGAGAAAAAGGCGGCCGTGAAAGCCGTTCGCGAAACGGCGGCGCAATACTGTCCCGATTATTGGGATCGGATTGGCTCCGATTCGCCGACGGGGGCGGAGGCGATCCCGCATAACGTGCGGACGAAAACAGAGGCGCAGGAACGGAAGCAAAAACGGATCGGCCATTATAAAGTGATCCTGGCGGTCGTACTGCTGATCGGCTTTCTGGCCGGCGCGGCCGCAGGGATCGTACAATTGATCCGCAATAATTACGGCAGCGATATTGACAAAAATGAATTGGGCGAGGATATCTCTCTGCAATTTAACAATAATATCGCCATGACGGAGCTGAACGGCGTGATTTATTTCCGCGGAAGCAATAACGCGTTTTACATGCGGGATATGGCGACCGGCGCATCCGCCAAGCTTTCGGATGATTATCCGAAAGAGCTGCTCAATGACGGCGCTTATATTTACTACAGAAACAATATCGACGGATACATGTACCGGATCGATCCGGACGGCGGGAACAGAACGCGCCTTTGCGACGTGCCCGGTTCCGCTATGGCTCTCTACGAGGGATATCTGTATTTTTCTACAACGGGGGGGATCTACCGAATTCCTTCCGCGGGCGGCACGCTGGAAACGGCAGAGCTGATCTTAGATACCTCCAATGACGCAAATCTGTTCTGTGTGGATATGACTCTGGACGCCAGCGGCAACGTATACTTTGCCAGCGGCGTGGGAAAGGGGATTCACCATGTTACGGACTACCAGGGGGAACCGTCGGTAGACGGGATCTTTACAGAAGAGGCCTATACGCTCCAGATTGACGGCAACCAGCTGTACTTTGACTATAAAGAAGCGTCCGGGAATATTCTTTTATACAGCTTTGACCTGGAAGCGTACCTTTCAGGCACGGAGGAAGGGCGCGTTCTGCCCAAGGTTGTTTCGAATGCAGACGGCGTCAACATTACGCTGTCAACGGGAGCATTCTATGTTAAGGATGGCTGCATCTATTACGCGGGCGTCTCGGAGGGAAAATCGGCGCTGCTCATGCTGGATGAGGCAAGACAGGAATCCGTACTGCTGACGGTTCCTTCCGGCTCCCTGAGTGCCGAGAATCTTTCTGTTACAGATATCTATATTTCCGATGAATGGGCGTATTGCTTCGCCTCCGACGGAAAGGCGAATGGAAAGCGGATCTTTTTTGCCGGCGCGCTGAATAAAGAGGAAAGCGTAACGATCTATGAAAGCTGAGAGGTGTTTGTGTTATGAGAGGTTTGTTTATTATTAATCCGTCATCAGGCAAACAGACGAATCAGGGAAAAGCATTGCAGGCGATGCATGAGCTGCTGAAGGACCAGGTGATTGAAGAAGCCGTTGTTTTCTATACAAGAGGGAAAGGGGATGCGCGGAATCAGACCTATGAAGCAAAACGGGAGGATTATGATTTCGTAGTGGCCGTCGGGGGAGACGGAACCGTCAACGAGGTTGTTTCGGGGCTCCATTTGAGCGGCAGCGGGATTCCGCTGGCAATCTTCCCTTCGGGGACCTCGAATGATTTTGCCCGATCCGTGGGAATTTCTCCGACGGTGCATTGTCTGTATCACCTGATCAAAAGCTACCATGCGGTAGCGGCTGATATCGGCCGGTTTAACGACCGCGATTATTTTCTGAATGTTACGGCGGGAGGCATTTTGTCGGACGTAGCGCACAGCGTGAGCGTAGAGGCAAAAACGCTTTTCGGAAAGACGGCCTACGTCGCGGAGGCACTGAAAAAGGTCTCGGAAAACTGGTTTCGCACGACGCCGCTCCTGTTCGAAATGGATGGAGAGCGCGAGGTATTCGATGTATTTTTCTTCATTCTGGCAAATTCGAAAAGCGTAGGAGGCTTTCCGAAAATCTGCGTGGATGCAAAGATTAACGACGGGTATATGGACCTTTGTGTCGTTAAAAATGTAGATGCGCTAACGGCTCTTCCCGTACTGACGCAGATTCAGGCGGGAACGCATATCCATAACAAATTAGTCGAATACCGGCAGGTACGGGATTTGAGAATTTTTCCGACGGAAGAAACCACCGAATTTCATTTGGACTGCGACGGAGAATATGCCGGGGAGCTTCCTCTGCATGCAGAGGTGCTGCAGGGCGGCGTACAGCTGCTGCTGCCCGCAGAAAATACGAAAACAAAGAAAATTGTTATGGAAGATCAAGGCGCTATTCCGCAATCCTGATGAGACGGTTGCCTGTATAATCGCAGGAAACGAGACTGTAGCGCGTCCCATTTTCCCGGAGCTGCACGTCAGTACGGCGGGCTTCCGCCCGATCCGCGTCCGTAAAACCATGGATATGGCCATAATAACATTTTTTTATGTTGTTTTCTTCAATGCATTGTGTGAAAAGCGTATCTTTCTGCTGCTGGCCGTACGGAGGATAATGCAGAAAAACGATGATTTCACCGCGCTCTTTCTCGGGAATCGCGTCTAAGAGTCTATTTGCCTTCTCCAGAGAGCCCCGGAGCCGGCCGGCTTCACGCAGATAGATTTTCTCGTCCGTCTGCGCTTTATACTCGCTGTCGCCCGGACAAAGCCAGCCGCGTGTTCCGGCAATTGCGTAGATCCTGTCGGAGGAGCGTACGGCGATACTGTCGTTGTAAAGAAAGGTCAGGGAAGAAAATCCGCTGTGCTGCTTCCATTCTTCCATTTTCCTTGATGTGGTCCACCAGAGGTCGTGATTCCCCTTTAATAATATTTTCGCCCCGGGCAGCTCGTGGATAAACCGGAGATCGGCGGCGGCTTCCTCCGCATGGAGCGCCCAGGAATGATCTCCGGGCAGAACGACGAAGTCTTCCTGACGCACCTGGGAAATCCAATCCGCTCTGATTTCTTCCTCGTGATTTTTCCAGGCGCCGCCAAAAATATTCATTGGCTTGTCCGCAGCGAAGGACAGGTGAAGATCGGAAATCGTGAAGATCGCCATCAGGTCTCCTCCTTATGGAAGTATGCGTATATGCTCGCGGCGCTTGCGGCGCTGATTCCCTTCACCTCTGCGAGCTGCTCTGCAGTTGCCTTCCGGATTGCGGCAAGAGAACCGAAATGCTTTAGAAGCGCAAATTTACGCTTTTCTCCGATGGAAGGAATCTGATCCAGCTCCGAGAGGCGGTATCTTTTCTGCGTCATTTTCCGGTTCTGCTGGATGGCAAACCGATGCGCCTCGTTCTGGATGGCACTGATTAGTCTCCAGAGCTCAATATGATCCCGGAGCACAAGCTCCTTGTAGCCGCCTCTGTTTTCTATCACCGGATGCCTGCGCTCTGCGAATGCGCCCACGAGGGAACGCGTCCGATGCTTGTCGTCTTTTACCATCCCGTAAACCGGGATACGGATTCCCTTTTCCTGCAGCACGGTCTCTGCGGCGGCGACCTGGCCCGCCCCGCCGTCTACCAGGATCAGATCGGGAAGCGCTTTAAAGCCTTCCCGATTTTCTTCGTAAGCGGTAAATCGTCTGCGGAGCACCTCCTGTATCGAGCCGACGTCGTTTCGCTGCCGGATTTCCTTCATATTAAAATTTTTATATGCCTTTTTATATGGAAGACCGTTTACAAACACGATCAGCGACGCGTTGATTTCGCTGTCGCCGGTATTTGAGATATCGTAGGCCTCGATCCTTGCCGGGAGCTTTTCCAAAGCAAGCGCTTCCTGTAGAATTTCAAGCGCTTTCTGCTCCCTGCCGTCGCCGCCGGGAGCGGAGGCTTGATTTGCCAGCGCGATTCCGGCGTTCATTCGGACCATTTCAACGAGCTTTTTTTTGCTGCCTCTCTGCGGAGTGATGAGCTCGCATTTCGCACCGCGCAGTCCGGAAAGCCACGTCTGCAGAAATTCCTGCTCTTCCCGTTCTGCGTCGCTGTCCAGGCGGCACTGAATATAGATTCTGGGAGGGATAATATAATTTTCCGCGTAAAATTGTTTGATGAAGCTGCTCATAATCGCCTCGTCGCTGTCTGCCGCGGCCCCTTCAAAAATAAAGTATTCTCTTCCAACAACGCTGCCTCCTCGGACAAAAAATACCTGCAGGCAGGCGTCGACGTCATTTTTTTCGATGGCGGCCGCGTCGAAGTCGTCCTCCGATACGGAGACGATTTTCTGCTTTTCTTCAATCATGCGGACGGCCTTTATTTTTTCGCGATATACGGCGGCCTGCTCGAAATCGAGTGCGTCCGCGGCCGCCAGCATCTTCCCGCGCAGCTTTTGCTCCAGGTCTTCCAGATGACCGTTCAGAAACGCGAGGACGTCCTGTGTCATCGCGGCGTATTCTTCCTCTGAAATTTTACCGCAGCAGGGGCCCTTGCAGAGTCCCATATGATAATTCAGACATGGTCTGAGCACGGCTCCCGGCCGAAGCTTCTTGCTGCAGGGCCGAAGCGGCAGGATCGTTTTGATTGCCTCCAGCGTGGTGTTTACGGCCCAGGTGCTGTGATATGGGCCGAAATATTTGCTGCCGTCCTTCTGGACGCTTCTTGCGAGCGTAACGCGCGGAAACGCCTCGGAAAGCGTGACTTTAATATAAGGATATCCCTTGTCGTCTTTCAGTAAAACGTTATATTTGGGTTTGTATTTCTTGATGAGATTATTCTCTAAAAGCAGCGCTTCGTATTCGCTATCGCAGACGATATATTCAAAGCGTGCGATTTGCGAAATCATAACCGTGATTCTGTCGCTGTGCGGCGTGTTCTGGAAATAAGAGCGTACCCTGTTTTTCAGAACGCGCGCTTTTCCGACATAAAGCACGGCATCTTCGCTGTTTCGCATGATATATACGCCGGGCTTCTCCGGCAGCTTTTTTAAATCTTCCCGTATGGTATCGTTCATCTTCGACCGCTTGCCGCATTTTGCTCCTTTTCACGATACAGTATAACACAAATTTCTGTATAAGAAAATGTATATTGACATTCAAGCCGTTATCCTGAATAATAAGAGTAATATTTTACCCGGAGAGGATTTTGGGAATTGATGAAAAAAGTAAAAACTGCCGCGTTTTTTTTGCTTGCCTGCTTGCTGCTTGCAGCGACTTCCTGTACGGAGAAGGAGTCTGGTCTTATGAAAAGAGAGGAATACATAGAACATCTGGCGGAAAAGTATAAAGAGTATACGGAAGTGGAGTACGGACTTGATATCACGAAAAAAACCGACGTGATATCGATCTGCTATTCAACCTGGTTTACGAGAATTCTGGGAAAGGATACGGAAAATCCGAATCCTCCGAATATAACGGAGATCCTGGCAGGAAATCAGGAGTGGGGAGGCTTGTATCAGTTCCATTATTGGGCGAAGCCAGCGCTCGGATATTATAAAAGCCATGATAAAGACGTGATCCGGACGCATATGACGCAGCTTGCCGACGCAGGAGTGGATTTTATTATAATCGACAATACCAACGCGTCCGACGGCTGGATTGGAACAAGCGAATGGGAGCTTTATATAACGCTTCCGTGCGAGGCGATCCTGGATACGATTACGGAAATGCGCGCCGAGGGATTGAACACGCCGTATGTGGTTTTCTGGAGCGGCGTCAAGTCCGAGTTCGGCTGGGCCGTTGTCAACGAGACATACGAGCAGTTCCTTTCGCAGGAAAAATGGAAGGACTGCTTCGTATATTGGGAGGGAAAGCCGTTTATGATCACGACCGATCTGGCGGAAAATGCTCCGGAGCATCTGACGATCCGGAAGATGTGGGGCCTGAAGGCACAGCCGGAGGAAGGCGTCTGGAGCTTTTTGGATATTAAGAACATGCCGAATCCGGACGCGGATGGATATGTGGAGCAGATGTGCGTCTGCACCGCCGCGCAGGAAACCTATATGTCGCTTCCGACGGCGCACGGCAGGAATCACGGGATCTTCCTGTATACGCAGTGGTATAACGCATTTCAGAACAGGCCGAAGGTTATTACCGTCACATGGTGGAATGAATGGGCAGCGCAGCGCTTTGAGGAAAACGGAAATAATCTTTTTGTAGATAATTATACGCAGGAATACAGCCGGGACATCGAGCCGATGGAGGGCGGACACGGGGATCAGTATTATCAGTGGCTGAAAGAATATATCCGGGCGTACCGCGCTTTGGAGGAATGCCCGGTTTTGGTGGAGGCCGGCTATGAAAACGAAGCGGCCGCGGCGGCGGAGTCTGCGCAGCGGGATTGATTTTGAAACGGATGGACGTTTATGTTATAATGATGGCAGAGCTTTTGCGGAGGTGTGCTCGCAGTGGATTTCTTGATAGATAATTTATGGGTTTTGTGGCTGATCGTAGGCGCGGTTATGCTGCTGATTGAGGTCAGCACGGCGGCGCTTGTATCGATCTGGTTTGTATTTGCAGCAGTCCTCACCGCTGTCGTCGCATCGTTTTGGGATAACTTCATTGCACAGGTAATTCTTTTCTTTGTCCTTTCCGGAGCCTTCCTGCTCCTTTTTCGAAATGTGTATAAAAAGAAGCTGCAGAATGGGAAGGCTTCAGACGTGTCGGATTATTCGCTGCTCGGAAAAACGGCGACCGTTTCGGAGACCGTTACGCCGTACGAGGGAAAGGTGCTGGTCGGAGACGTTTTCTGGCGCGCCGTGAGTGAAGACGGGACGGAGATCCCGAAGGGCGCAGTCGTCTCGATCACCGGACAGGACGGCACCACATTGAAAGTAAAAGTAAAATGATTTGATATCAGGAGAGAAAAGGAGTGTTGTATATGGGACCGTTAGGTTTTATTCTCATTGCGGTCGGCGTTGTCGTCATTATTGCGTTGATCTGCAACATTAAAATCGTTCCGCAGGCAAAGGCGTATGTCATAGAGCGCCTTGGCGGATACCATGCGACGTGGAGCACGGGAGTGCATTTTACGGTGCCGATCATCGACCGTGTCGCAAGTAAAATTTCGCTGAAGGAAAACGTCGTGGATTTTCCTCCGCAGCCGGTTATTACAAAGGACAACGTTACGATGCAGATTGATACCGTCGTATTCTTCCGGATCCTTGATCCGAAGCAGTATACGTACGGCGTGGAAAGACCGATGATGGCCATTGAGAACCTGACGGCGACGACGCTTAGGAACATCATTGGGGATCTTGAGCTGGATGCCACGCTGACGTCGCGCGACGTGATTAACTCAAAGATTACACACGTACTGGACGAGGCCACGGATCCGTGGGGCATCAAAATTAACAGGGTGGAGCTGAAAAACATCATGCCGCCCAAGGAAATCCAGGATTCCATGGAGAAGCAGATGAAAGCGGAGCGCGAGCGCCGCGAAAAGATTTTACAGGCGGAGGGCGAAAAGAAATCTGCGATCCTGGTTGCGGAAGGGGAAAAGGAGTCGGCGATTTTAAGAGCAGAGGCGGAAAAGGAATCGGCGATCCTGCGTGCGGATGCGGCAAAAGAGGCTCTGATCCTCGAAGCGGAGGGAAAGGCTGAGGCAATTCTGAAGGTTCAGGAGGCAACCGCAAAGGGAATCGCGATGATTAACGAGGCGGCGCCGTCTGATGGAGTCATCCGACTGAAGTCGCTGGAGGCGTTCGAGAAGGCGGCCGACGGACAGGCGACAAAGATTATTATTCCGTCGGAAATTCAGGGCCTTGCCGGTCTTGCTTCCGGGATCAGCGAGGCGCTGAAATAAAAGCGGGGTTCTCTTGCCGCGCGGACGAAAATCCCGCGGAGCAACGGAGGGGCAGAGAACGCGGCCGTAACCAGCGTTTTCTGCCTTCCCGTTTTTCTTGACACCCTGTCGGTTTTGCTATATAATTTACACGTCTTGGCCGCTGCTTGCCGAGACGGCAGAAGCGGAAATATAATATTTTGGAAAGATGGTCGAGTTGGTTTAAGGCACCGGTCTTGAAAACCGGCGTAGGTTTGCGCCTACCGTGGGTTCGAATCCCACTCTTTCCGCCACGTCGGAGCAAAGTCTGCTTTGCTTCGACTTATTTTTTGCCTGCGGCAGAAAGTAAGCCGTCCGCCCGCGCCCTTGCTCCTCCTCTTTCGTAAAAAGTCACGCTCGGCTCGCTGTCATTACCAGCTTTTTGCGAGTTCGAGAGTTCAAATCCCACCGCCGAAATACCGAAAACGCCTTTTTTCTGTGGCTCTCACAGAATTTGTCTGAAAGCTCCAAATCGAAGTTTTCGGTGTTTTATAACATGCTGAAACGTATCTAAAAATTCCGGAACCTTCGGTGAGTAAAGTCAAGCTTTTTTTATCTGATATTATCGCTGAGAATGAAAAAACAGTGTGCGGGCAGTTAGACAAGCCTCATAATTACGATATTTTTTGATATAGAATGTATTTATTTGTATAATTTATTCGTGGGATCAATAAAAACATTTCAAATCTATAATTGACATATGCAATTGTAAGTATTATGATTTGTACAACTTACAGTCGTATAAATAATATGTTTGTGAACGAATAGAAATGTAGGAATATATTATATATTCATTGGAGGCGGATAATATGAGAATAAAAAAACCGTTCCTTGCTTGAAAAACAATATGTGTGTTGATGTGTCTCTTGTTGCCTTTGATGCATGGAACACAAACCGTTCGTCTAATGTTTCTGGAGTAACTAATAGCTATGTTATATCTGCAAAATATATATAACTGGGGTTTTTAATGGCACAGTTATACGCTCCTCCAGCACCGATTAACAATGTCGACAAAATTGTTAAATGCTATTATGTATATATCAATAAACCGGCAATTTAAGCGGGAAACTGGCAAAATCATGACATACAAAAGGTTTGGTCTCATGAAATTGGGCATACTTTAGGTTTTAACGAAACAAACGATGGAACGCAGAGCGTAATGAGACAGGGAAGAGGATCTTTTTGGGGATGGGAAAATTATTGGAAGCCGCAAGCTCACGATACGGCTGGTTTGGAAAGACTAAATTATAAATCTTGGTCGGCTGGTAGCGTACCAGAAATGGGCTAAAATATATAAAAATTTCCGGGAGGTTTTTGCGCATGAAAAAAGCATTTTTGATTTTTATGATTTCGATTATGGCGGCAGCGGCTTTTTCCGGCTGCGCCCAAGAAGAAAAATTTGTAGGTTCCCAAGACACGCAGGGTTTTGGCTATGACATGCAGATATACCAGACGGTTGATGAAATAAAAGACAGCAGCGCTGCGATCGTGATTGCGTCCTATTCTTCGGATCCGACGGAATGTTACGAGAAGGATGAGGGAACCGGGATGGAGCTGTATGCGACACGCTATACGCTGGACGTAGAAGAGGTTTTGAAAGGCGATCTGGCAGAAGCGGATCAGATTACGTTTATGCAAACCGGAAAGCCGGACAGCGACGAATATGAGACGAAAATCAAGAAGGGTAAGAAATACCTTCTGTTTCTGGCGCAGAAAGACGTATCCTTAACGGGCGGAGAAATCATTTATGATGCAGTAGGTGTAGAACAAGGAATTATCGAGATTAAAGAGAATAACAAACTGTATCCTTATTACGATGAGGGAATCATGACCAAATATGATGGGGAAAGCTTAAGCAAATTAGCAGCGGAAATCAAATAGAATTTTTCAAAGAAAAACTTAAATCATGTCCTTATAAAGAGCCGAGCCCGGCTCTTTTTTATAACAGCGGAGCGCGCCGTATCACAGGAAGCCTTGAAATTTTCCCTTTGACCGGAGCCCCGGCTCTGCTATATAATGAATTCCAAAAGAGACTTCCTGTCTTATCTGCATTTTTGACTGCCTGTTACGACGTGGAAAAATCTTCTCCTGGTTTATATTTTTCTGTGGCGTCGTCGGCCTGCGGAAGACGGGAACTCGCCGGCAAAGAAGGGAGAATCCTATGTCCAAGCTTTGGTATCAAGAGCCTGCGGCTGACTGGAACCATGCGCTGCCCTTGGGAAACGGCTCTATGGGAGCCATGTGTTTTGGCGGCACTATTCAGGACCGGTGGTCGCTCAACGACGACACAATCTATTCCGGCGGCTTCATAGACCGCGTCAATCCTGATGCGCGCGAGGGCATTGAAGCCGTGCGCCGCCTTCTGTCCGAGGGACGTCTCGCCGAGGCAGAAGAGCTCGCGGAGGAGGCGGTGATGGGCGTCCCGGAGGGCGAACGCGCATATGAGCCCCTGTGCGAGCTGATCGCCCAGTTCAAGACGCCCCGCCGCACACACTATCACAGTCCAATCCAGGCGCGTTGGCTGGACGGACGGAATATGCAGGATTTTGAGCCTCAGGAGGGCGTCAGCGGCTACTGCCGCAGTCTGGATCTGGATCGAGGCATTCACCGTGTGTCTTACACCCTGGATGAGATCGCATTTGTGCGGGAAAGCTTTGTCTCGTATCCTGCCGGCGTTTTGGTTATTCGTATGGAGAGTGGAGACTGGCGCGCCTTTCTGCGCAGAGCGGGACGAGTGACGGCACACAGGCAGCTCGATCGCCATACCGTCTCTTTGGAAGGCTGTACCGCCAACGGAGGTACCGGCTTCTGCTGTATTCTTCGGGCCATTGAAGGAGATTGTACCGTTGTCGGAGATATGCTCAAGGGCCGGGGGCACGCAGTCCTTCTGGCTGCTTCGGCAACCTCCTTCCGGGACGGCGTTGATTTCCTGCAGGCGGCGCTTGGCCGTCTGGATCGGGCAGAGCGGAAAGGGTACGCTGCGCTCCTGGAGGAGCATATCTCCGATTTTACGCCCCTCATGGATCGATGCCGTCTGGAGCTTCCCCGTGATCCCGCGCTTGAGGAACTCAGTCACCGCGAGCGGCTGGGCCGTGTACAGGCCGGGGAAAGCGATCTCGGACTTGTTGAAGATCTATTCAGCATGGGGCGCTATCTGTTGATTTCGGGCAGCCGTCCCGGCAGCATGCCCCTGAATCTCCAGGGCATCTGGAATCAGCACTACACGCCCCCATGGGACAGTAAATATACAATCAATATCAACACAGAAATGAACTACTGGCCGGCCGAGGTCTGCGGCCTCTCCGAGCTGCATATGCCCCTGCTTGCGCATCTCAAGCGTATGGTACCCCACGGACGTGAGGTGGCCCGGCGCATGTATGGCGCGAGGGGATGGGTTGCCCATCACAACACTGATGTATGGGGGGATTGCGCTCCGCAGGACAACTGCCTGACCGCCTCGCTCTGGCCGATGGGAGGGGCATGGCTGTCCCTCCACATCTGGGAGCATTACTGCTTTACCCTTGATTTTGACTTTTTGAAGGAATATTACCCCGTTTTAGCAGAAGCCGCTTTGTTTTTCTTGGACACCCTGATCCCCGATCGGGACGGCCGGCTGCGTGTATCCCCTTCGCTTTCTCCTGAGAACGTCTATCGTCTTCCCAATGGACAGACGGGCAGCCTCTGCGACGACGCGGCTATGGATCAGCAAATTCTCTTTGAGCTTTTTACGGCGGTCATCCGAGGCGGCGAGCTTCTGGGCAGGGATGTAGACGTGTACCGGGCGCTGATCGGCAAGCTCCGTCCCGTGGAGGTCGCTCCCGATGGAAGGATTCTGGAGTGGATGTCCGAGGATAAACAGGAGACCGAGCCCGGCCATCGCCATATGTCCCATTTGTTTGCTCTGTACCCCGGCCGGCAGATCACGGGAGAAACCCCAAACGCTATGATGGCGGCGCGCAGAACGCTGGAGAACCGCCTTTCTCACGGCGGCGGTCACACGGGCTGGAGCCGTGCCTGGATGATCAATTTCTGGGCGCGCTTGCGGGATGGACAAATGGCGGGCGAGAACGTCCGTTTGCTCCTGGCGCAGTCCACCCTGCCCAATCTGTTTGACAATCACCCTCCTTTTCAAATTGACGGAAACTTCGGCCTCACGGCAGGAATCGCGGAGATGCTGCTTCAGAGCCACGAGGGGAAGCTCCGCCTGCTCCCGGCTCTGCCTCCTGCATGGAATGCTGGATCAGTCAGGGGACTGCGGGCAAGAGGAGGCTATACCGTAGATTTATCCTGGAAGGATGGCGCGCTCTCTGAGGCCGTCGTGAAGGCGGACTTTGACGGTACGCTCACGCTGGCGGATGGCCGGAGCTTTGCGCATAAAAGCGGGGAGACGTTGCATATTTTATAAGGTTTTTGACAAAATTCGATATAAAGGTGGTATATTTAAATGAAAGTGGCGATTTTAGGAGTCTGGCACGTTCATGCGTCTGGTTATACCGAAACGGCGCGGGAGCTGGGCGAGGTCGTTGGCGTTTACGACGACAATCCACAATGGAGAGCAGATTTTGCAGGGAGATTCAATATTCGCGAATTTACGACAGCTGAGGAGCTGCTTTGCAGCGATGCGGAGGCGGTTATTGTCTGCGCCGCCACAAACCGGCATGCGGACCTCATAGCCGCGGCGGCTGAGCAGGGAAAGCAGATCTTTACCGAGAAGGTACTGGCGCTGAGCGTTGAGGATTGCCTGCGCGTGAAGGAGGCAGTTGAGAAAAATGGCGTCCGGTTCGTCATTTCCTTCCCCTGGAAATGCAGCCCCGGTCCGCTTGCGCTGAAGCGGGCGGTTGACGACGGCCTGGTCGGCAAGGTCAACTATCTTCGCTTCCGCAATTGCCACAGCGGCAGTATCGACCATTGGCTCCCTGCTCATTTCTATAACGCGGAGGAGTGCGGCGGCGGCGCCATGATCGATCTGGGCGCCCATGGGATGTATCTCACCCATTGGATTCTGGGCGAGCCGCTGACCTATTCTTCCTCTTTTACCCATTTCTGCCGCGATGATAAGGACGCGGAGCTGAATCCTTCCCGTCTGGAGGATAACGCAGTGACGGTCATGACCTTTGCAGGCGGCGCTATCGCCGTCAACGAGACGGGCTTTGTCAGCCAGGGATGCCCGGAGATCTTTGAGATCGGCGGCGACAAGGGCTATCTGGTCTGCGCGCGGAATCACGCTGTCTATACGGCGGCAGGAAAAGCCCCGGTTGAATTGGAGCTCCCCGCCTCTGCCAAATCCCCTCTCGCCTGCTTCTTGGACGGGACTCCTATTGAGGGCTGCGGAATAGAGGAGGCTATCATGCTGACTAAAATGATGACCGGCGCGTATGGGAATGTGAAAGCTTGATGAATCGGAAACGGGATATGCGCGAGAACAGCCTTCCGCGTATGTCCCGCTTTATTATAATATGACTATCAGATCAGAACAGAATTGCCTGCCACGGAATCACGCGGAATTTTAAAATAAATATTAATGAAACGGTCTTGCTGATCCTTCTTTTGCAGAAGTTCCGTCTGTTTATGAATCAACACGCGTGCCGCAGATTTATTCGCCGTACAACTGTTTCCCAGAGCGGCTTGCCTGTGCCGCCGATGAAAAATCCTATTTTGAAAACCAAGATTTTATAAATGGTTACTGCCCCATAGGGCGTTAATAAAATCCCAAAAAACACTTGAAAACAAAGGATTTATCGCAACATGTCACCTTATCCCTTTATACGATTTTACACAAGTATACCCTTGCCCACACATCTTATAAGGGCAAAACAAGGAAGCAAAATCTGGTAACAAGTGATCACAGAATGCGGTTGAGGAGTTATCAATCCGGAATTGATTTACGCATAAAATCCAACTGCAAGGCCTTATGAGGTATAAACACATTGTTCCTCATATGCTCAAACAGAATTTCTCCGAGCATATAGAAATTCTAAGAGCTATGTGTATAATATTTTATATTGCAGAGTGAGACAAGAAATCTTGTGGAGAGTAATTACATGAAGATACGTTGTGTATGGGAACATAATGGAAGTGATAGCCTTTTATATTCCGACAATTATATCGGAGCGTTTACAAGGGGCGCGACAAAAGATATTGCGTTAAGCAAGATGGCAGATGAAATCAAATCATATTTGAATTGGAAAAAAGACTTAGCACCCGAAACCTTCGAAATAGAAATTGTTCAAGAGAAACTGTCCGAGTTGAATATTTGCGATGCCGATTCCGAGGTTCTTTTTGATACAGAAAAAGGTAAGCTTGATCCCATTGAGTATCAAGAATTAAAAGCCCTTGCATTGCGTTCCGCACAAGATTTTCTGACGTTGTATGAGTCTATCCCGGATAAAGACAGAAGCTGTTTGCCTGCCCGGCAGACATTTTATGGACAGATCCCCCGCACCGCCTTTGAAATGTACGAGCACACAAAAAACGTGAATGATTATTATTTCGGTGAAATTGGCATTGACGTGGATAATAATGGAACTATTTTAGCTTGTAGAATGCGTGGATTTGAATTGCTGGAAGCATGTCCTGATTTTCTGAATAACAGTGTTTTCGAGGGAAGCCATGGGGAAGAATGGTCTCTTCGAAAAGTATTGCGGCGTTTTATTTGGCATGATAGAATTCATGCTAAAGCTATGTATAGAATGGCCGTTAAAACATTTGGGTTTGATGTTATTCCCAACATATTTAAGTTTAATATTATATAAGCAGCACCGCCAGCTTAACCGCTCGGCAGGATAACACTTATCCTGCTTTATGAGCAGTTCCCGGCAAGGGCGACACTGGGTACAAACTACAGGTTTGCGCGAGGGGGATATTTCGCTCTCAAACACCGAGGACTTATTGTCCGCCGAAAAAGCAGTTTAACATTTAGATAAAGAGCTTCCCCTGTTTCGGGCTCGTAAGGGCAAAAGCAAGGGAAAATACATAAAGCCGGAACAAAAACAAGCTTTTTAAAATAATAGGCGCATGATATAATATAAACCATAGTTCAAAGGTATTTACGGAATTTTTTATCCTTTAATTAAAAGAGGTGATCTTGCATGCCGAAGCATAAAAAAGTATTGATTTTTATCAGTGCTCTGGCCGCCGCCCTGATTGTTGCCATCGTGTGCATCGGACTTTTCTACGGAACCTCCAGAGAGGCGCTGCTCGGGCCGTATTTATACTATGACATTATGCCCAAAACGATCTATAAAATAAACGGCCAGGTTTATGTGCCTCTGACCGTCGATCCGGAATCCGGCAAAATGGCGGATGATATTCCCTATTATATCGGATCGGTTTCGGCTGAAGTAAAGGAATTTGACTTCCGCAGCGTGATCGGGCCGGGGAAGGCCGCAGGTAAGATTGAAGACGATTTCCTGGGCACGAAATATTACGATTACAATTCTGACGTCTATACCGTACAAGCTTCCGCTGAAGTCCGGGACGATACGGAACTCCTTATGATGGCGCCGGGAATCTATCTTGCCCGGCTCGAAACGCTGTATTCCGATCATCTCCGGACGGACTGGGAAGCGTATGCAAGAGAACTGGATATCCTATTTGACACGAAAATCAGGCAGGTCATGGGAGACGCGTATTATTTATTAGATACAAATTTTAAAAATTCCCGTTATTATTACGCAGTCGGCAATTCCGATTCCCTGAGCTGGCACAGTTTTCATAAGCATTTATCCTTTTTCTGCGCGGATTTAAAGCAAATATTATAGAGGGAATGCCCGCTGAAGCCTGATGCGGAAAAAGCCTCGCGTTTCTTTTCCCTTGCCGATTGATCTGCTGTTTTACTCTCTGGCTTTGATTGGGGCATAGTAGTCCATTTGTTCATACCCCATTATTTTTTTGGCATTCGGAGAGGTGATGATATTTCCCAGATCCGGACGGGAAGGATCGCGCTCGAATCCGTTCAGCGATAAAAAGGCGTCGACTTCTTTTTTCATGAGCTCCATGTCTGTTTTTTGATCGATGTCGGTAGCAACCGCATAGAAACCGCCCTGAAAGTCGATGAGCTCAAGCTCCTTCAGCACGCTCATTCCGTCCTCATACAAATATAGCCATTGGTACCCGCTTCCGTCCCAAAACAGAAAATCCTTTGGAAAGAGACCGCGTTTCTGCGAAGACATCCATTTTTCAAAAATCGAAAGATTTTCTTCTCCGAACATCCCGCTTCCGGAAGATACCATTTTACAGTCCGGCATGTCATAAATTCTTACATTTTGCATGGCCGCTCCTCCAAATATAGTTTCTTATATAAATATAAACGATCTGATTCTTTCAGAGTAAATATATCGTTTGGGCATAAGAAAAATATGTCGAAAACGCAAAGGACTGGTTAATATTTATTCTGAAGCGAAGAATGCAGCTCCAAGCGTAAAACGGCGCGTCTTTCCGGTTTAGGCTTGTTCCGTATTTTCCTGCGCTTTCTCTTGGCGCATGTGCCGATGCCTGCCGCAGCATTTGTGTCCAGCCGGCTTCCCGCAGCATCCGTTCTTTGGAGATGCTGCAATCCGGCAGAGGCTCAAAAGCTCGCCGGTCTCTGACGGTATTTCGGTCTGTCTGTTTTTTGTTTCTTCCTGCATACTGTCGGCCTCCCGTGATCCTTTTCTGTGCCGGTTATATTGAACTAACTCTGCGCAGAAATTATATCTTTTTATTCGGAGGCTGTCAACCGCTTCCGCCCTGCCGATTTAAAACTTCCCAATCTTCCGCAGCGCGGAACCGGCTAAGCGAGGGGTGATCGGTGAGGCGTTTTATAATACGCCATCCGCCGAGGCTCTGCAGGGCGTTTTGCGGCTCGGGCAGAAAACCGAAATCCAGATAGATTTTGCATGCGAGCCAGGACGTCGTCTGCGTAGGAATTTTTATGCGGGTATACCCCAGCTCCTTCAGGCGTTCCAGCGTACGGGAAATTAACGGTTTTGAAAGTCCGCGGCCTTGATGGCTGCGTTTTACAGAAACCCAGTGCAGCCAGCCGGTAGCGTGGTCGTCTCCAGAGTCGATATCGTAAAATGCCGTTGCCGTTGCAGCCTTTTCTCCAATTTCGTTCACGGCGAAAATCATGCGCCCCGGCAGCTCGTGCTCACGGCCGAGGTAATACTTATCCCAAGCCGCCAGCCCCTGCTCAAAGCTTACAAATTCTTTCGCACTCTTTTCAATCTCAATCCATGCGTCACGGTCGCCGTCTTTGTAAAATTCAAAATGGTACCCTTCCGGCAGATCGTAATGCGGGATCCTTTCCGTATTTCGTTCCAAAAGCAGATTGAAATATTGAATCCGGTCGTCGTGATTATCGAAAACAGGCAGTCCTCCCATACAGATACCTCCCTGATCTGTTTGCTTTGCTTTGTTAAGGATAACATACTTTGCCGTTTGCATCTCGAGATAAAATGTGATATAATAAAACGAATCTTGAATAGAATATGTATAAATATTAAAACACCGGCAAGGCGTTCCGCCGGACAGGAAAGACAAAATTCTAACCGTGGGGGTGCTTTTAATGAAGAAAACCGGGACCTGGCTCAGACGCCTGACGGCCTGCTGTCTTGCGGGAGCGGCGTGCGCCGTTTTCCTGTGTGCGGGATGCACACGGAAGAATGAGAAGGGAGACGACACGAAAATTATTTTACCGGAAGAGCTCCTTCCGTATAGGAGGATTACAGCGATGATAAAAGAAGACTGGACGGCGAACTGGATTTGGACGCAGAGCGGAGAAACAGAGCCCGACACCTGGGTAAGCTTTCGCAAAAGCTTCGAGGTTTCCGATATAAACGAGGCCCGTGATGCGGTGGCCTACATTGCGGCGGAATCAAAATACTGGCTGTATATTAATGGAGAAATGGCGGTGCGCGAGGGAGGGCTGAAAAGAGGCCCTACGCCGGAGGACGGATATTATGACACCGTTGAGATCGGACAATATCTGAGGGAAGGAGAGAATACGATCGCAGCGCTTGTCTGGTTCTGGCGCGACGGCGCAAGCTACTCGTCCACAAACAGCGGAAAGGGTGGTTTTTTGTTTGAAGCGGAGCTTGGCGGCGAAAAGCTGATCAGCGACGCGTCCTGGCTTGCAGCAAGAAACACGGCGTTTCTGCAGGATCCCGGCGCCAGGCAGCCGAACTATAGGCTGCCCGAAGCAAATATTTATTACGACGCGCGGCGGGAGCTTACCGGATGGGAGCAGCCCGGATATGACGACAGCGGCTGGGAGGCGGCAAAGGAGATGGGAACGGGCGGCTGCGCGCCCTGGAACGCGTTATACGAAAGACCGATCCCGCTCTGGAAGGACTTCGGTCTGAAAGATTATAAAAATTCCTCCGAATATGAAAATGATACGCTGACACGGGGCCAGGAGCTTACAATGGAGGTTCCGTACAACGCGCAGCTCACGCCGTATCTGGAGGTAGAGAGCGAGGCAGGCAAGGAAATCGTAATTACCACGGAAAATACCGCGCAGGGCTCTGTTTTTGCGACTTATATAACGAAAGAAGGACGGCAGAGCTTCGAATCCCCCGGGTGGATGAACGGAGAGAGAATTACGTATAGAATTCCAAAAGGAGTAAAAATTATTTCACTGAAATACCGGGAATCGGGTTACAACACAGAATTCAGCGGCAGCTTTACCTGCAGCGACGCGTTCCTGAATACATTATGGATGAAATCGCTGCGTACCCTTTACATTACCATGCGCGATAATTTTATGGATTGCCCCGATCGGGAACGCGCGCAGTGGTGGGGAGACGTGACGAACGAGATGGCGATGAGCATGTATGCGCTCGATACCAATTCCTATCTTTTGTATCAAAAGGGCGTGGCGACCATGCTGGCCTATACCGATCCGGCCACAAAGGTCCTGCAGACCGTAGTGCCCATCCGCAACGACTATTTTGAATTGCCGATGCAGCAGCTTGCGGGCGTCTGCGGCTTCTGGACCTATTACATGTATACCGGCGACGCCGAATTTATAAAAGAAGTCTACCCGTATACAAAGGATTATGTCGGGCTTTGGACTCTTGGCTCCGACGGATTGGTCGTCCACCGCGGCGGCTCCTGGGATTGGGCGGACTGGGGCTCCGACTTTGATATGCCAACCTTGGAAAACGCATGGTATTATAAAGCACTGCAATGCGTAATCGATATGGCCCGGCTTACGGGAAACGAGGGGGATATTGCGGAGCTGGAGCAAAAGGCGGAAACGGTATACGCCGCCTATCAGACGTTCTGGACGGAGGAGGGCTACAAATCCGCATCCGTCCGCGTCCCGGACGATCGTTCCAATGCGGTCGCCGTGCTTGCCGGGCTTGCAGATCCTGATAAATATGAGGGAATCCGCGGGAATCTTACCACGGTAATGCACGCAAGTCCTTATATGGAACGCTATGTGCTTGACGCGCTTTGCGAAATGGGGTATATGGAAGACGCGCAGCAGCGCATCAGAACGCGTTATAAAGAGATGGTCGAATACGATTACTCAACGCTCTGGGAGTTCTGGGACCACGGCGGAACACTGAACCACGCATGGAGCGGCGGCCCGCTGCTTACAATGAGCCAGTATATGGCCGGGATCGAACCGGCAGAGGCGGGGTATACAAAATTTTCCGTAAAACCGATGCTGGGAGATCTGACTTCTCTGGAATGCACGGTTCCGTCCGTCAGGGGGTACATCACGGTCAATATTTCTTCGGAGCCCGGCAAAGAGTTCTCTCTTTCTCTGAAGGCTCCTGCGAACACCGAAGCAATCGTCGGAATTCCCCGACTCGGCCCGGCCGGTTCGAATCTGCAAATCAAATATCATGACGCCGTTATTTATGAGAACGGAGCGGACTGCGTGCCGGAACAGATGTCGGAAACACTTTCCTTTTCCGACAGCGACGATCAGTACCTGTATTATGTCTTAAAAAACAGGGATGCGGATGCGGCGCACGCATTTTCCGCTACGCTCGCGGATGCGCAGGGGTGTTCTGCGTATACAGTCCGCCTTGAGGTCGGCGCAAACGGTGCCGTCTTTTGGAACGGAGAGCGGCTGGAAAGCGGAAGCTATGAAAAAACAGTGCAGAACGGTGAAGAATTTAGGCTGGAGGCCGCGGCCGGAGACGGCGCGTATTTCTGCGGCTGGAGCGGCGCTGCCGGTACGCGGGAGGCCGTGCTTTTCGTCCGTCCGCAGTGCGATATGACGCTGCGCGCGGAATTTTCCGAAAAGCAGAACGTGCTCCGCACCGTCACGTTTTCCGCGGAGGCGGAATGCGACGTCGCAATTCTGACGGACAGCGGCACGGAAATCGCTCTTGCGCAGGGAACGAACAAAGTTTTCGTAAAAGACGGCGAAACGGTTACCTTTACCGCGCGAGACGGCTTCCTCCACCGCTTTGCTTCTTATCAGGGAGACGTCTCTTCTTTGGACAATCAAATTACGGTAACGGCCGACCGCGATCTTGAAATCCGGATTGAGACAAAGAAGCTCGATGTCGAAAACGTAGCGCTCGGCGCGGCCGTTTTTGCTGAGAATTCGCTGGAAAATAATGATTGGAGCGTTTCCGGCCTGACGGACGGCTCGCTGAAAAAGGGATATACCACCAACGTGCTTCAGCCTGATTCAGAGGGAAGAATCAGCCCTGTATCCGTAACGCTCGATTTCGGAGAGGAAAAAACGTTCAGCCATATTGCGCTTGCACCGCGGACGGAGGTTTCTGACGCGAACGGAGGCTCCCCGAACTATCCGACGGAATTTACCGTATCCATCAGCGATGACGGCAGAAATTTTACAGAGGTTGTTAAGATTGAAGATTCGGAAAATCCCATGGGAGTGACACAGGGATACGAGCTCGGACCGCAGCGCGCTGCTTATGTCAGAATTGATTTTACCGGGACGGGCACGTTTGCCGCGGACGAGGGCGTAGCCGACCCGTACCGGATTCAGCTGATGGAAATCTACTTATATCATGTGAAATGAGAGTCTGCAAATAAAAAGTCAATAGGAAAATAAAAAAATTTGCAGAGGCCAGAGGAGGTGAAAAAGAGCATGACAAAAAGACCGCCGC
>CAJFUB010000030.1 GCA_904420095.1 uncultured Clostridia bacterium
CTTTGGATACCGTTCCAGATTGATCTGCAGCAGATGATGCAGGCAGCACGCATCCTTCCAGAGCTCCGAGGCCCGTTTTCCCCGATCTGACTCATGATACCGCATTGTCATCCCTCCCCAAGGACAAAACATGCCTTTATTATATCAGATTTTTTCATAAAATCAATCAAGAAATATCTGTAATTTATACCTTTTCTTTACTTTTTACTTCCTCCCACTGTCTCTAGTAAAAACCTCAATTTTTCTCTTGACTCTCTCCACTTTTTTACTCCCGCCCCTCTCTCCAAGTAAAAACTGCAAAAATCCCTCCCTTGACGTCAAAATGCTATATGTATATACTTTTCAAGAAATCTGCAATAAGAAAGGGGTATTTTTATGGAACTACAGGGGAAAATCATCAATTTCTTGGGAGACAGCATAACAGAGGGCTGCGGCACGACGGGAATAGAGAAACGGTTTACCGAAATCATAAGGAAAAATTATAATCTTTGTAAAGCCAATAATTACGGAATTGGAGGTACTCGATTCGCAAAAAAAAGAGTTCCTTCCGAGAATCCAAAATGGGACGAAGATTTCTGCAGCAGAGTTGAAGAGATGGATGAAAATGCAGACATCATCGTTGTATTCGGCGGAACAAATGATTTCGGGCATGGAGATGCGCCGATCGGAGTGTTCGAGGATAAAACAAAGGATACATTTTACGGAGCATGCCGTGTTCTGATGGAAAGCTTACTGAATAAATACCCCGGAAAACCGATCATATTTTTGACACCGCTCCACAGAGAAGACGAAGAAAAACCAAACGGAGAAAAGCTTGCGCAATATGTAGATATCATCAAGGAAACAGCAAGATATTATGCGCTCCCCGTATGCGACCTGTATGCAGAAAGCGGGATACAGCCTCGGCTGCCTGTAATAAAAGAAAAATTTTGTCCCGACGGGCTTCATCCGAATGATGCAGGTCATTTGATACTCGCGCAGAAAATCGCCGGATACTTAATGAAAATATAAAAAAGGCCGGATATCACCCGGCCTTTTATGATTCTCGTCATATTATGTTTTTAGATTCCAAGGAAGGCTCCGCTTGAGCTGCAGATGTACCAATCTCCGTTTACCTTGACAGCATAAAACGTCGATTCATCCGTTTCCTCATCGTCGTCTCCGCGAACAGTCAGTTCTACTTCCAGTTCAACGGCATCCGTAACCGATTTCTTCGGGATATCATAATTGGATTTGATATAGTCTTTCATGCTGTCCAAATCCTTGGATGAAACATCATCTTTTTCCAAGATTTTATAAGAAATTTTGATGTTGCTGCCGTATTCGTCCTCCAAACCGCGAATTAGCGTTTTATTGAGTTCCTCCATCTGCTCCTCGGCATCGCTCAGGGACACGTCGCTTTCATCCTCGAGATATTCCCAATATTCGGCGGGCGCCAGTTTTTCAAGCTTATTGACTTTTCCGTTGTAAAGAACGCTGATATAATTGTCCAGTGCTTTCTCGGGACCGCCGCCGCTGAGACAGATCACCAATACAACGATCAATATTAAAACTACTACAATTCCCGCGGTAATGCCGATTGCTTTTTTGTCCTTATTCTTTAATTTGGCTACAAAAGCATTGACCTTTCCGGCAAATCCGTTTGTCTCCGCGGGTGCTTTCTGTTCGCATTGTGCAGAGCCGCAGGTATTGCACGAGGACGAGTCGGAGGCCGGATCGGACTGTACCGGTTGCTCGCCGGCAGATTGTTCGGACGGTTCCTGCGCAGACTGTGCTGATTGCTCTCCAACGCGCGTCCCACATTTTACACAGAAGGCAGCGTCATCACTCAGCGCTTCGCCGCAATTGGTACAAAATTTACTCATTCTGTTTATACCTCCCGTAACTAAAATCTATTCGATTTATATTAGCATAGTCTGTAAATTTTTACAATCTTCTTCCGGAAAAATATGTTTAAAATTTAAAGGCGTATTGGTTTTTACTCCAGAAGCCGAAGGTAAGTAAAAATCGTCAAATTCCACTATAGAAAATTTACAGTTCTTCCCTTTTTACTGGCAAACAGCGCCGTGAGTAAAAACGGTTTTGTTTTTTCACAGGATCGTGGTAGAATAAAGACATAAATTTTATTTAAGAGGTTGATCGTATGGATTTTAGCGATTGCATGAAAAAGGTCTTTTTGGCCGGTGTAGGCGCGGCCGCCTCGGCGGCGGAATCAGTTTCCGATATCGTCAGCAGGCTGGTGGAAAAGGGCGAAATCACTGTTGAGCAGGGAAAAGTCCTAAATGAAGAACTCAAAAGGGACGCAAAGCAGAAAGCTAAAAAGCATTTGTTCGACGCATTGGAGAAGCTGTCTCCCGAGGAGCGAGAGGAACTCAAACAAAAACTGGAAGAAATCGAGAAAAAGGAACAAGTAAATTAAGCAGGCAAATTCATAACTATTAAGCAGAAAACACATGGATGCCAAATCTTCAAAAAAGCGCCTGAGAGAAATTCTCCTGGCGGCGAGAAAACAAAAGCTTACAAAAGGCCTGACGCCCGTTAAAATCCGATCGCTCTTTGAAGAGCTCGGACCAACTTTCGTGAAATTCGGCCAGATCCTGTCAATGCGTTCTGATATGATTCCGGAAGAATATTGCAGAGAGCTGGCAAAGCTGCGTACAGACGTCAGGCCTATGTCTTTTACAGAAGTAACTGCAATTCTATCTCAGGAGCTTGCCAAAAACGGTCTCACTCCCGACGAGTTCACCGCAATCGATCCGACTCCCCTCGGTTCCGCCTCTATCGCACAAGTACACAAGGCAGCTCTCAAAAGCGGCGAAGCAGTTGTAATCAAGATTCAAAGGCCAAATATCAAAGAAATCATGGCAGATGATATCGCTCTGCTCCGCAAAGCCTCCGGCATTCTGAAGCTGGCTGCAGGCACAGAGGGAATATTGGATCTGGGAATGATTCTGGACGAGCTCTGGCGTACCTCTCAAGAAGAAATGAATTTCCGGAAAGAGGCCGCGCATCTTGAGACATTCCGCCAAAACCAAAAGGACATCAGGTACGCTTCCTGCCCTAAAGTATACAAAAATTTTACCACGACCGAGCTGCTTGTCATGGAATATATCGACGGCATCCGGATCGACGACAGCAGCTCACTAGCTAAAAACGGCTATGATATCGAAGAAATTGCCTCTAAAACAGCGGAAAATTACTGTAAGCAAATCCTGGAGGACGGATTTTTCCACGCCGATCCGCATCCCGGAAATATTTGGATTTCGGGAGGAAAAATCATCTGGCTCGATCTCGGGATGATGGGCCATCTTTCTTCCTATTACAGGCATGTGCTGAAGAATGCTATTGCAGCGCTTCTGCAGAACGATATCTACGCCCTCAAGAACGCAGTGCTGCTGTTTGGGGAGCCGAAGGGGAAAATCAACCACGCCGTCCTATATACGGATATCGACGATATTGCAGAAAGATATATGAGCATGGGAATCGGGAGCATGAATCTCGGCCAGCTTACCCAGGAGCTCCTGGAACTGCTCAAAAAGCACGGCATCGCCATTTCTTCCGAGCTCACAATGCTCGCAAGAAGTATGGCGACAATCCAGGGAACGCTTAGTCTTTGCTCTCCAGAAACAAATTTAATTCAGATTTTATCAAATCACATGGAAGGAATTCTCTTCAAGGAATTTGATTTCAAAAAAGAGCTGCGCCGCGGCGCCGTAAATCTTTACTCCTCGATGGTAAAATCCACCCAAATCCCGTCGCAGCTTTCAGATCTTTTGAAAATAGCGAAAAACGGTCAGGTAAAAATCAACACCGAGCGCGCAGACGGTGTGGAAACGCGAAAAACGCTGTCACAAATTTCCAGAAAGCTGATCCTTGCATTCATGGCTGCCGCCTTTCTCATAGCAGCGGCAATTTTCTCCCTCAGCGGGATCAAGCCTCTCATATTTGCGATGCCCTGGCCGTCCTTCCTCTGCTTTTGCGCAGGACTTCTGCTGGCAGGATATGCGGCATTTCCCTCAAAACACAAATAAAATTGTAGAAAGAAACGCCCCCGCAAGGCAAATTGTGCTTCTGCGGCTCTGTTTTTCCCGAAAGAATAGAAACGCGGCAACAGCTGTCAGCACAATCGTCCCTCCCGTAACAATAGGGTATTGCACAGTATTCGGAACCTTTGCGTTTGCAACCAGCTGAAGGAATCCGCCGATTCCGGCCACCGCGGAGCAGATCGTGCCAAACACAACCGGGCGCGGCGCAAGCGCAGTCCGGAGTGCAGAGACATTCGCTGCGCGCGACTTTTTGCCAAGGAGAAGTATCCCAATTATGGCGGCGGACAAAACGATCATAATCAAGCTTTTCAATATGGTAAAATTCTCCGATGTCATCGCGGGCGCGACCGGATTGCTTTGCAATGACGTCAGTACCCCTACGATGCCGTTAATAAAAAACATAACGACGCAAAGCGCATAAAATTTCTTTCTGGTGGCCCTTGCCGTTTTGACGCCCGCAACCTGAAAAATCAGGAAAAAGGTAAGCAGCACAAGCCCCAGGCCGTTTGTGAGTTTGAGCCGGTTTGTTTCCGGATTGACGATCAGGCCCTCGACAAAGGGAACGATCATACCGCCCAGCATCATGAACATGCTGTAGATCGAAACCTCTCCCAATCCCAGGATTTTAATGCTGATTACGTTATAAACAATCATAATTATGGAAGAAACAAGCGCCAGCAGCAAAGAATAGCTTGTGATTCCGCCAAAACGGAAACCGTTGTACACAAAGAAAATAATCAGTGTGACAAAAGAAGATAAAAGCACGAAAAAAAGCGATGTAATCAGCGCCTGCCGGACGCTTCTCTGATACAGCTTCGTGATCAGAAACTGCCCGACAATACACACAACCGCCAAAATTAAAAAGACATAAGAAAGCCAGGTTTCCATGTTTTTTAAGTCACTTCCTTTAAAAAGTCAAATTCATTCAAGTTCAAACTGTCCGGTGTACAGCTTGTAGTAGCGTCCCTTTTGCGCAATCAGGTCCTCGTGGCTGCCGCGCTCGATTACGGCGCCGTTTTCCAGCACCAGAATCGCGCCTGCATTCCGCACCGTGGACAGGCGGTGCGCGATAACGAAAACCGTCCTGCCCTCCATCAGCGCATCCATTCCGTTTTCAATCAGTTTTTCGGTACGCGTATCAACGGAAGAGGTGGCCTCATCCAGCACCAAGACGGGCGGCTTCGCGACGGCAGCTCGCGCAATGGCAAGCAATTGCCGCTGTCCTTGAGATAAATTCGCCCCGTCGCCGTAAAGCATCGTCCGATAACCATCCGGAAGCTTACGGATGAAAAAATGCGCGTTTGCAAGCTTTGCCGCCGCAACGACCTCCTCGTCGGAAGCCGAGGGATTTCCGTAGCGGATATTTTCCAGAATGGTTCCCGTAAAGAGATGGGTATCCTGTATCACAAACGCCATGGAGCGGCGCAGATCATCCTTTTTGATTTCCCGAAGATCAATGCCGTCATAAGTAATGCTGCCATCCTGAATTTCATAAAACCGATTAATCAGATTGATGATCGTAGTTTTCCCGGCGCCCGTCGAGCCTACGAAGGCAATTTTTTCTCCGGGCCGCGCAAACAGGCTGATATGCGAAAGAATCGTTTTCCCTGGAACATATCCGAAGGATACGTCGCGGAAGCGGACGTCGCCCGCGAGCGGCACCTGTCTGCCCGTGTCGGGATAAAGCCAATAATAATTGCCAGCGCCGTCGTGCTGGAGCGTCACAGTCCCCTCGTCCGGCTCCGGTTTTTCCTGCATCAAAGCGAAAATCCGCTCCGCTCCGGATAAGGCGGAAAGCAAAAAGTTCAGCGTCATCGTGAATTGATTCATCGGCATGGCGCTCTGGCGGACGTATACCAGGTAGGAGGCAAGCCCGCCGAGATCCATAAGCCCGCCAAGCGCGAACAAGCCTCCAGCGCAGGCGGATACCGCATAATTGATATAGGACAAAGCAACCACAGCCGGCATCGTCATGGCAGAATAGGTCAAAGCGGTCGTCCCCGCTGCGCGGAGCTCCTCGTTCCGGCGGCAGAACTCCGTGAAATCCTTTTCCTCGTGATTAAATACCTTTTCAACCTTCTGTCCCGTTACCATTTCCTCCACAAAGCTGTTGACGGAAGCCATATATTCCTGCTGTTTCCGGAAATATCTGCGGCTTTTCCTGCTGTTGTATTGAATAAACAAAAACATCAACGAAAGGAAAAGCGCCACAATCAGAGAAAGACGCCAGTTCAGAAGGAAAAGCATGACCAGTGTGCCGGACAGCATCGTGAAGCTCTGAATCAGCAGCGTAAAACTGTTGTTCAGCGCATCGGCAAGCGTGTCGATGTCGTTTGTAAAATTACTCATCAGCTCGCCATGCGTGCGGCTGTCAAAAAACTTCAGCGGCAGCGTCTGTACGTGGCAGAACAGATCCGAACGGATTTCAAAAATGATCTGCTGCGCGGCCTTTGCCATAAGCCGGTTATAGCCCCAGGTCGCCGCCACGCCGGTAAAATACATAACAGCCATTGCAAGCAGCGCCCAGACTAAGCCCCGGAAATCCCGCGGAATAATATATTCGTTAATAAGAGGCTTAAACAGATATGTTCCCGCAATGTTTGCGGCGCTGCTCAGAATGACAAGCAGGGCGACGGCCAGCAGAGTAAATTTGTGGCGCGCAAGATAATGAGAGAGCAATTTTAAGGTTCTTTGCATATTTTCCGGTTTTCTTGCCATCCTACAGCTCCCCCTTTTTCTGAGACTCATAAATATCTCTGTATATTTCATTTCCCGCAAGCAGCTCCTCATGCGTTCCGACTGCGTCGATCTTGCCGTTATCAAGAATTACGATTCTGTCTGCCTGCGATACAGAGGAAATTCTCTGCGCAATGATAATTTTTGTGGTTTCCGGAAGACTCTTCGCCAGCCCTTCCCGGAGCTTTGCTTCCGTAACCGTATCGACCGCGCTGGTCGAATCGTCCAGAATGAGGATCCGGGGCTTTTTCAGGAGCGCTCTTGCAATGCAGAGGCGCTGCTTTTGCCCTCCGGAAAGGTTCACGCCGCCCTGTCCCAGCTCCGTCTCATAGCCGTATTTCAGTCTGGATATAAACTCGTCGGCGCAGGCAAGCCTGCATGCCTCCTCAATTTCCGCATCGTCCGCATCTTCCTTTCCCCATTTCAGGTTTTCTCTGATTGTTCCGGTAAATAAGGTATTGTTCTGAAGCACCATCGCAATGGCGTCCCGAAGATGACGCATGGTATATTCCCAAACCGGCCTGCCGTCTACCGATACCGTTCCGGAGGTCGCTTCGTAGAGGCGTGGAATCAGCTGCACGAGCGTCGTTTTGGCGGATCCCGTCTGGCCGATAATCCCTACGGTTTCCCCTGCTGCAATCTCCAGATTAATGTCGGAAAGAACATATTCCTCGGCAGCGTCACTGTATTTGAAAAAGACATTCTGAAACGAAACGGAACCGCGGCAAACGCGTGCATCCGTTGCACGCGAATCGTCCAGTGCCGGCTTTTCGTCAATGACTTCTACAATTCTTTTGCACGATGCAAGAGAACGCGTCATCATGAGGAACACATTGGAAATCATCATGAGAGAATTGAGTACCTGTAAAACATAACTGAGAAACCCCGTCAGTTCTCCAACCTCCATGCCGCCGATGCTGATCAGCTTTCCCCCGAAGCCTAAAATACAAAGGATCGTTGCGTACATAACAAGCTGCATGGCGGGCATATTAAGAGATGCTGTTCTGAAAGAATATTCCGCAGTCTTTTGCAGTTCTTCGTTCGCCTCCCGGAATTTTTCTTCTTCCACATCGCGGCGAACAAACGCCTTCACAACGCGGATCGCCGTCAAATTTTCCTGAACGATACGATTGATGTTGTCTACAGCCCTCTGCAGCTTCGAGTACATGGGACGTACCTTGCGGATGATCAGATACAGCAAAACGGCAAGCAGCGGCGTCGCAATCAAAAAAACGACGGCCATTTTTGCATTAATCAGAAACGATGCGATGATTGCCGTAAGCATCATGACCGGCGCCCTGCACGCGGGGCGCAATCCGGAAGAAACCGTGTTCTGCACTGTGGTAATATCGCTCGTCAGGCGCGTAACAAGCGAAGAAACACGGAATCTGTCGATGTTTGAGAAGGAAAAGCCCTGAAGCTTTCTGTATTCTTCCTTACGGAGCTCCGCGCCGAGCCCATTTCCGCATTCCGCCGAAAATTTAGCGCTGCCGATTCCAAGCAGCAGGGCGATCAGCGCGCATAATATCATAATTGCTCCTCTGATAAAAATAAATGGCTTATCGCCATTTTTCACGCCTATATCTATAATGTCCGCCATAATCAGCGGAATAATCAATTCAAAAACGGCTTCCGCAGAGATGCAGATGACAGCCGCTATGAAGCTCCTTCGATATGGTTTTATGTACGACGCAATCCGTCTCAGCACTCCGGCAGTCCCTCCTTAGGTTCTTTTACCATACAGTATTTTATATAAAAGTCAATTTCTGCTGTAATTTTTTGTAGATGTTCTCGCACAGCCACGGTTCAGAAGAGACCTCGGCCACGGAGTCCAAAGGGAACCACGCTGCTCCGTCGTTTTCGTCTGGTTTTCCCGGAAGGGGCGCGCCCTCCGCCGCTTCCAGCAGATAGGTAATATTCAGATGCAGATGCGACGGCACATAGCTTCCGCGCTTGAAATGCCCATTGACTGTCAAAACTTCAAGCGAATAGATTTCTTCTGATATGGCTCGCAGCTCTTTGACGCCGCTTTCTTCCGAGGCCTCTCGAAGCGCGACCTTCAGCAGATCCCGTTCCCCATCCGCATGTCCGCCCAGCCAAGCCCAGGAACCATAAATCCGGTGATACGCCAGCAGAACCTTATCACGGCTGGGATTTACTACCCATGCGGAGGCCGTCATATGCGCGACGGCGTTTTCTCTGGCAAACACCTGCTCCATATTCCGAAGGCACGACAAAATCAGCTTTTGATCCTGCTCCTCCTGCCGGTTGAACGGTTCATAGCGCCTGATTTGTTCCGTCAAGTCCATCCTGTCACATCCTATCGCCATCGTCCGGCGCGCTTCAGGCGCGCCGTCATTTATTCTAGCACTTTTTATATCGGATGCAAGCCCGCAGGAAGACTTGCCAAAAATGTAAGAAACGGGAAATATTTACTGTATTGAAGGAAGCCATACATTTTGTTATACTGAACCAGTTAGCGGTTCGCCGCCGCTTTTCAGGGAGGTTGTGAAAATGGCATCGGAACGGATCATCAACATGCATGCGCATATTTTCCCCATGAAGATTTCAGAGAAAGCCGTCGGGGCAATCGGAGATTTTTACGGAATCAAAATGCAGATCAAGGGGACGCCGGAATACATTATAGAAGACGGCAAAACAATCGGAGTAGAAAAATATCTGGTAAGTTCTACAGCGACAACCGCCCATCAGGTGCAGTCGATCAATCATTTTATCGCAGCAGAGCAAACGGCGCATCCGGAATTTATCGGATTCGGCTCTCTTCATCCGGAATACGAGGATATCGAAGGCGAAATCGACAGAATGCTGGCCATGAATCTGAAAGGAATCAAGCTGCATCCAGATTTTCAGAAATTCAATATTGACGACGAGGCGGCATATCCGATTTACGAAGCGGCGCAAGGACGTCTGCCGATCCTGTTTCATACGGGAGACGACCGGTATGAATTTTCCAAGCCCGTCCGTCTTTACAGAGTCTTGGAAAAGTTTCCGAAGCTGATTGCCATCGGCGCGCATCTCGGAGGGTACCGCTGCTGGGACGAGGTCGGCGTTTACCTTGGTCATCCGCGACTTTATATAGATACCAGCAGTGCTTTGATGTTCCTTTCGCCGGAGCGGGCCGTAGAAATTATCCGCCAGCACGGAACGGACAGGGTGTTTTTCGGGACCGACTCTCCGATGTGGCGCCACAAGGATGAATTGGAACGGTTTTATCGGCTGCCGCTCACTCCGGAAGAACGTCAAAAGATCCTCTCCGGCAACGCGCTGAAATTTTTTAACCTCGACTAAAGAATCATAATTTTCATAGAAAGCGGCCGTCCCCGGACGGCTTCCACGCAGCGCGTTTCAAACGAACAGATTTCACGAAAGCCCAGTTTCTCATAAAGACGGCAGGCCCGTTTGTTTTCGCAGGCTACCGTCAGGCGGATGCCGTCTTCCGGGAAAAGAGAGCGTATAAAATCCACCGCGCTTTGCACAAAGATCGCTCCGTATCCCCGGCCGCATAAATCTGGACGCAGGCCGAATGCAATATCCGTATACGATTCATCATCGTAGATTTTCCGCAGGCCGGGATCCTGGATCTGCGCCGACCAGCCCAGAGCGATAAAGCCGCACGGCTCTTTGCCGAACGAATCTCGATAAACCGCGAAATGCAGCCCGTTCAGAAGCTCTTCCCGCTCCGCGGCATTGCCGCCGAAGCTGTAGATCTCATAAGGCGGAGGATATTTCCAGGACGCGATCTGCGCGGCGGAATTCTCCGTCATTTCAGCTATGGTAAAAGCCGGCATTCAGGTACGGCCTTTCATATCGATTCCGTCATCCAGCACAACCGTCTCCGGAGGCACCAGGAGGCGTTCCGGATTGTGCAGATACCGCGCGAGAGACCGCATTGAAGTTGCATAATAATTTCCGTCGCAGATGCGTTCGTCGGCAACAACCTTGATTCCCATTTTGCGGCGTTTTATGATGCTGCCGTCGGATTTTGTTTCGTAAACCGTTTCCTTCTTGCCCATTCCCACAAACACGGAGGTCGTTCCGAATTCATAAATATGATGGTAAATCGGCCGGATTCCCAGAGATCCCATATTTGTCAGAAACATGCTTGTATGAAAAGGGCTGGCGTGGTTGATGGCCTTGGGCAGACGCCCGCGTTTATCCAAAAAAAACATGAATGCTACGAACCAGCGGACAAGCCAGGCAGGAAGCCTTCCGACAATCGTAGCGGTATTGTCCGTATCGTTTTCCGTTTCGGTCTTCCTGTTTTCTTCGACCGCCTCGTTGAACTTTCTAACCACGTCGGCTAACGTGTCCTCCGGCTCGAAACGCGGCTTGACCACCGTCGTTAAGGCATCTTCGCCCGTTCCCCGCTTGATTGACATGGAGATTGTAATATAGTTCCTTGCAAAAATTTTCCCGTGGATTACAAAGCGGTTAAGATACGGCTTCTGAGAGATCAGACGGATCATTGCCGCAATCATTACATGGTACATTTTAAGGCCCGGAAGATCCGTTTCTCCGTGTTCTCTTACAAATTTTTCCAGAGCCGTGATTTCGATCTCGTCGGAAAAATAGACCTGACTGTCCACACGTTCAGGCATGATGTGCGGAATCAGCAGGAAAAAAGGATCTACCTTTTTTACCCTGTATCCGTCATAACGGTCTCCGAACTTTCTTTTCAGCTGCATCATAATAACAGTTCACCCCATAATATCGCAATCTCAGCGGTAACCATTTTCAGATTAACGCGAGTATTGTAACATGAAATGTATAAAAACACAATTATCCCGCTTTTACCAATTTAGATATTGACATTTTATTTCGAATGTATTACGATCTTGACAGTCTCATTATATTTTATTTGGAGGTTATACAGGTGAAAAAATTTTTAGGTATAATTATGGCCGTTGCCGTGCTTGCCTCTCTTACTCTGCTGCCCGCTTATGCGGCCGCGTGGGACAAGGAAGTAAACGCAACGGTGCTGGACGAGGACTTCGACGCATATGAGGTCAGCGATGAGCTGTTCAGCGAGGAACAGAATCCGGAAGGAAAGCCGGAGGGCTTCAAGGGCTTGGTTTACGGCGGTATGGCGGATCATGATCAGGGCGGTCAGATCGTAGCCGGTCAGGTCGGCGGCACGAATTCTCTTCGTCTGATCCGTGAGGGCTTCAGCGGCACGGCGACCGCGAACATCCGGTTCGGCGGACTTTCCACGGATTACGGCGATGCGGATGAAATCGCGGTATCATTTGCCTTCCGTTTTGAAAAGCTCGGCACATATGGCTTTACGATGATACTGGGTAGCGCTACGACGGATCCGGCCAGCTGGGGCGACGGAAATACAAACATTTTCGCCGTCCGGAACAACCCGGCGGACGGAACCGATTCTCCTTCCATTCTGGCTCGGAACGGCGGCGCCTCGGGCGATACGCTGCAGGTAGTCAAGACCGGGCTGGAGGCCAATACGGATTATGTTCTGACTGCAGTTTTCAAGCTGGGCACAAACGAGTACACCATCGTTCTGAACAACGAAATCGTCGGTACATATACGTATCATGAGACGATGAACGGAATCACCGCCGTCCGGATCGACGATCACGGTTATAACGAAGTAACGGATGAGACGGAAGAGAAAATACAGGCACAGGATATCGTTTATTTCGACGACATCAAGGTCGGAACCGTATCCGGTGAGGGAAGCGGATCAGAGGAAGGAAATGATCCTGCACCGACGGATCCCCAGCCGAACCAGCCGACAGGCGACAATTCCGTAATCAGCTTTGCAATTGCAGCCGTTCTTATGGGCGGAACCGCATTCGTAGCGCTTCGGAAGAAAGCTTATTAATTTTGTGAGACAATCCGCCGCTCTGAAGCATATCCGTTTCAGAGCGGTTTTGTTGTCTTTTCCTTTACAGATTTTCATTCCGCAAGGCATCGATTGGATTATCCTTCTGAAATTGCCGGATCGAGTAAAGCATCGTGGCAAATACTACCAGAAAAACGCTGCTTACTGCGATGACGACGCTGTACCATGGCATATAAAAGCTGCGCTCCATGGCGGCTTCTGTCACACGGAAAATAAGATACGTAATTAAAACTGATACCGGCAGACCATATAAGATCCCCTTCAGCCCGTAAAGGACACATTCATAATTCATCATTTTGTAGAAGCCCCTCTGCGTCATTCCTATGGATTTCAGCATTGCAAACTCTCGCCTTCTGAGCCGGACATTCGTTGAGATCGTGTTAAACACATTTGCAAGCGCAATCAGCGAAATCAATATGATGAAGCCGTATGAAAATATGGAAACGATGCTGATATACGCTTTGTCGCTCTGGACAGACGAAGCATGATCATACAGGCGGCTGACGGATTCGCCGCTTTCCTGGAGATACCGCGCCATTTTTTCATAGACCGCGGCATGATTTTCCGCGCGAAACGCAAAGCTCCAGCGGTCTGATTTTTCTTCTGCACGCGTCAGCTCAAGCAGAACTTCTCCTGCCCGTTCCGGATAGATCAGCAGCAGGTTTCCCTGAATCCCGGACAGACAAAACGGAACAGATTCCTTGGAAGTACCGACAGTAAGCGGGATGCTGTTTTTTTCCACATCGAGCGGGACGCGTTCCTCCTCGCTCTCAGGCTCATTCGGATCCGCAATATAACAGCAATAGAGTCTCCCGTCTGCAGGATCTTCTTCGATTTCTAAAAACACGGCGCCATCCGGCAGTTCCGGCATTGCTAAAAGGCACTCAGAAGCGGCGTTCTCAACTATTTCACTCTGAAATTTTCTGGATTGAGCATCGTAGGTGGTATAAAGCCCCGCCGCGATTGCAACCGGAGCGGTTTCCGCCGCAGACAAATACGCTTCCGCATCCTCTCCGATGGAGGCGCAGTATTCCCGGAACGTAGCTTCATCCAGAAAAATCATCTGCGTATCGATCAGCGCGTATTCCCCATCGAGAATTGTCCGCATGCTTCCCTGCTTGCGCTGATATTCCACAAACCGCTCGTTCAGACAGGATGTCGGAATCAGAAGTCTCTGTGTAAATAAATCTGTATAATAAGCCGCATCGGAGATGCCGGCGATCCCGGACAGCTGCTCGAATACCGTCTGCATTCTGGCTCTGTTCTCTTCGCTGCTTTCGTCCTTTTCAGGAGCAAGCAGATATGAAATATCATAATTGGTCTGGTTGTAGTACGCCATCGTTACGTTTTTAAAATACTCGCAGAAGCTGCTTGTGGAAATAAACAGCACAATGCTTACAAAAAGAGAAATAACAGTCGCCCGATAACGTTTTTTATTTCTTTTGAAATTTTTAGAGGCAAGCATCCCCTCGAAGCCGAACAGCCGATATGTCAGTTTGGAGGTTCGAACGCTGCCTGGCTTGATTTTGATTTCATTCGTTTGTCGAATTGCGTCGATGGCAGGCATTTTCAGCGCTCTTCTTGCCGGTCTGTACGCCGAAATCATGACGGTTATGAACCCGAGCAGGCCCGCGGCAAGGATCGAAAGCCAGGACACATGGCATTGCAGGCCGATTTCTCCGGAGCCGCCAAAAACTACCAGGAGCTGATCTCGGATGCAGTAAAACGTCACCCAGATCCCGCCGATTCCCGAAAGAATTCCGATCGGCAGCCCCACGGCGCAAAGCGATGCTGCCTCAAACAGAATGCTCCGCATCAGCTGTCTTTTCGTAGCACCTACAGACGAGAGCAGGCCGAACTGCTTGATTCGTTCGTTTACGGAAATTGAAAAAGAATTATAGATGAGCGCAATGGAGCCGAACATCACGATCCCGATCAGAATCGCGGCAAAGCCGTAAAGAACCGTTTTGATATTGTCGTCTTTCATCACGCCGATCGCCCGCAGGTAGCCGGTATTGCATTTCGCCTCACACTGCGGATTCTTTTCATATTCGAAGCCTTCCATAAAATCGAAAACGGTTTTTGCTTTTTTCAGTGTAAAATATATGCTTTCGCTTCTGGAGCCTTTCTCGTAGCCAGTAAGGAGCGTATATCCCGGTGCGTAGAGCTCTTCAAAGCCGGGGCGCTCGTAAAAGCCTACGATGGTAAAGGTCCGTGTTTCCTGTACCGAAAGCTGTTCTGTAACAAGAATTTCCTCTTCGCTTTCCCCGTCCTCCGGATATTCATACGACAGCCGCTCGTTATTCCACAGCGTCTCTCCGTTTTCCGAAAGGCGGAGGCCCACTGCAAGCGTCAGCGTCTGCCCAAGCGAATATTTGACGCGGCCGTTTGAGGCCACGTGCTCCGGCACCAGAATTTCATTTGTGTTCGTAGGAAGCTTCCCCTCCGTTATGTGAATCGGAAGCAGTCCCGTTCCGCCGATTTTTATGCCGCCAAGAAAAAGGTAAGGCTTATATTCGTTTTGCCCTCCTTCCAGCTTCGCGTACCCGATGTTTTGTATGGTCGACGTCGCTTTGACGCGGGAGTCTGACTTAAGACGCGCGGCGTCGCTGCTGTCAAGGTTCAGCAGCGCGCCATGCCAGGATCCGCTTTGATAGCTCTCGACATCCGTAAGATACTGCAGGCCGCTGGATACCGCCGTTGTTACGGCCGTAAGCATGGCGGCGGAAAGGATGATCCCAATAACGGTCACAATGGTTCGAACCTTATTCTTCCGTAAGGTCTTAAGCGTCACTTTGTTTAAAATATTCATTTACGGATCACCTCGTCGCGTGTAATCCGTCCGTCTTCGATCGCAAGAATTCTGTCCGCCTGCAAAGCGATGTTTTCATCATGTGTTATGACAATCAGCGTCTGTTTGTATTTCCGGTTGGAAAGCTTCAGCAATTCTACGATTTCCTGGCTGTTTTGGGAGTCCAGATTTCCCGTAGGCTCGTCGGCAAGAACGACGGCAGGCGCATTGATCAGCGCTCTGCCGATAGAAACGCGCTGCTGCTGCCCGCCGGAAAGCTGATTCGGAAGATGCCCTCTGCGTTCCTTCAGCTTCAGCACGCCAAGAAGCTCTTCCAGACGGTCTTGATTCGTTTTGCCCCCGTCCAGAAGAAGCGGCAGCGTGATATTTTCCTCTACAGTGAGAACGGGAATCAGATTATAAAACTGATAGATCAAACCAACCTGACGCCGGCGGAAGATCGCGAGCTGCTCTTCATTCTGCGCGTATACGTCGCAGCCGTTTAAATAGACGTGTCCGGCCGTAGGTCTGTCGACACCGCCTAATATGTGGAGCAGAGTAGATTTCCCCGAACCGGACGGTCCAATAATTGCAGTAAACTCACCCTTTTCCACCGTAAAAGATACATTATCCAAAGCCCGCACGGTATTCTCCCCGGTGCCGTAAAGCTTTGTTAAATTTTCAATTCTCAAGAGCTCCATTTTAGAAACCCGCCTTTCCAGTTTGTTACGTGAATATCATAACGCAAGCCAATTACAGGCGGGTGACTGCTGCATTACAAAATCGTCACTTAAGACAGGTCCAGATGCTCCTCCAGGCCTTATTCAGCCGGCGCCTCTGTCACAGGGGCGGTCGGAAGGTCTGCGGAGCCGTCCGGTGTGGCGTCTGCCGGCGTCTGTGCTGCCTTGAGTGCGTCCAGCTGATTCCGCAGTTCCCGTTCAGACGCGGTCTTGTTGATCAGCATGGTTGATACCACAACGGAAAAAATCAGCAGTATGGCGATGATAAGCAATAAGTATTTATTTAATAAGCGCACATCTCTGGTATCCTGAACGGCTTCGGCGGACGGCTCGTCCTGCGCTTCGACCGGGCGTCTGTGGTAAGCGGTATTTTTTCTTGCACCGTATGGCGCTTTATGCTGCGGTTCGTAATACCGGCTGCTTTTTTCAAAAATCTGGCCTTTGCTGTATTTTGCCTCCGCCGGTTCGGAGCGCGAAGATGCGCTCGTTCTCCCTCCCATCACGCTTTCCGCTTTTCCGCGTTCAGAGGAAAACTTTTGTGTTCCCAGGACGCGCGCAGTTTCCGGACGCTCGGCCTCTTCTACCAGATGATCCAGAATTCCGATCGAAATCGCCCTTTGCTCCAGGTTTTTCACTGAATTAAAAATACGTACCGCGCCGATCCGGTCGCCGTTTGCGAATGTCAGAATACCCAGCACCATAATCGCGTCGTAGAACTCCGGGAAAATGACAACCGCTTTTCTTAAATAGTTTTTTGCGGCATCGTCATGCCCGGTCTGTATTTCATGGAGCGCTTTATTATATAAAATAAACGCCGTGCGCATCTGCTCCGTCGCGGGCTTGTACTTTTCGGGAATCCGCGCCAGATCGATCGGTTTAAATGCGCTGACTTCTCTTACTACATCAATCATGCTTCATACACCGCTTCCGAAAAACAGGTCAGCTTCCGCAGCAGTTTTTGTATTTCTTGCCGCTGCCGCAGGGGCAGGGATCATTGCGGCCGATCTTGCTGCCCTGTCTTGTAATACTTTTCGACTTTTTCTTCTCGCCCGATTCTTCGCCGCCCAAACGTTCGCGTCCCGGGCCGGCCACGGCCTTTCTCTCCACTGACGCGCCCTTCTGTACCTTGATCGTAAAGATCATGCGCACCGCCTGGTCCTGTATCGTCTTGTTCATATCCTCGAACATATTAAATGCCTGGAATTTATATTCCACGACCGGGTTCCGCTGCCCGTACGCCTGCAGTCCGACGCCGTATTTCAGCTGATCGATGGCGTCGATGTGCGTCATCCAGTTTTCATCAACGGAACGAAGCAGAACGACGCGCTCGATTTCCCGCATCAGCTCGCTTCCAAACTCCTGCTCGCGCGCTTCGTAACGATTCAGCGTGTCCTCCGTAAGCAATTCTGTAATTTTCTCCGGCTTCAGGCCCTCCGGATGCTCTGCGAATCCATCTACAAGCGCAGGCGAGACAATTCCTACCAGATCGTTCTTAATCATCTCATAGTCCCATTGCTCGGGGGAAATATCTTTATGACAGTAAAAAGCGACGGTTTCTTCGATTCTGTGCCGGATCATCGTGCGGAAATTTTCCTTCATGTTCTCTCCGTCCAGGACTCTCCTTCTCTGCGCGTATATGATTTCCCGCTGCTGATTCATAACGTCGTCATACTGCAGGACATTTTTGCGGATTTCGAAGTTTCTCGCTTCCACCTTCTTCTGCGCTCCTTCGATCGCCGAAGAAAGCATTTTATTTTCAATGGCGTAGTCTTCGTCGATTTTCAGCGTATTCATGATGCCCTCGATCCGTTCGGAGCCGAAGAGCCGCATCAAATCGTCTTCCAGGGAAATATAAAAGCGGGACATACCGGGATCTCCCTGCCGGCCGGAACGGCCGCGGAGCTGATTGTCGATCCGTCTTGATTCGTGGCGTTCCGTGCCCATGATGAAAAGTCCTCCGGCCTCCACGACGCGCACCCGTTCTTCTTTTGTTTCTTTCGAATAGTCCTCTACGAGAGAACGGTACAGTTTCCGGGCGGACAGCACGATTTCGTCGTCCGTATCCGCATAGCTGTCCGCAAGGGCGATCAGCGCGTCGTCATACCCCTGTTTTCTCATTTCCTGCTTCGCAAGATACTCGCTGTTTCCCCCCAGCACGATATCCGTACCGCGTCCCGCCATATTCGTAGCAATGGTAACCGCTCCGTATTTACCCGCCTGGGCGACGATTTCCGCTTCTTTTTCATGATTTTTCGCATTAAGTACTTTATGCTTAATTCCCTGCTTCATCAGCAGCTTGCTCAGGTATTCGGATTTTTCGATGGAAACGGTTCCGATCAGAACCGGCTGTCCTTTCTCATGCGCCGCAGCGACGTCGCGGAGCAGCGCTTTATATTTTCCATTTACGGTTTTATAAACGGCATCGGGGTAATCGATTCGCGCGATGGGCTTGTTCGTAGGAATCACGATGACATCCAGCGAATAAATATCGTTAAATTCGCCTTCTTCCGTAAGCGCCGTACCCGTCATTCCGGAAAGCTTGCCATACATACGGAAAAAGTTCTGGAATGTGATCGTCGCCTGCGTCATGCTCTCCTTTTCGATTTTGACATGCTCCTTTGCCTCGATTGCCTGATGAAGTCCTTCGTTATAGCGTCTTCCGAACATCAGACGGCCCGTAAATTCGTCGACGATGATAACGCTGTCGTCCTTGACGACGTAGTCGATGTCCCGCTTCATAACGCCGTGCGCTTTCAGCGCCTGATTAATGTGATGCGAAATCGTTGCATTTTCGGAATCGGAAAGATTTTCGATCCCGAACCACTTTTCCGCCTTATCCACGCCATGCCTGGTCAATGTGGCGGTTTTTGCCTTCTCATCCACGATAAAGTCTTCCGTGACGTCATCCATCAGGTCTTTATTGTCTGTCTCTTTGATCACCAGCTTTGAAAGCGTCCGGACAAAAGCGTCTGCCCGCTCATACAGCTCGCTGGATTTGGAGCCCGCGCCGGAAATGATCAGCGGAGTACGGGCCTCATCGATCAGGATGCTGTCCACCTCGTCGACGATCGCAAAATTGAGCTCCCGCTGCACAAGCTGGTTTTTATAAATCACCATGTTATCTCTTAAATAATCGAAGCCGAGTTCATTATTGGTAGCATAAGTAATATCGCAGCGATACGCCTCCTGTCTCTGTGCGGGCGTCATGTCATGAACAATGACGCCGACCGAAAGTCCAAGAAAATTATATATTTTACCCATCCATTCGCTGTCTCTTTTGGCAAGATAATCGTTGACCGTTACGAGATGGACGCCTTTGCCTGTAAGAGCGTTCAGGTATGCGGGAAGCGTCGATACGAGCGTTTTTCCTTCGCCGGTTTTCATTTCGGCGATCCGGCCCTGATGCAGCACGATGCCGCCGATCAGCTGCACGTCGTAGTGCCGCTGTCCCAGCACGCGCCAGGCCGCCTCCCTTACGACCGCGAATGCTTCCGGCAAAAGATCGTCCAGGCTTTCTCCTTCTGCAAGCCGCTGCTTGAATACTCCGGTCATTTCCTTCAGGGCCTGATCAGATTTTTCCTTCATCTTCGGCTCTAAGCGATTAATTTCCTCCACGACCGGCATGATCTGCTTGATCGCCCTGTCGCTGTATGTTCCGAATATTTTTTCAAACAACCCCATAATGCAAGCACTCGTTTCCTTTCATTCCTGTATTTCCCTGCGTTTTCTGCCAATAACCTATATAGTTTACTCTTTTTAATTCATTTCATCAAGCGTTTTATTATATGCTTCCATGTAATGACGCATGAAATAGGCGACCTCCGGGAGCTCCGAAGCCTGGAGCGCTTCCAGCGTCGATTCCATCGCTTTTACAAATTCCCGATTGCCCGCCTTTACTTCCTCTGCACACTTGATATACGCCGACAGCTTATCGGCAGCCTTTACGATCGGATAATATTGGGCGTCCTCCTGCTCATAAAACAGAATCCTCCGGTAGACTGCGTCCAGCTCTGCCGGAAGCATAGACAGCAGCTTTTCCTTTGCCACCGCTTCAATCGCCTGATAATTTTCCCTGATTACAGGATTATAATATTTAACGGGCGTCGGAAGGTCTCCCGTTATAATTTCTCCCGCATCATGAAATACCGCGTAAACGCAGGCCCTGTCCGGAGACAATTCTTCGCGGCCGCAGAGCTGATTGTGGATGACGGCCAATGCGTGCGCCAGAATCGCTACCTGCAGGCTGTGCTCCTGGATGTTTTCCGAATCGGTATTCCGCATCAGTCCCCAGCGGAAAATATATTTCATTCTTCCGATATATGCAAAAAAATCGTATTGCTCCTGTTTTTCTTTTTCTTCCATAGATTTCGGCCGCTCCGTCATATCCAGTACAGATCTTCAAAGGACTGCAGCGCATACGCGTCCGTCATTCCCGCAATGTAATCCGTCACGATCTGTTCCGGCGGTTCGTCTTCCTGGTAGCCCTTCTCGTCGATGAAACCGACCAGCCGTTCCATCGGCTTGCTTTTGTTTTTTCGGTCAAGATTTCGGGCGCAATCGTACAGCATTTCAAAAAGTCCTTCTACGGCGTTCTTGGCGTTAATTTCGTACCGCCGGATCAGCGCGGACTGATAAATCAGCTTGTTATTGGTCATGATCATCTCGCGGAGCGCCTCTCCCTTGGCCTTGCTCAGGCGGATATATTCCGTATTATAGCTGTTTTCAATAATATCCTGCACGAGCGTGTTGATCATTTCTCCGTTTGTGGCGCCGAGCTCTTTGCGGATCTCGGGATCGATGTCCTTGTAGTCAATCAATTTCGCACGAATCGCATCCTCGATATCGCGGCCCACATATGCGATTTTGTCCACCAAGCGCACTACGCACGCTTCGAGCGTATACGGCATGCATTTTCTGTGCTCTGTTTCGTAAATTTTGTCCGGATCCTTCATTTTATCGGCATGTAAAATATATTCATCGTAATTTTCGCCGCAGTGGCTCACAATGCCGTCCCGTACTTCGTACGTCAGATTCAGGCCGCACCGTTCATGGATCTTCTCTCTGGATATTCTGGTGGAAAGCCTGTCCACGACGCGCAGGCTGTGATACTCATGCCGAAACGAAAGCGCAGGATTGATTTTGTGAATACAATTGTGAAGCGCCCGTTCCCCGGAATGTCCGAACGGGGCATGCCCGATGTCATGCCCCAGCGCGATGGCGTTGATCAGATCCTGATTGAGCCCCAGCGTCCTTCCGATGGTCGTGGAAATGGCCCTTACATAAAGGACGTGTTCCATTCTCGTGCAGATATGGTCGTTTTTGGCATTGAAAAATACCTGCGTCTTGTGGCGCAGTCTTCTGAAATCCTCTGAATAAAGAATTCTGTCCGCATCGCGCTCATAGTCGGAGCGTACCTTGCACGGTTCCTCCGGCAGACGCCTGCCGAGGCTGTCTTTGGAATGCGCAGCCAGCGGGGACAATAATTCTTCCTGTTCGATTCTGATATCGCGCCACATGGAATTATGCCCACCACATTTCTCCGGCCTGTTCCGAAATCAGAACCTCCTTCAGAAGCGCAATTGCTTTCTGGAGGCCCTCTGTCGGAGACATCAGGGAATCCTCATGCTCGATGCTGATCACATCGTCGTATCCGACGAGCTTCAGCATGCTGACGATATCCTTCCACATTTTAAAATCATGGCCGTAGCCCATCGTGCGGAATACCCACGCTCTGTTCAGAACGTCTGAATAGTGCTTCGTATCCAGCACTCCGTTTTTGGCAACGTTCGTGCGATCGACGCGGACGTCTTTTCCATGTACAAAATAGATCGCGTCTCCGAGTGTCCGGATGGCTTCGACGGGATCCATTCCCTGCCAGATCAAATGGCTCGGATCAAAGTTCGCACCAATGATCTCCCCGACGGCGGCGCGGAGCTTCAAGAGCGTTTCCGGATTGTAAACGCAGAAGCCCGGATGCATTTCAAAGCAGATCTTTTTAATGCCGTGCTGTTTTGCAAATTCCGCCGTTTCTTTCCAGTACGGCACAAGAACCTCTTCCCACTGATACTTCAAAATTTCAAGGAAATCCTCAGGCCACGGGCAGGTAACCCAGTTCGGGTGCTTCGACTCGGGACAATCCCCGGGGCAGCCGGAAAAGCCTACGATCCGGTCGATGCCCAGCTTTTCCGCAAGTAAAATGGTATTGATAAATTCCGTATGGAATTTCCCGGCAATTTCCCTGTTCGGATGGACAGGGTTTCCGTGACAGCTCAGCGCGCTGATCTCCAGCCCGTTCCCATACACTGCCTGCTTGAATTCCTCCAATTTGCGGTCGTCTTTTAATAAAATTTCCGGATTGCAGTGCGCATTTCCCGGAAATCCTCCCGTTCCGATTTCCACAGCCTGTACGCCGGAGTCGGCAAGATACTTCATCGCTTTGTCAAGCTCCATTTGTGCCAGTACTACAGTCAGCACGCCTAATTTCATACGAAGACCTCCTTGTCTTTTCCTATTATTTATTTTTATTAAATTCGTTTACAAGATACGCGTTGATGAAGCCGTCGATATTCCCGTCCATGACTTTATCGACGACGGTCTCCTCGTAAGAAGTCCTGTGATCCTTTACCAGCGTATACGGACAGAATACATACGAACGGATCTGACTTCCCCATGCGATTTCCATCTGCGTTCCTTTAATGTCTGAAATTTTCTCGACATTTTCCCTCTGTTTGATTTCAAACAGCCGGGAGCGCAGCATTTTCATCGCGGTTTCTTTATTCTGGAGCTGCGAGCGTTCCGTCTGGCAGGATACCGTCACGCCCGTCGGCTTGTGCGTAATCCGAACCGCCGAGTCCGTTTTGTTGATGTGCTGTCCGCCGGCGCCGCTGGAACGGTAGGTCCCGATTTCCAAATCCTCAGGCCGAATATCGATCTCGATCGTGTCGTCGATTTCCGGCATCACTTCCACCGATACAAAGGAAGTGTGTCTTCTTCCCGCGGCATCAAACGGCGAAATGCGGACCAGTCTATGCACGCCGTGCTCGCTCTTTAAAAAGCCGTATGCATTGTCTCCGTTGATCTCAAGCACCGCGCTTTTGATTCCCGCTTCGTCGCCGTCGAGAAGATCAACCAATTTTACCTCGTAGTCATGCGATTCTCCCCATCTCATATACATTCTGAGGAGCATCTGCGCCCAATCCTGCGACTCCGTGCCTCCCGCGCCGGGATGGATCGTAAGAATCGCGTTGTTTGCATCGTATTCTCCGGTAAAAAGCGTTTCCAAGCGCAGCAGGTTGAACGCCTTTTTATAGTCCTCCAGCTCCTCCCGAACCTTTTCCGCCATTGAAGCGTCGTTTTCTTCATTGCCGATCATGATCATAAGCTCGATTTCTTCATACTTCGATTCCAGCTGCTGAAATCTGCCGAGCTTCGTCTTCAGCTGTTTCAAATGCTTCAGAACGGCCTGGGATTTTTCCGGATCGTTCCAGAAATCCGGTTCGGACGCCTTATTTTCCAATTCTTCTATCAGATTCCGGATTCCCTCCGTGTCAAAGTGAATCCCTCAAATCGCATAAACTTTTCTGCAGATCGCCCAGTTCAGACTCGAACTGTTCCAGCTCAAACATTGCTTATCAACTCCTTCTCCGGCATTTTATCATATTATTTTGCAAAATGGAACTCAATCTGTCCCATTTTTATATTGCAGCTGACGACTTTTACTCTCGCGGGATCTCCGATGGCATATTTCCGCCGATTCGATTCACCGGAGGCAATCATTTTCTTTTCATCAAATACCATATAGTCCGGCATACTGCTGTAGAATACAAGTCCCTCTGCAGAATTTTCCAGCTGTACAAAAATCCCGAACGAAGTAATGTTGCAGATGATTCCGTCAAATTCTTCGCCGATATAGTTGCTCATATATTCCGCCACAAGCCGGTCCGTATGCAGCCGTTCCGCGCTTTCCGCTTCCCGTTCTGCCTCCGAGCAATGCTTTGCCGCCTCCGCCGCAAACGTTCGAAGCTCGGCCTGTCGTTCCGCCGTCATTTTGTCATGGAGCGTTTCTTTTATCATTCTGTGGACAAACAAATCGGGATATCGCCGGATCGGCGAGGTAAAATGCGTGTAATTTTCTGCCGCAAGGCCAAAATGGCCTTCGTTTTTCGGGGAATATTCCGCTTTCTGCATGGCGCGCAGCGTCAGCATGCTGATGATCGGTTCCGCAGCCTTTCCTTTGACTTTTTCCAAGAGCGATTGAATGGTATGCGGGCGGAGCGTGCCGCGTCCGCGCAAAGTATAGCCCATGCTGCGGATTTCAAGAGAAAGCTTTATAATTTTTTCTTGCTCCGGGCGTCCGTGAACCCTGTAGAGAAAAGGAATGCGCATCCGGGAAAAGTGTTCCGCTACCGTTTCGTTTGCGGCAAGCATAAATTCTTCGATAATACGGTTGGCAAATGTGCTCCGTTCAGCCTCCACTCCAACGGGCTTCCCTTCGCGGTCTGTCGTCACATGCGTTTCGGGAAAATCAAAATCGATCGAGCCGCGTCGGTAGCGTACGGCATGCCGCAGCTCTGCCAGCTCGCGCATTGCCTGCAGGTCCTCTAAATGCTGTCGGTATTCTTCCCGCAGCGCTTCCTGACGGTATGACGGGGTGTCCCCCTCGAACAGCGCATAGATCTGCTTGTATGTGATTTTGTATTTTACCCGAATCAGACTCTCGAAAATTTCGTATCGGCAGATTTCTCCCTCTTTATCAATCGTCATCAGGACACTGAGCGCCAGCCTGTCTTCCCCCGCGTTCAGGCTGCAGATCCCGTTTGACAGTCTGGGCGGCAGCATCGGGAGCACGCGGCCTTCCAGGTAAACGCTGGTTCCGCGCTCGTATGCGGCTGCGTCCAGCGCTGTCCCCTCTCGGACATAATGCGCCACGTCGGCGATGTGAACGCCGAGCAGATATGCGCCGCCCGGCAGACGTTCGATGGAAATCGCGTCGTCTACGTCTTTTGTCTCTTCCGAATCGATTGTGACGATTTCCAGATGGCGAAGATCGCGCCGCCCCCGCTTTAATTCGCCCGCAATCGAAGACGGGCTCAGCACGGTTGGAATCCTGGCGACTTCGGCCTTTACTGACTCGCTGAATTCGCTTCTTTCTTCGATCAGCTGCTCCGGCGGTTTATATTCAGGCTTGTCCTGTTTGCGTTGATTTTCCTTTTTTATGCTTCTTGCGCTGTTTCCGGACGGCGCGCGCCGCCGCACGCGGCGTGTCCTTACCGGTTTCTTACTTTTATATCGTCCGTTTGGTTTTGTTTTGATGTCGTTCACCAGCCTTTCTTAATTCTTATTGTGCTTGCTTTTCGCGTTTTAATGCCGCATGGATAAAAAAAACCGTGCTCTGATCCGCACGGCTCCAAATAAACTGCTTTTTCTTCCGATCCGACCGGATGGCGGCCGGTCTATCTTACATGCGCATCAGTACGCTGAGTACGATCGCAACGACCGCAAAGAATACGGAAAGTACAACGGTAAGCTTGGATAAAAATCTTTCTTTGCTTAAGCCTTTATTCTTACTGAAAAAAGATTCGCTGTTCTCGCCGGTGATGACGCTGCTCAATCCGTCTCCCTTCGACTCCTGCTTTAAAATAATAATTATCAAGACCAGACAGATCAGCATGTAAAATATTCCAAGTATTACCTTTAAAGCTGTCACCTGTTCCACCTCCGTAGCTTCAGTTCTAAAATCAGGCAACGGCAATTATAGCATACGCTTTGTCTCCGTGCAAGTATTTTTTTGCGCGGCGCAATAGCGGGATTAAATTTCCTGTTGACAGCGTAAAATATCGTGGTATAATAGTACACGTTCGCTTCTGAGTGACGTTTTATTTTCATCGCGGGGTGGAGCAGTTGGTAGCTCGTCGGGCTCATAACCCGAAGGTCGTAGGTTCAAGTCCTTCCCCCGCAACCAAGAAGAAAAGCCTTTCGTTAAAGCAAAAAAAACGAAAGGCTTTATTTTTTTGAGTTTGGCTGAAAAAGTGAATTTTTCCGTTATTTTTCCGTTATTTTAAAAATTATCCTGTAATTTCGTCGTTTTTGGAATCGCTTTTATCTCCGAGATTTGATATCGCGCCACCTAATTTCTGAGCTGCTTTCTTTTTGGCAGAAGTCATGACATGTGCGTATATATTTAATGTTTTTGTAACACTTGTGGCTAAGAAATCGATTTATGAAATTCGAGCTTGATATGGTGTTTGATACCCATTGAAACTATGAGGGCGC
>CAJFUB010000031.1 GCA_904420095.1 uncultured Clostridia bacterium
ATTTTCACAAAGTGAAAATCAGTCGCCCGCTTCACTGTTCCTCCTCTCCGCAAAAAGTCACGCTCGGCTCGCCTGTTCGGTTGTAAGCGCCCTCACGACGGCTCACTATCGCTACCAACTTTTTGCGGTTTTTCTCTTTCGGGAAATCATGATATTCGTTTTATTTCGTGTGTCTATACCATCTTTGTTTTGTTCTTTCCGTTCTTTCCGCAGTTCTTTCCAAAAGCGGAAAAACCGTTGATTGGAACCGATGGGCGATTTCTCAGTATTTTCGGGCGATTCCTTCGGAAAATTCAGATTTCATGCGGGTTTGCGGGCGTACAAGGCTGGCTGAAACTGACAGGAGAAACCATGTAATTAACAGACGGCGGGAAAACTCGAAATCAAATAGTCCTCACAGACTCTTAGGTTTGAATCCCACCCACTGCCAGGTCATTGGCGTTTTTCTGAAAGTTTTTTCCCCTTTTCATCTTTGAAACGCTTCTAAATCACGGTTTCATTATCGGTATATCGTTTCAGGCATCACATAATTCCTTCGTCGATAGTCGGGTATTTTCCAAGCGCGCACTTTTCAGTCGTATATTGATTTTTTTACTTCATATGAAAAGTCATAGTAAAAACGCCAAAACTTTTTACTGTGATCCTTATATTCCGAATTCTGAAAAAATGTTCTCCTGAGAATATGCCGAGATCAAAAACGATATTGTATGCCGCATTGCAATATATGTTTGTATTCTTCGGTTTGATCGAAAATATAGCCCTTCTCCGCAAAAAAGCTTCGGCAAATCCGGCAGAGAAAATAGCTTTTCGGGATCTCTGGTAATCCCTTTCGGATTGCTTTCACTGCTGATAATAGCTTGCCTGCATATTATAAAGTGTATAATAATAACCCTTTCCCTGCATGAGCTCCGCGTGCGATCCAAATTCGCAAATCCGTTTATCTTTGATTACCGCAATTTTATCGCAGAATTTTGTACTTGCCAATCGATGTGAAATAAAAAACGCCGTCCGAGCTCCGATCAAATCATTAAATTCCTGATACAGCGCATATTCCGCACGCGGATCAAGCGCACTGGTCGGCTCGTCAAGAATCGTTATCAGGGACTGTGTTTTGCAATACGTTCGTGCCAGGGCAATTTTTTGCTGTTCGCCTCCGGAGAACTCAACGCCTTCTTCATCAAACTGTTTTGTAATAAAGGTTTGATACTGTTTGGGTAATTGCATGATTAACCCAAGATTTCGGATGCATTTTTTTGTTGCTTTTCTGCTATTAAACAAAAGCAGGCTATCGTCCCCATTATATTTTTGGGCAAAGCCCATCAATAAAAACGGAAAAGGAAATTAGCATAAGACACTGTACACAATGGATTATTTGATTAAAATTTTTATAGAAAGCAGAAAATCATCATAAAAAACATGCAAAATCAATGCAAATTATTGACATATACATTTTTTTATGATATTATAACAAAAACGAAAAATATTATACGTAATATTACGGCGCAAGTTAAACAAAAAAGCGTGAAAACAAAAGATTGATAAGGAAGTAATTTTATCAAATCTATTATCAATAGTGTCTTTGGGGAAAAGATGAATTCGATGAAAATTTGAAACTTCTTACACACAAGATACTGTTACCCTCTGATTTAAAACTTATTAGAGGCAATCTTGAACCTATATTCAACCGAAACTAATGGTGCTGATGCGTGCTGCCCTAGTGGCCAGAGCGGGAACTGTACCTGCTAAACTCATAATGTAATAAATTCCAAAATAGCCTATATAATAAAGTGCCTTACAATATAGGCATTTTGGTGGAGGGAAAGATGTTAATGAAAAGATTAACAATATTTTTTGAATTACTACGATATGCTTGGAGAAATCATAAATCGCTAGCATTTGTGATTACATTTGAAAGTATCTTTTCAGCTGCACTTCCTTTAATAAATATCGGTGGTATCGGTATTATCATTGATGCGATAACAAATGGTCTCAACCAGAGGTCGATAATCAAAACAATTTTATTATTTACTCTTTTGAATTTAGGCATTTCATTAGTGAAATATATATTCACATATTTACATAACATACTGGCCAGGAAAGCGTCCGATAAAATTCAATACGATTATATGCGGGATGGAATTATTGTAAATTATCATTGGGCCCAAGACGGTTCTGTTCTCGATATGAAAAACAAATCAATGGGGGCTAATCCTGTGTTTGTTTTCTCCCATATTGGAAATTTTATTAGTTATATCGTAAAATTTGCCGGTATTTTATATATTTTTTCTTTATTAAGTCCATTGTTCATTTTAATAATCGCTGCCACATCGGCAATTTCCGTCATTATTACATTTAAAATACGGAGGATGGATTTTGAATTTGAAAATGAACATACGGAGGATTCGCGCAAGCTAAATTATTTATATAGCCTTATGACACAATATGAATATGCAAAAGAGATTAGAATTAATAATTTAAAACCTCTAATTATACATAAAAATAATAAAATTAATGTTGTTCAATTAGAAAAACTCAAAGCATTTATAAACCAAAAATTTCGTTTTAGTAGCCTGTCCTCAGTTATTGCGGTAGTACAATCTGCCATTATGTATTTTTACTTTTCTTATTGTGTTTATAAGGGCAGCGTAACAATTGCTGAATATTCCGTTCTACTTGGAGCCGTATCTTTATTGACATCGATCTTAATAGGCTTTTTTGATAATATTGCCGTTATCGATAGAATGACCGCTCGTATGGATATATTTCTTGAATATAAAAAATGGGTTCGTAATAATAGTAATATTTTTTCTACTAATGAGCTGCCGAAAATTGCAATAGATGAAAAACATGCAGAAATAAGTTTTGAAAATGTAAGTTTTGCTTATCCTAATACGGATGTTCCAATACTTCGAAATTTAAATTTTATTTTGAAAGACGGTCAAAAGATCGGCATTGTTGGACTAAATGGCTCGGGAAAGACAACATTAGTTAAGCTTCTTCTTCGTCTCTACACACCGACAGAAGGAAAAATACTTTTAAACGGCATTGATATTAATACGATTCCACTTGAGCAATATTTAAAACAGGTTGGCGTTGTTTTACAGGACTTCTATATTTTCGCATATTCCATCAGGGAAAATATTGTTTTTGATAACAACACTAGTAAAGATAAAATCAAAGACGCAATTGCAAAAAGCGGGTTTAATGAAAAAATTAAAAGTCTAAAAGATGGGATTGATACTGTTCTTTATAAGGAACTTGATGAAAACGGAGTAGAGCTATCCGGAGGCGAAGGACAAAAATTAGCTTTAGCACGAGCACTTTGTAAAGATGCAAAAATATTAATTTTAGACGAGCCTACTTCTACCCTTGACCCCATTGCTGAATACCAAATGTTTTCGAGTCTACGCGATATTTCAAAGGGAAAGACTACAGTATTCATTTCCCACAGGCTTTCTTCCACAAAATTTTGTGACCGTATCTTTGTGATCCAGGACGGGGCGATTGCCGAACAGGGTTCCTATTATGAGTTAATAACAAAAGGCGGCATATATGCTAATATGTTTGAATCGCAAGCAAAATTTTATCGGGAAAATGGTGTGACATTATGAAATCTTATAAAAACAAAATAAAAATTCCATTCGAGGTTATTTCCCTTATTTTTAAATATTCTCCCAGTTATTTTGTTTTTTTTATTCCACAGGTTATTTTTTCAGCTTTTTTGCCTTTATTATATGTTTACGCACCGAAATTCATAATTGAGGCTTTAACCGAAGGAAAGGACTATTACGATATATTTAGAATTATAACCATTTTTTGTGGAATAGCGCTATTATTAAATATTATTACCTGTTATCTTAACGTAAAAATAACTTACTGCACTGAAAAATTCAGCAGAAAACTATCTGCTGAAATAGGAGAAACGGTAATGAACCTTAGTCTTTCGGAACTAGAATGCACGACAGAACGCGATAATATTCGTCTTGCGGGAGATGCTGCAGGAACCATTGAATTATGTGAAATTATCAGAAAAATAATACAAAATTTTATTACGCTTATAGGACTTGTCAGCATCATTTGTAAATTAAATATCGATTTCTTATTCATTCTTATCGTTTTATTGATAGTAAAAATTATATTCACATATATTAATTATAAAAAAAACATCGAGCTTCGTAGATTAAGCGCGCAAAATGACAGAACAGGAAATTACCTTACTAATCTTTGCTATTTTAATCAAGGCGCAGCGAAAGAAATACGAGTGAATTGCATTCAATCATGGTTTCTTATAAAAGTGAAAAATTTTAGGCAAAAAATGGTGAAATTACAATATAAAGAGTTCCGGCGAAATTTAATTTTTGATAGCATTAATGCCATTTTGTTTGCAATTTCCTCGTTTTTTATTCTTTGGATCTTATCAGTATATTATCTTGATAATGTCATTTCAATTGCTGATTTTACCCTTTATTTTACAACCATCTCGACATTAAATACTACACTGTGGAGGATCACGGACTTGATTGCGCAATATCACAAACAACTTGAAAAGGCTGCCGATTACAAAAATTTAAAAAAGCTAACAGAGAAAAACAAAGAGAATTCATTATCAAATAAAATATTTTGTACGCCACCATCAACTATAGAGATTTGTTTTTCCAATGTATGGTTTGCTTATCCTGGAAGTAAAGATTATGTTCTGCGCGACATAAACATAATTATAAAGAATCGTGAAAAATTAGTAGTGGTCGGATATAACGGCGCAGGAAAAAGTACGTTTATAAAATTGCTCTGTAAGTTTTATTATCCGACAAAGGGAAAGATTACACTCAATGGCGTAAACATTTGGGATATACCAAACGAGCAATATAACAAAATTATAGGTGCGGTATTCCAGGATTTTGTCACATTCGCATTTACAATCTCCGAAAATATATCGATGAGCGAGAACAATGATGATGATTTGTCAGATATTATATCGAGAGCAGACCTGGCGGATTTTATAAATAAATTACCGAGCCGTGATCAAACATATATTTCAAAAAAATATTCATCCGAAGGTATAGAACTCTCTGGGGGACAGGGGCAGAAAATAGCGCTTGCACGTGCGTTATATAAAAACGCGCCTATACTGATTCTCGATGAACCAACAGCAAGCCTAGATTTAAAATCCGAATGTGAGTTATATGAAAATTTCATCAAAACTTCTATTGATAAAACTTCAATATTTATATCTCATCGGTTGGCAGCTTCTCAAATAGCAGACCATATAGCGGTGTTTTCAAGCGGGGAAATAGTTGAATATGGAACACACAAAGAGCTTATAGATAAAAATGGATTGTATGCTGAAATGTTTGAAAAGCAAAGTAAGCTATACACTCAAAACGAAGTATGATCAACGTGGGTTATAGGTAAACATCAATGGTTTAATCTTCCCCATTGATGTTTACGAAGATAATATCCTGATGGTTTGCGATATGCTTCTGCTTCTTAAAGAGCGAAAAGTCCTGCCGGAGTACCGTTCAGCGCAAGCAGGCGCCCGGCGTTTCCCTTCGTTTTTTGTTTTCATCCCTGCTTTGAAAGCTCATCTGTCAGGCGGATGATTTCCGGAGCCAGCTTTTCCCTTCGCTTTTTGGTGATGTGCGTATACAGCGGATAGGCGGCAGCCACAACAACGATGCCAGCCACTCCTATAACGATACCTGGAAGGAACATCGTTTCGGCCCAGATCATAGTACAGCACATACCGATGCCAAGAAGCAGAGCGCCGATTATGCCCACAATAATCGCAGCGATTGTGCCCGGCCTTGTCGCGCTTTCGTCCAATTTACGCAGCTGCTCCATTTTGTTTTCTTCCTTTGCAACGTATTTTTCCCGGATCCTCCGGATTTCCTCCTGCTGCTTTGCAGAATAACTGAAATGAAATGTATCCTTTTCTTCGCTCATTGCGATTGCCTCCTGTCTTTCAAATACAGCATCATTTTAATCAGGAACTGTTTTTAAGTTGATAAACTTATGTTTCACTATCGTTAATTTTCATTTTTCTCAGCTGCTTGCTCGCCCGGACGATCATATAAACAGCCATGCCAAACACAAGCATGCAGATTGCCCCTCCAAAGGACAATGTCATAGTCCGCCGAAGCTCCGGTTCCGTACCGCCGAATGCGCCAAGCATGGCGGTTTCCAGCGAAAGCATAGACACCAGCGCGGCGGTCAGGCTGATCGCCTTCGCCGCCGACAGGATCGGGCTGCCTCGCTTTCGAAATCTGATCACATTAACAATGGCCACAATCGTGATGTAAAACGTATAGGCTGCCATTGCATAGATTAAAATACCGGAATAATCGGGCCCTTCGTTTTGGTATACCATATAGAATACCATCGTCATCAGCGCCAAATTCATGACGGCCAGCAAAATCCCGCAAAAGCGATATCTGCGAAATTCCGCCATGATATTTTCCCCAATCTCTTTTTGGTGAACATAGCGGACCAGCGCCAAGCGCATCACAGACAGCAGGATATAATAAGCGGCCATAGTCGCGGACCAGGCAGAAAACTCGGAGAAAATACCGGAAAAGATATACAGCGCCACATAAAGAAGATTTACAAACAGGCCGCCATGCAGCGTAATCTCCGAGCGAAAAACAGCGTCTCCAAGCAGTCGATTTCCCAGGGGATTGCTGCGAATTTTTTTCAGCAAAGGGATTTCATTGAATCCGTCTCGAATCGCCTCAATGACGCCGGTAATCCCCGTTATCGTAATGATCATGGCATAGGCAGAAAGAATATACGCCACATACGTCAGGATCGATTGATGGCCTGAAGCAAGCACGATAAATACAAAAAGAAAGGAGGGTACAGAAATCAGAATCGTCGGCAGCGGCGGCAGACAAAACAGTTTTTTCAATACCTTTTTAAATTGATCCATCCGGCTCCCTCCTGAGTCTGACGGTGAAGATACTGCCCTTGCCTACTTCGCTGCTTACAAAAATTTCGCCGTTCATAATATCAATGACTCTTTTTACCAGCGCAAGCCCCAGGCCGTTTCCCTGCGCAGCATGAGAGGTATCTCCCTGATAAAATTTTTCAAAAATATGCTTGCCTACTTCGGATGAAATTCCGCATCCGGTGTCCTCGACCTTGACGACGGCCCAATCCTCCTGCGTCTCCAGCGTCAGCGAAACTGTGCCGCCCGGTTCAGTAAATTTAATGGCATTGGAAAACAGGTTATTCCACACCAGGCAGAGGATTTCCGGATCGGCCGTCACCCGGACATTTTCCTGAAGCTCCGTTTGAATATCCAGGTTTTTGCTTTCCCATATGTCCTCAAACCCTAGCAGGCACTCGCAGAGCTGTTCGCCTAAATCGTAGGTTTTGATATCGGGAAACAGAGTTTGATTTTCCAGCTTGTTCAGCTTCAGAATGTTGGAAATCATCGCGGCAAGACGGCGGGAAGCATCCGTAATGGCCTTTGCATATTCGATGCGCTTTTCCGCCGGCAGCTCCGGCTGCTGAAGCATGGTGCCGTAATTCTGCATTACTGACAGCGGCGTTTTCAGTTCATGAGATACATTGGCAATAAAATCCGTACGCAGGGTTTCCATCTTTGACAATTCTTCGGTCATGCGATTAAAGGAATCGATCACCGTTTGAAAGCCATCGTTGGGATTGATGCCTCGAATTGGCTCGATCCGAACCGACAAATTGCCGGCCATAACCTTTTCCGCCGCGGATGCAATACTTTTTACCGGACGGTCGATCATAATCTTGCGCCGCAGGTAATCGATGAGCGCACAGATCAGGCTCAAAACGACAATCGTAATAAAAGTCAGTTCAGCGGCCGACTCGATATGCTCTTTCTGCAATTCAATCCCTGTCACGCGGCGCATCACCTGCAAAAACATCATCATACAGCAGGTAACGACAAAGCACATCGTTAGAAAGAATATGCAATAGTTTCGCAGCGCCCGCAGCCCTCGCTGAAAGCGTTCCTGTTTTTGCTGCGTTTTCATTTCGGCACCGCCTTATACCCCAGCCCGTGAACGGTGACAATTTCAAAATCTTCACATTCCGAGAACTTGTTCCGCAGCTTGGTCATATAGACATCTACGGTGCGCAGACCGGATGAAGTATCTCCGTCCCAGAATTCATCCATCAGCTGGGACCGCGTAAACGTCTTCTTAGGATAGGAGAGCAGCTTGTAGATCAGATTAAATTCCCGTACGGTCAGCTGAATTTCCGCTCCATCCAAATACGCGGTGCGTTCGTCGGCATCCAGCACAAGCTTCCCGATTTCCAGTTTGCGGCTGTTGGCAATCTTGGCCCGGCGCATCAGCGCGCCGATATGGAGCAGCAGCTCATCCAGGTCAACAGGCTTTGTCATGTAATCGTCAATTCCCGCCTTGAAGCCGCGCTGCTTTGCCGAAAAATCGTCCCGAGCGGTCATAAACAGGATCGGGATATCCTGATTTTGTTCTCGAATAGTTTGAGCGAATTCAAAACCGTCCACACCGGGCATCATAATGTCGGAGATAATCAGGTCAAACAAGGTTCCGCCGTACATCGCGTCATACGCCTCGTTTGCACTCAGGCAGCCGACGGTATCGTATCCATTCTGCCTGAGATATGCACAGACCGTATGGTTCAATTCCCTATCGTCCTCAACGACTAATATCCGAAACATATCGCAGCCCGCCTCCTTACCATTTCATTTATACCATAGAGATGTTAAAGTTTTGTTTACGTTTATGCCGTACCAAAAGATTTTTCTTATTCCGGATAAATTTCCTTTCCAAATCGATACGCTTTTTCTAAATGTCCCGTGCCTGCAATCTGAGGCGTTCCGTTGGTATCTCCGCAGCCGCCGGCCAGGAGCATTCCCTTGTCGTGAAATCCGATATAGCGGACCAGCGTAAACCGATAATAAGATACCGCCTGCTCAAAAGTCCAGAAAAAATTGTCCGCCGAAGTCATAAGGAGGGCGCAGTCCTTTGCCGGATATTTTTCATATCGTCCCAAAGGCGGCTGCTCGTCCTTCTCGGCGATACAATAAAACCGTTCAATGAACGCTTTTAATTTTGCGGAAATCGTCCAGAAATACAGCGGCGAAGCAAATGCCAGCAGATCTGCCTCTTGAATTTTGGGGACCAGGCCGTTGAAATCGTCTTTCTGCACACATGGCTTCCCATATCGGCACGCATTGCAGCCGATACATCCGTTGACCTGCAGCTTATTTAAGGAAAGGAATTCCGCCCTGTGTCCAGCCGCTTCCAGGCCCTTCATGAATTGACGGGCAAGCTGCGCCGTATTTCCATTCTGCCGTCCGCCTCCCTGAATGACAAGAATCTTTTTCATGGTGTGTTTTTCCTTTCGTATCGTTCTATACAAAGAAATTATATCACGTCCGCAGCCGAATGCCCAGCTGTTCTCTGTTCAGAGGCTATAAACCGGCAAGAAGGGGCGGCGTTTGCATTGACGCCGTCCCTTCTGTTTTTGCCTTTCTATCAGTATATCTTGCCGGAGTTCCTGCCGAGCACGCCGCAGCTTCTTTAGAGGCGGCCCTTGCGCGCCGCCTGTTCTTCGGCCATACGCTTTTTGGCATCCTCCACCGACTCCCCCTCCTTTGTTAGAAATTCATCCACAAACTTATCTGTCATTTTGTTAAAACCATTTACGACGCCTTCTTCAATTTTCTTATAGCCGCCGACAACGCCCTCTTCAATTTTTTTGTAACCGCCGACAACGCCTTCAGCAATCTTTTCGTTTGCCTTTGCCAGTTTCGATTTTGCCATTTTGAATTCCTCCTTAATTATATAATTTAATAAAATGTATGCTGATTTTTACGAATCAAATAAAGTGCGGAGCAATTGCTTCCGGTACTCGCAGCGCCTTATTTCAGGCCCCTGACCAGCGGGACCAGGCAGATCAGAAGAAGAATGCCGGCGATTCCTACCAAAATACCGGAAATCATCATGTTCCAAATCATAACCATACACATACCAATGCCAAATGCCAAAGCGCCGACAATCCCAAACAGCGCAGAACCAATCGCTTTGCCGCTCAAATGGACAGCGGGCTTTCCTTCCAGCTTGCGGCGGACGATGAGCAGGATCAGCAGTACCGCTGCACCCACAGCAGCAATCACAACGCCCTGCGGGAAAGCGCCCCATTCCGGCAGCAGGCACATGCACATGCCAATCGCGAACAGGAGCCCGCCGATGGTTCCCAGAATCATAGATACAAAATTTTTCTTTTGCATAACAGTCAACCTCCAAGGATTTGCTTTTTCTACCAGATGTCTACAGCGTTTCAAATTTTCCCCGAATTTCGCTTCATCACTGCAGAGCTCTCGGGTGAATGCCAGGGTATGCGTGCCGCTTCCATCCTTCCTCCGCAAGGGTAATTTCGGGATTCTTGATTTTCACTGTATCGCCTCCTTTGTTTTCTTCCGATTATCAAAGGTACTCCGTACGCTTCCGGCCGTATCCTTTTGATGCTCCTATTCTGCGCGCTATGTGTTTTTAAATTGCTTGTGAATTGTTTGCAAAAGATTAAATTGGATATTTTTACCGCCTGTAAAAGCCGGCCGTCGAAATCCAAGTGAAAAATTTCCCCAATTACTGCACGTTCGGGAGGTCTGTCGCCTTTTTGTGCTTGTATTACAGAAAGCCTTGATTTGCGCGGCTTTCTGTAATACACTGATAGCTAAGCAATGGTTTTTTGCGCTCGCGGCCTGCCGGGAGAAAGATGCGCCGAAATCAAGCGACTCAGGAGACCGGCTTTATATTTTTACTTTTTAAGGTGTCAAAATGGGCAATTTAAATAATGTCTTTCTGGAAGAATTCAAGCGTCTTGATAAAATGTGCCGGGAGCGGTATCAATCCGAAAAAGGCGTTACCAGTTATATCAGTGATATGAAGCGTACGGCGACAGATAAAAGTCGGTCGATTCCCAATTGGGACGCAGATCTTAAAGCGCTGGTGCGGCTCCGTCATCTGAGGAATCAGCTGTCCCACGAAGTTGGTACATTTCACAGAAGTATGTGTACGCAAAGGGATATTGCTTGGCTGCGGGCATTTAATCATCGTATTTTCAAGCGTTCCGATCCGCTGGCTCTGCTTCGCAGAAAAGGAAAAAATCTAAACCAGCGGAAGAAGCCGGATCCGCGCAAAACGCCCGCGGCGTCGAAACTGCCCAAACGGATCTCGGGCTGCCTGACTGCGTTCGTCGTATTGCTGTGTCTCGCATTGACCGCCGCCCTTATCGTAATAATATTACAGTTACTCTCAATATAAAGGTTCTTACGCTGCGGCGTCATTTTTAAAAGGAAGGGCAAACACCCCGCCCGGGATGTTTGCCCTTCCTTTCTTTTCGGCTGCGAGCGCGGGCTTATTCCCGACTGCAGCTTACCGGAGTATACCCGGCTTCTTTTACCGCTTCCATCAGCACCTGATCCGGCACCTCTTTCGTCAGCGTTACGGTTGCCTGCTTCTTTTCCAGGTCTACCGCTGCCTCCTGCACGCCGTCTACCGCCGCCAGCGCCTTTTGCACATGCATCTGGCAGTGTGCGCACATCATACCGTCTACCGTCAAAATTTTTTTCATAGAAACCATTCCTTTCTGTTCTGCCGGCTCCTCGCCGGTCTTTGTTTGTGTATCCGGCTCCGCCGGATTTTTCTTAGATTCCTCTAAAGCTTCGCTTTGAGGCGCCGCCTTTCGCCGGAAAAAGCGCAGGCGCAGGGCGTTGGCAACGACGCAAACGGAGCTCAGACTCATGGCTGCGGAACCGATCATGGGGCTCAGACGCAGCTGGAACGCTGGATATAATGCGCCCGCCGCCAGAGGAATCCCCAGCACGTTGTAGAAGAATGCCCAGAATAAATTCATATGAATATTCCGGACAACGGCGCGGCTCAGCTCGATTGCCGTCGCTACGTCTTCCAGAGAGTCCTTCATCAGTACGACGTCGGCGGATTCAATGGCAATATCCGTTCCTGCGCCAATGGCGATTCCGATATCCGCGCGCGTCAGAGCAGGGGCGTCGTTAATCCCGTCTCCTACCATGGCAACCTTATGCCCCTCCTGCTGAAGCGAACGGATCTTAGCTTCTTTTTCCGTGGGCAGCACGTCGGAAACGGCTTTTTCAATGCCAAGCTCTTTCCGGATCGCTTCGGCGGTAATCCGGTTGTCTCCCGTCAGCATGACGACATGAAGTCCCATTTCGGAAAAACGGCGGATCGCCGCTCGACTCGTTTCGCGAATCGTATCCGCCACTGCGATAATACCGACCAGCGCGCCGTCGCGGGCAAAAAGCAGCGGCGTTTTTCCCTCTTCTGCCAGGCGCCGGACCTCCGCTTCGGCCTGCCGCGGGACAGCGCCGCCTTGAAGAAGTCCGTTTTCTTCCATAAACGCCGCATTTCCCGCAAGATAAGAAGAGCCGCGCACGACGGCCCTTACGCCGCGTCCTGCCAGTGCCTCAAAGTCTTCCGCCTTAGGAACGCGAAGCCCGTCCTGCCGCGCGCGTTCCGTTACCGCCTGGGCAAGAGGATGCTCGCTTCCGCTTTCGGCGGCGGCCGCTTCCTCCAGAAACGTCTGCTCGGTCAAGGCGGAATCCAGCAGTACGATATCTGTCACCGCCGGACGGCCGGAAGTAATCGTTCCTGTTTTATCGAGAACGATCGTATCCACATTGTGCAGATTTTCCAGGCTTTCTGCTGATTTGATTAAGATTCCCAGCTCTGCCGCTTTTCCCGTTCCTACCATGATTGCGACCGGCGTTGCCAGTCCCAGCGCACACGGGCAGGAAATAACGAGAACGGAAATCGCATTGGACAGCGCAAATTCAAACGTCTGCCCTGCAAACAGCCAGATTACCGCCGTAAGAATGGCGATGCCGATGACGACCGGCACGAATATGCCGCTGACCTTGTCGGCCAGGCGCGCGATCGGCGCCTTGGAATTGCCGGCCTCATCCACCAGGCGGATAATCTGAGACAGCGTCGTATCCTCTCCGACCTTCGATGCCTGAAAGCGAAACGTTCCGTTTTTGTTGATCGTTGCGGATATGACGGGATCTCCCGCGCGCTTTTCCACCGGAATGCTTTCCCCGGTTATGGCCGCCTGATCGACATAGCCAAGCCCTTCCGTTACAACGCCGTCCACCGGAATGCTTTCCCCGGGACGGATTACCACAATGTCGCCCGCCACAACTTCCTCCGAAGGGATGGTCTGCTCTGTGCCCCCGCGGATAACGACGGCCGTTTTCGGCGCCAAATCTACTAATTTGCCAAGGGCGTCAGAAGTTTTGGATTTAGATTTTGCCTCCAGATATTTTCCCACCGTTACCAGCGTCAGAATCATTGCGGCCGACTCGAAATACAGCGCGTGGGCATATTCATGCACTACATTCAGGTTTCCGTGCCCGAATCCGTACGCCATGCGGAACATGGCAAACAGTCCGTAAAGCATGGAAGCGCCGGAGCCGGTTGCTACAAGCGAATCCATATTCGGCGCGCGGTGAAGCAGCGCCTTCAGACCGTTCCGAAAAAAATGTCCGTTAATCAGCAGAATCGGCACGGTAATGAGCAGCTGGGCCAGCGCGGAGATCAGCGCGTTCTCCGTTCCGCTTAAGAATCCGGGAAGCGGCAGAGAAAGCATCTCTCCCATAGACAGATACATCAGCGGGATCAGCAGGACGACAGAAGCAATCAGACGGCGCTTCATCGCCTTTCTGCTTTCTTCCGCGCGGTTCTGCCGGGCCTGCCACTCTTCACGGAAGCCGCCCCGCTTCGATTCCGTTCCTCCCGAAGCGGAGGCGCCGTATCCGATGGCCTGTACTGCGCTTATAATCGTTCCCGGGTTCAGCTTTGTCTCGTCATACGTCACGGTCATACGATTTGCCAGAAGGCTGACGTCCACAGAGTCAACGCCATCCAGCTTCTGGACGCACCGCGTTACGTTTGCCTGGCAGGCGGCGCAGGTCATTCCCGTGACGCTGTATTTTTCGGTTTTCATAAAACGACCTCCTTTACTTCAGTTTGCGGATCAGTTCCAGGGCTTCCTCTACGATCTGCGTGTTTCCCTTTTGGATTTCTTCCACGACGCACGTTTCAAGATGGTTTTGCAGAACCAGATACCCAAACGCCTGAAGCGCGCTTTCCGCCGCCGCGACCTGCATCAGAATATCTCCGCAGTAACGGTTTTCCTCCAGCATTTTCGCGATTCCGCCAAGCTGTCCGCTAATCCGGCTCAGCCGGTTCTGAAGAAGCCGCAGCTCCTTTTCTCCGCGCGGGGTTGCTTTTCTCCTGCAGCATTCCGGCTCCGCGGCTCCCTCAGGGAGCTGGTTGGTTTTCTTTTCTTCCATCCTTACACCTCCTCAAAATACCCCATCAGGGTATTTCTTGTCTCTAGTATAATACCCCATACGGGTATTTTCAAGTGGAATTTGAAAATTTTTTTGCGGTCTCCCTGCGGCCGCGCCGAAGCCGCCGCATCGTTTGACATTTGCGTCACATTCTATATAATGGACAGAGCTGTAGGATGTATGTATAAAGGGGGCTGCGCAATGGAGAAAAGGGTCTGTCTGATTACCGGAGGCACCTCCGGAATCGGGAAATATACAGCGCTTGCCATGAGGTCTGCCGGCTATGCGGTTTTCGAAATCAGCAGAAGAACGGATGGAATCGACGGAATCTTTCACATTTCTGCCGATATCACGGACGAGGGCGCCGTTCAGCAGGCAGTAAGCGCGGTGCTTAGTCAGGCCGGCCGCATCGACGTGCTGATCAACAACGCCGGCTTCGGAATATCGGGCGCAATCGAATTTACACAAACGGAAGATGCCAAACGGCAATTTGATGTAAATTTTTTCGGCATGGTCAATATGAACCGCGCGGTGCTGCCAATCATGCGCAGACAGCGCTGCGGAAAAATTTTAAACATCAGTTCCGTGGCCGCAATGATCCCCATTCCTTTTCAAGCGTATTATTCTGCCGCAAAAGCGGCAATTAACAGCTATACGCTCGCGCTGGCCGGCGAAATCCGTCCTTACGGAATCCAGGTCGGCGCAATTCAGCCGGGCGACATCAAGACGGGCTTCACCGCCGCTCGCAGAAAATCTCTGGAGGGCGACGACGTTTATGGCGGGCGGATCGGCAGAAGCATTTCCGTAATGGAGCAGGACGAGCAAGCCGGCATGCCGCCCGAAGCGGTGGCGCGGAAAATCTGCGCAGCGTTGAAAAAAAAGCGGCTTCGCCCGGTGACCACCGTAGGAAGCCGTTATCGTCTTATTTGTGCGGCCGCAAAATTATTACCCGCTTCCCTGTTAAACCGTATCGTCTCCAAAATCTACGCCGCGTAAGTTCCCTTCACGCTTTTTCTTCCTATTTCATATTATAATTACGGACGGACCCGGCGGACGCGGGGCTGTCATTTATAATAGAAAGAGAGCTTGTTGATTATGGAAAACCTTGTTACGAACGCTTGCTGGTATCTCGGCCCGAACGGCGTCCCGGAATTCTTTTCCAGCGCGGGTACGACATACGATAACTTCTTCGTGGACGGATGCCGCACCAGCAGCATCACACAGACAAACGGCATGCAGGGATTCAACCAATATGATCCGCTGATTCCGGTCTGTGGCGGCGGCTGCATCAGCTGGAGCTATGTGATCCGTGCGATCGAAGCGCAGCAAATCCTCCTCCAGGCTGCGTTTTTCGACGAGAACGGACTGCTGATCGATACGAGGCAGGTCGATATTACCTGTGGTGTATCCTGCCAATTCAGCCGGCAGGAGGCGCAGTTTATTGCACCCTGCAGCGCCTCAGAGGTTCAATTATCTCTGCGTTTTAACGGTAATGTCACGGCATGTACGTTTTACGCTCCGAGAGCGCGTTATTGCTGAACCAAACCGTTCCTTTTTCGGGATCTGCCGGATAAAGCGGCAGATCCCATTTTTATTGTGTTACGATAAATTTTTATTGACATTCAAAAATATTTCCTGTATACTACTGCCGAAAACCTTTCTAAAAAGAAAAATGGAGGACATCATCATGAAACAGAAAACATTATCTGGCTGGCTGAAAGGCATTCTCGTCATTACGGGGATTTGCGGGCTTGTCGTATACCTCTGGATTATTCCGGAAATTGCAGACGCACTGCTTCAGCGCGCGCCGGAGTTTGAATCCGCCTTTTTACCCTGGCTGATTTTTCTGATTCTTACCGGAATCCCCTGTTATGCCGCGCTGGGAATACTGTGGAAAATCGCGCAAAATATTGGTGCGAACCGATCCTTTTGCATGCAGAATGCAAAGCTGTTAAAATACATCTCCGTTCTTGCCGCCGCTGACGCCGGATTTTTCTTTGCCGGGAATATCGTCCTTCTGCTTCTGGACTGGAATCATCCAGGTATCGTTCTGGTTTCTCTCTGCATCGTTTTTATCGGCGTAGCGCTTTCCGCCGCCGCCGCGCTGCTTTCCTATCTGATTCAAAAAGCGGCCGACCTGCAGGAGCAAAGCGATCTTACGATATAATGCGGAGGGAATTATGGAGGACCGAATTATTTTTAACATCGATGTGATGCTCGCAAAACGAAAAATGAGCGTAACGCGGCTTTCCGAGGAAGTCGGAATCACCATTGCAAATCTTTCCGTGCTGAAAAACGGCAAGGCCAGGGCGCTGAAAATTTCGACGCTCGCCAAGCTCTGCAAAGCGCTGGACTGCCAGCCCGGCGATCTGCTGGAATATCGGAAAGAGTCGGAGGTGCAAACAGAATGAGACTGTTTATCGCCGTCCGTTTTACGCCTGAAATCAAGGAGCTTTTAAAAGCCGCCGCGGTACAGCTGAAGCAGCAAAGCGTTTCCGGGAATTTTACCGATCCCGAAAATTTACATCTCACGCTCGCTTTTATTGGAGAATCCGATCGTATTTCTCTGCTCAGAGACTGCCTTGACCGATCTGGCCTTCCTCCCTTTTCGATCGCGCTGGAAGGCTTCGGACACTTCGGAACTGTGTGGTGGATCGGCATACAAAGGAGCCGGGCCCTGGAGCTTCTGGCAGGAAAGCTCCGCAGCGCCCTCCGGGAAAGCGGCTTTCCCATTGAAGAGCGGCCCTTCAAGCCGCATATCACGATCGCCAGGAACGTCGTCGCCTCACAAAAAATCCGACTTGCAGTTCCGCCTGCGTCCATGCCGGTCACACGCATTTCTCTGATGAAATCGGAACGCATCGGCGGTCGCCTGATTTACTCGGAGCTCTACGGAAAGCAGTTAAAATAATCCCGGGAAAATCGATGTATTTACGGCGATCGCTCGCCGCGCGCATTGCTTCGTTTTTGGGTAAAAAGAAAAACCGCTTCCTTCTCAGGAAGCGGTGTGACCTCATACCATTTTTTCCTGCTTCACTTTTTTATCAATGACATGGCGTGACGCCAGCTCTTCACGGACGTCGTCCAAAGAAATCCCCATTTCCGTCATTAGTACCATAATATGGTAGGCCAGATCCGCGATTTCGTAAACGGTCTCTCTTCGGTCGCCGGCTTTTCCCGCGATGATCACCTCGGTCGCTTCCTCGCCGACCTTCTTCAGAATCTTATCGATTCCCTTTTCGAATAGATATGTGGTATAGGAACCTTCTTTTTTATGCAGCTTGCGGCCCTGCAGCAGCCGCATCAGCGCTTCGGCACTGAATTCAGAGAGCGCGTCATTTTCACAGATCTCCTGATGGAAGCACGATTCCTCTCCCGTATGGCAGGCCGGGCCGTCCTTTTTTACGACGACCTGCAGCGCATCAAGATCGCAGTCCGCCGTAATTCGCACGATATGCTGACGATTTCCCGACGTTTCGCCCTTGCGCCACAGCTCCTGCCGCGAACGCGACCAGAAACAGGTGATTTCCTCTCGGATACTGATCTCTAGGCTTTCTCGGTTCATGTAGGCAAGCATCAGCAGCTTTCCCGTCCCGGCCTCTGTAACGACCGCCGGGATCAGGCCGCGATCGTCAAATTTCAAAGTTTCCAAATCAAATTCACACTTCATCTTCTTCCCATCCTATCCTATTAAGATAACCGTACGTTGACGCCCTCTGCAGAGAGACGCTGCTTCAGATCGCCAATCGTAATTTCTCCGTAATGAAAAACGGAAGCCGCCAGTCCTGCGTCCACTTTCGGGAGCGAGCGGAAGAGCGTTATGAAATCCTCAATACTTCCCGCTCCTCCAGATGCGATCACCGGAACCGAAACGGCCTCGCAGACGGCCTGCAGAAGCTCCAGGTCGAAGCCGCCCTTTACGCCGTCCGTGTCCATGCTGTTGACGACAACTTCTCCGGCTCCCAGGGAAACGCCGCGCCGGATCCAGGCGATCGCCTCCATTCCCGTGTCCTCTCTCCCGCCTTTTGCAAAGACGTGAAAAGAGCCCTCGACGCGTTTGACGTCTGCCGACAGCACCACACATTGATTTCCGTAGCGCTTTGCCGCCTCTTCTATGAGACTGGGATTCCGGATCGCGCCGGAATTGACGGAAACCTTATCGGCTCCGCATTTCAGCACACGATCGAAATCCTCGACCGAGCCAATCGCGCCGCCTACGGTAAGCGGAATAAAGATCCGCTCCGCAACCTTTCTTAAAATATCCGTAAACAGCGCGCGGCCTTCGGCCGAAGCCGTAATATCATAAAAAACCAGCTCATCGGCGCCGCTTTCGCTGTAATATTCTGCCAGTTCCACCGGTGAATTCACATCCCGCAGTCCCTCGAAATTAATCCCTTTTACGACGCGTCCGTTTTTCACGTCCAGGCATGGAATAATTCGTTTTGTAATCATGGTTTGCCTCCCTCTGCGATTCTCAGCGCTTCCTTCAGGTCGATCGCGCCCGTATACAGCGCTTTTCCAAGGATGGCGCCGTACAGGCCAAGCTCCGTAAGCGCCTGGACGTCCGAAAGAGAGGAGATCCCCCCGGAGGCTATAATGTTCATATGAAATTCTTTTTGCAGCTCAGCGTATAAGCCGCGGTTGGTTCCCTGCATCGCGCCGTCTTTACTGATATCGGTACAGATCACCGTCTGTACGCCGGCCGTTTCCATGGTGTGACAAAATGCGCGGAAATCGGTATCCGAGAGCTCCGTCCAGCCGTTCACCGCAACCTTGCCATCACGAACATCCACACCGACGGCCACCGCTTCCCCATATGCGTTCACAGCCGCCTCCAGAAAAGCCGGATCCCGCAGCGCTGCCGTTCCCAATATCACACGGGCCACGCCGGCCTCCAGACAGCTTTGAAGAACCTCCATAGAGCGGATTCCGCCGCCAAGCTGAACGCGGAGTCCACTGACGCTGGTTATTTTTGCAACGGAATTCAAATTCACAGGAATCCCCGTCTTTGCTCCCTCCAAATCTACAACATGAAGAAACCCGGCTCCAGCAGCCGCAAATTTTGCCGCAACGTCTTCCGGACTGTCAGAATATTCCGTCATTTGATTGTAATCGCCGCGCAGCAGGCGTACCGCGCAGCCATGATGCAGATCGATCGCAGGAAAAATGATCATCTCTTGTTCCCTCCTTAAAGCTCGCAGAATGCTCTTAAAATTTGCAGGCCTGTCCGGCCGCTTTTTTCCGGATGGAACTGTGTTCCGTATACCGTTTCATTCTCCACAGAGGCCGTAAGCGGGGCGCCGTATTCCGTATAAGCCGTAACATACGGTTCACAGTCCGCAGCGTAGTAGGAATGCACAAAATAAACGTGCTCCCCCGGTTCAACAAACCGGTATAATTTGCTTTTCGGTCTCTCCTCCGGAAATTGCAGCGCATTCCATCCGATATGCGGAATCTTCAAATCCGAAGGAATCACAGAAGAGATCGGCTTCACGGCTCCGGGGATCAGATCCAAGCCCTCATATTCCCCGTACTCATAGCTTTTTGTAAAAAGCATCTGCATCCCCAGGCAAATTCCGAGCAGCGGCTTTCCCTTAGCCGTTTCCCGGATCACGGCGTCATGCAGTCCTGTAAGCCGAAGCGCACGCGCCGCATCGCAAAACGCGCCGACACCGGGAAGGATCAGCTTCTGCGCATTTGCAAGAACGCGCCGGTCCCCTGTCACAACGGCATCCTGACCGAGATAGGAAAGCGAAGAAAAAAGCGAAAAAAGATTTCCCACGCCATAATCAACAATTGCGATCATTTACAGAACCCCCTTTGTAGACGGGATCCCGTCCGGATTCGCCGGATCCGTAGCCAGCGCCTCGCGCAGCGTTCTGGCAAGCGCTTTAAACACACATTCCAAAATATGGTGGCCGTTCACCCCTGTAATCTGCCGGACATGCAGAGTAATCGGAAAATTCCGGACAAACGCCAGCAGAAACTCCCGCGCCAGCTCCGTATCAAACGCCCCGATTTTCTCGGGAAGCTCCGAAAGCTCATACGTAAGATGGCTTCTTCCGGAAAGATCCACCGCACACAAAATCAACGCCTCGTCCATCGGCAGAATGACGTGCGCGTAGCGTTTCACTCCCCGAAATTCGCCCGCCGCATCGGCAAACGCCTTCCCAAGACAAATGCCGATGTCTTCCACCGTGTGGTGAAAGTCTACCTCCGTATCGCCCATGCAGGAAATCTTAAGGTCGAAATTTCCATGCTTTGCAAATAACGTCAGCATATGGTTCAGAAAGCCGCAGTCCGTTCGGATATCGGACGTGCCGTTTCCGTCTATGCGCAGTTCCAGTTCAATCTGCGTTTCCGCAGTATTCCGGTTCATTTTTGCTTCCCGCAGCTCTTTCATCTCGTTCCTCCCGTTTTCTCTGAAAGAATCTTCCGCAGCGCAGCGAAAAGCGCCTCCATCTGCGCTTCCGTCCCCACGGTGATCCTGATAAATTCTTTGATGCGGTCTTTTGTAAAATGGCGCACAAGAATCCCGTTTTCTTTTAATTCCCGGTACAGCGTTTCGCCGGAAGCGGCGGGATGCTTTACAAACAGGAAATTGCTTTTTGAATCCGTGCAGAAAAAGCCCTGCCGTTTCAGCTCCTGCTTTGCCCGCTCTCGGATTTCCGCAATTTTGGCGCAATTGGCATCGTAATACGCCTGATCTCGAATTGCCGCCGTTCCGGCCCGCAGCGTCAGCCGGTTGATGCTGTACGGATTTGTAGAATATTTCATCCGGTTCAGATCGGCAATCAATGCTTCGTCCGCAATTGCAAAGCCGAGACGCGCGCCTGCCAGAGAGCGGGACTTTGAATAAGTCATCACCGTAATCAGGTTTTCGTACCGTCCCGTCAGCCGGACAGAGCTTTCCCCGCCGAAATCCACATAGGCCTCGTCGATCAAAACGATATGATCCGGATTCGTTCTGCAGATTTCCTCAACCTCCTTCAAAGAAATCGTAAGGCCCGTAGGCGCATTCGGATTTGCCAGAACAATATTCTTCTGAAGGCCGTAATAATCCGACGCACGCACAGCAAGCTCCTCTGTCAGCGGAATTTCCCGGTACGCCGCGCCATAAAACTCCGCGTAGACCTTATAAAAACCATACGTAATATCTGGAAAAACAACCTCTGTGTCGCCGCCGCAGAACGCCATAAAAGAAAACGAAAGAATATCGTCTGAGCCGTTTGACACAAAAACGTTTTCCGGCCGGACTCCATACTGCGCAGCGAGCGCGCTGCGCAGCTCGCCGCACTCCGGATCGGGATATAAGTTCAGACGCGCTGCCGCATCCCTGCTCAGCGCATCCAAAACGCCGTCCGACGGCGGAAAAGGAGATTCGTTCGTATTCAATTTAATATACGCCTTATCCTGGGGCTGCTCGCCCGGCTCGTAGGCCGCAAGGCCGCGATATTTTTTGTTCAGAAATCTGCTCATGAATCCGTTTCCCCCTTCCCTTGCCGGTTATAAGCGCAGCGCATGCTGACGGAACGCCCATGCGCCTGGAGTCCCTCTGCCTCCGCAATCGTTACGATATCCGGGCATGCTTTTTTCAGCGCGTCTGCCGTGTAATAAGTAAAAGCAGACTTTTTTACAAAATCCTCTACGGAAAGAGGACTGGAGAAGCGCGCCGTGCCTCCCGTCGGCAGCGTGTGATTCGGCCCTGCATAATAGTCCCCGACTGCTTCGGGGCAATGCCTTCCCAGGAATACAGAACCGGCGTTCCGCACCAGGCTCAGCGATCCGAAGGGATCGTCTATACAGAGCTCCAGATGCTCCGGAGCAATTTCGTTTGCCGCCGCAATCGCCGTACGGATCGAAGAGGTTACAATGATTTTTCCGTTCCGATCGATCGAAGCGCGCGCAATCTCCCGACGCGGCAGCGACGGGATCAGCCGTTCCAGGGCGTCGGCGACTCGGAGCGCAAAGGCCTCGCTGTCCGTTACCAGCACCGCCGCCGCCATTTTATCGTGCTCCGCCTGCGACAGGAGATCCATTGCCGTGATCTCCGGATCGTTTTTATCGTCCGCAACGATCAAAATTTCACTCGGTCCCGCAATCATATCCGTGTCCGCCAGCCCTTGAATCTGCCGTTTCGCTTCCGCGACATAAGCGTTTCCGGGGCCTACGATCTTATCCGCGCGCGGGATCGACTGGGTACCGTAAGCCAGCGCGCCGATCGCCTGGGCGCCGCCCGCCTTAATAATGCAGTCCGCGCCGGCAACAAAAGCCGCGGCCAGGATCTCCGGCGGTACGTTTCCGTCCCGGTCCGGCGGCGTTGTAATCAGGAGCTTTTCCACTCCCGCAATTTTTGCGGGAATACAATTCATCAAAACCGTCGAGGGATACCGCGCCGTACCGCCCGGAACGTAAATTCCAACTGTTTTCAAGGGAATGACGCGCTGTCCGGTGACGATTCCCTCCGTCTCGAGAACGGTATAGCCGTTCTGCTTTTGTTTTTCGTGAAATCGATAAATATTTTCCGCTGCGCGCTTCAGTGCGTCAAGAAGCTCCGGCGCCGCGGCCGCCGCCCCTTTTGCGATCTCATCGGCGCCTGCCGTAAGCGGCCCCGTAAGCTCCGCGTGGTCAAACAGCTTCGTATAGTATTTTACGGCCTCATCCCCGCGCTCTTTCACGTCGCTTAAGATAGACCGAACGGCGTTTCCGATTTCTTCCCGTTCCGCAGGCTCCGGCAGGATCTCCTCTCTCCGGAAGGAATCCGTTTTTATGATCTGTATCATATTGCTACTCCTCCTTCACCCTTGTACAAAGCGCATGAATCTCGTCATATTTGAATTTATAGCTCGTTTTCCCGGCAATCAGGCGCGCGCTGATGGAAACGATTTCCTCGATCGGTTCCAAGTCGTTTTCAAGCAGCGTAGTCCCCGTTTCTACAATATCTACGATCACATCGGATAGATTCAGAATCGGAGCCAGCTCAATCGAGCCGTTCAGCCTGATAATATCGATCTCCCGGCTTTGCCTTCCGTAAAAATCCCGCGCGATATTTGGGAATTTCGTCGCTACGCGCAGCGTCCGCTCCGGATTGTCCTCAAAGTCCTTTTTTGCCGCCACGCACATGCGGCATTTTCCGATGCCCAGATCCTTCAGCTCATAAACCTCAGGCTCATATTCCAGCAGGATATCCTTTCCTGCGACACCGATATCCGCCGCGCCTCGTTCTACGTAAATTGCGACATCCGACGGCTTTACCCAGAAGTAGCGCACGCCGGCACTCTCGTTTTCGAAGATCAGCTTCCGGTTATTTTCGCGGATGGATGGGCAGCCGTATCCGATCTTTTCAAAAATTCCGTACGCCTTTTCGCCCAGTCTGCCCTTCGGCAGCGCAATATCAATCATAACTCCTCGAGCCTCCCTCCGCGCATTTCGTAGTTCCGGACGCATTTCAAATTTCTGCCGCCGCCCTTTCTGCGGACCGTCGTACTGATGCCCTGTCCCGCAAGCCTTTTTACCGTTTCTGCAAGCGCGCCTAAATCCGTCTCGCTATCATAGTAAATCGCTGCGTCCGCATCCGCAGTTCTCGGCGATGCGGCATACTGCCACAGAAGCCCCAGATATACGGCAAAGCCAATCGCGCCGGAATTTTTTCCGAAACGTTCCAGAAGCTTATCGTAGCGTCCTCCGGAAAGCACGTTGATCGGCACTCCCTCCACAAAGCCCTGAAACACAAACGCGTTATAATAATTCATATCATTTATAACGGAAAAATCGAGCCGCATGCGGCTTCCGTTCCCGTTGACCTTTAAAATATCATAGACCGCTTCCAGTTCACAGATCGCCGCCTCGGTTTCCGCATTTACGCTGATTTCTTTAAGCTGCGGAAGCACGGCGTCAAACGGTCCCCATAAAGAAGCCGTACGGCATAATTTTGCTGCGATGCTGTCGTCTGTTCCCGCTTCCCGGCAAATCCGCATCAGATCATGAGGGTTCTTTTCCTTAAGATGCTTCATCATCTTTGCCCGCTGTGAAAAATCCAGTCCTGCGGCGGACAGCAGACCGTTGACAAAGCCCATATGGGAAATATCGATAAAATAGCGATCTGTAAGCCTTCCAAGGCTTTCTGCAGCAAGACCGAGCACCTCCGCAGTTTCGTACACGCCCACTTCTCCGATACATTCAAGTCCCATTTGCAGGATTTCACGTACTTCGCGCGTATTTTTCAGCGTTCTGTAAACGTTTTCATGGTAAAATACCTTTTCCGTGCCGTCGGACGGCTTTACGCTTTTGATGATGGAAAGCGTAACGTCAGGCTTCAGCGCCATCAGCTTTCCGTTAAAATCACTGAACGTAATGATATCATCGCTCACAAGGAAATTTTTGTTTTCCACATATAGATCATATTCCTCGAACTTGCGCATTTTAAACGGCCGGTATCCGTATGTTCGGTACAGCTCCTTCAGTACGATCACCGCTTCGTCTTCGTCTTTCACCTTCAATTTCGGATAATCCACAACACACCGTCCTTTCTTACGTTGTTCAATGTATTATACAACGCTTTAGCATATTAGTCAACTAAATTGCTAAAGTATTTTTATAAAAGCAAAAAAAATTCCGGCTCCGGATAAACTCCGGACCGGAATCAAGCGGTATAGAAAACTTATACCTTAATTCTTGTCTTACGGCAGACAATAACAAATACGGCAGCGGCAAGAACGGCCACGCATACCGCGGGGATGAGCCAATCAGAATCCGCCGTACCCGGGTTGTCATTGTCGGAAGGAGCTGTGGTGGGAGCAGAAGGCTCGCCCGGCGTCTCGTCCTCGGCAGCGGCCTCAAGCGTCAGCGTACCGAAGCCCAGCGTTCCGATGTGCCAATCCGTAATCTGGCCGGAAATGGCAGCAGCGACCTCTGCAGCGGCGCCGTCCTTCATAATTACGGCAAACGCAGAGCACGCCATTTCTCCTGCGGAAAATGTAAAGTCGGTATCCGTAATGCGGAACGCATCTATCGGAAGGAAAACCTCCGTCGTCTTGGTACCGTCCGCGGAAGAGGAGGCAACCGTAACCTTCGATGTCACGTCTACCAGCGTCGCATCTCCCTCCAGGCTTGCCAGGGCGGTGCTGTGGTTATGCAGCATTACAGTGCCGGAAGGCTGGATCGTCACGAAAAGTCCCTGCTGATCCGCCGACAGCTGGCCGCCGGGATTACAGTTAATCTGGATCTGACTGCCGCCGTCAAGCGAATCCGCATACGAAATCGCAACATAAAGGCCCTTCTCAGACCAAGCGAAACGGTATGTAATCGGGCTTGAAAGCGCCGACAGCTCTGCCCATGTCATGGTATTGTCCGCGTTCATTTCAAACGCGTCGCCGTATTCGCCCTCAGACACGGTGCCGTCCACAACGGCATCTCCCGCCTTCGCGGTAGCGCTCATTGCGGAAGCCGCCGAAACAGAGAACGGCAATACCATTGACACGGCAACCGCCACACTCAAAATCGTCGCAAATAATTTTTTTCTCATCAACTATGCACTCCTTTCTTTTTGAACAAATTATATCATTTTCTTATCTGATTGTCAACTAAGCCAGTGCAAAACAGAAAGAATTCATATTTGTTTTTTATGAACCAATTAATGGGAAATTTCCTTATTATTACAGGTTTTCTCGTCGCGTCATCGCACTGCGGCACTGCTTGGCAGCAAATGAACTGGAAATAGATAAAGCCGTTCTCATACGCACGTAACAAAATATGTGTGCCGAGAGAATGCCGCCTCCAGCATACGCTTTCTGCAAAAGCTCTGTGTATAAACATAGAAGCTTTCGGAAATGATTTAAATACAGACTGCAGAGCCATCGTCAAGCCGGACAATAGAAGGGATCCGATTCGGGCGGAAACTTGACAAAAGATGTGGTTCTATTATAATGTCAGATATAAAATTTTGATAAGGCCGTGATTTTTTGGATCGGAAGGATAAAGAAAATTTCAATATAGATTTTAAAAGCAGCAAGAATGCTTCCGATGATGACACGGAGCTTTCCTTCATGAATTTTTCCCTTTCGGCAAAGCGCGCGCAGCCCCCAAAGGACGAAAAGCTCCTTTCAGAGTTTGATAAGATGTCCATTTTCGATTTTACACAAAAGGATCGGCCCGCCGCGTCTGACGCCGAGCCGCAGGAAGACGCCATAGAGGAAGTGCCGGTAGAGCCGGTTTCCGAGCGTGAGCTTTTGGACGAGACTCCGCAGGAGCCGATGAAGGAAGAAGCAGAAGAAATGCTCCGCCATGCTTTTCCGCCGGAGGATTTGACCGAATATTCCGAGGAACCCCTTCCCGAGTCGGACGAGATAGAGATCGATGTCGTCAGCTGGGGCCAAAAGCCGACGCCCCCCGCGTCCGTACAGGCGTCTCCCAAGAAACCAATTTTTATTGACGATACGGCCTCTGCAGAACGGGAACGGCCGGTTCCTTCCGACGACGAGGTAGAAATCCGCTTCTGTGATTTCAAGCAGAGCGCCGAGCGGCGGATCGAAAGACAAAGAGAAAAACAAAAAAAAAACTGATCCGCATTTTTAAAGAGATCGCCGTTTCCACCGGGATTTTTATTCTGATTTTCATCCTGATGGTTACTTTTAATATTTATGTTCACCGGAAAAATCAGGTGTTTGGAAGCTCTATGGAGCCCACCCTGCATGAGGGGGACCGCGTATATACGACGATGCTCCCCTATCTGTTCGGAGAGCCACAGATCGGTGATATCGTCATTGTAGATGTCAGTCTGACAGAGCCTCCAAGCTATTTCCATATGTTCGGTCAGGTGCTGCGGCGCAATGCCATCACGAGTATGATTTTCGGCGAGGAAAATATTGAGGTAGACACTTGCTGGATCAAGCGTGTGGTCGGCGTGGCGGGCGACGAGCTGCGATTTGAAGACCGAAAATTCTACCGAAACGGCGCTCTTGTGGAGGAGGATTATATTAAAGATCAGAATGTTCTTACGTATCCCTCGGATACGACGATCGTTGTTCCGGACGGCTACGTTTATGTGATGGGCGATAATCGCAATGCAAGCAAGGACAGCCGGGATGCGACGGTAGGTCCCATTCCCGTTTATAAAATCATTGGAAAGATGTGGAAATCCTCCTGAGCGGTGCATAATCGCTTTGAAAGCTTCATATAAATGCAACAAGCTTATATCGTGTATGAAGGGAGCTTTCAAATGGATACAGAAAATATACATATCATAGATGAAGCGTACGGTTTCAAGTCCGGCTGCTATCTGCAGACGCGAGAAGGAATCATCTTCTCGGTTCCGTCTGCCTCTCGTTCCGAATCGTATATTCTGAAGCCGTGCCTAGAACCGGCAGATCGGAAATTTTTCACGTACGCCGTACATACGCATTTGAATGAAAATGGGTTTTCGAATACGGACCGGATCCTCAAAACCTCCGCCGGCGGAATTTTTATCGAATTGTGCGGCAGAATGTACACCTGCTCCCGACTGCCGCAGGGCCGCCAGTGCTGTGTGGAATGCGAATCGGATCTGAAAAATGCCGCAGCGCTGCTCGCCGCCATGCATAACGCGTCTGCAGGCTTTACCTCTGCGCGCGCTGTAAAAATCATCGATTCTGTCCTTCCGCAAAAGGATGCCTCCGGCTATGTCCGAAATGAGCTTGGCGGGATCCTCCCGCTGTATGAGCACCGCAGCAGAGAATTGGCCCGCTTCAAGCGTCTTGCCTCGCGCAGCAGGGGCAGATTTGACTACGAATATTTATCCATCGCCGATTATTACTGCGGCATAGCCGAGGAAATGTGCAAAGCGCTTGCAGATTCGGAATATGCCGCTCTCTCCCAGGCATATTCTGAACGCGGCGCTATTTGCCACAGGGACTACGCCTCCCACAATATCGTGCTTTGCGCGGCAGCGAATGAGCCCTGCGAAAAAGCATCGGAAGGCGGTGCGGGAGGAATCATAAATTTTGACTGTGCGGCGATCGATCTGCCGCTTCTGGATCTCACGAATCTGATGAAGCGCAGAATGCGGAAATGCGGCTGGCGCCCCGCGGACGCCCATACGATTCTGAACAGCTATTGCCGGAGCAGGCCATTGTCCGCGGGTGAAATCGAAATTATTAAAATTGTCCTGAATTTTCCGCAGAAGCTCTGGCGTATCGTGAATAAGTATTACAACAGCAGACGTTCCTGGTGTGAAAAAAGCTGTCTTATGAAGCTCTCCGAAATCAAGAAGGAGCGCGCGCAGATGAACGAATTTATAAAATCTTTTTAAAAATCAAGCCTTCAGTCCGCGCAGCCGGAGTCCCGCCTCGTACGCGACAAGCGTGGAGGCAAAGCCGACGTTCAATGATTCGCAGCTTCCCAGCATGGGAATGATAACGGGCTCAGCCGTCGGAAGCGTCCTCCAGTATGGAGAAATGCCGGTATGCTCGTTTCCTGCGACTACGGCGATGCGGCCGGTATAATCGACGTCATAATACGGCTTTTGTGCGGACAAATCGGTGAGAACCGTTTTAAAATGGTTTTTGACGAGCCACTCTCCCGTTTCTTCCATTCCTGCGTCTGCCAGAGGCAGCAGGAATGCCGCCCCCAGACTGGAGCGAATGAGTCTGCTGTTGCTGAGGCGCACGCGGCGGTTCGTCGTAATGGCGGCGGCGCCTCCTGCACAGTCTAAAGAGCGAAGAATGGATCCGATATTTCCAGGCTGTTCCTGGCCGTCCAATATCATGATAAGCATGGAATCGGCAAGCGGCAGCGCTGTCAGCGGCAGAACCGTCTGCTTTGCAATCAGAAAACAGATGTCCGCTCCATCTCTGTCGCTGATTTTTCGGCAGGCTTTTGCCGATATTTCGAATGACTGGCCGGCATATTCCGTCATGCGGGAAACGAGCTGCTGTTCCTGTCTTGTTATCCGGCCAGAGCGGAGCGCTTCTCCGTCGACAAAAAAATGTGATACCGGAATTTTGCCGCGGATCAGCTTCTCTGCAGCCCAAAGCCCCTCGCAGATAAAACTGCCGTCAGCCCCGGCTGCGCCTTTATTCGCCAGCAATTCTTTGGCATAGCGCACCTCCTCAGAGGCGATTCCGCACACTCTGCATTTTGATAGAATAGCTTCGTATTGTTCCATTTGTTTAACCCCTAAATGTCTGAAAATGCCATTGCATGGCGATCCCTGCGGCAATCGTCAGATTCAGAGAATCCACGGTGTCCAGATGACGGATCCTGAGCGGCGTGCCGATCTGCAGATAGCTGTCGTCGAGCCCGCGCGATTCGTTTCCGAATATCAGGGAATGCGGCCGCAGCAAAGCGCTGTCTGTGTCAGGGCTGTAACGATCCAAATCGCGGCCCTTGAGCATAAAGGGATAGAATTCCCGATCCCCCGCTTCCGCGGCATATTCCGCAAAGGAGGCGTAGGAATGGACGCGAACGCGAAAAAAAGCTCCCATCGAGGCGCGAATCGTTTTTGGATCATAATAATCCGCCGCCGGCTCGATCACTGCGGCATCAAAGATTCCGAAAGCAGCCGCAGTCCGCAGAAGCGTGCCGAGATTTCCCATATCCGACGGATTCACAAAAACGGCATGATGCTTCGCCGGATCCAGACTGCGCTTCGTCTTTGCAAAGACGCCCACAGCCAATACGCTTCCCTTCGGACAGATTCTGGCGATCGTCTGGTCGTCTTCCCGGAAAGGAATACCAAAGGCGCAGCATTTCTCTTTCAGAAGTGCTACGCCGCTGTTTCGTGCGCTTTTCGATGATACAATGATCCGCTGAACCGTTTCCGGCGCATGATCGATGAGCTCGATCGTGGGAAAAACGCCTTCCGCATAGGAATATGTAAAATCTTTTCTATATGGTTTGATGCGCGGATACTGCGCTTCGGGCGACTGTTCCATCGGATCGTCAATATTTGTAGATCGTCTTTCTTCGTTCAAATTCTTCCTGTTCGATCATCTTCTCCGCTTTATCGGCAATCTGCTGTGCCCACTCCGCCATATCGTCGAGAATCGCCTTTGTTTCGGACTCCTCGTCACACCAGATCGGTTCTACGCAGTGCTTCGTTCCCAGGATCACGGAGTCCTTCAGCCAGTCCTCTTCCAATTTTGCAAGCGCTTTGGTGTCTTCCTTCTCTCCGGTCGAAAACAGCGCGACTTTTCTGTCGTATATCTTTATTACGTTGAAGAGGGTGTTATAAACGGGGTTATAAGAATCATACCATACCGGGGTTCCGATAAAGATCAGGTCGTAATCGCGCGGATCCCATTTAAACGGAAAAATGTCGGGTTTTTTCTTGCCTATTACCTCCATGCGGAGCTTCAGGTTGTTAAAAAAGCCGAAGCCTTTCACCTTCTTCACGCGAACCAGCCGTGCCGTGTCCGCATCGATTTTATCAGCGATGGCATGCGCGACCGCGTCCGTATTTCCGTCTATGGAGCAATATAACACCAATTTCTTCATTCCAAAAGAAACTCCTTTCGAATTGGGGAATCAAAGCATAAATTTGTCTATAGATTACAATTTTTTGCGATTCTTGTCAACCTATATTTTTGTATAGGCTGTCCATTCCGTAGAAGCCGGCAGGCTTGTCCTTCAGGAAAAAAGCAGCTTTCACGGCGCCGTCTGCGAACAGATTTCGGGACATGGCCCGATGGCTGATTTCGAGGACTTCATTCTGCCCGGCAAAGATCACTTCATGGTCTCCTACGATATTTCCGCCGCGCACGGAAGAAATCCCGATTTCCGTTTTTTTCCGCTTTGCTCTTCTTGAGTGCCTGTCGTATTCATAGCAGAATCGGTTTCCTTCCGACTCATTGATGGCGTCCGCAATGGCAAGCGCCGTTCCGCTCGGGGCATCCAATTTTCTGTTGTGGTGCTTTTCTACAATTTCGATATCGAAGTTTTCTCCGAGGAAGGCGGCGGCCTTTTTCGCCAGTTCTTTTAAAAGACAAACGCCGAGCGACATGTTGGCAGACCAGAATACCGGAATTTCAGACGCCGCGGCGCGGAGCGACTGCTCGTCCTCCTTAGAAAGTCCCGTCGTCGCAATGACCACCGGTATTCTGCGGGAACGCGCAAAATTCAAAAGTCCGGGAAGCGCCGCAGGATTGGAAAAGTCGATCATTACATCCGCACGTACGTCTTCCGGGATCTGCGGGAAGGCCGTATAAACTGGGAAAGGCGCATTCTGCGGCGCGGAAAGATCCACGCCGTAGGAAACGCGGGCACTGTCTGAAAACGAGGCGGCAATCGTGTCCGCCACGACCTGCCCCATTTTTCCGTTACAACCGTTAATTGCAATTTCTATCATTTGATTCCACCAATATTTCTGAAATTTTCAATTGCCGCAGCAAGTTTTTCTCTGTTTTCCGGCTTCATTCCGACAAGCGGAAGACGGCAGCCGCCGGCGCGGAATCCGATCAAATTGAGCGCTTCCTTAACGGGAATCGGGTTCACCTCGCAAAACAGCGCTTTCACCAGATCCTGGCAGGCAACCTGCATTTTCCAGGACTTCTCGATTTCTCCGTTCAGATACGCTTTCACCATGTCGCTCATATAACGCGGCGCAATATTAGAAACAACCGATATCACGCCGAGTCCGCCGGCGCTCATCAGGAAATGTACGTATCCGTCTTCTCCTGAATAAAAATTCAGTTCGTCGCCGCAGCGCTTCACCGTTTCCGGAATCTGCAGCAAATTACATTCCTTCACCGCGTTAATGTTCGGAATCTTGCAGAGCCGTTCGAACGTCGCCGGCTCTATATTGAGATTCGTTCTGCTGGGAACGTTGTATAGAATGATCGGCAGCGATACGCTCTGTGCGATCGCTTTGAAGTGCTCATACAAACCGTCCTGCGTCGTTTTATTATAATATGGCGTAACAGAAAGGAGTGCGTCTGCACCGAGCGATTCTGCCTTCCGGCTCAGCGAAATGGCATGCTTCGTATCGTTGCTCCCCGTTCCCGCGATTACGGGGATTCGGCCGGCCGTCCTGCGAACCGCATATTCAATGACGGACAGATGCTCCGGGTCCGGCATCGTGGACGCTTCTCCGGTCGTCCCGCAGATCACGATGGCATCCGTACCGTTCTCAATCTGAAATTCAATCAGATCTCCGAGCGCATCATAATCCACTTCGTCGAAATTTTCACCTTTAAACGGCGTGACGATGGCAACAGCCGCGCCTGTAAAAATTTTCTGTTTCACTGAAGAATCTCCTCCTTACGATTCAATATATCCCTCGCTGCAAAGAAGCTCCGCCATCAGCACGCCTCCGCCGGCAGCTCCTCTGATCGTGTTGTGGGACAGGCACACAAATTTAATATCGTATTGCGTATCTTTGCGCAGCCGACCGATCGAGATTCCCATTCCATGCTCAAGATCCCGGTCCAGCCTCGTCTGCGGCCTGTTGTCTTCGGTAAAATATGTCAGGAAGTGCTCCGGAGCACTTGGCAGCTTCAGCTCCTGCGCTCTTCCCTTATAATTTTTCCAGATTTCAATGATCTCTTCGAGCGGCGGCAAACGGTCGAAGCTGGCAAACACGGCGCCCATATGCCCGTCTGAAGCCGGCACCCTGATGCACTGGGCGGTAAAAGACGGCGACGCTGCCGGGACGATCCTGCCCTGCGCCTGGTCAATGGTACCGAACAGCTTCAGCGGCTCCTGTTCCGATTTTTCTTCCTCCCCGCCGATGTAGGGGATTACGTTGTCGATCATTTCCGGCCAGGTGGCAAACGTTTTGCCGGCGCCGGAGATCGCCTGGTAAGTACACACAAGAACCTTATTCAGGCCAAACTTCCGAAGCGGATGGAGCGCGGGTACGTAGCTCTGCAGGGAGCAGTTTGATTTCACGGCAATAAAGCCCCGCTTTGTTCCGAGCCGTTTCTTTTGATACGGAATGATCTGCGCATGCTCCGGATTGATTTCCGGAACGATCATCGGAACGTCCGGAGTAAAACGGTTTGCGCTGTTGTTCGAAATCACCGGACACTCATTTTTGGCATACAGCTCTTCGAGCGCTTTGATTTCGTCCTTTTTCATATCTACTGCGCAGAAAACGAAATCCACGCATCCCGCGATTTTTTTCACGTCGGCCGAGGCGTCTGCGACAATCATATTCCGATATTTCTCAGGAATCTCCTTTGTCATGCTCCATTTGGAGCCCACTGCTTCCGCGTACGGTTTTCCCGCGGATCTGCTGCTTGCCGCAAGCACCGCGACCTCAAACCAGGGATGATTTTCCAGCAGCAGCAAAAAGCGCTGCCCGACCATTCCTGTTGCACCTATAACGCCCACTTGATACTTTTTCATATGAATCCTCCGTTGCCCTTTCCATTTCTATTATATTCCGATCCTACAGCCGCGGTTACCACGCAGATCACCGCAATGCCTTCTCCCCTTCCGAATTCCGTCAGGCCCTCTCCGGACGTGGCCGTAATCCCGATCCGCTCCGGTGAAATTCCGCACAGCTCCGCGATCCGGAGCCTCATTTCTTCCGTTTTGGGCGAAATTTTCGGAGCTTTACACTCAAGCGAAAGAGAGATGTGCCGCAGCTGCATATTCTTTTGTTCCAAAGCGTTCAGCGCCTCGCGCAGATATACCGCCGAATCGGTAATTCCTTTTCGGCAGAGCGCATCGGCGGCCTCGCCTAAAATATTGACTCCTGTAAGTCCCGAAACAGCATTTGTAATCGCATGCAGAACGACGTCCCCGTCGCTGTTCGCCGCAAGTCCCCGGCACCCTTCAAACAGAACGCCTCCCAGATACAAAGGCTTCTCTTCTTCTGTAAACCGATGGGAATCCTGCCCCACCGCGCTGATCGTCTCCATCACTCGATCCCCGTTGAACCGAATCCGCCGCCTCTGTCGGATCCGATCCGCCGCACGTCCGTCTGTTCCCGGAAAAGAATTTTGGGAACCTTCTGCAGGACAAACTGAGCGATTCTGTCGCCCTTTTCGATCCTGTACGGCGTGTCGGGAGACGTATTCTGCGTAATAACGCAGATTTCATCTCGATAGCCGGCGTCGATCGTTCCCGGCGCATTTGCCAGGCGCAGCGGCGTTTTGAGCGATAAGCCGCTTCTCGGTCTGACCTGAATTTCATATCCGTCCGGAATCGCGACCTTCAGTCCCGTAGGAACAAGCACGGTTTCTCCCGGCTGGATTTCAACGGATTCCGCGGCCCGAACATCCATTCCGGCATCTCCCTCTCTGGCATATTCCGGAAGACGTACGCCTTCTCTGCAGATTTCCACGCTGATTTCCACTGCATCCCTCATTCAGATTCCCCGTTCCTTTCTCCGTAAAACGGCCGTTCCTCCCATATATGGGCGCAGCACCTCCGGAACCGTGACGCTGCCGTCCTCGTTATAATGATTTTCCAGCAGCGCGATCAGCATCCTTGGCGGCGCCGCAACCGTGTTATTTAAGGTATGCGCAAAATAATTTCCTTTCTCTCCCTTGATCCGGATGCCGAGCCGTCTGCTCTGCGCATCCGTAAGATTCGAGCAGCTGCCGACTTCAAAATATTTCTGCTGACGCGGGCTCCAGGCCTCGACGTCGACGCTTTTTGCCTTAAGATCAGCTAAGTCGCCCGAGCAGCATTCCAGCGTTCGTACGGGGATTTCCATACTCCGGAACAGCTCAACCGTATAGGACCACATTCTGTCATACCACATTTTACTGTCCTCCGGCTCGCAAACCACGATCATTTCCTGTTTCTCAAACTGGTGAATTCTGTACACGCCTCTTTCCTCGATTCCGTGCGCGCCTTTTTCCTTCCGGAAGCAGGGAGAGTAAGAGGTCATCGTGTAAGGCAGATCTGCTTTCTGAAGGAACTGGTCTTTAAACTTTCCGATCATGGAATGCTCGCTCGTACCGATCAGGTACAGATCCTCTCCTTCGATTTTATACATCATGGCGTCCATTTCTTCAAAGCTCATGACGCCGGTCACGACGTCGCTCCGAATCATGAATGGAGGGATACAATACGTAAACCCTTTTCCGATCATGAAATCTCTTGCATAGGCAAGCACCGCAGACTCCAGGCGCGCAATATCGCCCAGTAAATAATAGAATCCGTTTCCGGCGACTCTTCTTGCCGCATTGAGATCGATCCCGCCGAGCGATTCCATAAGATCGGTATGATACGGGATTTCATATTCCGGTACGCGCGGCTCTCCGTATTTCCGGAGCTCGACGTTTTCGCTGTCGTCTTTCCCGATCGGGACCGTCTCGTCGATAAAATTCGGTATTTTCAGCATGCGCGTTCTGAGCTCCGTCTCGTATTCGGCCTCCTTCGCCTCAATTTCCAGAAGCTCCCGGTTGATTCGTCCGACCTGCTCTTTGATTTCTTCCGCTTCCGATTTCCGTCCCTCGCGCATCAGAGCGCCGATCCGGCTGCTCAGCTCGTTCCGTTCCTTGCGTGCTTCGTTGCCGCGCTGGATGGCGGCGCGGTTCTCCGCATCCAGCGATACGATTTCGTCGACCAGCGGGAGCTTTTCGTCCTGAAATTTTTTCCTGATGTTTTCCTTTACAGCGTCTGGATTGTCCCGCAGCACTTTGATATCGATCATACCGTTTCTTTCCTCCATACAATGTCTTGCCATCCGTGCAGAAATCACGTTGTTAAAATTTATTCTATAACAAACACCTGCGTACCGCAACTGTTTTTTTCGCCCGATACGTATATTATGGACATTTTTCGCCCGTTCATCCGCCGGTCAGGAACGCGGCAGGACTCCCGTAAGGTCAAAGGAGGGAATAAAGCGCTCAGAGGCGGCAGTGCTTTCCTGAAGATATGCCGTTTCTATCCCGAGCCGGTCGGCATAAGCGGTCAGACAGGCATACTCCCGTTTCGTGACCGTGCGGTTCAGCTCTTCCGGAACGCCGGGGACAGGCGTATACTGACTCATAAGACTGTAATAGATCCTGTTCTGATAGCGTGTAAAAATTCGTTTCAATACGTTTTTGGCTGCCGTCAGCTTCCCGGGCAGCAGCAAATGGCGCACGATCACGCCGGAGCGCAGCAATCCGTCGGAGGAAAAAGAAAGCGGCGCGAGCTCAACCATTTTGGCAAGCGCTGCATCGGCGTTTTCTATATAATCCGCGGCGCCGGAATAGCGCAGCGCATCTGCATTCGTCGCATATTTATAATCCGTAAGAAAAATATCGACGGCGCCTCGCAGACGTTCGATTGCAGAGGAAAGCTCATAGCCGCCGGTGTTATACACAATAGGAAGCGAAAGACCCCGGCGGCGGGCAATTTCAATTGCTTCAAGAATCTGCGCCGCATAATGCGTCGGCGTTACAAGATTGATGTTATGCGCGCCCTGCGCTTCCAGCTCCAGCATGATCTCTGCGAGGCGGGAAATTTCCACCTCTATCCCGGCTATGCCTCTGCTGACCGGCAGGTTCTGACAATATACGCAGCGCAGCGTGCAGTAAGAAAAAAAGATTGTACCGGATCCGCGCGTGCCGGAAATGCACGGCTCCTCCCAGGCATGAAGAGCCGCACGGGAAATCCGCACCGCTGAGCCGCCCGCGCCGCAGAAGCCGGTTGCACCGGAGGAACGATCGACGCCGCAGCGGCGCGGGCAAAGCTCACACATCATGTTTTCCTGCTTTTTTCGATCGATACAGCAGCACTCCGGCGGCAGACGCCAGACAGATTGCTCCCGCTGACAGAACCGCAGCGATCACAGACAAAGCAGAATTTCCTCCTTTTGTTTTTTCCGAGGCAGAAGAGCTTGGTGCCGGCGTCAGATCTTTCTGTGCAGAAGCTCCGGTATGCGCTTTCGTCGGCGTTGCGGGCGTGCCTGTCCCTGCCGCATTTGTTGTCGTTTCTTGCGGTACGCTCGGCTCGGGGGTTTCCTGCTGCGGCGCCGCGGTCGCCTGCGCAGCGGCCGTAGCCGGCGTCCGAGTGGGCTGCGCAGCCGTCTGCGAGGCCGGGGTTTCCGCCGGCGATGCACTCGGCGTCACAGAAGACGTCTGTCCAAGCGGAATAAAGAACTGTGCCGCAGGTGTCCACAAGCTGTTTGCAAAATCTCTTCCTCGCACGTAAATGCCGTTTTCATATACTTCTACATAATATCCCTGGCTTCCTACGACTTCTTCATCCTCATCATTCCATAAATATCCGATCGATGCGGAGTTAAAATAGTTTGCCGTTTTTCCGTTTCCGTAAAGCATCGGCTGCGTCGTGTTGAAATGCCAGTGGGTATGACCTGTAAACAGCAGGACGTTCGGATAGGCGTCCAGAATTTCTCGGAGCTCTTCATCCTGTTCCACGCCGTACCAATCCTGAATCGTGGGATTCAGATAAGCCAGCGAACCCGAAACCGTGTTTTTCAGAGGCTCGTGCAGAAAAACAAAGACCGGTTCGTCCGGGGAAGCTTTTTCAAGCTGCGTTTTCAGCCAATTCAGCTGTGTACTGCTGAGATAAGCAAAGCCGCCCTTCCGTTCCGAGCCGAGCACGATGAAGGAATTTCCCTCGATTTCGAACGTATAATAAACGCCCGGCATTCCCGTATAATTCCGAAACAGCGCCACCTGAGCTTCATACGTTCCGTTGTAGTCTCTGTCATGATTACCCATTGTGAAATACATTGCCGGCGTTCCGTCTGTCAGAACCGAATCCCTGATTTCATTGAGCCTTTTCCACTGCGCCTCCAGTCCGTTGTCCGTATTATCACCGATCGTTACGATCGCCTTGCTGTCGGGCGCATTGCGAAGCACGTCGCGCAGCGCCAGTTCAAAGTGCGTCGCGTGGAGCGGTACGGAATCATTGATATGGATATCCGTAAAAATCTGAAAGCCGTACAGACGGCCGCCCATGGAAGGCGTCTTGTAAAAGGAGGGATCCGATATTTTACAAGACGCAAAATACTGCGTCTCGGTATTGCCGGCTTTGATATAAGCGTAAAGATGTGTCGCCTCCGCAGGAATCACGGTACACGTTCCCAGCGTATAGGTATATTGGTTATTTTTCAGCGTCGCTGTTCCCAGACTCGTATAGCCCTGCAGTTTTCCAGCGGCTGTTCCCAGATACAGCTCATAGCTGACCGAGGCGTCGTATTTTTCCGCAGGAGTGATCCGAACGGTGCGTCCAGAGGAGAACGAAATCGAGGGCCAATACGGAGCGGCATCAAAGGATACGGTCAAATCCTTGCGGTCCAGAATCGTATAGCCGTCATTCTGCAGCAGATAAATCTGATACGTTCCCGGAGAAAGCGGCTGATTCGCATTGACCTCTGACTGTGCGGGCAGCGAAACCTGTCCCGTCCCGTTTTCTGCATAGCACCAGCGCAGCGACGGAGTCGGTCCTGGCGCCACGCCGTCGGGATAGATCCCGATCCAATCTCTGGAGCCCGTCCCGCTGTATCGGATCACGATTTCCTCTCCGCTTTGCACGCTTGTCTTTTCCAGCGTAATAGACGGCGCCGAAGCAGCCGCTTCAAACGCCGTCATACCGCCGCAGAAAAACAGAAAGCTGAAAACCAGCACAAACGCCGTTCCAAGCGCTGCGGCCGGTAAAAGCTTATTTTTCATTACCGGATCCTTTCTTTTTGGAGGAAACAACCACGCCGATCGCAATGGCAACAGCAATCACCGCAGCGGCGCAGACTGCTACTATGATCCATGTTGTAGCGCTGCTGCCTGCGTCATTGGAGCCCGCCGGATCCGACGTTGCCGCCGGCGTGGAATTTGCCGCATTCTCTGCATTTCCTCCTGTCAGAGAGATGGTCTGTTCCAGAACCCACTTCTGGTTCAAGAAATCTCTGCCCTTTACTACGATCTTATCGCTGTATACATATACAAACAGGCCCTCGCTGCCCGTCCATTTGCCAGCGCTGTCTCTGACGCCCGTATTGTTGTCGTTCCACAGATATCCGACTGACGAGCAGTTGAAATAGCTTGCTCTTGTTTCATCATCCGTAACAACCACCGGCTGCCTGCTCGCAAATTCCCAGTGCGTATGTCCGGAAAATACGATCGCCTGCGGGTATTGATCCGCAACCGCCTTCAAATCTGCATATCTGTTGTCCGGATAGTAATCAGGATCATTCGGATTCCCTTCCCAGCCCTGTCCGTCCAACGATCCGGAAACCGTATCAGGGAACGGCTCGTGAATAATGACAAAGATCGGCAGATCCGTCTCCGCTGCTGCGGCCATCTGCTCCTGGAACCAATTGTATTGTGTTTCGGAAATAAAAACGTCGTTGCAGTGGTCGTTTCGGCTTGTTACTTCCGATCCGAGGATAATGACGTATGAGCCCTCCAGCTGGAACGAATAATACACGTTATTGATCGAATCATTACCGGAACTTAACCTTGCGTATTGAATAAAACGATCCATCCACTCCGAAACAGGCGTATTATTTTCCGCCGTTCCGGGTACGTATCCTCTGTCGTGATTCCCGATGGCATAATACATCGGAACATCCGGCAGGACTTCGCTTTTTATGGTGCTGAGTGTCTCGTACTCCGCCTCAGTGCCGTTATTCGTGTGATCTCCCACGGTGAGAATCGCCTTGGTCTCCGGAGAAACGCTCTTGATTTCTTCCAATGCAGTCCGATAATTTTCTTCCGAATAGCAGCCGGGGTCTCCCATCTGCATGTCGCCGATCACGTTGAACATATAAAGCGGTTCTTCCTCTGCCGCCGATACGCTCGCCTCCTGACGGCTTCCGACCGATACGGCCGCCGCCAGAAGCAATACCGCAATCATGCCCGAAAAGACGGACAAGCTTCTTTTGTGTTTCATGTCTCTTTGCTCCTTTATTGCTTTGTTATTTATAGTAAATTTCCCTGAAATGCACGTTCCATATTCCCGGCCATAATATCCTTGACAAGCGTCTCGGGATAATTGATCCGGAGCAGCGCGTCGCAGAGCCTTCCGAGATCGCGCGTGCCGGCAAGCCCGTCCGGCGGATAGTCGATTCCGTCAAAATCCGTTCCGATTCCCACGTTTTTCTGGCCGCCCAGTGCCATAAAGTGTTCGATGTGGCGGAGGATATCATCCATCGACGCTGCGCCGCCGTCCGCCCTGAGAAAGCTGTGGTAGAAATTAATTCCCGCTACGCCGCCCTTTTTGATCAGTACGCGGAACATGTCGTCCGTCAGATTCCGCGGATGAGGACAGAGCGCTCTGGCATTGGAATGCGAAGCAATAAACGGCTTCTCCGCTATTTCCGCCACGTCATAAAATCCTTTGTCCGACAGATGAGATACGTCGGCCATGATCCCGAACCGATTCATTTCCCGCAGTACGTCCCTTCCGAAATGCGTCAGCCCGCCGGCGTAATCCGTTTCGCCGTTCAGGCGGTCTGCCGTTTTCACGCACGTATCGCTGATTGCATACGGATTATTCCATGTGAGCGTAATGAGCCGGACGCCTTTCTTATAAAACGCCTCTACCCTGCCAAGCTCGCGCCCCAGGGCTTCGCCGCCCTCGATGCCGAGAATTACGTTCACGCCTTTTCTGCAGCGTTCCATATCCTGACGAGTTTTAATCTGCGTAACAGAAGGGTTTCTCGCTAATTCTTCATAAAATTTTCCAATAAACCGTTCAACTTTCCGATCGACGTCTTCCCTTGCCGCATCCACCCAAACAGCAAGCACCTGTGTAAAATAAGGATATTCTTCTGCTTGTTTGAAATTAAAATGCCTCTGCGCGTCATAAAGATGCTCATGTTCCTTCAGTGTAGTAAGCGTATCGCAATGTCCGTCAAAAATACCAAGCGTCATTTTTTCAGAGCACTCCCTTACAGGCCTTTCCAGAATCTCATCCTGTGCATGATAACACAATCTTTACAAACTTTCAATAGACAGCATTTTACAGATATTTAACGCTTTTGGAGGCTCCGCCATACGCGGCGCACAAAAACAGAACCGGTATGAAATTCAGAAAATAGCGGCTGCTTGACTCCCAGACCGTCAGAAACAGAATCAGTCCGAACACTGCCAGGTAAGGCGCTCGCACGGACCAGTCCCGCTTTCGCAGCGCCGCAGCAGCGCCGGCCAGCACAAACAGATAGCAGCCGAGCAGCGCCGTCTGTGTGAGATATTTATAACGGGAATAATATTTTCCGTCATAAAGCACATACTCGTGCAGCGCTCCCCGTGCCTCCGGGCCGTCATCCAAAAAGTCTGAGATCGCATACGTGCCATCGCCGAAAGCTTTTATTGTTTTTTCGGAAAAAAGACGCGTCAGCCCGTCAAATCCCTGTTCCTGAATTCTTTCGCCGATTACGTCCAGAATGGCGTCGTTTCGTTCCTTCGGATCGGAAAAAGATCTGGTAAACGTATAGTCGTCCGGATGGTAGGCTCCGCGGCTGGAATCATTGAGTCCCATCATCACCCAATGCGTCAGTGGTGTGTTCATCCGCGCCGCCTGCTCCCGATCGAGATGATATTGATACAGATAAGAGTTAAAAGACGCCTGAAAAATCAGAAAGCACGCGCAGATTCCAGCCGCCGTCAGGCATGCCTGGCGGAGCCTGCCCGATAAAACCAGATCAAGGATCACGGCGACCGCCATGATCATCACCGTAAATTTTATCATGGCGCCGAGCGTCATCACAACCAGCATCGCCACAAAAAGCAATCTCCGGCGGTTCTGATCCTCTCTGCGTTCCTGCTTCAGCCGCAGATAGACATTGTAAAAAAGCACAGGAAACAGCATCGAAAGAGAATCGGTATAAAACGCCGCAGCAAGGATATAAAACGGCGGGGCTGTCACAAAAAAGAACAGGCATACGGCGCCTCCCGAAGCGCCGGCCAGCTTTTTGGCCGCCGCATAAGCAGTCAGCACCGTCAAGGAAATCATCACCGCATTCAGCAGGACGCCAAGCATAAAATAATCCGTTATTCCGAAAAGCCCGGCAGCCTTAAAAACCAGAAACAGCAGCGTCATCGCACCGAGATTGTTTGGAAAATAATGGTAATACTCGTAATAATCCGAAAAGGTCCCCGTTTCCGCCCACTGAATCGCCCCACGGTAAACCGAAGCAAAATCAAAGGCAGAGGCGAAGCGAAGCCGGAAGCCCAGATACATCTGAATCAAAAAAAGCAGAGGAAGAACCAGAAGCAAAATGAGGCGCTCGTATTTTACGAGCGTCTCCGCATGCGTTCGGATTATGCGGAAAAGCACGGAGGAAGCCGCCGCAAAAAGAAAAACGAACGTGAACAGCAGCAGACGGTTATAGGAATAGCCAATATTACTGAACAGGACACCCAGTGTCAGGAACGTAAACAAAAACAGAAAGACGGCATAAAAAGCAGCTGTCATTCCACCGCCAATTTTCTGAAAAATTCTAAAATTCCCTGCCGCCGCGTTCATAGCACGCTGAATAAAAGATCCCCATAGGTAGGATACGGATAAAATTCCCGCGGCATAATCTCTTCCATACGGTCCGCAAGCCTGCGGAGCTCCTCCATATCCGGCAAAATAACGTCTCTCAGGTAATACGCCGTTTCAAGCAGCTCCGTCCGTTCCCGGATCGCCGCAATATCTCCGGCAAGCCTCTGCGTCCTTTCGTAGAAGGCCGCCGCTGAATCCGACATCTGCCGCAGCAACTCCGTTTCCGCAGCGCAATCCGCCTCCGGCAGTGCGGTGCGGAGTGCATTCACGGTCTCCGAAAGTGACCGGATATATTTCACGGCAGCAGGCAGGATATCTTTCCGCGACAGGTCCAGCATTGTATTGGCCTCAATCTGTACGACCTTGCAGTAATTGTCAAGCAGAATTTCATAGCGGGAGCGAAGCTCGGCCTCCGTAAAGACATGATGTCTGGCAAACAATTCGATATTTTCCTTCGAAATAAAATACGGAAGTGCGTCAGGCGTCGTGGGAAGATTCAGCAGGCCGCGCCGTTTTGCCTCGGCCAGCCACTCCTCCGTATATCCGTTTCCGTTGAAAATAATACGCTTATGCTTCCGGATCGTATCACGGATCAGCTTGCTGAGCGCCGCCTGAAAATCCTCTGCCGCTTCCAGAGTATCGGCGAAGTCCATCAGCACATCCGCAGTAATCGTATTTAGGATCATGTTCGGGCAAGAAATGGACATGAACGAGCCGGGCATTCTGAATTCAAATTTGTTCCCCGTAAACGCAAACGGCGACGTCCGGTTCCGATCCGTATTGTCCTTCGGAAATTTCGGCAGCGTATGGACGCCGATCTCCAGATCTGTATGTTCTCTGCCTGAATACGCGCTCCCCTGTTCCACCGCTTCCAGGATCTCCGTCAATTCCGTTCCCAAAAACATCGAAATCACAGCCGGCGGCGCTTCGCTTGCGCCAAGTCTGTGATCGTTTCCTGCAGACGCTGCAGAAATTCGAAGCAGATCCTGATGTTCGTCCACCGCCCGAATCACCGCACACAGGAACAGTAAAAACTGTGCGTTTTCATGCGGAGAAGATCCCGGCTCCAGCAAGTTCACGCCGCTGTCCGTACTCAGGGACCAGTTATTGTGCTTTCCGCTCCCGTTGACGCCGGCAAATGGCTTCTCATGAAGGAGACATGCCAGGCCCTGACGTTCTGCGACTTTTTTCATACGATCCATAATCAGCTGGTTGTGATCCGTCGCAATATTGGTGTTGCAGTAAATCGGAGCAAGCTCGTGCTGCGCCGGAGCAACCTCGTTGTGTTCCGTTTTCGACATGATTCCAAGCTTCCAAAGCTCTTCGTCAAGCTCCTTCATAAATTGTTTGACGCGCGGCTTCAGTGTTCCGAAATAATGATCCTCCAGCTCCTGCGTTTTAGGCGGTCTCGCACCGAACAGCGTCCGCCCCGTATAAACGAGATCCTTTCGCTTCAGGAAAAGCTCTTTATCAATTAAAAAGTATTCCTGCTCGGCTCCCACCGTGGTATTGACGCAGCGGACGTCCGTATTGCCAAACAGCCGGAGAATCCGAACCGCCTGGCGGCTGACAGCCTCCATGGAACGGAGCAGCGGGGTTTTTTTATCCAGCGCTTCCCCTCCATACGAGCAGAATACGGTAGGAATACACAGCGTTTCTTCCTTAATAAAAGCGTAAGAGGTGGGATCCCATGCGGTATAGCCTCTGGCCTCGAAGGTTGCCCGCAGGCCGCCCGACGGAAAGCTGGAGGCGTCGGGCTCCCCTTTTACAAGCTCTTTGCCGGAAAATTCCATGATTACCTGTCCGTCACGCGTCGGAGAAATAAAACTATCGTGCTTCTCTGCAGTGATGCCCGTCATTGGCTGGAACCAGTGGGTAAAATGCGTCGCGCCCTTTTCGATCGCCCAATCCTTCATGGCGTTCGCCACCACATCCGCTATATCGGCTTTCAGCGTCCTGCCTTCCGCCATGGTCTTTCTCAGCGCCTTATATGTCTCCTTCGGCAGCCGTTCCCTCATCACACGGTCATTAAAGACCAGGCTTCCGAATATCTCCGATATGCTGCTCAAGCACGATCCATCCTTTCAAATAATTTCAGTCTGCATTTCAGCGGATCCAATACTCCGGAAAAAGTCAACCGGGGGATCCGTCCGCGCGGCGTATCAGAAATGAAACGCGGCGCGCAGATCCTTTATTTCATCGTCCGTAATTGCTACAATGTCTCCAAGCACCTTTGAGGAAACAATCGCCTTCGCGCTGTATTCCATGACCTCCAGCTTGTCGAACGCATTGATCAAGCTCGATCCCGTCACAATAACGCAGTCGTTTTCTGCAATCAAAATCGGCGTCATCTCGTTAAACATGTCCGCCACCATATCCGGCTGCATAAAGCTTGCGCCGAACGGGATTTTTTTGACATCCCGCAGATTGATATAAGACTCCGGTATCGTCCGCGAATCAAACTCACAGTCAGTTACCGCAAAGGTCATTACATAAGGTGCATGTGCAATGATGATCGAATTGATATCGGGGTGTTTTTCATAGATCTTTTTATGCAGGACTGCGGAACGGGAAGGAATTTTTCCTGCCTCCTTCCAGTCTCCGACAATGCGGACAAGATCCGATTCCTCCATATATTTTCGATCCTTGAAATACGGAGTAATCAAGAAGGAACCATCGGAAAGGCGCTGGGAAAAGGTCCCCTGCGTGCTGGTAAAAAGCTGCTGATCATATGCTCTTTTAATTAAAGCGCACATTTCCCGACGCGCTTCTCTTTCTTCGCTGCTGATAGATTTATTTACAAATTCATCCATTTCTACATGCTGCTTTTCTTTTGAAATTCGGATATAGCGATCACTGAGCGGCCGAATGCTTCCAATTTTAGAAGCTTCAATCTGAAGCCGTGCGCAGTAATCCAGCGTTTCAAACGACATGAATGCTTTAAACAGGTCGGAAGCTCCTACGAACACGCCGTGATTTTCCAGCATAACGACATTGTTTCCCTTCTGGAATTCGTTTGTTACCTTGATGCTGAGCCCCTTGCTGCCGGGTACGTCATAAGGCGCAATGGAAACGTTTCCACAGATTTCCACAAAATTCGGAATCAGTCTCGTCTCCGGGATTTTTCTGACGATGCTGAATGCCACGAGCGCCGGCGGATGTGCATGCAAAATAGCTCTGATGTCGGGTCTTGCCCGGTAGATTCTTTCATGTACCGGAAATTCACTTGACGGTTTATGAATCCCGATCACGGTGCCGTCCGGTTTGACCTGTATGATGTCTTTCCTGCTGAGCGATCCTTTGTCGACCGAACCCGGGGTGATCCAGATATCGCCGTTCTCATCCAAAATCGATAAGTTTCCTCCCGACGTGGTGGTCATGCCGTATCGGTAAATGCGTTCCATAAGCATTACCAGTTGATCAGCCGGATGCAATAGTTCAAAGTTCATGCTAACACCTCATGTCAAATTATTACCACCGGAATAAGCCTTTCTGGCGGCGTTTGCATTTTACCAAATTTTGCGGCGAATTACAATATATTCCCCGTATGCCAGCGAGGAATAAAGCCTCCGATTTATTTCCCGGGAAATCAATCGGCATACGGCGATATGCTATAATGAAAACAGCAAATAAAACAGGGAGAGAATTCTATGGGCTTTCGCATTCAGGAAAGACGGCTCCGCATAGGCGGACACGTTTACGTCATATCACGTCGAAAAATGGCGGCCGCTGCGGCGGCAGGCATCTGTCTCTGCATCATCGCCGGCGCGTTTCTCCAGCAAAACGCCGCAGCTCCGGAGCCCGCCGAATCTACACACGCGCCGGCTTCCGATTCCCCCTCCCCGGAGACGGCCGCGGCAGAAGTGGAGCCTCTGATTCTGGTACACGTCGCCGGAGCTGTAAAGACACCTGGGCTGGTTCGCCTTTTCCCCAAATCAAGGATCGCCGATGCCGTTGCCGCCGCCGGAGGAGCTGCAGAAAACGCTGATTTTGAAAGTCTGAACCTCGCATCGCCCGTATACGACGGCATGAAGCTGTATGTTCCAAGAATCGGTGAAACGCCCGGCATCATTCCGCCCGCAACACCGGAAGCACAGACGGGCGGACTTTCTTCTCACAAAATTAATATCAATACAGGCGGACTTTCCGAGCTGATGCAGCTGGACGGCATCGGCGAGGCTACGGCAGGCAAAATCATTGCCTACCGGGAACAGCACGGTAAGTTTCAGAAAGAAGAAGAGCTTATGAACGTAAGCGGGATTGGAAATGCCAAATACGAAAAAATCAAAGATCGGATCTGCGTTTGAGGAAGAGCTCGGCTTGAGACGATTCATGAGGCGCACTTCCTATTTCCCCGTGTTTCCCTATAAGCTACTTTTCTTTGACGCCATGCTGCTTTTACTGTTTCTATAACAAATTGCTCGTCCGCACAAATTCTCTTCTTGACAATGGCAGCGCGTTTTTTTATTATTAATTTATATATAAAATGTGTCAAAATATACTTCGGCAGAACAAGAGAAAGAGGTGGAATATGAGAAGGAAATATCGGATCATTTTGATTGCAGTGTGCTTAGTCTGTATCAGCGGCCTACTGCTTGCGTGTACAGATTCGGACAAAAATAAGGAAAAGGATGATTTAAAAATGAGTGGAAATGGGGAAATTTTGATCTCTGTCTTCTGGCCCCCAATGAAAGGCTTTACCACGGCAGAGCAGTACGATCTGCTGAAAGAGGCGGGAATCGATCTGCTCGAATGGGGAACGGATCCGATTTTTACGGATCCGGAGACATTGGAGGAAATGCTGAAATTATGCGGGGAACGAGGACTTCAGGTCACCATTGCGGATTCCGACTTTACGGATTTGCTTGGCAAGACGGATGAACAGCTGCGCGAGCTTGCCCGGCGTTACCGGGATTACGATTGTGTCGCTGGCTTTTATTTGAAGGATGAGCCGTCGAACGCGAATCCCTACGGCCGTGTAGCTCGGATTTTTCGGGAAGAAATGCCGGGCTGTCTCGTGCAGCTCAATATGCTGCCCATGGGCGCTCTTCAGGATCCAAAGGGGCATGCGGAGGATTGGATTAACGCCGCAGGTCCGGAAAATATCAGCTACCTTTCGTATGACCAGTATCCCTTCGGGCTGGAGGCAGGCTCCGTGCCGCAGATGTTTGCCAATATGAACCTTGTGCGGGAAATCGGACTCAAATACGGCGTTGATACGGCGCTCTATCTGCAGTCGGTAGGCGTGATTAACGGATTTCGGCGTCCGACCGTCTCCGAGACCAGATACCACGCTTCGGCGGCGCTGGCCTACGGCTATAAAAATCTCAAATATTTTACATACATGACGCCGGTAGACAGAGGCAATGAAGAATTTACCGACGCCATAATCCGACCGGACGGAACGAAATCCGATACCTTTGATGGCATCGCGGAGATCAACCGCTCTATAAAAAGGGTAAGCAAAATTTTAGGAAATCTGGACGCGCTCGAAATTTATCATCATGGCCGTGAAGATTCCGCCACAGTCATGCTGCCGGAGGATTGGTATGTGTCAGCCGCTGCGGATCAGACGGATTTTCTGGTATCGCTGATGAAGGATCGTGGAAGCGGGCAAAACTATCTGATGATCGTCAATAAAGACTATACAAACGATGCGGAAATTACGTTCCGTCTGCAGGGAATCTCTGCGCTGACAGAGGTTACCGGCGGCGAGGAAGCAGCCGCCGCAGTGCCGATAGAAAACGGCACATTTACCGCAGAATTTTCCGCAGGAGGATTCCGCCTGTATCAGCTGGAAAAAGGGATCGATCTTACGAAGCCGTATGCGGATGCCTCCGCGCAGAACCTTGCTCTGGACAAACCGATTTACGCTTCCTATTCCGTAGGAGAAAACGGATATTATGTATGCCGTGCCAATGACGGCACACGTTTTTCCTCTTCCACGATAAAGGGCTGGCGCTATCAGCGGACGACGGAGAACCAGGATGATCCGGAAATTTATCTGATGGTAGATCTAATGCGCCCCGTCGAAATCAACCGCGTCGATCTCTATCCCACCGGAGCGTTTGGGACGGATTCCTTCGGCATCTGTTTTCCTGCGGAGTACTCCATTCTGTATTCGGAGGACGGTAAGGAATGGCACGCCGCCGCTTCTCATATCACGGACCAGCCCACTCAAACGGAAATTCCCACCGTTACTTTTGACACAGTGTCAGCGCGGTATGTCAAGCTCGTCCTTCACCAATGCAGGCAGGTAGGGGGCAGCGAGGTTGCAGAAATCGCAGAAATTGAGATCTATCATGATACCGGCACACAGGAAATTCAAAAGCCCTTTGTCCCCGACGAAACCATCACGGCAGAAAATAACGTCGCGCTGCATAAACCCGTAACGGTTTCTTCCTCAGTAGAAAACTGGGGATGGATGAAAACCCATCTGACAGACGGAGATATCGAAACCGGCTGGTCCTCTCAGATAAAAATTCATATGAGCGATCCGTACGGAGAAGAGTGGCTGATCGTAGATCTGCAGGAAACATATCCTGTTGACCTGGTTCTTCTGTACCCGCGGCAGGACGGAACCAGCGCTTATTTTCCGAAATCTTTCAAGGTTGAGGTCTCTGAAGACAGGCAGAACTGGACAGAAGTCGCTCGTTATACGGAAAGCGCAAGCCTCGGCGCGCTGCCTCGGGCCTGCTCCTTTACCGCTGTTTCGGCACAGTATATACGCGTCACCGCACTGGAAATGACAGATGCGTTAGGAGGTAACGACGGTTATTTGTTCCAGCTGGGTGAAATCGAGGTTTACAGGCAGGATCGGACATAAAACGGCTGAAATGATAAAATAAACCCATAGAAACCCGGGCTTCGGGTATTCTATGGGTTTATTTCGGCGCAAAGAGTCTGTTTGCCGCTCCTTGCGTAACCGGTACTGTCTCCGGACGTATTTATACCTGGAATCCGGCGTTCTCCTCCAGTACCGTCAGCGCAATCGTAAGATTTCCGTTTCGGCAACGAAGCTCATCGATAAAGGCGTGCAGATCCGTGTCGTTTTTTAGAATTACATGATACGTCAGCTCAAACAGGGCGCCCAAATCGATTGACTTGATCCGCTCCAATTTATAGCTCTTCGTATATTTTTCCAGAATATCATTGAATGCGTCCGCATAGTTCAAATCCTCCGGGATTTTGATCCGGAGCTGCCGTTCTTCGCAGCGGCGCGTTCCATAGCCGAAACGCGTCAGCAGAATCAGAACAACGCAGATCAATATCACAAAAAAGATTCCATATGTAATGTATCCTCTTCCGCAGGCAAATCCGCCGCCGAGCGCCAGAAACACGTACAGAATATCCTTCGGGTCTCCCGGAGCGCTTCGAAACCGGACCAGAGAAAAAGCTCCCGCCAGAGAAAAAGCTCCCGCAATACTGGAGCCTACCACCAATATAATCAACGCAACGACAGGCGGCAGCGCCACCAATGTCAGCATAAAATTCTGGGAAAAAGTCCCTTTTTTGCCGGTAGCGAGCATATACGCGCCGCTCGTAAGAAAGCCGACCGCCATTGCGGCGAAGATGATGATAAGTGCGTTTTTCGGATCAATCGTCATATCGCTGGTAAGCGAGTCCGTATCCAAAATACTGCGAAAAATTCTGTCCATGTTCGTGCTGTCCTCCATTTTCCGATTCTTCTCTATTTTTCTGTCGTTTTATTTCACATTTCTTGTATAACGCCGTTTATATAATGGAACTGTACACCATATCCGTATTCTCCATACGATCCGATGCGATCATACGTGCATATTCCGTACCGTATTTGGAGAAGGAGCTGTTATACATTTTATTATCTTGCAGAAGGTGTGCAAACCAGAGCGGCAGATTCTTATCGATCTTCACTTCCATCAGCCAGATATCATCCTTCAGCATTTTCTGACCGTGATCTCCGGCATCAAGCGACAAATCGTACCTTCTGGTCCGAATATTCGTGTCGAAGGATACTCGGAACCCGGAATCGTTTTTATCAAAAAATGCCAGCCGGTCGTATGCAAGGTACAGCTTCGGCTTCAAATCATATATATGCGTAAAATAATCGATTTCCCGCAGAACCTGTCGATTCATATACGGCCGGAATTCGGGAAGCTCTCCTGTTTCCATATACCGCTTTGCCTCTTCCAGCTCGATGCAGCTTCTTCTTTTATTCACGATGCCCTTGTATTTCTTTTTGATTTCAAGAAATACGATGTCTCCGGGCTTTGGGATGCCGTATCCCCTGAGCCGCAGCTTTTCTTTGTACGGAGGCTTGGATAAGGAGCGCTGAATCAGGGTGTTATCTTCCGTATCATAATAAATATTGCAGATGGTGTAATATTTTCCGCCGGAATTATACGGATCCGGGTTCATCTGATCCCGGAGAACCTCGATCACCGCATCCTTTTGATCTGTACTTAACATATATTTTACCTCATATCTGTTAAATACTTCTTTTGCCATACTCCTTCACCACATTTCTTGTTATTATATCCGCATTATACCCGCCATTCGTGGTAAAATCTTGTCAATTTATTGGTTTGATTCGTACGCTTCGATATCCGAAGCGTTCCTTCAGCGCCAAAACATTGCATTTATTCTGTCCGATATAATCGGAGAGCTCGCGTTCCGGTACATATGCCGTGTAGACATTGTTATGTACCTCTCCGATTTCAAGCAGCCGTTCATATGCGATCTGCGAACGAACCAGCTGACCGAACGCCGGGTGATACGGTCCGGCGGCGATTTCACCGCCAGCACTGACTCCGTCAGAGGACTGGAGGCCCATCCGTATGACTTTTATATTTTCCGATTGATATTTTACCATTAATTCCGCACAAAATGCAACTGTTTTATCAAGCGGCGGAGCAATATATTCTCCTCTTATATACATTGTATGCAAAGGGGTGCCTTTGATGACAACGGTCGGGTAGATCCGGACGAAATCCGGGTGAAGACGGATGATTTCGTCTGCTGTTTTCCGATCGCTTTCATAGGAGGCGCCGGGTAAGCCTGTCATGGTTTGAAGCCCTAATTCAAAATTCCATGCCCGAATCAGTTCGGAGGCCCGCACTGTGTCAGCCGCCGTATGTCCTCTTCCTGCACGGCAGAGGACCTCGTCGTCCATCGACTGTGCGCCAAGCTCTATCGTGCGTACGGAATATTCCTTCAGCATGGCAAGAATTTCAGAATCGATATAGTCCGGCCGCGTAGAAATCCGAATCGAATCTACATGTTTATTTTTGACGTAGGAAGCCGCCGTTTCAAGATACCGCCGTCTGACGGATTCGGGAATTCCGGTAAAGCTGCCGCCAAAAAAAGCTACCTGGACAGCATCATAATTCGGAATGATATCCAGATAGCTTTCAATAATTTTTCGAACCGTATCCTGCGAGGGCGTGCTATTTTGTCCGCTGATCTTCCGCTGATTACAGAAGCAGCAGGCATGCGGACAACCCTCGTGCGGCACAAATACCGGTATGATCAGCATTCGTCATTGCTCCGCAGGCGCAACGAACGGACAGTCGATCGACGTCCTTCTATTAAGAGGGCGCGCCCACCGCACGGCGTTCGTAATGATTTTCTGAACATTTTCATTATAAAACGTAGGATAAGATTCATGTCCGGGACGAAAATAAAAAATTTTACCGTAGCCCCTGGTAAAGGTACAGCCGGAACGGATTACTTCGCCGCCTTTAAACCAGCTGATAAAAACAACGTCGTCAGGAGCTGGAATGTCAAAATGTTCTCCGTACATTTCCTCCGGATCCAATACAAAGCTTTCCGGAACGCCTTCTGCGATCGGATGTCCGGGATTGCAGCACCAAAGACGTTCCTTGTCGCCTTCTCTCCATTTCAGCGTGCAGCCGGTTCCCATCAGGAGGCGGAACGGCTTGCACATATGTGAGGAATGCAGCGGAATAAATCCCATTCCCTTCAGAATGCGTTCCTTCACTCTCTCCGCCGTCGCATCACTGACCTTATCGTGGCAGACATGACTCCACCACAGAAGCACGTCGGTATTATCCAGAATTTCATCGGTAAGACCGTTTTCCGGCTCGTCCATTACGGCCGTCCGAACCGTCATATCTTCGTTCTTACCCAAAAAATCCGCAATCGTCTGATGGATTCCCTGCGGGTAGACCGCACGGATCTCCTCGCTGACCGTTTCATGATAATATTCGTTCCATACCGTCACTCGTATCATGGTCGTTTCACCTCACAAATAAATTCTGAACCTCAAACGAAGCCAAGCTTCTCCAAAAGGGCCTTCGCCGCCTGCTGTTCCGCTTCCTTTTTGCTTCTTCCGGAGCCCTCGGCGAAATTTTTATCCTTTGTAGCTTTCTGTGCGATGGTTACTCTTGCATAATAGGTGCAGTCATGCGCCGGACCGTCCACACGAAAGATCTCGTAGCCGATCTCCGTCTGGCTTGTATTTACGGACTCCTGAAGCTTCGTTTTATAATCCGTATTTTCATATGTGGATGCATGCGCTTTGATGTAGCTCTCCATATCGAGCTTATCCATCAGCATGTCCGAAACGCTCTGAAGACCACCGTCCAGATAAATCGCGGCAAGTAAGCTTTCAAACGCATCCGCCTGAATGGACGGCTTTTCGCGGCCGCCGGAAAGGTCTTCTCCATGTCCCAGAAGCAGATATTCCTGAAGCCGTATTTTTCTTGCAATTTCCGCCAGCGAAGCCTCGCATACGACGGACGCGCGGAGCTTCGACATGCTGCCCTCGTTCATATCCGGAAAGTTTCGGTATAAATAGGTGCTGATCACTGTGCTCAGCACCGAATCTCCCAGAAATTCCAGCCTTTGGTTGCTTTCCGTCCGCTCATGCTTCGTGATTTTCTCGTTGGCATAGGACGTATGCGTTAAAGCTTTCACAATCAAGCTGCGATCATGAAAGCTGTATCCGATACATTCTTCCAGCTTTGAAATCTCTCCGGTCATTTTGAAACCGACTTAATATACTCGACGGCATCCCCTACCGTGGAAATTTTCTCCGCGTCCGCATCCGGAATCTCGATATCAAACGCTTCTTCAAAAGCCATGATCAGCTCGACGATATCGAGCGAGTCCGCGCCCAGATCATCCACGAACGAAGCGCTCATCGTAACGGCATCTTCATCTACGCCCAGCTGTTCAACCACGATTTCTTTTACCTTATCAAACATTGTTTACCAATCCTTTCTTTCCTCTTTGTACAGGAACTTGTGATATTATATAATATAGCAATTCAATTTTCAAATTATTATTACGAAATACGCATTTCCTGAAATGTAGACTTAATATCCTCAAGAAATGAGCTTTCCGCGAGATCGCACGCCTTGAGCACCACATACCGGATTGTCTTCGCATTGGAGCTTCCGTGGCTTTTGAGCACCAGCCCGTCTACGCCGAGAATCGGCGCTCCGCCGTTGATATCCGGGTCCAGCGTCTTCTTAAATGCATTCAGACCATCCTTCAGGAACAGCGCGCCGATTTTCGTCCGCAGATTTTTAAATAAAAGCTTTTTGATTTCCGTGAACATATATTTAGAAGTACCCTCGATCAGCTTCAGAATAACGTTTCCGGTAAATCCGTCGGTTACGACGACATCGGCTCTGCCCTCGAAAAGGTCCTTGCCCTCCAGATAGCCTATGTAGTTCAGCGGAGATTCCCGCAGCATTTCATTTGCCTCTTTTATGATTTCGGGGCCTTTTTCATCCTCCGAGCCGATATTTACAAGTCCGATCCGCGGCTCTTCCGTTTTAAAAAGCGCTTTCATATAAGCGGCTCCAAGATAGGCAAACTGTTCGTAGCGTTCTGCCTTGCAGGACATATTTAATCCCGAATCCACCAGAATCATTCTGCCGCCTTTTGTAGGGATCACTGATCCGAGGCACGGCCGGTCAATTCCCCCGATTCGTTTTAAGATCGTAATGGAACCGACAAGCAAAGCGCCGCTGTTTCCGGCAGAAAGAAATACGTCACCCTTTCCCTCTTTCAGCATTTTAAAGCCTACAGTCAGCGAAGAATCGCTTTTCGCCCGAATCGCCTTTGTCGGTACGTCATCGTTGGTAATCACCTGTGTCGTATGCCGGATCGTGATCCTCCCGGGATCATATTGCTCGCTGCTGAGGATCTTGCGGATCTCCGGTTCGTCACCAATCAGCACGACAGAAAAGCCGCCCCGTTCGTTTATGGCCTCAACGCATCCTTTCACTATTGCATAGGGGGCGTTGTCTCCGCCCATGGCATCCACCAAAACAATCATTTTATGTTTTCACCTTTCGCGTTTCCGTCGGTATAAAGGACATTCCTATTTTTATAAACATATTCTATGCCTGATACAATCGTAAGTATTACAGCCAGAAGCATCACGATATTACCGCACAAATACATATATTTTCTCGTCTGCGCAAGAGATTCCGGGATCACGCCCGCGGTCAGAAGCACGACGATCGCAATCGTCTGAAAAAGCATTTTCGCCTTGCCAAGCGTCCCCGCCGCAATCACGACGCCCTTGCTTGCCGCCAGCATCCGAATACCGGATACCATAAATTCCCGCGCCAGTATAATAAGCGTCGCCCATAAATACATCAGGCTCACACCCGTAAGAGAAAGAAGCGCCGCCGTCACAAGAAGCTTATCTGCAATCGGATCCAAAAATTTTCCGAAGTCCGTAATCAAATGGTATTTTCTCGCGATGTGACCGTCCGCAGCGTCCGTCAGAGAAGCAATAACATAGACCGCCAGTGCGAAATATTCCCTTGTATCCGCAAAAAAATTCCCTTCGTTCATAAAACCCAGCGATTCCGGATACGGGAATGCAAACACGGCAAAAACAAGAACAAGCACCAGTCTTGTCACGGTCAATTTATTGGGTAGATTCAATAGGGATACAACTCCTCTCCGGGCGAAAACGGAATACGTTTTATAAAAATTTATTATACACAAATTTGACGGCCTGTCAAATCATATTCTTCTGCAACCAGGATTTCAATTTTGACGATATTTCCGATCTGCAAAGGCTCCAGGGCGGTAAAATAAATTCTGCCGTCCACGTCCGGCGCTTCGGCATAGCTTCTTCCATAATAGAAAATTCCGTCCTCCGAAATGCCTTCTACCAGGACATCATAAATTTTTCCAATCCGGCTCCGATTATTTTCCGCGGAAATCTCCTGCTGAAGCGCCATCAGCCGGTCGCAGCGCGTTTTTTTCAGAGAAGCGCTCACCTTATTCTTCATGCGGAATGCCGGCGTGCCCTCCTCCGGTGAGTACGGAAACACCCCGAGCCGGTCGAAGCGAACTTCTTTAACAAAAGCCTCCAGCTCGGAAAACGCTTCTTCCGTTTCTCCCGGAAAACCTACGATAAATGACGTGCGCAGGATGCATCCGTCCAGCTTTTCCCGGAATTTTCGAAGTATCGATCGAATTTCATCCGGACCGCCGCGCCGGTTCATCGCTTTCAAAAGCCTGGCGTTGATATGCTGCAGCGGCAGATCGACGTACGGCAGGACCTTTTCACAGTTGCGCATGGCCTCAATCAGTTCCTCTGCAATTTCATCCGGATATAAATACAGAATCCGAATCCAAACGATTCCCTGAATTTCGTTAAGGGCGTACAGCAGCTCGGCCAGAGCCGGCTTTCCGTACAGGTCCGTACCGTACCGCGAAGTATCCTGCGCGACCAGTATGATTTCCTTAACGCCGGCAAGAGCCAGCCGCTTGGCCTCACTGAGAATGTCTTCCTTTTTTCTGCTCCGGAACGGTCCGCGGATATCCGGAATGGCGCAATACGCACAGCGGTTGTCACAGCCCTCTGAGATCTTTAAATAAGCGCTCCCCGCGGGGCCCGCAAGAATTCTCGGGCGGTTCAGATAGGAAATGTCGCCCGTAAATTCGGAGTATTCGAATCGCTCTCCTGCGAGACAGGCCTCCACGGCTTCCAGGATGTTTTCATAACCGCTGATTCCCAGAATCGCGTCGACCTCCGGAAGATCCTTTTTGATTTCCTCGGCGTAGCGCTGCGCAAGGCAGCCCGCGGCGATCACAGCCTTGCAGCGTCCGTTTTTTTTGCAGGCGGCCGCATCGAGAATCGCTTCGATCGCTTCTGTTTTTGCGCTTTCAATAAAGCCGCACGTATTAATGACGATAATATCGGCCTGTTCCTTCTGATCCGTGATCCGGTATCCGGCACGGCTTAAAATGCCAAGCATAATTTCCGAATCCACCTGATTTTTCGCACATCCCAGAGAAATGACGGAAATTTCACAAGAGTCCTTCATTGGAGTCCTCGCCTTCTTCTTTGATTTTTCGCATGGCATATTCCGCCGAAGCCGCAGAAAAGCCTTTCGCCGCTAGAAACCGGTAAAGTCCCGCAAGCTGGCGGCTATCGTCCGAAAGATGCCCTCGTGTTTTTTTATACAGCAGCCGATAAGCGTTTTCGTCGTCCGACGGCGCGCCGGGCTCTGCGTATGCCGCGTCAAGCGCGGACTCGGCAACTTCTCTCGCTACGCCCTTTTGATAAACCAGTTCGTTTGTAAGGTAAGCCCGAGAGACCGGTTTGCTCCGGAATACGGAGGCGATGAATTTTTCGCAGTAAGCCGCATCGTCAAGATATCCCAGCTCTTTCAGGCGCCGGATCGTTTCCTCAAGCGCCGCGGCGGTAAAGCGAGCCCAGCCTTCGCCAATTTCGGAAACCGGAAATTTTTCCGCAAGCCGCCGCCTTACCTGAGCCTCTGTTTTGGTCGAAAATAAAACGTATGAGGCGGCGGAGGCCATCATACGTTTTGCAAGCACCACCGTACAGATTTCTTCATACCCCCTGCACGGCTCGCCCTCCCGGTAGAGGCCGTGCTCCAGGACCTCCTCTTCCGTAAAAGAAAGCGCTTCGCCGTTGCTGAAGGTGATTCTATACGATTCTCCGTCCTTTTCCGGCCGGAGGCAGGATACAATTGTAACTTCATTCCGTTCCATCAGCCGCATCCGCGCCGCTCTGCGGCTTCTTTCCCATCTTTTCCTGTGCTGCGGCCCGAACCTTTGCTTCCACCTCGTCCATCACGTCGGGATGTTCCTTGAGATATGCTTTTACGTTCTCGCGGCCCTGTCCGATCCGCTGATCCTGATAAGAGAACCAGGCGCCACTTTTATTAATGATATCATACGAAACCGCCAGATCCAGAACCGAGCCCGGGCGGGAAATGCCTTCCCCATATATGATATCAAACTCCGTTTCCCGGAACGGAGGCGCAACCTTGTTCTTTACGACCTTCACGCGCGTTCTGTTTCCGATTACTTCCGTACCGGACTTAATCGCTTCGATTCTTCTGATGTCAAGCCGGACGGACGCATAGAATTTAAGCGCTCTTCCCCCCGTCGTTGTTTCGGGATTTCCAAACATAACGCCGACCTTTTCCCGCAGCTGATTGATAAAAATCGCGGTAGTCTTAGATTTGTTGATCACGCCGGACAGCTTCCGCAGCGCCTGCGACATCAGCCTGGCATGCAGGCCGACATGAGAATCGCCCATTTCTCCATCGATTTCCGCTTTGGGCACAAGCGCCGCCACAGAGTCTATTACAATGACGTCGATTGCGCCGCTACGCACAAGCGCTTCCGCGATTTCAAGCGCCTGTTCTCCGGTATCCGGCTGGGATACGATTAAATTGTCGATATCGACGCCAAGCGCCTTTGCATAAACGGGATCCAGCGCGTGCTCCGCGTCGATGAACGCCGCGTCGCCGCCGTTCTTCTGCGCCTCCGCAATGACGTGCAGCGCAACGGTGGTCTTTCCGGAGGATTCCGGTCCGTAGATTTCTATAATTCTTCCTCTTGGCAGGCCGCCTACGCCAAGCGCCAGATCCAGGCCCAGAGCGCCGGTGGAAATTACGTCTACGTTCATTCCCACATTGTCTCCGAGCTTCATGACGGCTCCCTTTCCAAACTGCTTGTCTATGTTTGCAATCGCATTTTCAAGCGCTTTTTTCCTTTCCGCTATTTTTCTTTCGTCGAGCTGTTCCGCCATATGAAACCTCCTCTTTTTGCGATTCATTTTCCGGCTTCTGAAAACGACCGATAACACAACATATTGTACCTCATTCCGTTTATTTTGGCAACCGGTACGATTATTTCCCTGCGCCGAGGTACTCTTCTTCCGAGATTTCCTCCTGGCCTACGAGACGCGTCATATTTAGCTGAGCAAGAACCAGACCGTAATAAATTCCCTTGGCCCGCAGAAGCTCGTCATGCGTCCCGGATTCCGCGATTCTGCCGTGATCCAGCACGATCAGGCGGTCTGCGAATTTCAGCGTAGACAGCCGGTGCGCGATTGCGATGGTCGTCCTGTTTTGGACAAGCCGCCGGAGCGCTTCCTGCACCAGCTTTTCACTTTCCGTGTCAAGGGACGCCGTGGCCTCATCCAATATAAGAATCTTGGGATCATGGATCACGGCGCGGGCGATTGCGATTCGCTGCTTTTCTCCGCCGGAAAGCGTCTGTCCGTTCTGCCCGATCCTTGTATCATAGCCATCCGGAAATTTCATGATAAAATCATGCGCGTTGGCCAATTTGCAGGCCCGAATGACCTCTTCGCGCGTAGCGTCCGGCTTGGAGTAGATTACATTTTCAAAAATCGAGCCGCTGAACAGGAACGTTTCCTGTAAAACGACGCCGATGCGGCTTCGGAGATAGTGCTGCGGGATCTCTCTGAGATCGACGCCGTCAATCAGGATCTGACCGGAATCGGGATCGTAAAAGCGAAGCAGTAAATTAATCATTGTACTTTTCCCGGAACCCGAATGGCCCACAAGTCCGATCATTTCTCCGCTTTTCACGGTAAAACTGATGTTTTCGAGCACTCCCTGATACGATTTATAGCCAAAGTAGACATCGCGGTATTCGATCCTTCCTCTGAGCTCCGGTTCCTTCGGCTGCTCCGCATCCCGTACCTTCGGTTCGTTGTCCAGAATATCAAACACGCGCGCCGCAGCGGCGACAGCGTCCGCAATGGAGCGCGGAAGAGAAATCATATAATTGATCGGGCCGTATATCATCGACGCGTATGTCGTAAACTGCACAAGCGTTCCCGCGTCCATTCGACCGCGCAGGATATACATTCCCCCGGCAAGCATCAGCGCAAGATGGCTGAACGTCGTTAAGATCCGGATCAGAGGCTGAATCGTATTCCAGAACACCTCGTTGCCGATGCACAGATTTTTATAGGAACTGCACACGGCCTTATAACGCTCGATTTCCTTCTCCTCCGTGCCGAAGGTTTTGACGACACGGATCCCGCTCAGAATATCCTGCAGCACTGCGCTGCATTTTCCGGACAGGCGCCAGAGCCGCCTATAGATCTTACGCGTTTTCCTGTGAAAGGCCCGCATCAGAAGCACGATCAGCGGCGCAGGCACAATTACAATCAGCGCCATTTTCCAGTTGATAAAAAATAGGTAAATGGCGACTGCCAGCAGCGTCAGAAATTGGTTGATGCATTCGGTTCCTTCAGACTGGATGAAATTCTTCACCCGGTTTGTGTCATTGGATACACGGCTGATCAGGTCTCCCACTTTGTGATCGTTCGTAAAGCTTACAGACATCGCATGAATATGCTCAAATACGGAAACGCGGAGATCATGTACGATATTGCTGCTGAGCTTTGCCAAAAGCCGCGCGCGCAGGATGGTGATCAGCGCGATCATTGCTCTGCAGGTGAAATATGCCAGTATGACGAACGCAAACAAAATCATAAAATCACGCATATTTCCGCGTTCTTCCGCAGGCAGCAGATAAACGTCGTTTACGAGCACCTCGTATATTTTCGGCATTAGAATGTTAAGACCTGTTGCGGCCAGAAGCATCGCTGAGGCCGCGGCCAAATGCGGGATATAACGGGAGGCAAGACGAAACAGGCGAAGCAGCACCGTGGATTTCTTTACGCAGCGCGGACAAATTGTGCTGCCCTGCGGCAGAAGGTTTCCGCATTGCAAGCATTTTCGGTCGGGCTCCTCCCGGAGCTCCGTGCTTCTGCCTTCGTATGCCATGTTGATTTTCTGCGCGATCGTAGCGTAGCGTGCGGCATGCTCCATGGAAAAACGCGCCAAATATACGTCTTCTCCCGTTTCCGCCGCTTTGGCCTCCAGAATTCCCGCTCCGCTCATGGCATTGACTTTAAAATCGCGAAATGCTGCGATGAGAATTTCCTTGCGTACCGATCCGCCCTCCAAAAAAAGAATATTCCGGTCCGTAACGACGCAGTAGCCATCTATAAACGCTCCGGTTTCATTCAGATCCCAGGGAATCGCGTACACCATTTTTTCGGATGCGTACCGGTCAGCCACGAGATTCGCGGCCCAGTCCGGCAATGTAAAAAACAGTGTCATTACACGATAACCTCCAGATTTCGAATGCTCTTTTTATCAAGGGCTGAGATATCCGGGATATGATACCGGTTTCCGTCTACGTCTATGATCAGCATCCTTTTCGGGGAAAGGCGGATGAAGCTCGAAGAATTGTTGTGTGCCGTGACGCTGCGCGCGCCGGCCGTTGTTTCAGCTTCCATATACACAAATCCGTGCTCATCCTTCAGCTTGTGGATTCGTATGATATCCGGCGTAAAATACCGCATTTCCAGTTCCTCACGGACCAGCTTCTGCTGATCCTCCGGTAAAGAGGCCAGATCCTCAATGATGCCGATTTCCTCTCCGGGTTCCCTGTTTTCTTTTACCTCGCGTACGGACAGATAGCCCGCCGGCTGCGAAAGCGGGAACGCTCTCTGAATCATGATCCGCGCGTATGTTTTTTCTCCGACCGAAAGGGAAAGAAATCCGCCCTTCGTCTTTGTAAAGCGAAGCGTCTCGCTCGCAAGATAATTCATTTTCGCAATTTCTTCCATAGTCGTTATTTTTCCTCTAATCCTCTCATTTTCAGCGCTTCCTTCTGGATCTGGTAGAGCCTGTAATAAACGCCCTCTAAAGCGTAAATCTCCGCATGTGTTCCCATTTCCACAAGATTTCCGTTTTCAATTACGATCAGACGGTCCGCATTCCGAAGCGTCGACAGGCGATGCGCGATATTAAACGTCGTTCTTCCGTGGGAAAGCTGTTCGAGTGCTTTCTGGATATGCAGCTCCGTTCGCGTATCTACCGCAGAGGTCGCCTCGTCCAGAATCAGAATCTTGGGATCTTTCAAAATCGCCCTAGCGAGCGAAATACGCTGCCGTTCTCCTCCGGAAAGGCCCTTCCCTCCTGTTCCGATCCACGTATCGTAAGCGTCGTCCATTTTCATGATAAAATCATGCGCATCCGCCATTTTCGCGGCGCGGATCACTTCCTCGCGCGTGGCAGACGGTTTCGTATAGGCAATATTATCAAACACGGTTCCCATAAAAAGATATGTGTCCTGCAATACGGTGCCGACCTGATTGTGAAGCCAGTCAAGCGATAGCTCTTTGATATCTACGCCGTCGAAGCGGATCGTTCCCGATTCCGTATCATACAGCCGTGCAATCAGATTGATCAGCGTGGATTTTCCGGCACCCGAAGGTCCGACGATCCCAATATGCTCTCCCGGCGCCGCCTCGAAGGATATGTTTTTCAATACCGGCCGATTCGGAAGGTAGCTGAAATTCACATTTTCAAAGGTAACACGCCCTTTAAAATCATCAATTGTTTTCGGCGTTTCCGATTCTTGTATAACGGAACGCGCATCGATAATCTCGAAAATCCTGTTCGCGGAATTCATAGCCGATGCAAACTGCTGTACGGTATTCGTGAGCCATTCCAGCGGTCCGTAAATCATGCCAACGTATCCGACAAGCGACGTCAGCTGTCCGAAGCCCATGCTTCCGTCAATAATCATCTTCCCTCCGAAAACATAAATAATCAGTGAGCCCATCCACGTCACAAGGCTTACGATCGGGAAAACCGTTCCCGATTTGGTGCTGATATCTGCCTGACTTTCTCCGAACGCCCTGCTTCGCTCCGAGAAGGATGCGTTCTCGGTTTCTTCCTTTCCGAACGCCTTTACAACGCGCACGCCCGTAAAAGAATCGTTCATTCGCGCAGTCATGGCGCTTCTGTAGCGAAAGCTTTTAGAGTACATTCTGTCAAATTTCGGCAGATAGCGGCGAAAAAACAAGATAATAAATGGAGTAGGGATCAGAATCAGTACGGATAGCGCTGGGCGCATTGCAATCATTACTGCCGCCACGCCGAACAGCTTCAGCAGGTTCACGATCAGAAACGGAATGCCGTCGAGCAGGAACCACTGCACTTCTTCGGCATCCGAATTCACCCGCGTCATCAGCGCGCCCGTCTCTTTATCCGTAAAATATTTAATCGAGAGACGCTGCATGGAGGAAAAAACATCCGTACGCATATCATATACGACTTCGTTTGCAAAGCGCGCGTTTTTCCTCCCGTATATAATCGTAAAGCACATTGACAGGAGCTGCAGCAGAGCCAGGCCCCCGACCAGCAGGAAAATCTTTCCGTAATGCGGGCTGTTGCTGTTCAGCACTTCGTCGAAAAGTACGGTTCCCTGAAAATACGGCGCCACGACTTCAAATCCGGCGGTAATGAGAATAAACGTCAATATAAAGATAATATAGCTCTTATAGTGACCGGCATACGCAAGCAGGCGGCGAAAAACACGCGCTTTGTTAACGCAGTGCGGACAGAGCCTCGTGTCATCCCGGTACGGCCGCCCGCAGTTTGGGCAGCGCTCCTCCCGCTCCAATTCAGGCATTTCTGCGGAATTTTCTTCCCCGTGAAGCAGCTTTGTAACGGCAGCGGTAAATTTTCCGAAGGCCTTGTTCATTGCATTGCTGCCGCGGCATACAATACGAAGCTTGCCGCCGCTTTGCAGAGAAATTGCGAGCGTGGTCGCCGCGATTTCAACGGCCAGCTCGTCGCCGCTCCGCAGCGGATACGTTTCGATCGAATGCCCTTCGCAATATTTATATAACGTATTATTGTGTACCAGCAGCCAGACGTCTCCGTACCGAAATTCATCCGTCAGATCTGTTTTCAGAAAAAGTCCTGCTGCTTCCGGCGGGATGCCGGCGGACTCGGCCAGCTTCTGCGGAATCCGTTCGGACAAATCCCGATTTTTTCTATTTTCCGTGTGTTTTCGGTTTCCCAATTAATCACCGTTCTTCCGTAAGCTTTCTGATTTCTTCCGGAGAGACGTGCCGCCATTGTCCCTCTTTCATGTCTCCGAGCTCCAGAGAGCCAAAGCCGATCCGCATCAATCGGATGACGGGATGGCCGATTTTTTCCAGCATCCTGCGTACCTGCCGGTTTCTTCCTTCCCGGATGCAGACCTCCGCAATGGCGTTGTTCCCCTGATACCCCGTGACATCAAGTACCGCCGGCAGCGTTTTCCCGTCGTCCAGGAACACTCCTTCCGCAAATTTTTTAACGTCGCTCTCGTCCGGAACACCTTTCACGACCGCCCGATACGTCTTCCAGATTTCGAAAGAGGGATGCGTAACCTTCTGCATAAAATCTCCGTCGTTCGTAAGCAGGAGCAGACCGGTGGTGTCATAGTCCAGTCTGCCGACAGGATACAGTCTGGCGTCGATTCCCTTGATGAGATCAACGACGCATTCCCGGCCGCGGTCATCCTTTACAGAGGAAAGGACGCCGGCAGGCTTGTTCAAAAGGATATAATATTTTCTCTTTTCCGGTTCTGCTGGCATCCCGTCCACTGTCACGGCGTCCCCCGGCTTTACTTTGATTCCCATTTCCGTGACCGGCTTGCCGTTCACGCTGACGCGTCCGTCTCGGATCATCTGTTCCGCCGCGCGCCGCGAGGCGACGCCGCAGTGCGCCAGATATTTCTGGAGTCTCATTTCTTCCATCTTTTACAGCTGCACCTCTTGATTCTGTTTCATAAAGTACACAATCCGGTCCGGCTCGCTTCCGAAGGTCCTGCGGATGCTTTCCGCATAGCAGGCCAGCTGAATCCGGTATCGGTCGGGATCCGGATGCTCATCCGTTTTAAAATCGATTACCGTGTATTTGTCTCCTTCCCGGATCAGGCAGTCGATCATGCCCTGTACCGCCGTGACGGATCCCTCCACCTCCATCAGCTGCGTAAAAGGGATTTCCTTTCGGACTTCATCCGCGCCGGCGATTCTCTGTGCAAGCGCGCTTGTCACATATTCGGCAAGCAGCGCTTTGTTTACGGAGGCCGCGGCGCTGCGGTTCAGGAATCCTTCGTCCTCCGCCCGCAGTACAAGCTCCTCTATGTAGTTCGCCGCATCCGCCGCGCCAATGCCCCGGATCCGGCTGTAATCGATCTGCTGCAGGCACGTATGAACCGCCGTACCGCGTTCGGCAGCCGTCAGATCAGAATTTCCCTCATAGGCAAAATCCGGCATTTCTGCCATTTTTACCCGAGGCGCGTGTAAGCGGAGCTCCTCACCGCGTTCGCGAAGGTCATAAATCCGCTTCAGATCCGAAACAGAAAGCTTCGCGGGCACGAACGCATTTTCTTTCTCATTCTCTTCCCGGTAAAACGTCATTGGCGGAGGCGGGATCGGCAGGCTCAGCCTCTGCGCCGCGTCAGCGGAAAATGCCGAGTCCTCCTCCGCCGGTTCCGGCTCTTCCAGGAAATGGGTATGTCCGGCATCAGAAACGCCGCACATCATGAGCCAGTCCAAAAAGCAATCTGCATTCAGAACGTGATATTCCAGCGGTTCTCCCGTAACGGCAGAACATTTATTCTTGCAGATTTCCTGATATTTGTCAAATTCCGTCCGAATGCTTCCCGTAAGAATGAGTTTTTCCGCAGCCCTTGTCATCGCCACGTATAAAATCCGCATTTCTTCCGCCTGATTATCGGCTTCCAGCCTTCGGGCCACACAGAATTTCATGACGGAAGGATATTTCACCTTCAGATCCTCGCGGTAGCAGGTCGGTCCCAATCCGAGAAGCCTGTGCTTCAAAAGCGGCGCTCCGGTGTCCTTTTTGTTAAAGCTTTTACCGGTTTCACTCAAAATCACAACGGGAAACTCGAGGCCCTTGCTTTTGTGAATACTCATAATTCGGACGACATTCATCCCCTCCGCCGCCGCTGCGGCTTCGGCAAGATCGCCTTTGCGTTTTTTCAGATTATCAAAATAATATAAGAAGCGGAACAGGCCTTTATTCGTGCTGTTGTCGTATAAAATCGCACGCGCATACAAAATATTGATATTGGCCGTATGCAGCTCTCCCAGGGGGCCTGTCTTAAGATGCTCGTAAAAATGATTTTCCTGCATCAGCGTCCACACAAGCTCTGACACCGGAATATGCAGCGAGATTTTCCGCAGAGCCGCCAGACGCTCTGTAAGCTGATTCAGGCGTTCCCGGAGCGCCGGAGCGCCGGAATAGTGAAGACACATCTCGTAAAACGATTCCTCTTCCGCGCCTCTGCGCAGATTATCCGCCTTGATTTCGGCAAGATCGCTGTCTTGAAAACCATAAACGTTCCGCATCATCGCCACAAAATGGATATCCTGCAGCGGATTGTCGATCACCTTCAGAAAGGAAAGCAGAATGTTTACCTCTGCGTTTGCAAAAAAGCCGCCGTCCTCAGCATAATACGCTGGAATTCCCCTTTTTTTCAGGCTCTGCGCATAGGTCTCCCCGAGATTGCCGGAAGACGGCGCGCGCATCAGAATCACGATATCCCGGAACGTAATCCCGCGCAGCGCGCCTGTTGTTCTGTCATATATCTGATAGTTCCGGTCAATAAGGTCTTTTACGATTTCCGCAGTAGCCTCTGCCTCGTAATTGGGAGAATCTTCCCGGTTCGCTTTTCCCCGCCGGATGACGTAGAGCTCCGTTTCGCGGTCCTCCTGGTCTTCCGGATAATAGGATGCGCCAAAATGGAGCGCCTCTTCCTCTCCGTACGAAATTCCGCAGGTATGCTCCGTCATGATTTTGCGAAACACGCGGTTTACGGAAGTAAGAACGGACTGACGGCTGCGGAAATTTCGGTTCAATATCACAAGCTTGTCTGCGGAAGGCTGCCTGCCGTATTTTTTATATTTTGAGGCAAACAAATCGGGACGCGCCTGCCGGAACCCGTATATGCTTTGTTTTACGTCTCCCACCAGAAAAAGGTTTGCCTTGTCGGGCTCTCCGCCGCTGCGGGAAACGAGAGAAAGGATCGCATCCTGCAGCTCGTTGGTATCCTGATATTCATCAATATAAACTTCTTCAAAATATGCGCTGTAGCGTTCCGCCACCTCACTTTTGCGGAGGCCTCCGTCCGCCTCGCGTACGGAAAGCGTGCGGAATGCGATATGCTCGAGATCGTTAAAATCCAGGAGATGCATTTCGCGCTTCCGTTTGGCATATGCTTCCGAGAAATTGAGCGTCACATCGATCAGACAGGCCATGTCCTCCTTAAGAAGCGCCAAATCTTCATACGGCGCCTCCGGCGAATCCCCCATTTTCGAAAGAAGCGCATCCTTTATTTTATTGACAAGCTTTGTGCGTTCTTCTTTTACGGCCGCTGCGGCGGCAAGCGCCGCTTCGTCATACGCCGCCTTACGCTTTGCCGTCATGACCGGCGCCCGTTCAAAGCGCATCGCAGAGATGGTCTGATACAGGTCCTTCCACTTTGTTGAAGCAGTCTCCGCCGCTTCGCATTGCTGTAAAGCGCGGACGGTCTTTTCTATCACGGGTTTGTCGCGTTCCAGCATGTCGAGATATTCCGCAATTCCGAAGCGTCTGCAGAGCTCCGTCAGCCGCAGAAAATTTTCCTGATACGACACTGCCGTAATCAGAAGATCCCGCACAAGATCGGCGCACCAGTTCGTTTCTGTAAAATCCGCAATTTTTTCCGGATCGAAGGATTCCTTTTGCTTCTGAAGCCACAGCTCCGGATCGGGACTGCTTTGTGCAAAATCATATAGGGAAAAAATCTGGTCGATCAGTCCCCGATCGCTGCGATAGGTTCCATAAACGTCGATCAGACGGAAGAACGAGGAATCTTCCGTCTGATACCACGCCTCTATTACATCATCCATAACGTCCTCACGCAGCATGGCAATTTCCCCCGAATCTGCGATCCGAAAAGATGCGTCAATCCCGCTTTCTACGGAGTTGCTCTTAATCACATTCTGGCAGAATGCGTGAATGGTTGTAACATACGATTTCGAAAGCAGCGTCTGCTGGCGGCTGAGGCGTCTGGCCTGCTCTGCGGTCAGATCCTCAGAATCCAGCTTTCTCTGCAGCGAAAAATAGAGCCGCTCCCGCAGCTCCGCAGCGGCAGCGGTCGTAAACGTAACAACCAGCAGCCTGTCGATGTCCGTTTTTTCCTGAACCGCTTTCAGGATGCGTTCGATCAGCACGGCCGTTTTGCCGGACCCTGCGGCCGCAGAAACGAGCATGTTTCCGCCCGTTTCACAAATCGCCCGTTGCTGATCCTCCGTCCAGTTTGTACTCATAGATATAATCCACCGTAAATTCTCTGATTCGTACTGCGATATTGTTTCGGTAGGCTTCGTCGCCGAAAAGCTTCCAGTCCTGATCGCTCGTGATATAACCCGGTACAATCAGCATCGCAGGACTTTTTACATGATTCAGGAAGACGTCTGCCGTTTGTTCCCTTACGTCAGAGCCCTCTTTTCCGGCGAGCGCTCTTAAGTCGGCGGAAAGGATCTCCGCGGCTCTTTCAAGACCGGAGTCGGGTGTCAGGCAAATATGCGGACCGGACATCGTCTGGCTTGGTTCCGCCCCCGTATCAAAATGATAGATAATGTCGCAGTCATATTTGTTGAAGATTTCCGCTCTGACAATGGCGCTCTGAAGCTCTTCGTTTCCGATATCCGTGCGCGGCATAATAACAGTGGCGCCCGCTTCCTCCAGCGCGGCTTTCAGCAGGTTTGCAAGCGCGATATTCACCTGCGTACCAAGTCCGATGCTGTGCGCGTTGTAAGATGCAGCAAAATCGATTCCGATATAGGCGCCGTCAAGCCGGTTCGCAGCAAATCCCTCTTCGTCAACAAACAAAGCGGAATAAACATATCCGGAAGTATCCTCGTACCGAACCTTATACCACAGACCCTTTTCCAGAACCTCCAGCTTCTCACACTCCGTAAGGGTTTGTTTCACCGGGTAGAAAAAGCCGGACCCGGTACGGAGTGTGATCTGTGTTTTATTGGTCGGGATTATCAGCTGCTCCTCCATATCAAACGCATTGCTTGGCGGTTCCGATTCGCCGAAAGACCGCACGGCTCCGCAAAGCAAAATGCCGAGCGTTAGAATCAGCAGGCTGCATCTGAGAAGGATCCTGTAAGAGGCTCCTTTTTGCTTCATCCTTTTCTCAGCTCCCTGACGGTCATCCCGTAAATTGCACTGTCAATCAAAGTATAGTCGTCGCTCCAATGATTGCCGCCCGTTACAAAGTGCCCAGGACCGTAGGCGCTGGATTCCGCCGGAACCAGATGAAGCGGTCCAAACACATTCCGTCTGGAGCAGACGAGCGTGACGCCGATGTCGCGGCCGGCGGCCACCCATTCGGTAATGTCCGCCTCATACGGCTCCCAGGCCAGAATTTGCGCTTTTGCTTCGCTGTCTCCGACAGGCGCCACCTTCACAAGAGAACCGCGGTAACCGTCGATCTTCAGACAAATGCGATCCGACGAACGGGAAGCGGCGAATACGCTGTTCGGGATCTGATAAGTCACACAGCCCGTATAAAACGGCAGGTTGTATTCACAAAGATTTTTAAATCCGATGCGCTCCGGCTTCCGATCCAGAATTTTCTTATGTCCTTCCAGCCGTACGCCGAAGTCTCCCACCAGATACAGCGCCTCAATATTGGTCGTGCGCCGGAACAGCGTCTTGCGGGTAACGGTATTTCTGCCCATCTGAACGAGTCCCGCAGGGATCTCCAATTTTTTGAAGCAGACATCGATCCAGAAGTCATCCGGATCCGCGCATTCCAGACGCGTGCCATTCAGATAATACTGGCAGAATTCGGGGCGCTCCGCAGCAAGGAAGAGCTTGCCCTCCGGCAGCACATCTGCATAAAATTCATATTCGAGTTCCAGCTCGCCGTACGCATCGTCACAATACTTTTTAGCGTACCACGGCTGCAGCATGTCTCCGCTTCTGTGCTCGATTCCCGCCGTGTCTCTGATTTTTCCGTCTACACGCAGGACCTCTTCCTCCGGCTGCCATTCGCCGTTTTGGAATTTCCACTTTGCAAAGTCAAGCACGCAGACGTTCGGTTCATCCAGAGTATATGCAAATTCACTGTCAGCGGGAAGCTTGATAGCCTTCAGCTCTTCCGCTTTCTCCGGTGTTTCCAGCGACGGATCCTCTTCGCGGGTAAATACGAATATTTTTTCTCCTGCGGCTTCCATTCCGAACGATACCGCGGGAGCTCCGTTTTCAATAGAAAGCTCTTTGCGGAACCGTTTGCCCGAAGCCAGATCCCATTGCTCCGCAAACAGAGGCGCTTCCCGCAGGGAAAACGCGCCGGAAGGATCCTGCAGTGAAAGGCGCAGAGAGGTACGCGGGTTTTCCCGGTCCGTATTCAGCAGCGCTGCGTAAAGGAGCTTTCGGTCTGCATCGTAACGCATCTGTACGAAAACGCTTTCCGCGCCCTCTCCCTCCACTACAGGGTAAAAGGAGGACGTCTTCCTCGCCGCTTCGGCAAGCGCTTGCTTTTCAAACGGGATCGTTACGGCATTCGGATGAGCGGCCAGCTCGCAGACCGCTTTGGATTCGACGCCGTCTACATATTGAGGAATCTCTCCCGAGAAGATCACGCTTCCGCCCAGCTCTAAAAATTCTTTTAAGATTTGAACGGTAGAGGAGCGCATGGTGATCATACCGCTTACGATTACCGTACGGTAATCGGCTTTTCCAATTCGGAGAATAGCTTTTCCGTCGGAATCCCGGCCCGTGGAATACAGCTCCTTCATCATGTATTCTTCGCCGTAATCAAAATCAAGCTGGCTTCCCATCAGCATATGGAACAGCTGCTCATAATGCTTTTCAAGCTCTCTCTCGTCCGTGTTCTCCGGCGTCGGATTGATCCAACGCGCCCAGCCGGCGTAGATCATCGCCCACGTTGATTCGATGGGGTTCAGCACAAGAAGATCGCAAACCTGGCGTCCCTGCGTCATAATGGCGCCAAATCTGGCAAAATACGTTTCTACATAATTATAATCTTTATAATAAGTGGACTGATGGAAAATGCTGCCCGGATAGTCGCGCTTCGACTCGCCCTCCATCGTGTACCAGGAAAGATGCTGGCATCGCAGATTGATTCCGAGAAGAGCCTGCCAGTCTCCGACCGCCTTATGCCCGCGGAAGTCGAATTGCCACCCCGTACAGCCGTACAGCTCGGAAAGCATCCATTTCTGGCCAACCTGTCTGGCCGCAGACGCCAATTGCTTCACTACCCAATAGCAGCGGTTATGCTCCGTCAGAAGGTCGATTCCCGGATAGGTCATATGCGGATAGAAACGCATCAGAGAGCCGTTCGGAACCGTCTGGTTCGCAAACGAATCCTCATGCAGCACATGACCTGTAAAAACCATTCCGTTTTTGTCGCACCATTCACGGATCGGCTCTGCAAAGCGTTCGATAAAGAGGTTGTTGCCGAGATCAACAAAATCCAGCTTGATTTTTGCAACCTTATGCCCGTCTTTGCGGAAAAATAATTCGGGAAGAAGCGGCCTCAGCTGGTAGCCGTATCTCTTTTCGAATTCTTCAAAAAAATCGTCCGTATACGCAGCGGAGCAGATTTCCACGCCATTTTCCACGCGGCAGTCGTCCAGCATATGTCCCCGATGCGGTTCATCGGTAAAAATCCCCCGGATGCTTCCGCCGATCCGGTTCCCGCAGTGCTCCTTATATGCTTCGTGCGTCAATTCAATAAAACGGTCGACTGCCTTGCGGCTCATGGTATCGATATAAGTCGTGCCGTTATAAACGCTTGCCGGCGCATTCGGAACGATCCGGAATACAAGCACCTTATTATATTGCTCCTCTTTCAGGGCCTCTGTCAGCGCTTCCTGATCCTCGCAGAGAACAAATTCGTAAACGGCTCTTCCTTCGATCCGCGCCGCGAAAACGGCGATCACCTCATATCCGTTTTCTCCCGGAACTTCCTTATTCCAGTCAAATGCACTGCGATCGTAGCAGTACATGACCATTGATTTCATCCGATACTGCGGATCGACGGTTACTTTTCCGCCGGCGCTTCCGCTCGGCCAGCGATCCTCATCGTACAGCCAAGCTTCCAGTCCCAGCTTTTCTCCTTCGTCCGCAACCGCGTTCACAAGCTCAAACCATTCTTCGCCGAGATATTCCGTAATCAGTCCCGCGCGTGAGTGCATGAAGAAGCCGCCGAATCCCATTTCCTTGATGATCGAGAGCTGACGCAGCAGTTCTTCCTTACGGAGCTCTCCGTTCCAGGACCAGAACGGCTTGCCTCGATACTCCGCTCCCGGATTTTCAAATAACTGAATGACATCTTTTTTGGTTTCCATATTTCTAACCTCACATTCTATGTAAATTTATAAAACACCCAAATTTTCAAGCTCGCGAATCAGCCTTTCGCCTTCGCTCCGATGCGTGGAAATCAGGGGGTGCCTGCTGTAAACCGTGCCTCTTAACCAAAACGATATGTTCTCGTCCCCCGTCTGGGCGACATATTCCTCTACGGCCTTCTGCTCCTGAGCCGCCGAGGCGGAAACATCCGTGCAAAGGATATAGCTGTCCGGATACAGGGCGCGAACCTCCTGGATCAGCCGGATATAATCCTCCCGAAATTGTTCGTACGAATAGGCTCCCCCGGATGAATTGATCACGTTGGTGTCATTAATGCCTAGATTGATCAAAACAAGATCGCGCTGGCGCCCGGGGCGCTCCGTATCCCACGGAGCAAGGATTTCGTTAAAGGGATCCGCATATCTGAGCATATTTTCGTCATAAGCCGTATTGATAAGCGACGTATAAAGGCCATTTTTGGCAAAGACCTCAAGATCCGCGCCAAAGTGCCGCGCCGCATAAGCTGCCATGGTAAAGAGTCCGTCTTCAGAAGCCGAATAGCTGACGGCAAGATCCTCCCCCAGGTTGTTTGAGCCGCAGGAAATGGAATCTCCGATCACGAGAATGCTCTTTTCTTTCGCCGTGGGGGGCTCCAGCACGGCGCCGTCGCCGGGGAATAATTTAACCGTTCCCAATTTGTTCAGAGAAGACTGGTTCGCCTTCTGTACCGTTATTTTATGGACGCCCTCCTCCAGACCGCTGGCCAGCGTCACCGTACTGCGTCCCGCTTCCAGTAAAATGCGGCTGTCGTTTGCAAGGCCGTCTTGCGTGCCGTCCGCCTCCGTCTTCTCAAGGGCGCTGTAATCGTCGTCGACAAAAACGTGAATATATGTATTATGATCTGCGTCTGTCGGTTCGGAAATAAATTCCGCTTTCAGCTCCGTGCCTTCAAAGCGCACCTCAAAGCCGGAACAGCTCAGATTCGTGTAATAGACGCCTTCCGATTCATAATATCTTCCCAGGAATCGTACCGTTTTCTCGCTTACCGGAACCTCTCCGCGCATTGGAAAGTCCGGCTCCGCCTCTGTTCTCGGGGCGCCGCCGCAGGAAGCCATACTTATCATTATCACTGCAAAGAATATAACTGCCGCCCGTTTCATGACAACACTCCTTCAGGAACTTTGTTACATATTAATGCCTCGCAGGCTAAATTGCAAGCCGCTTCGGCATATTTTTGTGTATATTTTTTTCGCAGTGGTAAATAATACAAAAGAGAAATTTTTACAACAGCTTTGATGAAGGAGTTTTTGATATATGAGTGAAGCCAGGAATATTAATCTGCTGAAAGCCACGGGAATCGTCAGAAGGATCGACGAGCTTGGCAGAATTGTGATCCCGAAGGAAATCCGCCGTACGCTCCGCCTGCGGGAGGGCGATCCCGTTGAGATCTATACGGGAGAAAACGGAGAAATTATTTTGCGTAAATATTCCGTAATGAGCGATCTAAACGAATTCGCCGTTCAGTTTGCCGACAGTCTTGCAAAAACGGCGGGATATCCTACGTGTATCACCGATCGAGATTCTGTCGTCGCCGTTTCCGGCATTTCAAAGAAGGATTTTACGGGGAAAAGAATCACCAGACAGCTGGAGCAGGCGATGGAGGATCGCTCCACATTCATTGCAAAAGACAAGAAAAACGACTATTTCCCAATTTTGGAAGGCGTCGGCGGTGATAAAATCATGTCCTACGTCGTTACGCCGATCATTTCCCATGGCGATCCGGTCGGATCCGTCATTATGTTTTCACCCGACAACAAAAACACGCTGGGCGATACCGAAGCCAAGCTGACGCAGTCCGCCGCGGCCGTAATCGGCCGGCAGCTGGAGCAATAAAAGCCCCTCTAAACAAAACGGGAGCAGGCGGCATATCAACCGTCTGCTCCTGTTTTTATTCTGTAATAAATGGATGCTTCAAGCCGCTCAGGCAGCCGCAATTCCGGACACATCTTCTCCGAAAAAGAGTTCGAGAAAAGACTGCAGCTCTTCTTCCGTAAGCACCGCGTCGGGAGCCTGGATTTCTCCGATCGTTTTTTCTTCGAAGCGGAACTCATAAGCAAATCCAGCCTGCGTGATCGGCAGCTCGCTCGCGCCGCTTTCTGTCACGGGAATCTGAATGTCTGCCGAGAAAGCGCAGGATGTATCTGTAGCTTCAACCGTGAAATAAAAATGCGCGTTTTCTAGTGCCTGCTCCAGCTCCGCCGCAGCTTCCTTCAGCGCTTCTTCCTCCAGCGCCGCATCAAGCTCTTCCTGGAACGCCGCTTTATCAAATTGTGAGAACAGCTGCTTCGCCTCTTCCGGCAGGCTTTCTACATCCTTCAGAGAAGAAGCCAGCGTCTCCATGTAGTCCGCCAAATCCGTGCGCAGCACGCCGCACAGATTGGTCACGACCGCCGCAACGTTGGAATGGTCCAGTCTCAGCTCTATTTTTTCGGATTCTGCCGTAAATGCGTTTGCGTCGGACATCGCGCTCGCGATTTTATTCAAAAACGCTTCCGTTTCCTCCATCGGAAGAGCCTCAAGAATCGAAGCACCAAGCGCTTCAAGCTCCGCGAGATCCATGGAAGCGCCCGCATCTCCGGATATGCCTCCGTCCAGGCCGGGGAGTATCGCTCCCATATCCGGCAATATGGCGCCGGACAGGCCTCCCAGCTGTTCGGTAAACTGAGAAGCCTCGATGTATTCATTTTCATAAGGCCACTTCAGCATATCGGCATATATGGAGGACTCCTCGCCCATGGCCGCTCCGGCGATTTTCACGATCAGTTCAAAGAGCGTTTTTACGTTCACGTACATTTTTTCATCCTTCTGGATCATGTCCGTGAAGGGTTCGTTTTTCAAAAAGATCTCCATCGTTCTGCCTTCCATGTCCGATTCTCCTTTCATCAGGAGAGAAAGCTCATAGGATCCGTCCAGCTTTGCTTCCATAAACGAGCCGAGCACTGCTTCGAATTCTTCTTTTGTGACGGTGCCTTCCTCAAAGGAGGGCTTGATGTTCACAGAAAAGCTCATTTCGAATGCCATTCCCTCGGACAGTTTGCTCATGGTCTGATTAACGTCCGCAATTGTTAAGGCTTTTGCGTCTTTGTCTTCGTTTTCTTTTTCATCATCGCCGCAGCCCGCCGCGCAGCCCAGAGCCAGCAGCAAAACAAGCAACAGCGAAATCATTTTTTTCATAAAACACGCTCCCTTAATAAATTTGGTGCTTTTATTATATCGTGTCATTCACAGAATAGCAATCTCTTTATCGCTAAAAAAACAAAAAGATACGTTAAAAATTTTTGATGTTTTTACGGGCGCGGCGCGCTCCCCGTTTTCACGCTTTCGTAATTATGATAGGATAGAAAGGTACTCTTCGCAAGAATGGAAAGGAGAATCCAATTATGACAAATTCCGAAAGACGGGATCAGGGGCTGGCCTATATCGCAGACGAAACCGTGCTGCATGAAATGACAGCGTGCAAGAAAAAGTTAAAAAGGGTGAACGAGCTTGACCGGTGGGAGTATGAAAAAATCAACCGCGCACTGAAAGAGGTGATTCCCCATTCAGAAAATCTTTTTATTGTACCGCCGTTTTATTGCGAATATGGAACCCATATTCAGCTTGGAAAAAATTTTTATGCAAACTATCATTGCGTAATGATCGATGTTGCTAAAATCACAGTCGGCGATAACTGCATGCTTGGGCCCAACGTTTCTATTTATACTGCAGGTCATCCCATCCATCCTGTAACAAGAAGCAGCGGATATGAATACGGAAAGCCGGTGTCGATCGGAAATCATTGCTGGATCGGCGGAAGCGTTACCATTGTCGGCGGCGTTCATATCGGTAATAATGTTGTCATCGGCGCAGGAAGCGTTGTAACAAAGGATATCCCCGATAACGTTGTTGCTGTCGGGAATCCGTGCAGGGTGCTTCGCGAAATTACAGACGCAGAGATGCGGCTATTATACAAAAATGAAACAATTGATGCGGAAGCATGGAATATCATTTCAGAAAATGCGGCCGCAGCACGTCTGGGGGAATAATCCGATTTAGAAGCTTTTTCCGCCTTATTGCAGGCCGTTTTTGTTCTGAGCCCCAAAGCTCTCGTCTCCGAGCGCGGCGCCGATAAACTTTCCGATTTCAAAGCTTTGCACCGTTTTTCCGTTGAAAATCTCCGTGCCATAGCCGATCGCGAAAATCTGTACGTTATTTGTCGTATGCGCGATCGTTGTAAAGCGGTACGGAAGCGCTGCGAGATCGACCTCCGGATTCTCCTCCTGAAGCGCCGCCTCGTATTTCAGCATTTCGCTCGTATGGTATTCCGCCCGATGCGCGGTCACGTATGGATCCGCCTGTTCCTTCGGCTGGAGTCCGCCCGTATCGTGATCTGCGGTTACGATGACGATCGTATCCGGATGTTCGGCCGCAAAGCGGATTCCAAGGCTTACGGCGTCGTCGAACGCCAGCATCTGCCTGGTCAGCTCCATCACATCGGATACGTGCGCCGATTCGTCCATCGCGCCGCCCTCTACCAGGAGAAAGAAACCCTCCTCCGTTCCGCTCAGAAGGGACAGCGCCTTCTCCGTCATCTGCGCAAGCGTGGGGCTGGCCTCTTCTGCTTTTTCAAAATAATCTTCCGTCAGCGTTGCGATCAGCCTGCCTTCATTATTGTAGGCTTCCACTTCCTCCCAAGTCGTCGCATAGGTAATTTGATGATCCAGCAGCATTTGCCGATACGCTGAATCCTCAAGCGCTTTGTCGTACATCGCCTTGCCGCCGCCGATAATAATATCCGCTGCGGATGTTTCAATCTGCAGCTTTGCAATATTGGATTCGTCGTCCCGATTCGGCGCATGAATCGTAAACGCGGCGGGAGTCGCATCCACGATGCTCTCGTTCGTTACGACGCCCGTTTTCTTCCCCATGGAGTTTGCAAGCTCCACTACATTCCGAATCTCTTCCCGTTTGATATTGAGTCCCAGATATTTCCGGTTGCTTTTGTATCCACAGGCAAGCGCTGTACCGCCGGAGGCGCTGTCCGGCTCGCCCTCGTTGCAAAGCGTAATCACAGTTCCCTGGTTCGTCAGATACTCTATCGCAAGCTTTCCGTCATAATTTCCGCCTGTGATTGCATCTGTGGCTTTGATATGGTTCATCCCCATACCGTCCCCGATAAACAGGAGGACGTTCTTTGCCTGCGTAAATTCTATATGCCCCAGCTCATTCAGATAATCAATCGTTTCTTTTGCCGGTGCTATGGATGACGCGGGCGGATTCGTTGCTTCTCCATTTTGGGGGCTTGCTCCGCAGCCCCAGGCAAACAGCAGCGCTGCTGCCAGCGTAAAAACGCATACGCTTCTTAAAATCCGGTTCATAATATTATTCCCTCCTGATTCTTTTAAGCGTATTCTATCATTTTGCGTTTTGTTTTACAATCATTTTTTGATCTTTATTTTACATAGAATTAACTTATTTTTAACGTTTGCAATGGTTTTGCCCTGTGATCTGCCGTTAAACTGCTGTATGTTGGCAGGAATGCTCGAATGCAATGGCCTGTTCTCATCCGGCTCCGCGGGAGCAAGTCAGGAAAAGATTGTCCAGCTTTATCCGTTGTACAGGCGGTAATAAATTCCTTTTCTGGCCAGCAGCTCTTCATGCGTACCGCGTTCTTCGATGCCGTTAGAGGTGAGCACCAATATTTCGGAAGCGTTTCGGATCGTCGTCAGGCGGTGCGCAATCGTAAAAGTCGTTCTCCCCTTCGCCAGGCGTTCCAGAGAGTCCTGTACGAGTTTCTCGCTTTCATTGTCCAGCGCCGAGGTTGCCTCATCCAGAATCAGAATGGGAGGATTTTTCAGAAATACACGCGCAATACTGATCCTCTGCTTCTGCCCGCCGGAGAGCTTGACGCCGCGTTCTCCTACATAAGTATCGTATCCTTCCGGCAATTTTTGTATAAACTCCTCCGCGCCCGCCAGTTTTGCCGCTTCCTGAATCTCTGCAAAAGAAGCGCCCGGTTTTCCGTATGCGATATTTTCCATAACCGTCCCGGAAAACAAATATACATCCTGCTGTACGATTCCAATATGCTCCCGCAGCGAACGAAGCGTAAAGCCTCGGATCTCCTTGCCGTCTATGAGGATTTCTCCTTCCTTTAATTCGTAAAAGCGCGGAATCAGGCTGCAAAGCGTGGTTTTTCCGCCGCCGGAGGGGCCGACAAGCGCGATGCTGTCGCCTTTTTTCACGGAAAGATTGATATCGGAAAGAACGCTGTCCTCTCCGTAGCCGAATGTAACGTGCCGGAATTCAATCTCTCCCTGTACGTTCTTCAGCTCCTCTGCCCCGGGAAGGTCCCGGATGTCGGGCTCGATATCCATAATTTCTGTGAAGCGCTCAATTCCCGTCATTCCCCGCTGAAACTGCTCGGTAAATTCTATGATTCGGCGTACGGAGGTAAGCAGCGTCGATACATACAGCAGATAAGCTACATAATCTCCGGGCGTAATCTTGCCGTAAATCATAAAAATGGCTCCCGCAACAACAACGACGATATACATCACGCCGTCAAATACGCGCGTGGAGGTCTGGAAGGCCGCCATATATTTGTACGCCTTTGCTTTAACGCGGAAAAAATCTCTGTTTCCCCGTTCGAATTTTTCATTTTCGAGCGCTTCGTTCGCAAAGGATTTCACGACGCGGATTCCGAGCAGGCTGTCTTCCACGCTGGCATTCAGTTCTCCGCAGCGCTGACGCTGCTCTTTGAAGGCAGCCCGCATCTTTTTGCGCACCGCTGTCGTAACCAGCAGCATCAGAGGAATCACGGCGAACATAATCAGCGTCAGCCAGACATTTACGTTCAGAAGAATGACAAAGGACGCCGTAATTTTGATCCCCGCAATGAAAAATTCCTCGGGACAGTGATGCGCGAACTCCGTAACGTCAAATAAATCCGTTGTGATGCGAGACATGATCTGCCCGATTTTCGCACTGTCATAATAGCTAAAAGAAAGCTTCTGCAAATGTACAAACAGATCGCGGCGCATATCCGTTTCAATCCTGGTTCCCATAATATGTCCCGTGGAGGCCATATAATAATTCGCGGCGGCATCAATGGCGCGGAGGACAAGATAAAGCCCGCCAAGTAAAAGGACCGTACGCAGCGCCAGCTTTCCGACATCCTCCATCGCCGTATTCGTAAAATATTTTATGATCAGCGGCAGCACGAGCTCACAGATCGTGGTGAGTCCGGCGCAGAGCAAGTCGAATACCATGATTTTCCAATATTTTTTATAGTACGGAAGTGTTCTTTTTATTAATTGTGTCGTTTTCATCATCCTGCCAGAAACCTCTTTAATTCAAACAGCACGAGCTTTTTGAGCTCTTCCGTGCCGGCCTCGTTCAAGATCGTTACATCCGCGATCGCCTCGTATTCGCGATTCGTCATCTGCGCCGAAATACGCAGCGCCGCCTCTTCTTCCGAAATTCCCATGCGCCCCATCAGGCGTGCGATGCGCAGATCGTCATTCGCAACGACGGCCCAGATACAGTCCGCCGTATCAAAGAAGCCTTCTTCCACCGGAATCGGGACATCCAGAACTGCAAACGGGACGTCGCCCTGTTCGCGGTATTTCTTTATACGCTCTTTGATTTCCTGTGAAACACGGGTATGTACGATTCCGTTCAGGATTCCGCGCTGCCGCCGGTCTGTGAAAACGATCGCTCCCAGCTTTTTCCGGTCGATCGTTCCATCCGGTGCAATCACATCGGTTCCGAACGCCGCTTTAATCTCGTTATATACAGTCTGCCCCGGTTCCTGCAGCTTCCGCGTAATTTTATCAGCGTCGATGATTTTACCGCCCTGCTCCTTCAGCATCCTGCAGACGACGGTCTTGCCGCTGCCGGTCCCTCCCGTAACGCCCAATACTTTCATGGATCCAATCGCCCCTTCTGTTTTTATTTGCATTCATACCAGCTTCTTCCCGCCGTTACGTCGACCTTCAGCGGGACATCGAGCGTGTATGCGTCCTGCATGCAGCGCTTCAGAAGCGCCATCACCTCGTCCTGCTCGGATTTTTCCGCATCAATGAGCAGCTCATCGTGAACCTGCAGGATCAGCCGGGAAGCGAATCCGCCCTTACGGAGCTCTTCGCTGACGCGGATCATTGCAATTTTAATGATATCCGCCGCCGTGCCCTGAATCGGCATGTTCATGGCCACACGCTCTCCGAATTGCCGGACCGAATATTTTGCGGAATTCAGTTCCGGCAGATATCTCCGGCGCCCCATCAGCGTTCTGGCGTATCCGTGCTCTTTGGCAAATGCGACAAGCGATCCCATAAATTCTTCTACGCCGGGATATTGTCTGAAATAACTTTCAATGTACCGTTTTGCTTCGTAGACCGGTATGCCGAGATCACGGGAAAGACCAAAATCACTGATTCCGTACACAATTCCGAAATTAACCGCTTTCGCGCGGCTTCGCATCTGGGAGGTTACCAGCTCCGGCGGTACGCCGTTTACCTGTGCCGCCGTGATGGTATGGATATCTTTATCGCTGCGGAATGCTTCCTGCATGGCTGAATCGCCGGACATATGCGCAAGCACGCGCAGTTCGATCTGTGAGTAGTCCGCATCCACAAGTACATGCCTGTCGTCTGTCGGAACAAACGCTTTTCGGATCAGCTTTCCAAGTTCCGTACGTACCGGGATATTCTGGAGATTTGGCTCCGTACTGCTCAAGCGGCCTGTTGCGGTAACTGTCTGGTGAAAGCAGGAATAAACGCGCTGCGTCGCCGGCTCAATCACATTCGTCAGGCCGTCGATATAGGTTGATTTGAGCTTCGTGTTCTGCCGGTACTCCGTAATCAGCGGGATAATCGGATGCTCCGAGGCGATCGCTTCCAATACGTCCTGATTGGTAGAATAGCCCTGCTTGGTCTTTTTTCCGGATTTCAGCCCGAGCTCCTCAAACAGTACGGCGGCAAGCTGCTTCGGAGAGTTGATATTGAATTCGTGTCCCGCAAGCGCAAAAATGTCCCTGCTGAGGCTTTCGATTCTTGCGTCTATTTCTTCTCCCTGTGCCTTCAATACGGCGGCGTCTACGCGGAATCCCTCGCGCTCAAGTTCTGCCAGCACCCGTACAAGCGGAAGCTCCACCGTTTCATACAGCTCAGTCAGCCCGTTTTCCGCAAGACGTTTTTCCGCAGCCTCGCGCATGGGCTTCAGGATACGGACATTTACTGGCAGCTGCTTTCCCGTCAGAAAACGGCAGACATCCTCGATATGCTCGGTTTTTCTGGTTGAATCCAAAAGGTAAGACGCAACGGTAAGGTCGCACGCAAGGTTTTCAAAGCCGATTCCCTGCTTCAGCAGATACAGGAGGAAAGGCTTTGCATCAAACAAAACCTTTTTAAGATTTTTCCTTTCAAAAAGCTCCTGGATTTCCGGTTCCACGGCGCCCTCGCACCGGTACAAGGCGGGCTCGTCTCCGCAGGACAAATCGAAATAGAGGTGCCGCGAATCCCCGCCGTTCGGATAAATATACAAAAAGTCCTTTACCTCCGAGGAAAATTCCTTTGCAGAAAGCAGACTTCCCGCTGCGGCCGGCTCAGCAGAAGGTTCGTCCAGCAGGGAAAACAAAGACGGCGCATCGGTCCCGTCGGCCTCCGGCTGCGCGGAGAGCCATCCCATAGCGGCGATTTTTTTCTTTGCCGATTTTAATTCCAGACGATCGAGCAGCGCATTCAGAACGTCTGCGCGTACGGCTCGCACGCGAAGGTCGGAAAGCCCCAGCGGCGCAGGCGCCTGCGTTTCAATTTCTCCGAGCATCCTGCTCATGTATGCCAATTCCCTGTTTTCTTCTAGTTTTGCCCGCAGAGACGGCTTCTTAATTTCCTCCAAATGCGCATAAACTTCGTCAAGAGAACCGTATTCGCCAATCAGCGCCGTTGCGGTTTTTTCTCCCACTCCGGGAACGCCGGGAATGTTATCGGAGGCATCCCCCATCAGTGCTTTTACATCGATCAGCTGCTGAGGCAGCACGCCGTATTTCCGCAGAACCGCTTCGGTATCATATTCCTCTGTCTGCGGGCGTCCTTTCTGCGTAGAGCAAAGCAGCACATGTACTGTTTCTCCTGTCAGCTGCAGCGCGTCGCGATCTCCTGTCAGAATGTAGCAGCGAAGTCCCTGCTCCGAAGCAAGCCTTGCATACGTTCCCAGCAAATCGTCCGCTTCAAATCCGGGGAGCTCGATTGCAGTGATTCCCATCGCGTCGATCAGTTCCTTTGCGATGGGAAGCTGCGCCGCCAGCTCATCAGGCATTCCCTTCCGGCCCGCTTTATACGCCTCATACCGTTCATGCCGAAAGGTAGGCGCCTTTACGTCAAACGCAACAGCCGCGTATTCCGGTCGGAGTTCCTCCGCCTGCTTCAGATAAATATTCAAAAAACCAAAGATCGCTCCCGTAGCAAAGCCCTCGGCGTTTTTCAAAAAGCTGTTCTGTGTCGCGTAAAATGCCCTGTTTAAAATACTGTTTCCATCAATTAATAAAATATTATCCATTTGTTTCACGCCTCGATCTCATGGTTTTCCGTTTTCCTGACTGCGAAGCGGCCCATCCCGCCAGGCTGAAAAGCAAATATGCCGCAAGATTTACAAGTACAATACAAGCGCTCGCCGGCACGTCCAGCAGAAAAGAAAGCAGGATTCCCGCCGTCACGCACGCTACTCCGAGAACAGCAGACAAAACCACGACACGCCGAAAGGTTTTACAAACGCGCATCGCCGTCAGAGGAGGAAAAAGAATCAGGCTGGAAATCAGCAGCGAGCCGACCAGGCGCATTCCAATCACGATGGTAACGGCGGTAAGACATGCCATAACCATATTATATACGGAAGCGTGCGCACCGGTTGCCCGTGCAAAATTTTCGTCAAACGTTACCGCGAAAATTTTATTGTAAAACAGCAGATACAGAATCAGGATTCCAGCGGAAAGCGCGATGCTCAGATACATATCGCTCTGGCTCACCGCATAGATGCTTCCAAACATGTAGCTGTTCAGATCAATATTAGAAGCCGATACGGAGACAATCAGGACGCCAAGCGCCAGCGCACTGGCGGATACAAGCGCAATGGCCGAATCGCCTTTCAGTTTTCCGTTTTCATTCACACGCAGCAGCAGGAAGGCCGTTATTACAACGACCGGAATCGCGACCTTCAGGGGAGCTGCATTCATCGCCGCTGCGGCGGCCAGCGCGCCGAAGCCTACGTGGGACAGGCCGTCGCCAATCATGGAATACCGCTTCAGCACCAGGCTGACGCCAAGGAGAGAGGAGCAGAGCGCTACCAGTACGCCTACGACCAGTGCGCGCACCATAAACGACAGGGAAAAAATCTGGCGGAGCAAATCAAGCGCTTCATGCATGGCCGCAGCCCCCTGACGCTTCACGCCGCTCTTCTTCCGTCAGCTGGCGGCAGGTTGCGCACTCCAGATAACGATCCCGATCTCCGAAAAACGTTTCGTCCTTATGCAGATGCAGAATATGCGTCGCATCGCGGAGCGCACGGTCCACATCATGCGTGATCATAATGATCGTAATTCCGTGATGCCGGTTCAAATCAAAAATAATGTGATACAGTTCTTCTGTTGCCATACGGTCAAGTCCCGCGGCCGGTTCGTCCAAAAGAAGCACCTTCTGCGCCGCACAGAGCGCCCGCGCAAGCAGCACGCGCTGCTGCTGCCCTCCGGACAGCTCACGATAGCAGGAAGTTTTCAGCGCCGCAATTCCCAGCCGTTCCAGATTCCGATCTGCAATCCGTTTATCCTCCTTTGAAAAAAACGGCCGGAAACCAAGCCGGTTGATTCTGCCGGAAAGCACTACTTCCCATACGGAGGCGGGGAAATCCTTTTGAAGCCCCGTCTGCTGCGGCAGATAGCCAATTTCGTTCTGTTTCAGTCCGTCCCCCATAACAATGCTGCCCTTCTCCACGGACTTGAGTCCCAGAAGCGCCCTCATCAGCGTAGTTTTGCCGGAGCCGTTTTCTCCGATAATGCAGAGATAGTCCCCCTTCCGGACAGGGAAGGACAAATTCGAAAGAACCGTATGGTTTTCATATGCCAGACAAACGTTTTTACACTCGATTAACATCGCAGATTCCAAATCAGCTGTTCTTTACGATGGCGTTTTCAACGGACTGCGCCATTTCCTTGCAGGTATCGAAACAAATCTCCATGTCATGGTAAAGCTCGCGCCATTTCTGAATTTCAAGCAGATCCGTCTCGTTCGTGAAAAGATTTTTCACTGCGGTACGGTAAAGCGTGTCACCCTCATGCTCATATTCAGACAGCTGGCGAATCAGTGTCAGAATGACCTTTGACTTTTTAAAATTCTCGAATTCGGCGAGAATTTCCGCGGCCTTTCCGCAGCATTTCCTGATCAGTTCGACGAATTCCTGCATTTCCGGACGCAGTGCCGTGACGTTGAACATCCACAAACGGAAGGCCACATTTTCTATGTTGTCCGTAATTTTGTCAATATCGTGCGCAACAAGCAGAATATCCTCGCGGTCGATCGGCGTGATAAAGGCTCGGTTCAGCTCATAGATGATCTCGTCATGGACTCTGTCGCCGTCATGCTCGATTTCATGAATCGCATCAAGCCTTGCATGCAGCTCCTCCCTTGTTCCCTCCTGCCCGAAATCCCGGATCAGCTCCAGCAGGCGGTCACTGATATCGCAGGCGTGCTGCATCGCATCCTGCATCATTTCAAAATAATTTACTTCTTTTTTCTTCGCCATGCCCGCGTCCTCCTTAAAAGATTGCCATAAATAGTTTTGCCATTATAAATCCTATTAATCCGCAGCCCGGGAACGTGAGTACCCACGCAAGTACCATTTCCTTTACGATTCCCCAGTTAACGGCGGACAAACGTTTTGCTGCGCCAACGCCCATAATCGCAGTCGTCTTCGTATGTGTCGTGCTGACCGGAATCCCGGTCAGGGAAGCCAGCAGCAGGCACAGAGCCGCAGCGATATCGGCAGAAAATCCCTGATATTTTTCAAGCTTGATCATATCCATGCCAACGGATTTTATGATGCGGTATCCGCCAATGGAGGTTCCCAGACTCATTACAACGGAACAAAGCAGCATCAGCCAGATCTTCGTATCAAAGCTGCCGCCCGGCACATACAGTCCGCTTGCCAGCATGCTCCCCAGCATGAAGACACCCATAAACTTCTGTCCGTCCTGTGCGCCGTGCATAAAGGCCATCGCCGCGCCGCCGGTAATCTGCGCTCCCTTGAAAAAGGAATCTGTCTTTCGCCGGTCCATAGGTCTGCAAAGCGCAACGACAAGCTTTACAATGAGATACCCCATCAGAAAGCCGAGTACGGTAGAGAGAACAAGCCCGATGATAACCTTCACCCATTCTCCCATGTTGACGCCGTCCGCGCCGCCGAGCGCAATCGCCGCTCCCGTGACACCCGCAATCAACGCGTGGCTTTCACTCGTGGGAATTCCGAACCACCAGGCCGCCACGGCCCACAGCACAATGGCAAACAAAGACGCGCAAAGCGCTATCAGCGCATTCTGCGCGTCTCCTTTAAAATCGACCATCTTATAAATCGTATCCGCAACCTTGCTGCTGATCAGCGACATCAGCAGCACTCCCGCAAAATTCAGTGCCGCTGCCATCAAAATCGCAGATTTTGGTTTCATGGAGCCCGTAGATACCACCGTTGCAATCGCATTCGGGGCGTCCGTCCATCCGTTTACCAATATGACGCCAAGCACCAGGAGCACTGTAATCAGCAGAGCCGGGCTTTCCAGGCATCGCCCGAGAAAGCCCCATAAATCATTTAATTCCGCAGTAATCGCAGCCAATTCTATACGATCCTTTCTCCCATGTCGCCGCCTGCAAGAATATGGTAATGCAGGTGGGGAACCGATTGCTTCGCGTCTTTTCCGCAGTTGTTGATCACACGGAATCCGTTTTCCGTAAGCTTCAGCTGCCTGGCGATCTTCGCAATAGCAAGCTGGATTTTTCCCAAAAACGCCGCGTCCTCTTCCTGAAAGCCGAGTATGTCGGATACATGCCTCTTGGCTGCAACTACGATATGTACCGGCATCTGCGGGTTAATATCACGGAATGCAATGCAGCACTCGTCTTCATATACTTTTTCCGAAGGAATCTCACCTCGTATAATTTTACAGAAGATGCAGTTTTCCATTCCGGCCACGCCTCCTTTGTCATAATCCCGTTAAAACAAAAATTCTTTTGCCTTTGTAAGCATTTCGTCTATTTTCTCCGGCTGTTTTCCGCCGGCCTGCGCCATGTCCGGCCTGCCTCCTCCGCCGCCTCCGCAGATTGCCGCCGCTTTCTTCACGATATTTCCGCAATGGATTCCCTTTGCGACGGCAGGCTTCGTGGCCATCGCCGTAATCGCCGCTTTCCCGCCGAAGGAGGACGCCAGAATTACCACGCCGACATCCATCTTGTCTCGGAGGCTGTCAGCCAGATCGCGCAGACCGTTCGGGTCCAGCGCATCAAACCTGCCGGTCACGACTTTGACCCCGTTGATTTCTTCCGCCGCGGCAAGCAAAGCGTCCAGATCGGCTACGGCGTTTTCCCGTTTCAGCTGTTCAAGCTCTCTTACTGCAGATTTATATTGCGTATACAAATTAGATACCTTGTTGACAACATCGGAATAATTCGCTTTAAAAAGCTCGGCGACATCGGTCAGAATCGACTCTTCTCCCGTGTATACCGCGCGTGCGCCCGCTCCCGTCACAGCCTCGATTCTTCGGACGCCGGCAGCTACCGCGCTTTCATGCAGAATTTTGAACATTCCCACTGCAGAGGTATTCTTGACGTGTGTTCCGCCGCAGAATTCCAGGCTGAAGTCTCCCATTTTCACGACACGTACCAGGTCTCCGTATTTTTCCCCGAAAAGGGCCGTCGCGCCCAGCTTTTTCGCTTCCTCCAGGGGCAAAACCTGTGTCGTAACAGGGTAATCGTTATATATGGCGTCGTTTACGATATCTTCCACCGTCCGCAGTTCTTGCTTTGTCATGGCCTGCATATGGTTGAAATCGAACCGCAAACGGTCCGCCGTCACGCTGGAGCCTGCCTGATGAACATGCTCTCCCAGCACGATGCGAAGCGCTTTCTGAAGCAGATGTGTGGCGCTGTGGTTTCGCTCCGCGCAGAGACGCTCATGACGGTCCACCGTCATCACGGCTTTGGCGCCGACGCTGACGGCTCCGTGAATTACCGTTCCCATGTGCCTCCATTTTTCATCGTTTGTCTTCGTTACGGACGTAACGCGGAGCGTGCCGCCCTCGGTATCGATCACGCCCTTGTCGCCTGCCTGCCCGCCGCTTTCCGCATAAAACGGCGTTTCATCCGTCACAAGAATGACTTCTTCGCCCTCATCCGCTTCCTGCACGCAGCTTCCGTCAGGCCGGATGAGATACAGAATTTCCCCTTCGCACAGAAGCGTTTCATATCCTCTGAATTTTGTTTTCGGGCACTCTGCAGGCACCGATATTTCATGGTTTGCCCACGAGCTCTCCCTGTTCTTGAGCGCCTCGCGCGCCATGGTCCGCTGGGCGTTCATCTCTTTCCGGAATCCGTCCTCATCTACGGTAAAGCCATAATCCTTCAGGATGTCTTTCGTCAAATCAATCGGGAAACCGTACGTATCATGCAGCTTGAATGCGATCAGTCCCGGCAGGACGCCCTCGCGCAGTCCCATAGACTCCTGCATCTTCCGGATCTGTTCGGACAGCATTGCCATTCCCTGCTCAATCGTCGAGGAAAAGCGTTCTTCCTCGATCCGGATTACCTTTTTGATGTAATCCCGTTTTTCAACCAAATTCGGATAAGCGCCTCCGGAAAGCTCGATCACCGTGTCCGCAAGCCCGGAAAGAAAATTGTCCTTGATCCCGAGCAGCCTTCCATGCCGCGCGGCTCCTCTGAGCAGTCTGCGGAGTACATAGCCGCGTGCTTCGTTCGAGGGCACGACGCCGTCGCTGATCATCATCACGGTGCTGCGGATATGATCTGTAATAACGCGGATAGAAACATCGGTTTTCCAATCCGCTCCGTACGTTTTTCCGGACAGCGCGCATACGTCGTCCAGTATTTTCCGTACCGTGTCCACTTCAAACAGGTTGTCCACATCCTGCATTACGCAGGCCAGGCGTTCGAGCCCCATACCCGTATCGATATTCGGATGCGCGAGACGTTCGTACGTGCCGTCCTCCTGCCGGTCAAACTGCGTGAAGACCAGGTTCCATACTTCAATATATCTGTCGCAGTCACAGCCGACGCCGCAGCTCGGCTTCCCGCAGCCGTACTTTTCACCGCGGTCATAATAGATTTCCGAGCATGGACCGCAGGGGCCCGTTCCATGCTCCCAAAAATTGTCCTCCTTACCCATCCGAACTACTTTTTCTGCCGGAAGACCGATTTCTTTCGTCCAAATGTCAAAGGCCTCGTCGTCGTCCTGATATACGCTGGCATATAAGCGCTCTTCCGGAATTTCCATTTCTTTCGTCAGGAACTCCCAGGCCCATGCAATCGCTTCCCTCTTGAAATAGTCGCCAAATGAAAAATTGCCGAGCATCTCGAAAAAGGTTCCGTGGCGCGCCGTTTTTCCGACATTTTCGATATCCGGCGTACGGATGCACTTCTGACATGTCGTAACGCGTTTTCTGGGAGGCGTTTCCGCTCCGGTAAAATACGGCTTCAGCGGAGCCATGCCGCTGTTGATCAAAAGAAGACTTGCATCGTTGTGCGGAACGAGCGAGAAGCTGGGGAGCCGGAGATGGCCCTTGCTTTCAAAAAATGAGAGATATTTTTCCCGGATTGTATTTAAACTTAATTTCTCCATAACAAAAACCCCTGACATATCGTATAGAATTTTGCATATTGCATCCGCTTTTCTGCGAATTTCGCACGTGCACGCAGTTTAGTATATCACCTGTGAGAAAAAATGTCATCCAGAAATTTTAATAAAAAACGGCGGCATAGGGCTCCGCCGTGATGCTGCCGTCCCTCAGGCGGCAGCACAAATTTTTGACTTTTATAAAACCGAGCGCCGTTTCCGCTTAATCGAAACGGATCGATCCCGCCCACTCCATAAACTGCGCTTCGTAGGTCTCCTGCTTCTCTTTCGGACAGACGAACTGGAAAAGCCAGTAGGCGTCGTCCGTCCGGAATACCATGGCATAATAAAGATACGTAACATCGTACGGCGTTTTTTCAAAAGTAAAATACGTCAGTCCGTTTTCCGTTCTGACCTCTGCCGTAAGCTCGCTCGCTTCCATCAGAACCTCAGCATATTCTTCCAGTGACAGTGCGGTCGATTCGCCGTTTTCTTCCAGGACGGAAAACGCCTCTTTCATGGCGGAGATCGTAACGTCTTCTTCCTCCCAGTCATAGTAGGCCGTCATGTCATAATATTTTCCTTCGGAAAATGCATCCGTAAGCGTAATATGCATCCCGTCCTTTGAAAACTCCTTTGCCTTGGCGGAGCAGGAGGCGCTCAGGAGGAGCATGCAAAGCAAAAGGCAGGAAAGGCTTCGTTTAAGACTTGGCATTTTTCGAGCCTCTTTTCTTTCCGATTCTTTCAAAAACCGTCTTTACGATATAATAGGATATGACGCCGAACAAAATGCCCAGCAGCGAGCCTGCCAGCACGTCGGAGGGATAATGAACATACAGATACAGGCGGGAAAACGCAATCACTGCCGCTAAAGCAAGGGCGCCGGTGCCCCATTTTTTGTGGTATGCAAAAATCGCAGCCGCCGCAGCAAACGATGCGGAGGCGTGTCCGGAAGGAAACGAAAAGTCCGTCGGTCCGGCGATCATCAGCTCGATGCCCTCTCTCAGCTCATAAGGCCGGATCCGCCCGACAAGCGGCTTAATCGTAAGGTTGCAAACGATCAGACTGAGCAGAAGCGCTGCCAGCACGGTCACACCGGTGCGGCGGGTTTTCGGGATCGCGGCAAGCACGATTCCGATTAGAATCCAGAACCAGCCGGCTTCCCCAAGAAATGTAAAAAACTTCATCGCCGCATCCATCGGCTCGCTTGAAAAATGCTCCCGGATAAAATCGAGGATCCTGAAATCCAGCTCTGTCACGATTCCTTCTCCTTTCGAAGCGCCTCTACCGCCTGACTGATCGTTTCTTTCTGAGCCTCTCTGCCGTATTTGTCAACCTCCGCTTTGTTCTTTTCTCCATGCGTCAGGCAGCCGGCGCCTCCGATACAGCCGCCCATGCATGCCATACCCTCTATAAAGTTATTGTTCAGCACGCCTTTGGAGGCTTTCAAAAGCGCCATGCGGCATTCTTCGATCCCATCGCAGGCAACGGGGTTGAAATCGAAATCCTCATAACCATGCTCCTTGAGTCCCTGCCGCACGGCATCGGTAAGTCCGCCGCTGCGTGCGAAAATTCTTCCGTAATAGGACGCGTTGTCAAGAGGCTCCTCCTCCAGGAGCGTGATGTCAATGTCTCTGCTGTCAAACAGCGCCTGCAGCTCTTCAAAAGTAATCACGGAGTCGATATAAGGCCGAACCTCTTCCTTCTGGAACTCCATTTTTTTCGAGGTGCATGGGCCGATAAAAACAATTTTTGCATCCGGATCGCGCTGTTCTTTAATATATTTTGCAATGGTCGCCATTGGGGACAGATTCTCGGATATTTTGTCCGCCATCATCGGGAACTGGATCTGCACGTATTTCACAAAGGCGGGACAGCAGGAGCTAAGCAGAAAGCCCTTTTCCGCAAGCTCTTCCGATTCTTTATACGATACCATGTCCGCGCCGAGCGCGGCCTCTACAATCTCGGAGAAGCCGAGCAGATGGATCCCCGCGATCACCTGGCCAAGCTTTGCATAGGTGAACTGGCTGGAGATGGAGGGAGCCACGATTGCAATCATTTTATAGTTTTGGTTTTTCTGGCTGCCTTTCAGCAGACGGACCACATCGAGGATAAAAGAGCGATCGGTAATGGCTCCGAACGGACACATATATACGCATGCGCCGCACGCCATGCATTTATTGTGATCCACCTTCGCCGTTTTATCATCGTTCATGGAAATCGCCTTGATTTTGCAGGAATTTTCGCACGGGCGCTTATAGTTCGAAATCGCGCTGTACGGGCACACCTTAGCACACATGCCGCACTCCACACATTTTGATTTGTCGATATGCGCTTTCTGGTGATGATCAAAGCTGATCGCCCCCCGCTTGCAGACGTCCTCGCAGCGGTGCGCAAGGCAGCCCCTACATGCCTCGGTAACCTCAAAGCCGCCGACCGGGCATTCGTCGCACGCAATATCAATCACCTGTATAACGCTTTTGTCGTTGGGATCCGCCGACATGGTAAGCCCCATCGCAAGCTTGACACGTTCCGACAAAATCGCGCGTTCCTTGTAAACGCAGCAGCGCATCGTCGCTTCTTTTCCCGGTACGATCGTTTTCGGGATATCCAAGACATTCTCCTGAAGCGTACCGTTCCATTCCTGCCTTGCGACCTCACGGAGAACTTTATACTTTAAATATTGAACTTTCGTATCAAATTTTCTCATAGCCACTCCTCCGGTTAAAAATAACTTACTCTGATCCGTTTTCCCATCTGCCTGAGGCATGCCTCCAGCTCCTGCACAACCTGCATCTTCACATCAAACCCGATCGGCATTCCCGTTATCTGATGCGCCGGATTAACGGCCTTGCCGATAAAAAAGTGAATGTCCGTAGCATCTTCAAACAGCATTCGGGCGATCAGCGAAGCGCCGTCGCGCTTATAGCTCCACTGCTTAAACTTTTCATTGTCCTGCAGATAATCCTGCGCGTATTTCAGCACCTTTCCCATTGTTACAACGCCTTCTGTAACGAGATCCACCCCCTCGAGCTCCGAAATCGGAGGAACTTCAGGATCTACGATTTCTCTGTGCGGGATGAGCTTTCTGCCGAGATATTCCGCGGCAATCTCCGACGTCGTTCCGCCGCATATAATATGCCTGCCCTCTTTTGAAAAAAACAGAGAAAGCATTTTTCCGCAATCGTCCCGATCCGCAGGCGGTCCCATCAAAAGGTTTACAGGTTCTCGTTTTCGGATTTTTACGACACATACCGTGGTATCGTCTCCCGGGCTTCCGCCGTACCTGGCGTAGCATTCGTCCAGGAGGATCGTGGCGAGCGTTTTTGCCGTAAACCCCGCGTCGTAAAACGGTTCCATAAATTCCGTAATGCTCGGGACGTCCCATTTCAAGTCCAGAGATTCTCCTTCGCTCGCATGAATGCAGCCATCGCTCATCATGATAAAAATGTCGTTTTCCTCCACGGCCAGACGAGAGCTATATATGCGTTTCCCCCCAATATTGCGTTCTGTTCTTGGAAAAGCGAACGGCTCTCCGCGGCGCAGCAGAATCACCGAAGGATTGTCGTACTGGATAATTTCGGCCTCCTCATTTTCCAAAATGCGGATCACTGTAAAGGTCGAATATGCCACATGACGCTCCGCGCAGACGGGGAGCGCGAGCGCGATGGTTTCCACACAATCCTCGAGCTGCAGGTTTTCAGCCAGCATCGTCGAAAGGAGCTTCGCAGTCAGCGTTGACAGAATACTGGCCTTCACGCCGCTGCCCATACCGTCCGCCAGCACCGCAAGGCAGGCATCGTCATTCTGTATGATCTCGACATGATCGCCGCACAGCTGTTCACCGTCCTTATTCATGCTTCCGTATCCGATATCGGCGCAAAAATCATTCATCGTCAAGAGACTCCTTCAGCTTTGCCAGGGCCACTTTGGTTTCCGCAGCCGTTTCTCCCAGGAGAGAGGCGATTTCCTGAACGATCCGCATCTGCTTTTCCACAACATTGTCTGCGGTTTCTACCGTTTTGTTCCGCAGAGTTTCCTTGCGTTCCCGCTCCGTCTCACGATCCGTGATATCGCGCATGATACAGATAAACAGGCGGAATTCTCTGTCGTACAGCACCGATTCCTCCACGTATTTCCGATAATCCGCAAGATATTTCTTCTTATCGCGGATATTTCTTCCGCTTTGCCGTACTTCCATGAAATCCTTCGGATCCAGAATCCGAATCACCGGTTCTCCCAATACGTCTGCGGCGCTGCGCAGGTTCATCAGATCCAGGGCGGAACGGTTGATCTGCTGAACCTCAAAATTTTCGTTCAATACGATGATTCCGTTTGGCGTATTATTAATGATGTTATCGGAAAAGCTTTCCGCTTTTTCTTTCAAAAACGGCAGGCACATGGACAGATCGGCTTTGCCAAGGAATACCGCCTCGGCCTTCAGGCGGCACGTATCATATCCGCAGGTACCGCAGTTCAGCTCATCTTCCGGCCTTGTTTTTCCCATCTGACGTAAAATTTCCGTAATCTCCGCTTCGGTGGGCTTTGGTTCCTCAAGCGTAAGAGCCGGTAAAATTTTATGTATCGTCTCTTTTTCGCCTTCGGCCGCAAAATCCTCTTTCCCCGCGTAGTTGCTTACGCGGATGTAGTCCCGGACCGGCGTGCGGTGGTATTTTTCCATGACGGGACCGCCGATGCAGCTGCCGGCGCACATAGACATTTCAATAAAGCATTTATGTACGTTTCCCTTCTCGATGTCGCGAAGCGCGGCGATGCAGTTTTCCGCGCCGTCTACGGCAATATAAGAGTATTCCTTTGCAGCGCATTCCATTGATTTCAGAATGCCTCCCGTCGTCGGAAACCAGCGCGTTCTACCCGTTTGGGCGCATTCTTCGGGAGACGCTTCTATTTCGACCTGACTGCTTTGCAGCCAATTCGATAATTCTTCAAATGTAAGAACGGCATCCACAATGCCCGGGTAAACGGCAGCCTCGTCCTTTTTCGCCACGCACGGGCCGACAAAAACAACGCGCGCGCCGGGATGCTCCTTTTTGAGATGAAGCGCGTGCGCCTGCATCGGCGAAACAACGTCCGCCAGATACGGAAGCGCGCGCGGAAAATACTTTTGGATCAGAAGATTGACGGAATGACAGCAGGAAGAAATCAGAATATCTCTCGTTCCGTCTGAAAGCATCCGGTCGTATTCCTTCTTAACGATTGCAGCGCCGACCGCGGTCTCCTCTGCTCCTGCAAATCCAAGCTTTTTCACTGCGCGGTCAATGTCCTCGATTCCTGCTCCATCATAATTCGCGATAAAAGACGGCGCAATACTGACATAAACGGGCGCGCCGCTCATAATCAGGACCTTTGCTTTTTCCGTTTCATCCGTAATTTCCTTTGCATTCTGGGGACATACTACGAAGCAATGTCCGCACAGGATACATTCGCTGTCAACGATATGCGCCTGATTTGCGGAAAAGCGGATGGATTTCACGGGACAGTGCCTGATACATTTATAACAGTTTTTACAGTTGGACTTTTTCAGCTTCAGACACTCCGGCATCGTATTTTACTCCTTTCTGGCATATGTCTTCTCCAGGAATTTTTCCTTGTCTATAATAAATCTTTCGTGAATTCCTTCCCCGATCAGGCCGCATGCGTCCGATGCTGTCACGCGGAAAACAAGGCGTCTCCTGTCTATTTCCGTCAATTCGCTGATGCAGGTGACTTGCATGCCCACGGGGGTTGCGGCGACGTGCTTTACGTCCACCAGCGTGCCGACCGTTGACTGTCCGTCCTCCAATTCTGAGGCCACGCTCTGCGAGGCGGTATATTCCATCAGGGCGATCATCGCCGGTGTTGCAAACACGGACAGCTCTCCGCTTCCGTATGCATCCGCCGTATTCGTACGGTCTACCGTCAGGATCTGCTTTCCTTTTATTCCAGTTTCAAGCATGATATCAACCCCTTCCGACTGATAAGTATAGCAATATAAGGCAGAAAAAAAAAGGGCAAAATAACCCTTTTTTGTAAAATCTTTTCAGGCGCGTTCTTCGTAGAGCTTCTTTAAAAATTCGTATAAAAGTTCCGCATTGCGCCGCTGTCCAGCCAGACTTGGATGGCCTCCGCCGCCGGCTGTGTCGCTTTCCAGCTGTAAGTAATAATAGCCGTTCTCCGCCCCGCCGAGTTCCTCTACAGCGGCACGAAGGTAGGGACATAGCTGCTGTCCGATCATTCCCATCGCCCATACGATTCCCGCAGACGGATAATGGCCGCGGATGATCCGGGAAAGGTGGACGGCTCCCGCCTGGACATCCACGGGCGTTTTTCCGTTTTCCTCGATTTTATCCATGTCATTTGATCCAAGATTAATCACAACGAAGTCAGGCTGCCGGATAAAATTCCAGTCCGCTCTCCGGTTTCTCTGATAGCATGTCATCTCGTACGTTTCGAGCATCGTATGCGGCTGCCAGCCGCAGATGATGCCGATTCCCTGCTGCGCTACCACGCTGCAGTCGGCGCGAAGCCGGCGGGCCGCAAGGATCGCATAGGTCTGCGTGCCGTCCTGATAAACCTTGCTTTTCGGATCGATGCTCGGGTCCCGGGCTTCCGGTGTGTACAGATTGCCGATTCCCGTTGTAATGGAATCGCCGACAAATTCTATGTAGCGCTCGCGGTCCCGCGGCGGCGTCTGCAGACGGCCCGTCAGCATGATGTAACGGATGCAAAATTCACCCGTCTCCGACTCGTTCTGGCGTATAATACTGAACGTATGATAGCCCTCCTCCAGATCACGGGCAAGTACGAACTCGGTTTTCCGCGTCCCGCCAAATCCGTATTTTTCTCTGGGCTCTAAAAGCTGACCGTCGATATAGACGGAAAAATACAGCCGGTTCTCGTAAGCCTCGGGAGCATCCACGTAAATGCCAAGCGTCACGTCGCCTTTGCAGAATGCCGCGAATTCAAACGTAGAGCCTGTGCAGTCAAGTGCCAGGCCGTTAACGGTAATACTGTTTCTGCCCTGGGCTTTATAAATCCCGGGCTGAACCAAAAAAATTGATTCTTCCATGTTTCTCCTCGGTTCTGTTATAAATCTAAAATTATTTTTCCGTCACGCGGAACGTTCTGGAAGTCCCCTCGTCATCCATTTCTACAATAAATACGTAGCTGTACGTTCCGTCTTCATTATAGAGGATCTGATATCCGTCGAAATCCTCGTATTGAAATACATATTCCTTCCACGCGCCGTCCTGCAGCTCCTGTACGGCGATCCCGGAAATGGAGGTCATTCCATCTATGCGGACCGAGAAGCGGTTCCGGCCGCCGGAAAGCGTAAATTCGGCTTCCCCTTCTTCGGCGCGGATCTGCGGAAGATAAACATCTTCCACGACGGTCCCCTTCGCAGCCGTAACGGTCAGCGGTCTCAGAACGGAATCTTCAATCACGTATTGTACGTTCTCATCCGAGTCGCTCGTCCCGTTACCCCAAGGAAGCAGGATAAAATCAATATAAATATGATCGCCCTTTTTGAACGACAGATCGCCCTCCATTAAAGAAAGCTCTCCCAGATTCAAGCCGCCCGTAAAAGCATTTCGGAGCGCAAAGCTGCCATTCCAGGTCTCGCCGCCGATCACAATGTCGTATTGCTTCATGATATAGGCAAAATTCATGATCGTGCTCGCTTCATTGTTCAGACCGTAATAGCTGAAATAAGGAGTGCCTCCCCCAAGATCGAGAAGCTCCTCAAACCCGGGAGTCTGATCCACCGACTTTTCTACCCGATTTCCCGCCGCATCAGTGTAGCTCATAAGAGAAAAGGCTTCCGCTCTGCCGTCGAAGCTGAACAGTGTCAGATTGTTCTTGACATCCTCTATGGTAAGATCCTCCAGAAAATCAAGGCGGAGAGAATAGTACGTTCTGTTCTCGTCATTCTGCGGAAATTCCACATGGCGAAGCGTATACCGGTAAGAGCCGCAGTCGGAAATATAATTATAATCGAGATCCGCATAGCTCGGTCCCGCAGATCGGATCTGCGTATCCGTATATTCGGAAGCATACGTTTCACCGTCTTTTTGGTAAGAGACGAACCGAAGTCTTCCCACCGCATTGTACTGCGGCTGGCCCTGCCAGATGTCCCCGCTGCAGCCTCTGAAATCCGGCAGCGTCCAGAGATCCTTGCCGTAAACAAAATACGGCGCAATACAATTCGATTCTGTCACCCCCGTAGAAAGATGATAATACGAAATATGGAACTGGATGGAAGAAATCTGCTTAAGTGGGAACGTTCCCCAATTCTGATACAAATGGTACAGCGTATAATCCAGCTTCTGCCCAGCGCCGATGCAAAGCGGAATAAAGCTGTCGCCATACGCCGTGTCCTCCGGATCGTAAAAAGGCTCTTCGAATTCCCCTTGGAAATTTTTGCAGACCTGCGTCGGGATCGGCACAACGGTACCATCGGCATCCGCTACGGCCGCGCACTCCAGGCATCCGGCGGTCCCATTCATCCACATGTAAATCTTTCTTTCTTCCGCGCCATCGTTTTCCACAGAAATATCGGAAGTATAATATCCGTTCGGATCAACGTAATACGCCGTATTGAAATCCGTTCCGTTCATCGTAAAATGATACGCGCCTCTTAATGCGTCATATTCCAGATAACGGTCTCCCGATCTCCGATTGCCCGAAACCGTGACATTTTGAAGCGGATTGCGTTCTTCATACGCCGCCTTCTCAATGCCGGCGTAGTCATGCGTTTCGTCATTGTAGATCCTGCTGCCGAATCGTGTTCCGGAAACAGACTGACGGATCACCAGAAAGCCATCCTCCTCCGCGGCAGTCAACGTGTATTGCGTGTCGTTCACAGGCATGATCAATCCGATAATCCCGACGTCCTTTACGTCCGCGGCGGCATATTTGGGGGTAGTGCCGTCCGCCTCATATTCAATTTTATACTGCAGAACGTTTTCCTTCGGTATTTTCAGCTCCACACCGAATTCCTCATACTCGGCCGCGGAAGCGTTCGCACCGGAAACCGGGACCAGACGATATTCCTGGTGAAGCTTGTCGGGATAAACATGGAACGTTTTATCCAGCTTATAGCCGACGCCCATCAGTCCTGTTTTTACAGCCTTCATCGATCGAACGGTAAAGCGGTCCCCTACCGCGGCGCCCAGGTCCAGGCGCACGCCGCAAAGTGGCGTGGTATCCAAACCGGCGGCACTCAGATCAACCAGATATTTGTGGTATTTTCCGTCAGACTTAATCTGAAAGCTGGCCATCTGCGCTGCGTTGAAGCCGCCGGTACTCTGCGTAAAGAAATACAGCTGCGCCGTCGTAGCGCTTCCGGTCGACTTCATTTCGATTTCGACGGCATTGTACGCCTCGGCGGGGACAGAAATTCCTCCCCGATACACATACGGATCTTCCGTCGAATTCGTCTGCACGGTCATTTCTCCGTTTTTGTATTCCGGCTCCGACATCTGGTTCGTGTTCCAGTCATCCTCCAGCCCGATCGCCGTCTCCTGCTCATACGAAATTTCCTCTCCCTCCGCCGCAAAGCCGAGGTCCCGAATATGCGTTTCGTAATAATAGTATCCGAGGCGTGTCGTATTCATCCTCCCGGCCGTTCCGGAATTGCCGGAGTAGTACATGGTTCCGTCGCCTGTCTTCACATATACGTCCAGCGTCTGATTCGCATACGAAAGACCTTCCGCGTTTGCAAGATCCGTCACGTTCAGGTTCCCGAACCCGTCCAGCTTATGGACCAGGCTCATATCGAGATTCCGGAGCGCATAATGCGTCCTGTCTCCGTCTGTATAAAAGCCCTGGACTGTATTCGCAATACTGTTTGCATAAGCAAAGGAAGCGGACAGCGCGCTGTCGCCGTTTACCGGATATTCCGTACCTTGAGAAGCTTTGATATGAAAATTCAAGATTTCCTCATCCTCCTTTGTCCCGTTGTCCGCGTCCGGGCTGCAGGCCGCAAGCATGACGCAGAGCGCGGCAAGCAACGCCAGTATCGTTAGGCTTGCTGAAAATTTTGTTGAATTTCTAATGATTCGCATATGCCGAACACCGCCGTATCAAGTTTTTTAATCTTTTTGATTTTACTATACGGCGCATCGATTGTCAATCTCGGAAACCGTTCCCGTTAAAAAGCTACGCGTCCGGAAGTCCGCACAGATCTCTTACGATTGCAGCTGCCATCGTAAGTCCGGCCGCCGCCGGCACAAAGGAAACGCTTCCAACGGTCCGCTCTGTCCCGCCGAGTGCCTTTCTGGGAGGCTCGTCCGAAAAAACGACTTTCAGAGAGGAAATTCCTCTATCCCGCAGCGCCTTCCGCATCACACGCGCAAGCGGACAGCCCTGCGTCCGGAAAAGATCCGTTACCGTAAACCGGCACGGATCCAGCCGGTTTCCCGCGCCCATCGCGCTGATCACCGGGACGCCGGCCCGCTTTGCCCGTTCGGCGATCAAAACCTTTGCGCGGATCATGTCGACCGCATCCGCAACATAATCGAATTCTCCGAAATCCAGGAGTTCCGCATTTTCCTCAGTGTAAAAGACGTTTTTGATTTCCACATGCGCTTCCGGATTAATATCCAGAACCCTGCTTCTTGCGGCGTCACATTTAAACATTCCCATGGTGCTGTGAAGAGCGATCAGCTGCCGGTTCAGATTAGATCGCTCCACGCGATCCCCGTCCACCAGCGTCAGACGGCCTATGCCGCATCGTGCAAGAGCTTCCACGCAATAGGAACCGACGCCGCCCATGCCGAATACGAGTACGGAAGACGCGGCAAGCCGTGCAACGCGCTCTCCGCCGAGCAAAAGACACGTCCTTTCCGTAAAATCGAACAATTCCATTATACCGCCGCCCTTCTTTTTCTCCGAACCAGACGAACCGTGACGGATCCGATCAGAACGGCTACGGAAACGGCGGAAATTGCAAAGCCTGCACGCTTACCCTGCGCCGTATACCGGAGTTCGATCTCATGCGCCCCGGGTTCGATTTCAAAGTACAAAAGCCCGTCCTCAAACGCCCGGCCCTCGGTTTCCTTTCCGTCTACATACACGCGCCAGCCTTTATCATATGTGATTCCGGTAAATACCGTTCGATACTCCCCGGCGTCGATTCGCCCTTTGATGTATCCCGCTCCCCAGTCGGAAATCTCGATCTGATGTGCGCGAAGATGGCTTACGGCGTTCGAAAAGGCCGGCAGATCCAGCACGTAAAACACATTATCCGATGTTTTCAGAAGTTCCGTGTCAGCCTCGATCGTAATCGATACGACTTCTCCTTTTTCATATGTTCCCATATAAAGAGTGCAGTCCGTTTCATTGATATACAAATCCAGCTGGTATTCGTTGTTGATGGAAAGCGGCGTTTCCGGCGGGCTTTCTCCGCCCGTTCCCTTCGGAAAATACGCGTAAAGAGGCCCGGAATACGGCATCGTAATAAGATAAGTAGTTGTTTGCGCCGTTTTATTTTCCAAATATTCCGTGCCCTTCTGCAGCTTGATAAAATAATCCGTATCGTCTCCCATCAGAGCATTCATCAAATGATTCTGGGACTCCAGCGGATCTTCTCCCCATTCAAACTGATCGAGCTGTCCGCTTACGGCATAGCAGGGTGCAAGGACATACGGATTCCTGTATAAAAACGTACCGTCGTATTTCTGCACGCGGTCGTACGGATCCATCGGCAGCGGGTTCCATGTCACGATTTTCTGCTCCGGGTCGTTTGGCGCGATTTCTTTATCCGTCATCACATATTTGACCGAAAACAGAGCGTCTGTCATCAGGGTAGAGCCGGAATTTGAGCTCCAGAGATAAATCTGCGCGAAGCCCAGCTTATGGAGAAAGCTGTTGATATGACGATTGTATGCAGAGCTGTAATGGGAAATGCTCTGGTAGCCCAGACCAATCCCTTCGTTGTAGTTTCTTTGGAAGCCCTGTACGATCCGGTAGAATCCGCTGCCTCCCGTTCTGGCGTCGTCCTCTTCAGCAATCTTTACAAGCTCTTCCATTCGTTTTTTATACTGATAATATCCGTCGTAGGATTCAAAGCCATGTTCATTGTCAAGTCCGTGGAGCAGGTAATCCGCATGGATCGACAGCTCTACAGACGTCATGCAGAGGATCAGTATCCAGACGGCTCCGCGCAGTCCGTACGTCCGCATACGAAGCTTCCCGATTTTTGCTGAATCGGGAATATACTTCAGCAAAAGCAAAAGTCCCATCGCTGTAATGAGGAAAACCACGCTGTACCGGATCTGCTGTTTGGTAATTCCAAGCTGCGGCTTCAGAAAGAACACAATATATACGGACATCATCAATATCGTAAAAAAGCAGTAATATACTCTGCTGATTTCTCGAAAATGCATACATGCATTCGCCGCCGTCAGAACCAGCATAAACGAAATTACAAAAGAATATCGATACGGGAACCAGTTCGGCAGCTGGAAAATATGCCACGCCCAGTCAACGCGTACAAAAAACGTGCTCAAAAGCAGAAACGCGACAATCAGGAAGATTCCTATTTTCCTGTCGGGACTTATAGATTTTATAAAGAAAAAGGCAAAGAAAAAAATAAATACGAGAATTCCGCAGTAAAGGAAAGGCGTTACGCGGATAATAATCCCGTCATAGGTTCCGATGATCAGCTTTTTAAAAAGATCCAGAAGATTATAATTCGTGACGTTATTATTCTGATAATTTTCTCCGCCGATTTTTCCCTGCAGAAGCGAGTAAAACGTAGGAAGCAGAAGCCAGGCTCCCAGCGCGGCCGCTCCCACGGCGCTTCCGGCAAAGCGGAGCAGGATTTTAAAAACGCCCTTTTTAGTCAGTCCGCGCCTTCCGCCGATCGCGTAGAGCAAATAAATGCAGGTGAACACACCGGCCATGTAGGAAAGATAATACGTAGAAATAAAAATCCCCGTGAAGGAAGCGAGCAGCAGCCCCCACCGCCCCTCATGGACGAGCGTTTCCGTTCCGAGAATAATCAGCGGGAGCCAGATCACCGCATCGATCCACATCAAGCTGAGGGAATATACGATGTTGTATGACATCATCGCATAGCAGACAGAAAAAAGAACGATGTAAATCCGATTGGTTCCGCAGCCCTTTCTCTGATGCCGTTTATTTAAAAGAATCCCGAAGGTCAGGCCGCAGAGCCCGATTTTCAGACACGTGAGATACAAAAGGCAGATCGGCATTTCCGTGTTGGGACACAGCAAGGTCAATATGGAAAGCGGGCTGGAAAGGTAATAGGCAAAAACGCCGATATAATTTCCGCCGAGCGCTTTCGACCACGAGAAGAACAAATCTCCCATTTTGCCGATGTGCTTCAGTCCGCAGTAGAACTCGCAGTATTGGTTGGACATATCCATAATCAGAACGGAATTTTCACCAAACGGCGCCATTCCGTAGCAGGCATAGGTTACCAGCATGATCAGGGCCGGAAGCAGGAAACATGCCGTCAGTAAAAAAGCTGTATATGATTTTCGGTATGTTTTTCCGGCCGTTATCATGCTGCCTATTTCTATGCTACGTTCCATGCCGCAACCTTTCGAGCGTGTTTATCTTTGAGAAAAGAAAAAAGACCGTGTTTTATTCCGGTCTTTCTGGTATCCCGGACGGGAATCGAACCCATATCAACAGAGTCGGAGTCTATTATCGTATCCATTAGACCACCGGGACATACACAACAAGTTGTACTATAGCAATTTTATTTTCAAATGTCAATCGTGCGGATTTGGCGTTCGGATATTATTATTCCAAAAACAGGAATAATAATATCCGCTATTTTCCGTTATTTTTTCAAAAATAGAATTTTATTCCAAAATTTTAATTTCCGGCGGAGCAAGGATTCCGAAGTCTCGAACCAGATAATCATACGTCCAGCGATCGCCCTCCGTACGCCACACCATGGCGTCGATCCACCAGGTATTCGCATCTGCATTATGAAGCGAGCCGAAGGAATTGTAACGGTTTCCAAACAGCTCGAGCGAAACGGTGTGTTTTCCCGCCGGAAGCGCATCGATATTCAGACGATACGGTGAATACGCGATGATCCCCCTTACGATGCCGTCAATGGAGACTTTTACAAGCGCACCCCTGTATTTTGAAAGAGAAACAGAAATATCGGAGGGCTCCTCCAGTATGAATTCCGCCTCGTACGTCGCATTCGCTCCGTAGAACGGCATTCCCTGCCTGGTAAGACTTTCGAAGCTCCTGCGCGACGCACACGGGGTAAGCGTTTTCTTCGTACCGCAAAGCGAGACATCGAATTTTCCCAAGATATAAAACCATTCTGCCCCGATCCGTTTTCCGAACGGAAGCTCCGCTTCCAGTACATTCGTGCCGATCCGGATTTCAGGAAGCCGCAGCGTTTGAATCGCCTCATCCGTAAAATATCCCTGTATTTCAGGCTTTACAGGAATTCCGTTCAATGTCGCGCGAAGCGTCCCGGCATGTTCCGCCGCGAGGAGCGCGTCTTTAATCTCAGCCGTACTTTCAAAAGAAAACCGGAGTCTCAGCGTATGCTCCGGTCGTTCCTCCGGAACGGTCCAGGGCTGCGCATAATAGCCCTGCCTGCAGGGCCAGCCCAGCGTCTCCCGAAATTTGTTATCGATCCGCAGGATTTCCTCTTCCGGCTGCCAGGCTCCACCGTCAAAGGCATAAGCGCAGACATCCAGAAGCAGAACATTGGGCTCCGAAAACGAGCAGTTTACGTGCTGCGGAAGCGAAAGGCTGCGTTTCACGCTGCGGCTCGACTGCCATTTGTCGTAAACGCCCTTTCGAGGACCGCTGCCTTCTCCGGACGGACGCAGGCGCAGCAGCAAGCTGTCATAATCATATAAGACCGCGCGGATTTTGGTGATTTTCGCCGTCTCGTCGATTTCATACGGGATCTCGAGGATCGAACCATCCTGCGTATCGTAAAGAAGCGGCGCGTACAGTCCATGCACAGCTACGGTGATATCCTGCCGGCAGGGCCGATCCTTGTCTGCCGGCTTCAGGCCGTGCGTCAGAAAAAGCCACTTATCCTTCCCGTCGCAGCGCATTCTGTAGAGCATGTTCTCCGCTCCCTCGACTTCGATATCCCGGTCGTCGTAGAGCGCGCAAATAATCGCTTCTTTTTCAAACGGCATCGCACAGGAGATGTCATACAGCGTGCGGATTCTGCCTTCCGTATCCGGCAGCGCATCGATATGGGACGGACACGCCCCCAGAAAGATCAGTCTTCCTCCGTGCGCGCGGAACTCCTCCAGCGCCTGGACCGTACTGCTTCTCAGCGTTTCGCAGGCCGGCACGATTACGGTGCGGTACGCCATTTTACCGACGTGCAGGCGAGCGTCGCTTCCGGCCGCCGCGTCGTACTGCTGCGGCAGCAAGGACTCGCAGATATAATCGAAATCAATATTTGCAAACAGCAGCCAGCGCGTGATATTCTGGAAATTCGTTTCGATTTGATCTCGTACCGCAGCCGTTTCCCGCGCGGGCCCCCAGTGCAGCCAGTAGCTTTCCACAGGATGGATTACCGCGACGTGAACGAGGGGTCTGCCGCGTACCAGCGCAGTATTCAGTCTGGCAAAATGGTCCTCCACATATTTATATTCTTTGTACCAGGGGGATTGATAGCCGATAGACGCCGGATAATCGCGTTTGGCTTCTCCCTCCATGGAAAGAAAGGCCAAATGCGGTACGCGTACGGATACGCCAAGCGCGGCCTGCCAGTCTCCCTGGAATTTATGTCCCCGGAAGTCAAAATCCCAATTGGTAACGCCGTACAGCTCCGAAAGCTCCGCTTCGCTGCCGTATTGGTTGACGGCCGACTGCACCTGCTTGAGCGTGGAAAATTCCAGGCCGTCGCACAGCATATCGACGCCCGGGATTCCGAACGAACGGTAAGAACGCATCGTATCTCCGGTAGAATGCGTCTGTGCAAGCAAATTGTGCTCCTCCATGACATGTCCCGTAAGGTAAATCTTATTTTGGCGGCACCACGCGCCGATATTGTCGGCAAACGCGCAGGCGAACCGTTCCGCAATATGGTCGTGGAATCGATATCTGGCCTGTGAAATTCTGCCTTCCGGCAAATCCCAGATCAGCTCAGGGATCGTTTCCGTAATGTCCGCGCCGCCGTACGCCGCGGCATACGTTTCCGGTACGTCGAAGGTCCAGGGCAGCTTCACTTCTCCGTCCTCCAGTGCAGACCGGAGCGTTTCCTTGCGTTCGAACTGCGGTTCATCCGTGAAAATGGCCGGGACGGCTCCGTCAAAATCCGTTCCCACTGCTTCTTTATACCGTTCGTGCGTAATTCTGATAAATGCGTCCATCGCATCTTTATTCAGCGTATCTACGTAAGTCTGATTGTTATACCACGGGGACGGCTCCTGCGTCAGGCAGTAAGCGTGCCATGCTCCGTCCTCCTTTTTCCCGTAATAAGACAGCGTCCCGTCCTCCGCAAGACGGATTTCATAGCTTGCGATCAGATACGGCGCTCCCGTCCTTACGGCTTCTTCAGGAGGAAGCGTTTCCAGCGTCCGCTTGGTAAAAAGCATATGCCGGCTCCTGTATTTCGGATCCTTCGTCAGAATTCCTCCCGCGGAGCCGGATGGAAAGCGATCCTCATCGTACAGCCAGGCAAGCATATCGTTCTTTTTGGCCTGCTCCACGCAGAATCGAACCATCTCCATGAATTCGTCGCTCAGGTACGGCGTTCCCATTCCCGTTCTTGAGTGCATATGGAACCCGCCAAAGCCCATTTCCTTAAAATAGCCGATCTGACGTTCCAGCAGTCCCTTCTCCAGCTTACAGTTCCAGGCCCAGAATGGAGTTCCTCTGTATTCGGAGGTCGGATTCCGAAACAATTCATCCGATAAAACGGCTTCTCCGTTTTTTTTGTACAGCATAAGATCCTCGCCTTTCGTGTCGTTTATAGTACCAGTTTAATCAGATACGCAATCAGCGGCAGCGTGACGATAGACAGCAGCGTTGAAACGAATACGCCCTGTGCCGCCATTTCGTAATCCGAGTCGTATTCCGCTGCAATCGATACAGTCAGCGTTCCTACCGGCATGGCAAACTGCATCACCGCCACCATCATCACTACGTCGGAAATCCATCCCTGCTTTACCGCAAACAGGAGGATCGCGCCGATCAGGATCGGTGCGATCAGCAGCTTCTGCACCGACATCATGACGACGACAAGCTTTTTCCCCATGTTCTTGAAAAAGCCCGATTTTGCACCGGCGAGCACCAGACCGATAAACAGCATGGAAAGCGGACTCGTTGCCGCTCCGATCATATCTACCGTCTGATACAGAACGCCGCCTCTGAGCTTTTCGCTGACCTTTGTAAGAACAAGCACCGTTCCCACAAGGAACATGATCATATTCGCATTGAAAATATGCTTCAGACCGTTTGCAATGCCGCTCCCTTTATGCTTGCCCGCCAGATAAACGCCGAGCGTCCAAAGCAGGAGATCGTTGCCGATATTGAAAAAAAGCGCATATAACACTCCGATATCTCCGAACAGCGCCTCAAAAAGCGGAAAAGCAAAAAATATGACGTTTCCGAAAAGCGTCTGCATCGAATAAACATTGCGCGACTTATCCTCCAGCTTCATGATTTTCGTGAACGGAAGCGTAAATACATAAATCAAAAGAAGAAACACAAATGCGATCCCCATCAGCTTCAGACCGTCAAAATAATTGTCTGCCGAAAAATCGGCAGACAGCATTTTGCTCAATATGAGAGCGGGCATCGTAATGCGCATCACAAGCTTAGACGTGACAAAGCCCGTTTTCTCAGGCAGATAGCCTGTTTTCCCACTGACATAACCGATAGCAGCCAGAAGGAACAGAATCAGAATCTGCGTGAGAATGGTACCCGTATTCAAATGATCAATTGGCATGCGCGCTGTCCCTCTTACTATGCAAAAAAGCGGATGTTGGATACCTTCTGTACGCCTTCGATTGCAAGCAGCTCCCGGATCGTCTGTTCTCCGGCAGCCTGGTCGATGCTTACGAAGGCCTCCGCCTTATCGCCCTTGTCCTTCCGGCTCCACTGCACCGCGGCAATATTGATGCCGGCGTCGCCAAGCACTGTGCCGATTTTACCGATAATACCCGGCACGTCGCGGTTTTGAATTGCCAGAACATTTTCGGAAGGTTCAAAGTCAAGCTTGTAGCCATAAAATTCCACGATTCTCAGCTCGCTTTTTGCAAACACGGTTCCCGAGACGGAAAGCGTTTTCTCGTCGCTGACGAAGCGAACGGTAATCAGGTTCGTATATTTTTCAAGATCCGTGGATTTGCTCTCGACAAACCCAATTCCCATAGAATCGAGAAGATTTTTGGCATTGACGTAGTTGACGCGCGTCGGAACGATCACGCCAAGCAGACCTTTGGCAACGGAAAGCGTATAAAGTCCTGTCGACACATCGTCTTTTGCCAGATCGCCGCTGTAAATGACTTCCACGCGTTTCAGAGGTCTTTTCTCCGTTTGGAAATAAATGCTTCCGAGTGCCTCTGCAAGGTTCAGATACGGCTTAATATCCTCAATATTTCCGCCGCTTACCTGCGGCATGTTGACCGCCGGGACGACGTGTCCCTCCAGCGCTTCTCCGACAAGCTGCGTAACAGCAGTACCGACATTATAATTCGCCTCGTCCGTGGAAGCGCCGAGATGCGGCGTGATAATGCAGTTTGCAAGCTCCAGAAGCGGGTTCCGATAGTCTTGTTCTTCCGGCTTTTTATTATAATTCGGCTCCGGATCCAGAACATCGAGCGCCGCCGCCGCTACCTTGCCGGACACCAGCCCGTCGTAAAGTGCTTTCTCATTGACAAGTCCGCCTCTGGCGGCATTGACGATCCGAACGCCGTCTTTGCACATCGCAATTTCTTTTTCGCCGAGGATTCCGTAAGTTTCCGGTGTTTTCGGCGTATGTAGGGTAATGAGATCCGCCTGTCTCAGCAGCTCTTCCAGCGTCTCGCAGCGCGTTACGCCGAGCTGTGCAAAATGCTCCGCGCCGATATAGGGATCATATGCAACAACCCGCATATTTGAGCCCATCAGCTTTCTCGCCACGATAGAGCCGATTCTGCCAAGTCCGATGATGCCCGCCGTTTTGCCGTCCAGCTCGTTGCCGATAAATTTCCCGCGGCGGAAATCTCCGTGCCTGCCGGCCTCGACGGCCTGAATCAGATTTCGGAAAATCGCATATGCGTCGGCTACGGCAAGCTCTGCAGCCGCCATAATATTGCTTTCCGGCGTATTCACAACAATAATCCCGCGCGCTGTGGCGGCCTTGAGATCGATGTTGTCCACTCCGTTTCCGGCGCGTCCGACGACTTTCAGGGCGGAGGCCTTTTCCAAAAGCTCTTCGTTTACTTTCGTAACACTTCTGACAATCAGCGCGTCATATTCCTGTATGATTTTCAGGAGATCCTCCCGCGAAATTCCGAACTTTACGTCAACTTCATATCCTTTCTGTTTTAAATGCTCTATGCCTTCCAGGGCGATGCTTTCTGTTACAATAATTTTCATAGCTTCCATTTCCTCCCATATGCATTTTATTCTTTGCTATTATATCGGTTGTGCAGGCAATTGTAAAATCATAAATTCAGTTCGATCGTTTTTCCTGATAAAACGTAAGGTCTGTATGTAACGCCTGCGGCCTCCATCATCCGCTTCGCCGCGAGCACGGAATCCGTTTCCGAATATTTATCGCATAAGTAGATAACTTCCCGGATCCCCTTCTGTATAATGGATTTTGTACATTCGTTGCACGGGAACAGCGTCGTATAGATCCGTGCGTTCTGCAGCGATCCTCCGTTATAATTTAAAATCGCATTCAGCTCCGCATGGCATACGTAAACGTATTTTGTGTCCAGCGGCGCGCCGTCCCGTTCCCAGGGGAAAATATCATCCGAACAGCCGATCGGCATTCCGTTATATCCGAGCGATAAAATGCGGTTGTCGCTTCCTACGATGCAGGAGCCGACGCCCGTGTTGGGATCCTTGCTTCTTTTGGAGGAAAGAATTGCAATTCCCATAAAATACTCGTCCCATTTCAAATAATCCTGACGTTTCATATGCGGTCATTCCCTCCTGTTGTTTCTTGTCAATAATATCACGCGGATCAGGCTGGCGATGGAGGTCGCCAGCGCCGCGACGTACGTCATGGCTGCGGCCGTCAGAACCTTCTTTGTTCCGCCAAGCTCTTCCTCGCTCAGCAGGCCGCTTTTTCTTAAGGCCGAAATCGCCCTGCGGGAGGCGTTGAATTCTACCGGCAGCGTAATCAGCTGAAAAACCGCGGCGGATGCAAACAAAAGAATCCCCAAGTTGATCATAAATTCATATTGCATAAAAATTCCCAGAATCAGTACGAACCAGGAGATTCCCGAGCAGAAATTTACCACGGGGGCAATCGCATTTCTCGCAGTGAGCGGAAAATAAGCTTGCGCATGCTGAACGGCATGGCCCGCTTCATGGCATGCCACGCCCAGCGCCGCTACCGAGTTTCCGTCATATACGTTTCTGGACAGGCGAATCACCCGCGACCTCGGATCGTAGTGGTCGGACAGCTCCCCTTCGATCGGAACGACGTTCACCTCGTAAATGCCGTTTTCCTTCAGAACTCTTCTTGCCATTTCCGCTCCCGTACAGCCTGCATGCGCTCTTACCGCGGAATATTTCCGATAGGTAGATTTCATGACGGCCTGTATAATCAAAGACAGAATCAGTACGGGAACGACAAGTACGATATACCAGTAATCAATAAAAAATAACGGCATCGCTTCGATCCTCCTCAAAATATGAATAAATAAATTATACCACAAAGCCGGAGAATGAATCAAACAAAAAGATTTTTATCGCCGGCATGCCATACTATGGGGTTTCCGCGCCGCGGGAAAAAACGGCCTTTCTACATGAGACCTTTTCTTACAGCAAAACAAGCCAAACTATAAAAATAATAAGAAGAGAATGAAATAATAATTTTTTCTATTATTACCCAACCTTTTTCTGCTGATTTATGTCTATAAGACAAACGTTTAAAAGTACGAAAATTTTATAAACGGCTGAGATGAAAAGATTGCCAGCAGCCATATGTATTTTCCTCGCAGGCGCGGCCTGCGAGGCAGAAAGCAATTATGAGACGGATTATTTCCCGGGGAATCACCCGTTTTGCTCTGCCGTGATATAATCAAGAAAAATCTGGGGAGGAGAAATCTGTTTTATGATGGTCTGTTATGATATTTTGTTCTTGCTGGTTATCGCTCTGGCGGCGGGGTTTGATATAAAAACGCGGCGGATTCCAAACGCCATCAGTTTCAGCACCATTTTTCCCGTGATCGGAAAGACCTGTGCAAAAATCTCGGAGCATTCCGGAAATGCAGAACGGATCAAGTGGCTTTGCATCGATATGGCAGGAGGCCTGACGGTCGCTCTGCTTCTGACGGGGATACCATTTCTTGTAAACCGGTCCGTAGGCGGCGGCGATGTGAAGCTCTCGTCACTAGGTGGATTATACTCCGGTACAGAAGGCTCTCTTACCGTTCTTTCAACGGCATTCCTTTTATGCGCCGCCGCAGCGATCGCGATGATGGCTGTCAGAAAGCGCAGGATCGGCACAATGCCCCTCGCCCCTTTTATTCTTTTGGGAACAATACATTTCTTACTTTTTGCATATCTTCCATAAGGCGTCCGAATTCTTCCGGCCTGATCGACTGCGGTCCATCGCACAGCGCGTGTTCCGGATCATTGTGGACCTCTACCATAATCCCGTCCGCGCCGGCCGCAACGGCTGCAAGGGCAAGAGGCCGCACGAGACCTGCGATTCCGGACGCATGACTCGGATCGGCAATAACGGGAAGATGCGACATCTGTTTTAAAAGAGGGATTGCAGAAACGTCCAGCGTATTGCGCGTAGCGGTTTCAAACGTCCGGATTCCCCGCTCACAGAGAATGATATTTCCATTTCCGCTTGCCATAATATATTCCGCGCTCATTAAAAATTCTTTCAGCGTATTGGCGAGTCCTCTTTTGAGAAGGATGACTTTATTGGTGTGTCCCAGCTCTTTGAGCAGCTCAAAGTTCTGCATATTGCGGGCGCCCACCTGGATAATGTCCACATGCTCAAAGACCGGAAGACTTCCGATATCCATAATTTCTGAAACAATCGGCATTCCCGTAAGCTGCTTTGCCTGAAGCAGCAGCTCGATCCCCTTGCTTCTAAGGCCCTGAAAGGAATAGGGTGAAGTACGCGGTTTGAACGCGCCGCCCCGGAGAATCGAGGCGCCAGCCGCTTTCACTTCTTTGGCAATTCCGCAGATCTGCTGTGTGGATTCCACGGAACAGGGACCGGCGATCGCGGCGAAATTTCCGCCGCCCAGCTTAACGCCGCAGACATCGATTACGGTATCCGTCGGATGGAATTTCCGGTTAGAGCTTTTGTAGGGTTCCTTAACTCGGACCACCTTCTGTACAAAATCCAGGCCCTGTACGAGATCTACGTCCACGTTTTCCGTATCCCCGACAAGTCCCAGAATGATCCTGTCGGCGCCTGTCATCGTATGGACCTCCACACCCATCTTGTTCAGCCATTCCGTGAGAGTATCCAGCTGCTTTTGATTCGTATCTTCCTTCACATAAATAATCATACGAAAATCTCCCTATTTTCTGCCGATGTCTTTTCTGTAGAAGAAGTTCGTCCAGGAAATTTTGGACGCGCCCTCATAAGCCTTCCGGATCGCATCCTCCAGCGTAGCGCCCATGCCGGTAACGCCCAGCACGCGGCCGCCCGACGTATAAAATCTTCCGTTTTCCTCTCTCGTGCCGGCATGATACAGAATGACGCCCGTTTTCTCCGCCGCATCAAGTCCGTTGATTTCATAACCAGAAGCGTATTTTACGGGATAACCGCCCGAGGCCAGAACGACGCAGCAGGCGGCCTCCGGCTTCCATCTGATGTCAAGAGAGCCCAGGCGTTCGTCGATTACAGCGTCAAAGATTTCAACGAGATCGGTATCCAGTCTCGGCAATATGCACTGCGTCTCCGGATCTCCGAAACGGGAATTATACTCCACGACGCGCGGACCGTCCGGCGTCAGCATCAGCCCAAAATAAAGGACGCCCTTGTATTTGATCCCCTCTGCGGCAAGCGCCGCCACTGTCGGACGGAAAATCGTCTCCATGCAGACTGACGCGATCTCATCCGTATAATTCAGGCTCGGCGAGAAAGCGCCCATTCCGCCGGTATTGGGCCCCCGGTCCCCGTCAAACGCCCGCTTGTGATCCTGGGAGGATACCATCGGCTTTATCGTCGTTCCGTCCGTAAACGCAAGCACCGTTACTTCCGGCCCTGTCATAAATTCTTCAATCACGATTCTTCTTCCGGACTCTCCGAACATTCCGCCGTCCAGCATGCCGTGTACCGCCTCGCAGGCGGAGGAAAAATCAGGGGCAATGATGACTCCCTTCCCAAGCGCAAGACCATCGGCCTTAATTACGGCGGGATATTTCTGCTCCTCCCGTTCCAGATATGCGATTGCCGCAGCGCTGTCGGTGAAGACCTCGTAATCTGCCGTAGGAATCCCGTATTTTTTCATCAGCGTTTTAGAAAACACCTTACTTGATTCAATCCGCGCAGCAGCGGCAACAGGGCCGAAGGCACGGATTCCCGCAGCTTCTAAAGCGTCCACCATGCCCAGGCTCAAAGGATCGTCGGGCGCTACGACGACCATATCGATCTGATTTTTCAGCGCAAACTCCACAGCGGCCTCCCGGTCGACGGCTTTAAAAGGTACGCAGACCGCCTCTCTAGAAATGCCTCCGTTTCCCGGTGCACAGTAAAGCTCGGGTTTTTTCGGGCTTTCCGCAAGTTTTTTTATAATCGCATGTTCGCGGCCCCCGCCGCCGATCACCAGTATTTTCATGTCAGAGCGCCCCTTTCTTCTTGTCTCTGTGTGCTCAATATTTTAATTGCCTCCGGGAGGATAATGTGCTCCGCCTCCTGCATAACCCTTGCCTGCAGCGTTTCCGGCGTATCGCCGTCTTTCACATAAACGGGCTTCTGCAGGATAATTTTGCCTCCGTCTACTTCAGCGTTCACAAAATGAACCGTTGCCCCGGTAACCTTAACGCCGTAATCCAGCGCGGCTTTATGCGGAACCAGCCCATAAAAGCCTTTCCCGCAGAAAGACGGGATCAGAGAGGGATGCACATTGATAATTCTGTTTTCAAAAGCCCTGAGAAAAGAATCGCCGAGCACGGTCATAAACCCGGCCAGAACGATCAGATCCGCCTGCTCCGCCTGAAAATGCTCCGCCAATGCCTTGCCGTAAAGATCCGTGTCCTCGTAAGAGCGCCTTGGCATGCAAAATGCCGGAATACCGTGCCGCTTCGCACGTTCCAGCGCATAGGCTCCTTCTCTGCTCGAAACGACCGACGTGATCACGCAGTTTTGCAGATAGCCGTCCTCGATACGGTCTATGATCGCCTGTAAATTGGTGCCTCCTCCAGAAACCAGAACGCCGATTCGAAACATAACTCACTCTCCCTTTATTTCACCGTGAGCGTTCCCCTGCACAAGCCGCCCTCGGGAAGGCTGTCTGAGACAACGCCGATCCGGTATGCGCGTTCGCCCTTTGTATCGAGATAATGGAGCACGGAGTCCGCATCCTGCGCATCCACCGCAAAAACCATTCCGATTCCCATGTTGAACGTATTATACATGTCAATTTCGTCCACATGTCCCAGCTTCATCAGGGTTTCAAAAACAGGAAGCACCGGCCAGCTGCCTCTGTGGATGATATAGCGCAGCCCATCGCTTCCCATTCGCGGAATGTTTTCGTAGAAGCCTCCCCCCGTAATATGGGCGATTCCCTTAATCCGGAATTTTCCGACCAGATCCAGCATTGTTTTCACGTAAATTCTTGTCGGCTTGAGCAGCTCCTCCCCCATCGTACAGCCGAAGCTTTGTACAAATTCTCCGAGGCGCTCTGCCGAAGGATTGATGATTTTACGGACAAGGGAGTATCCGTTGCTGTGGATTCCGGATGACGGAAGACCAATTAATATGTCGCCGCTCTGAAGGCCGCTTCCGTTAATAATTTTGTTTTTTGAAACGGCGCCTACGGCAAATCCGGCGATATCAAATTCATCAATGCTGTAAAAACCGGGCATTTCCGCGGTTTCGCCGCCTACAAGAGCGCAGCCGGCCTGCAGGCAGCCTTCCGCCACGCCTTTTACGATCGTAGCGATTTTCTCCGGAAAATTTTTGCCCACCGCGATATAGTCAAGAAAAAACAGCGGCTCCGCACCGCTGCATACGATGTCGTTGACACACATCGCCACGCAGTCGATCCCAACGGTGTCATAGCGATCCGTCAAGAAAGATATTTTCAGCTTCGTTCCGACTCCGTCCGTTCCCGAAATTAAAACCGGCTGCTCATAACGGCTCAGATCCAGCTCAAACAGAGATCCGAATCCGCCGAGGCCCGTAAGAACCTCCTTTCGGAAGGTTTTGCTGACGTGCTCCTTCATGAGACGGACCGCCTCGTAGCCCGCTTCAACGTCTACGCCTGCGTCTTTATAGTTGGCCATTTTCAATTACCTCCTGAAGCTGTGCGTTTTTCTTTTCGACCTTTTCCGCCAGTTCCTGCTTGTACGACTTCAGCGTATCTTCAAGAAATTTATGCTTGCCCGCCAGGATCTCCGCCGCCAGCACCGCTGCGTTGACACCGCCGTTTATGGCTACGGTCGCCACCGGAATTCCGGGAGGCATCTGCGCAATGGAAAGCAGCGCGTCCATGCCCTCCAGTGCGTCTCCCTGAATCGGAACGCCAATTACGGGCAACGTCGTATACGCAGCAATGACGCCGGGCAGATGAGCTGCCTTTCCCGCCGCCGCAACAACGCAGCCATATCCCTGTTTTTTTGCATTTTTGGCAAGCTCCCGGCATTTCTCGGGCGTCCGGTGCGCGGAGCAAACGAAGCAGTCATAATAAATTCCAAATTTTTTCAAAAGCGCCAAGCAATCCTTCATAACGGCGTAATCAGAATCGCTTCCCATAATTACGAGTGTTTTCGGCGTTTTTTTTCGTTCTTTCCTGTTTCCGTCTTCTTCCAGATACATGTAAAAAGTTAGCTCCTTTCGGTAAAGCTTATGGAATGTTTTTCGCGTAAATTCGTTGTAAAACAACGTTTTTTATAATAGCAAAGCAGCCTGTCTTTGTCAATTCTCGGATCAGCCGCATTTCGTCATAATCCGAAGCGCGCCGCCTGGTGAAGTGCCATAATAAAGTTGTAACAGCAGCGGCTAATAAGATATAATCAATCTTACAAAGAAAAGAGGAACACATTATGCCACAAAGTTACACGGCAGAATTAAAAAAGAAGATTGTCCGTCTCCATTTAAAAGAAGGACGCACGTACAAAAGCATTACTGCGGAATACGGCGTATCGAAAGCCGGTATTTCCAAATGGTGCAGTGAATTCAGTGAAGAATGCCAAGCCAAAGCCGATCTCAATCCTAATACCCTGAACGAAGCAGAACTTATGAAAGAGAATTTAAGGCTCCGCAGAGAACCGGAAGAGTCAAGGAAAGAAAATCTTTTCATAAAAAAGCGGCGGTATTCTTTGCAAAAGAAATCAATACTTTGAAAAACGAGTGTACAAATTGATACGAATTCGCAGCAGAAGAAGCTTGCATACGTTGCCTACAACCACGTACGCCCCACAGCTTCAACAGCGATCGCACTCCATACGAGGCGAGAGGGCCAGCCTAGCTGCCTAGCCATATTTTTAGCCACAAGTGTTACAAAAATGCTTGACCACTACACTAATTGCCAACGTATAAGCAATGTGGTCGCTACGGGTTTTCCTGTGGCAGCTCCCCCTGTTTCTGCAGGAAAAATTTTTTTGAAAAAACAATGAACCAAGAAGCTATTGTTGCGACCTTGTAGGTGAAAGCTTTCAAAAGAGGTACCGAAGATGCAAAACAAAAACCTAGAAAATTACATAGAATTCCTGTTATCTGCAGCCTTACAAAGATGCAGAAATATATACGATGCTGAGGATTTGACGCAGGAGACCCTTCTTGCAGCTCTGTCATATATGGCACGTGGCAAAGATATTCAAGATGTAAAAGCGTGGCTTCTCGTTGTTATGGGGCAGAAATTTAATGATATGCTCCGTAAAAGGTATAAAAAACCAATAGTCAGTATTGGAGATGGCTTTGATATCCTTGATGAAAAGGCAATAATCCAATTAAATGATGAAGACGACGAAGCTGAGAACGTTCGTAAAGCAGTTGCATACCTTGCCAAAAACTATCGCGAGGTTATCGTGCGGTACTATATGAACGGTCAGAGTGTAAGTCAGATTGCATCAGAACTCAGCATTCCGGAGGGAACTGTAAAAAGTAGGTTATATCTCGGCAGGAATCATGTAAAGAAAGGAATCAGCGATATGGAAAAATACTCAAAGCAAAGTTATTCACCTATAACACTTCATATTTCTTGCAGTGGAAATCCCGGATTAAACGGAGAGCCGGTCACTCTTATCAAAAACGATCTTATCGCCCAGAATATCCTGTGGCGGGCTTACTCTAAGCCGGTAACTATTGAGGAGATTGCATTGTCTATCGGTATTCCGGCAGCATATGTTGAGCCTATTGTACAAAAGCTGGTAGACGGTGAACTAATGAAGAAGGTTGGGAACAAAGTCTATACTGACTTTATGATCCTGACTTTGGAGGATAAGGAAAAGCATATTCCTGCGCAGAAAAAGTGTGTACATGAGAATTTTGAGTTGTTCTGGAATGCTATCGAAAAAGCCCTTGTGAAGCTACGTCAGTGTGCGTTTTACGAAAGGTGTTCCTTTGATGCAAGGAACTCCCTGGAACTGTATGTTGCATTCAACTGTCTTGATTATGGAACCTATATGACTTTCTCCGAAATATTCAATACGGAGCAGCAATTCAAGGAACGTCCTAACGGAGGACGATGGATCGCCTTCGGCCACGTTAATTTTAAGGAGTTTGATTCCAAGGAGCATGTTGAGCTGTTAGCACATTCTTATTCAGGTGAACGTATTGCAAGGTTTGATAAATATGCCAATAGCGAGGTGCTTGAAATACATGTGTATGGTGCAGACGGATTCCCTTGTTACCCATATTATCATTCGGCAGATTATACATTTTTCCCTGAGAATACCGATATTGATGCGGAGATTGCGAAGCTGCTCTACATTATGCACATGGGCATTGATCCTGAAAGTGTAGGTCTTAATCCTGAATATCTCAAGGCAATTCCCTGGCTCACAAAATGTAAGATCTTTCGTGAGGAAGAAGGAAAACCAGTCATCAACATTCCTATTCTCCATAAGGATGAGGCACAAGCTTTGTGGAACCTTTGCACGGAAGCAAAGTACGAAATGGTAAAAGACCTGAAGGAGCTCCTTGCTGAGTTTTACAAAGGAAAGAAGCAAGAAATACCTGCGCATCTGGATAGCGTTCCTCTGCAGAAACAATATCTATATGCAGATAATGCTATGCTTTTTGCTACAATAAGAGAGGCTATTTCGAGAGGAAAGCTGCATGATGGTAATTATGATAATGATAGAAACGGCGTTCATCAACCACCTTGTCCTATGGTTTTAGTAATTGGATAATAATTATATTTTGGCCTCCGCAATATTCGGGATACTCCCGAGCCTCGTAAAATTTGGCTCTGCCCAAAGTACCTAATGACATATCTTATATCAGGTTTTCCCGTTTACGCAAAACTTGAATCGCTCTCGGTGAGTTTTAGCTCTGTCTCTGTGTGCCGGTTCGGATGGTGGTGCGGCCGCCTGGACCGGCACACAGAGATGCTGCCGGTCCATCCCCGCGTGCCGTCCAGAAGTAGATGTATGACCGGCTTTTGTTGTACTTTCGGCTGGCACGGCTCACACCATATTTGTCCGCATATTGCGATTGTCGATAGCGCATGTCTTGTGTTACTCTGTTCCTCAGTGCGCCCCAGGCAAGACTTGTATTTTATCAGAGAATCCTGTATACTTATAAGCCGTGCAAATGAATAACAACGGAGGTTTTTTACATGTCAGGTCATTCAAAATGGGCGAATATCAAGCATAAAAAAGGAAAATCAGACGCACAAAAGGCAAAGGTATTTACAAAAATCGGAAGAGAGCTGCAGATCGCCGTAAAATCCGGAGGACCTGACCCCGAGTCCAACAGCAAGCTGAAAGACGTCATCGCAAAAGCAAAAGCCGCAAACATGCCGAACGACAATATTATGAGAAGCATTAAAAGGGCCTCGGGCGACAATGCGAACGACGTCATGGAAGAAATTACCTATGAAGGTTACGGCCCCTCCGGCGTCGCTATCATTGTGGAAACGGTTACTGACAACAGAAACAGAACGGCCGCCGACATTCGCCATATTTTCGATAAATTCGGCGGAAATCTCGGTTCTACGGGTTGCGTGTCGTTTATGTTTGACAAGAAGGGCCTGATCGTAATTGAAAACGACGGAGATATCGAGGAGGAAACCCTGATGATGGACGCGCTGGAATGCGGCGCCGAGGATTTTTCCGCCGATGACGACGCCTTCGAAATCACCACGGATCCCGCTGATTTTTCAAACGTCCGCAGCGCCCTGGAAGAAAAAGGATATTCCTTTCTGGAGGCTGCGGTCAGCATGATTCCGCAGAATTACGTAACGCTCACCGAAGAAAAGCCGCTTGAGCAGATCGAACGGCTGATCGACGCCCTCGAGGACAACGACGACGTGATGGAAGTCTGGCACAACTGGGAACAGGCGTGAGAATAAATCATTCGCAGATTTCACCGCCGCCCACGACGGTCTCTCCGTCATAGACAACGGCAAACTGCCCCGGCGTAACGGCACGCTGGGGCTTTTTAAATGTAATCACCGCTTCGGAGCCATTCAGGGAAAGCGCCGCGGGCATATCCGGCTGTCCATAACGGTGCTTTGCAGTAAGATGGTCCGGATTGTAATCCGGGTACAGCAGATTGAACTCCTTAACCCGGACGGTGTCGGAATAAAGCAGCGCGTCGTCTCCCATCACCACGGTGTGATCCGAGGCATTTTTGGCAATCACATATAGCGGCCTGCCGAATGCGGTGCGGACGCCTTTTCGCTGTCCGATCGTATAGCGCGCAATTCCCTCGTGCGTGCCGAGCACCCTGCCCTGCGGATCCGTAAAAGTCCCGCGCTCCAGTTTTCTTCCCGTATACGCCTCAATAAAATCCGCATACGCCCCAGGGCCCCCTTTTACGAAGCAGATATCTTGACTGTCCTTCCGATCGGCATTTTCAAAGCCGAACAATGCGGCCGCCGCGCGAACACGCTCTTTGTCATAACATTCCAAAGGAAACACGGCGCGTTCCAGCTGAGACAGGCTCAGCCCATGCAGAAAATAGGACTGGTCCTTCTCTCGGTGCGCCGAGCGGAGCAGCCGGGGCACGGAACCGGTGCGGAGCACGCGCGCATAATGTCCCGTTGCGATCCGCTCATAGCCCAGCTTCTCCGCTTCCCGGTAAAAAGCGCCGAATTTAATCGTCCGGTTGCATACGACGCACGGATTCGGCGTGCTGCCGCCAAGATAAGAATCGCAGAAATAATCCAGCACCTGTTCTCGAAAATCGGATACCATATCAAACTCGTAGAACGGGATCTCCAGGCGTTCCGCCGCCCGTCTCGCTTCCCTGCCGTCTTCCGGGGCGGACAGCTCCGGCGGCAGCATTCGCATATACGCGCCGCCGACCTCCCAGCCTGCATCCCGCAGAAGCATTGCGGCCACCGTACTATCTACGCCGCCGCTCATCGCAACAAGCACACGCATAAAAAACCTCCCATTCTGAATCGTTCGCATCATTTTACCACATAAAAAAAACCGTTTCCATATGATGGCGGAATTTCTTGTCAAACCGCCGAATCCATGCTATATTAGCAAGGAAGCGAACGGGAGGTCAAGCTATGGGATATGCCCTGTTTTTATTTTATATTTTATTAGGCGTAATCAACGCGTATCTCCTGCTGAGCAGGGAGAAACCAACAAGAATCCTATGGGCCGGCGGTGTGGCCGGACTGATTTTCCTGATGTGGTCTCATGTTCCTTTTTCCTTTCTTTTCGGCTTCGGGATTCTCTCCCATGTACTCGGACTGATTCTCGTGATTGTATGGACCATTGTGTTTTATGTCATAAAGCGCAGACACCTCCCGCGTCTTAGCGGACTTTTGCACAGGCGCTGGAAGCCCGATAAAGAAGACCTTTTCCTGCTTGCCGCTGTTTTTGTCATGAGCCTTTACTGCATTGTCTGCCTTTACAGCCATACCCTGTATGAGATCGACGGCGCATATTATACGGGACAGTGTACCTATGGCGATATGAATTTTCATCTCGGGATCATTACCAGCATCAAGGAACAGGGAAGCTTCCCGCCGGACTACAATATTTTCCCCGGGCAGAGGCTTGACTATTATTTTCTTTCCGACTCTGTCTCCTCTTCCCTTTATCTGTTCGGATGCAGTCTGAAGGCCGCGTACATGCTGCCGATGATCTTTGCATTCATGCTTACGTTTGCAGGGATGTGGCATCTGGCATACGCCGTTCTGAAACGCGTCAGCAAAACGCTGACCGCATTTATTCTCTTTTTTTTCAACGGCGGATTCGGCCTGATGTATTTTCTTGACGGACTGAAAGCAGAAGGCGGCGCGGAGAATTTCAACCGCATTTTTACGGCATATTATGAAACGCCGACCAATTACGTCAACAGCGGCTCGCGTCTTTCGAATATCTGCTGGACGAATACCGTGGTCGACATGATGCTTCCGCAGCGCGCGACGCTGTTTGGCTGGATGTCCGTTTTTCTTGTGCTGTATCTCCTCTACCTGGCCGTATTTGAAGACAGAAACGAGCTGTTCCTGGCTGCGGGGATTCTTGGCGGCCTGCTTCCCATGATCCAAACCTATTCCTATTTTACGCTTGGAATTACGGCGCTTGTCTGGCTGATTCACAGCTGCGTCAGGAACCGCTTTGGGAAAAAGACGCTGCTGAACTGGCTCAAATTCGGGCTTCCCGCGGTAATCCTGGCGATTCCGCAATTTTACATCTGGATTTTCGGCGAGGTCAGCGAGGAACGCTTTCTTCGCTTTGAATTTAATGCCTATAACGCCACGGATCACTGGCTCTGGTTCTGGGTAAAAAATGTCGGGATCGTCTTCATCCTGCTGCTGCCCGCCTTTCTGAACGCAAGCCGGAGGCTTAAAATCGTACACGCCGCGGGTGCGCTCATTTTTGTGATCAGTGAGTTTATCGTCTTCCAAACGTTTGCGTATGACAACAATAAGCTGTATCTCATGTGGTATCTGTTCGCCGTACTTCTTGTTGCGGATTTTCTCGTGGATTGTTACGATAAACTGCGCTCGATGAAGGCCGCGCGCATCGTCGTTGCGGCAATGCTGCTCATCGTATGTACGGCTTCCGCTTTCTTTACGATGATCCGGGAATACAATTCAGGCCGGGAAGGCCGCAATTATATGCTGTATAACAAAGACCATATCGCCAGCGCGGAATATATCAGGGAAAACACGGAGCCTGACGCGCTGTTTCTGTCATACAACAATCATAACAACACGGTTGCCTGCCTGACCGGAAGAAACATTTTTACCGGTTCCGGAACCTTTCTGTATTCACACGGCGTCGATTACAACGGGAGGGCGGAAATCGTCAAAAGCATGTTTACGGATGCGGCGGCGTTTGAAAAATACCGCGCAGAATACGGTTTTGATTATATCTATCTGTCATCCTACGAAAGAAGTAATTATACAGGCCTCATAGAAGGCTATTTTGAGGAACGCTTCCCCGTGGTGTTCGAGCAGGGAGAAGTCAAAATATACGATATCAGATAAACAAAAGAAAGGACTTATTGAAAATGGAAAATTACAGACCTCTAAAAATACTCCATGGCTATTCTTTTGGAGAAGCGGGAACCGATATTGGAGAGAAAAAAAGGATCATAGAAAAACGGATCGACGATCTGCGGGAAAAGGGCTACGGCGGAATCGTAACAAACGTCGATATGGATCAGAATTATCTGCATGACGCGGAAAGCTGGGAGCTGTTCAGACATGCGGTACAGTATGCGGTGAATCAACGCGGAATGAAAATCTGGATTTATGACGAAAAGGGCTACCCCAGCGGCAGCGCGGGAGGACTTACGCTGCGCGAGAATCCCGAATACGAATGCAAGGGGCTTGTGCTCGTTAAGAAAAACGCCGCTGCCGGGGAAAAAATTATGATTGAGAAGCCGCGCGGGCATCTTGCCGTGCAGGCCGTTTATTTTATAGACTGTACCGGAAAGCAATCTGATCTGTCGGCAGATACAGACGCGGACGGCACGCTCCGCTATACAGCGGAAGCAGACGGCGACGTCTACTATTTTGTAACAAAGCCGCTGTATGAAGGCACTCACGCACAGCATAACACCTGCGCCTCAAGACGTTACATCAGCCTTACCGACGCAAAGGCAGTCGGCGCCTTTCTCGAAAATACATACCGCGCTTATACGGATCAGCTGGAAGCTCTTCGTCTTCCGGAGGGCAGTATCCAGGCATTTTTCACGGATGAGCCTTCCCTGCAGGCCTGTTACCTCAACAAGGGCCTTGATCCCGCTCAAGTAGACGATCCATTCGATCCCGAGCTGCCGCTGTACCCTGTTGTAGCATGGGAAAACGGTCTTGCCAGGCGATATTGGGAAAAATATGGAGAGGACCTGCTCCCTTGTCTGCATTTTCTGTTTGAAGGAGACAGCCGCCGGGCAAAGGTCACGCGGTATCAGTTTTATACGCTGATCTCCGATTTATATGAGGATGCCTTCTACCGGCAGATTTCGGAATTCTGCGCGGAGCATGGGATCGCGTTTTCCGGGCATCTGCTGCTGGAAGAGAACCTGCTGCACCACGCAATCTTTGAAGGGAACTTTTTCAATCTCACGCGTCATATGCATATCCCCGGAATCGATATGCTGTTTACAAAGCCGGAAAGCGTCTTGCGCTTTGCGGAAACGCCGAAGCTTCTGTCTTCCGTAGCGGCCTGGTACGGAAGAGAGCATGTGATGTCGGAAATCTCCGGTCATACGGAAAATGCGCTCCGCATCCCCTTTGACATAAACGATATGATCTGTGCGCAGCTGATTCAATTCGTGCTGGGCGTAGATATTTTCAACTCTTATTTCGATGACGGCAGTCTCACGCAGGAAGAAAACAGGCTGCTGTGCGACACGGTTGCCAGGGCCTGCAAAGAATTTGCCGGAAAAACCTCCATGGCAGACGTCATTTTATATTATCCGATCGAATCGGCGCAGGCCTCCGTCAAGGGCTCGGATCAGCAGCTCTATGAACGGCCCTTCGATGCAGACGCAGTCGCCTGTGAAGAAAGCTGGAGAAGCAGCATCGATCTTCTGCTTCGGAATCATTATATGTTTGACTGCGCAGATGAAACCGTGCTGGCGGGCGCCGATATTATCCAGGAGGAATGCTGCGTCAGAAATCCGGCCTCAGGAATCCGGTATCACGCGCTCGTCGTCCCCAAGCTTGCCGCCGTCACGCTTTCTGCGCTGGAGCTTTTCCAAAAATGCGCTGACTGCGGAATTCCCGTAATCGTAAACGATCTCTCCCCTGCCGTCACCGTGCTTGGGACGGACGCTCCCGAAGCGGGAAGCAATGCTGTAATTCGTCTTTTATCCAGTGAAAACGTAACAAACGCGCGATCCGGGGAAGACGCGCTGAAAAGCCTGCAATATATTTTACCCCCAAACATAGAGCTGATCGGAGACGAAGGCCAGGTCATCGCGCTATCCAAAAGAGATCCGGATTCTGGTAAAATTTCTTATATCGCCGTTAATACGTCCAATGTCTCAAGGGAGATTACGCTCGTTCTCGATTATCCGGGACCGTTCGGCACAAAGCCACCCGCAGGAATTCCCTGCATGGACGTAAAAAATGGAATGTGGACGGAGCTCCCAGCGGCCCTGCTTCCAGAGGACAGGATTTGCGTTCAGGCAAAAATCCCGGCGCTTGGCGCATATATTTTCAGATTTTAACGAAAGGGAGACACGGCATTGAAGGTTGATTTCAGACGAATTCGAGGTGTCATATTTGATATGGACGGCGTACTGGTGGATTCCGAGCCCGCGATGGCACGCTCCGCAGTAGAAGGAATGGCGGAATATGGGATCACCGCCTCCCCCGAAGATTTTACACCGTATCTGGGAACAGACGAAAAAACATATTTTGGCTGCGTAGCAGAGCTGCACGGAGGAACGTATTCCGATGCGCTTGGCCGCAGGATCTACGATATTTACTGCGAAACGGCTCCCAGCCGCGTCGTTCCGTTTGCAGGCGCTGCCGAAGCCGTCATCCGCATCCACAAAATGGGATATCAGACCGCCATCGCATCCAGCGCCACAAAGCGAAAGCTGGAAGTCAATATAACAGCCTCCCGCATCCCGCGGGAGGCGCTTGGCTGTATCGTTTCAGGCTCAGACGTCGTAAAGCGCAAGCCAGATCCCGAAATTTTCCTGACCGCTGCAGCGCGGCTTGGGCTTTCCCCCGAGGCCTGTATCGTAGCGGAAGACGCGCTCAGCGGCGTGAAAGCGGCAAAAGCTGCCGGAATGATCTGTTTTGGCATTACGACGACGTTTTCCGCAGAGATTCTTCTGGAAGCGGGCGCGGACTGCACCGCAGCCGGCGTCGCCGCTCTGGTTCCCTATCTTGAAGCCCAAAAGAACGGAGGCTGATCATTTATGCGGATTCTCGTCGGAACGGACATTACGGAAATCGAAAGGATTCGGCATTCTGTCGAAAAGCTCGGACGGCCTTTCCTTACAAAAATATTTACCGAAGGGGAAATTTCCTACTGCGAAGGCCGCGGGCAGAAAAAATATGAAAGCTACGCAGCGCGGTTTGCGGCAAAGGAAGCTGTCTCTAAGGCATTTGGAACGGGAATTTCCGCAGAAGCACGGCTTTCCGAGATTGAAATCAGGAACGACGAACGCGGAAAGCCGTGTCTGATCCTGCACGGGAAAACGCGCCAATATTATACAGAGGTCTTAAAAGGCGTCAGTGCAGACATCAGCCTTTCCCATTCGGATTCCGCAGCACTCGCATTTGCCGCGATTCTTTTGGAGTAAAAAATTATTCTCCCTGGCCCTGTTCCGCCAAAAGCAATTCGGCCCTGGCTTCCGCCCGCTGAAGCGTTATTTTGTCGCTAATACGCTGAATGCCGGCCTCGGTGCTTTCCTCGCGGAGCTGCTGCATCGCTGTCAGACGGGCGCACCGTTCATTCAGCGATCTCCGGATCGTATTGATATGGTCCTCCTGCCTGCTCCCGTAATGATAATCAAGATCGGATATTTTTTCCCGCATTGCGACAATTTCGCTTTGTGACTTTATGGCTGCAAGCTCGCGCAGGCGGCTGTTCATTTCAGATTCGAAGCGTTTATAATTATCACGGATCCGGATCGCTTCCTCTACGGCGCTTGCATGAAGCCGCCTTTTTTCTTCCAATTCTGCGGACAACTCCTCTTCCATGACGAAAAGCTCGGTAAGAAGCTTTTTGTCGCGTTCCTTAGCCGCCATGTCGATTTTAATGCGCACATCCGAAAGGCGAAGCTCCGCCTCCTTCATGTCCATGCGCACCATTTCCGCCCATGTCTGAATATCCACAAGCTGCTTCTGCGCTTCCTTCCTGCTTTTCTGAATCTTCTGTTCAGCGTCGTTAATCAAAAGCTGGGGATTTTTTGATTCCAGTTTATCTGCCGTGCTTCCGAGAAGGCCGCTGAAAAGTGCTTTGATTCTAGTGAAAAAACCCATTTTTTATACCCCGGTTATCATCGCTTACGACATTGTATGCGCTTGCCTGGCAAAATATTCCGCACAATGATATAATAAAAGCCGCTAAAACAAAGCAGGGAGGCTTTAACTGCATCATGAGAAAATTTCTGAAAGATTTCAAGGCGTTTGCTACAAAGGGAAACGTAATCGATATGGCGGTCGGCGTCGTTGTCGGAGGCGCGTTCAGTAAAATTGTCACATCTCTTGTTTCGGATATTATTACGCCGCTGATCGGCATGATCACAGGCGGCACCAGCCTGGCGGATAAAAAAATCGTCCTGCAGGCCGCCGAAATTGCGGAAGACGGCGTAACGGTCTTAACTCCCGAAAATGCATTGACTTACGGCGCATTTATTCAAAATATCATTGATTTTCTGATCATCGCTCTGTCGATCTTTCTTGCTGTCCGCATCATCGCTTCGATCCGGCGGAAAGCCGAGGAAGCAAAAAATCTGCTGCTGAGAAAGAAAGTGGAAGAAGCCGCGCCTGAGGAGCCCGCGGCGCCCGTGCTCAGCTCCACGGACCGACTCCTCATGGAAATCCGTGATCTGCTGCAGGAAAAAGAAAACGTACCTGAGAGGGAGAACGATACGGCCGAATCATAAGAGCGCTTGATTTTCACGCAGGAACCGGAGGAGCGCTTCCCTTTCGTTCGGAAGCCGCTCCTCCGTTACTTCCTCGAGAAGCATCGCCAGCGCTTTGCCGATCCGTACGCCCTGCGGGATTCCCTCGGCGAGCAGGTCCTCTCCCCCAACGGCCAGATCCGCTATGGTAATACAGGCCGCCTGAGGCCGCGTCAGTTCATGGATCATTCTCCCGATCTGTTCAACTGCACAGCTGCGCTCGGCGACCATCACCGGATTCTGCGCCACGCGGTCCGCGCGCTCAACCTGTACGAGGCGCAGCGCATTTTCCTTTCCCATGCTCCGAATCAGGCGTTTTACGGATGCCGAATCGCAGGGGATTCTGTCATCGTGATGACGGACCAGCAAGCAGACGTCTTCCCGGAGCCGGCGGCCGAATTTCAGGCGGCGCAGAATCCGATCCGCAAGCTCTGCGCTCAAGACGGCATGCCCTTTAAAATGTCCCGTCCCGTTTTCATCCTGTGTATACACATACGGCTTTCCGATATCGTGAAGCAGCACGGCAAGGCGCAGCGTAAGGTCGGCCGGGGTGTGCTCCAATGCGGTCAGCGTATGCGTAAAGACATCGTAAATATGCCACGGGCTGTTTTGAGGAAAGCCGACGGAGGGCAGAAGTTCCGGCAGAAATACGCCGAGTACGTCGATATAATCCCGCAAAATCCGAACGGAGCCGTCCGCCGTTAAAATTCCCGAAAATTCGGCACAGATTCGTTCTGCAGAAACGGTGCGGATCCATTCTCTGCAGGTATGCACCGCAGCGGCCGTGTCTGACTCCATCGAAAAATCAAGCACGGCAGAAAATCGCAGCGCACGCAGAATTCGCAAGGCGTCCTCTGCAAAACGCACCTTCGGTTCGCCCACGCAGCGGATCGTACGATTTTTGAGATCGTTTTCCCCTCCGAAATAATCCAAAAGTCCTTCCTCTTTGTAAAAAGCCATCGCATTGATCGTAAAATCGCGCCGGGAAAGATCGTCCTCTAAAGAAGATACGAATTTTACGGAGTCCGGGCGGCGGTGATCGCGATAAGCTCCATCCGTGCGGAACGTTGTAATCTCATAAACACGCTTTCCGAAACAGATGGAAACCGTCCCGTGCCGGGCTCCCGTTTCGAGAACGGCATAACCGTTTTCCCGAAAAAGCCGCGCTGTCTGATCCGGAAGGGCATTCGTGGCAATATCAAAATCATGCGGCGTTTTTCCCATCAGCGCATCCCGCACGCAGCCGCCCACATAATACGCCAGATAGCCGTTTTTCCGCAAAAGCTCTATTATCTCATCCGCTTTTTCATCACAGCACGCGGAAAGCCTCGTCCGCAATTTCAACAGTCTCCTTTATATCTTCATCCGAAAGCGCATAATTGATAAAATGATTATGATGGTTTGTAAAATATGCGCCTCTTTTGACCATTTCCGCAATCCATCGCTGATGCGTCATCAGAGAATCATCGTTTGCAATCCGCAGATAGAACAAGGAGGGGACGCCCGATACCCGTAGGTCATACCCATGCTTTTCCGCGGTTTTTTTCAAGCCGTCGCATAAGCGTGCGCCCTTTTCGATCAAAAGCTTCGGGAGCTCCAGACGCTTCATTTTTTTGAGGCAGGCGATTCCCGCGGCAAAGGGAACCGCGCTCATCCAGTAGCTGCCTGTAAACGAAATTCCGCTGACCGTATTTTTCAGAAAATCCTTTCCGCAGAGCGCAGAAACATTATAGCCGTTTGCCAGCGCCTTACAGAAGCAGATCAGGTCGGCCTCAAAGCCAAAATAATGATCCGAACCGGCCAGATCGAGGCGGAAGCCCGCGCGCACGTCGTCAATGATCAGTACGGCGCCCTGCTCCGTGCAAAGCTTCCGGGTTTTCTCCCAAAAGCCCGCCTCCGGAAGCTGGTTATCCGCAAAGTTTCCATGCAGATACGGCTGGGAAATGACCGCCGCAATCTCTCCCCGGTTCTCCTCAAAGAGTCTCTGAAGGCCGTCGAAATCGTTCCAGTCCGCGTAAAGATTGTTGCAGACATCCTCTTCAATGATGCCGGAATAATCGATTTTCTGCGTCCAAGGGGAGACGCCGTGATAATAGCCCTTAAAAAACACAATTTTCTTTTTTCTCGTATACGCCCTCGCCGTCATGACCGCAAGAGAGGTTACATCGTTTCCATTTTTGGCAAAAAAAGCCCAGTCTGCACAGGCCACGGTGTCTGTCAGAAGCTCCGCGAATTCCACCATAACGGAAGAAGGCGCCGTCGTGCAATTGCACTTTTCCGCCTGCTTTCGCGCCGCCTCGTCAATTTCCTCATCGTTATATCCGAGAATATTCGGACCGTATGCGCACATATAGTCGATAAAGCGATTGCCGTCCACATCCCAGAAATAGGAGCCCTTTGCGCGCTCCGCATAAAACGGAAATGCATCCACCGGGATAAAGCAGCCCTCCGCCGGCCCTTGATGCCCATAAATCCCGGACGGAATTACTTTCGTCGCCCGTTCAAAAATTTCTCTGCTTTTTTCATATCGATTCAATTGATGTTCCACTGTCTGTCACCTCATATTCTGCGGTCTGCCGGACTATGCCAGATATACGCTTACCCGGTCCAGGATTCTGTTGATGTTATCCAGCATCGAGATCATGCCGGAAATAGTAATTTTCTTCTTGCCTATGCAGTCCATGGCGTTTTCTTTTCCGTCAAAAAGCCGCCGTGCAAGCCGTATGCTCTCGAATTCCATGACGGCGCGCGGCTCAGGCAGGCGTTTTTTCACGTCCATCAGACGGTGATCCTTCACAATGACGGATACGCCGGGACCGTCGTGAATAGAGAGCATCACCGTTCCGTCCGTAATATTAGATGCGCTGAAACGTCCGATCCTGTCATGGTTCCCGATCTGCGCAATCGCGCCGCCGATCACGTAAAGCATCAGCTCCGTGCTTCTGTCAAAAAACTGGGGATTCTCCAGCGCCTTTTCATCCGCTTTCAGGTAAGCGGACAGAATATCGGTCATTTTCATAAAACGCTTCGTTAGAAATCCAATTTTCGTAAATCCCTTTGAAGGAATTGGCGTAAAGGTGCCGCTGATCATCGCGTTAAACTTTTCATAAGAGGAAAACGGGAGGCGAATGTCGCACGCGCCCCGTCCTTCTCGCATGCTGCATTTTTCCGGGCCAAACGTAAACAGCGCGGCTGGGCCCGCTTTGATGTCAAATAAAATTGTCACGGGTTTTTGGGGAAGAAGCGCCTTCGCGTTCTCGTCCATAGCGCAGAGCTCCTCCAGCGCGCCCAGCACCGCGAACAAATTAATATACGCCATCGTCTCGGCATCTTTCATATTCTGTACCTGCCTTTCTTTTCTTCAATCCGGATAGAAATTCTGCCAAGCGCCGCGTCTTTCAGAAGCTCGCACATCTTTTTCGTATCTGCGACCGCCGTGTACATATGAATCCGGATTTTTTCCCCGAATTCCTCCTGTACGATTTTATATTTCAGACTCATGAGATCGGCGCGCGTATTGCTGTGCAGCATGTAATACACGTTATTATACATGGAATAATCCATTGTAATAAACAGCTCGTCATACAGGACCTTATGTATGATTCCGCTCTCGTGAACGGCCATTCCCGCAACCTTCCGGTATGCGCGCGTAAGGCCGGCAGCGCCAAGCGGAGTTCCTCCGTAATAGCGCGCCACTACAATCGCCGCATTTTCGATATTCTGGCTCTGGAAAACACCCAGGATCGGCTGTCCCGCCGTTCCCTGCGGCTCCTTGTCGTCCGAGTAGCGGCTGATCAAGGCATTTTCCTCGTCGTATACGGTATATGCATAGACATAATGATCCGCCTTTTTATGCCATCCCTTCATGTCTTTAATAAAAATAAACGCTTCTTCCTCAGAGGAAATCGGAGCCGAGCAGGCGATAAAGCTCGACCGTTTTTCATCGTAGACTCCCACTCCGTGATCGTTAAGCGTTTTTATGATTTCCTTCATCCGCCAAGCTCCTTCCTTTCATGCATTCGTAGCTGCGCACCTTTGCCAAATGCCCGGGAGGCATTTTCCCTTTAAGATAGATGCCGTCTTCTCTGTATTCTTCAAGCTCTACGGTACCGTTTTCGTGAAAATAGGAAACGGCGCCTGCTTTGTCGTATGGAAGAATGCATTCGTACTGCTTATCCGCTCTGACAAAATAATTTATAATTTCTTTCTTCAGCGAGTCCAGTCCGTCTCCCTGCAGCGCGGAAACGGAAAATATTTTGCCGTATCCTCGGGAGATATGAGGCGGCAGAGTGATCGTTTGCGGAAATTTGTCCGTTTTGTTTAACACAAGATACCGCGGTCGGTCTCCGGCTCCGATTTCCTGGAGTATTTGTTCTACGGTTTCAATGCATTCTGTAAAATCGGGATTCGACGCGTCCACGACATGCAGCAGCAGATCCGCATAAACCGTTTCCTCCAGCGTAGATTTAAACGCCTCTATCAGGTCATGAGGAAGCTTTCTGATAAACCCTACGGTGTCGGTCAGAAGGAAATCTCTGTGCTCCGGCGTGGCCAGCCGCCGTACAGATGTATCCAGCGTGGCGAACAGCTGATCTTCCACAAATACGTCGGATCCGCACAGGGCATTGACGAGCGTCGATTTTCCGGCATTTGTATAGCCAACCACTGCAACGGAAGGGATCTCCTTCTTCTGCCGTTCCTTTCGCAAAACGCCTCTGCGCTCCTTCACCTCGCGAAGCTGTTTCTCCAGATAATTGATTTTGCGCTGAATATGACGGCGATCCGTCTCCAGCTGCGTCTCGCCTGGTCCCCGGGTACCGATTCCGCCGCCGAGGCGGGAGAGAGAGATTCCCTGGCCGATCAGGCGCGGAAGCCTGTATTTCTGCTGCGCCAGCTCGACCTGCAGGCGTCCTTCCCTGGAGCTGGCGCGGGAAGCAAAAATGTCAAGAATCAACGCCGTTCTGTCGATCACCCGCGCGCCGATTATATTTTCCAAATTTCGGATTTGTGATGCGGAAAGCTCGTCGTCAAAAAGAATCAATCCGGCGTCCAGCGCCTGTCTTTTCAGAGAAATTTCTTCCGCAAGACCGTGCCCGATATAGGTCCTGGCATCCGGCGCTTCTCGTTTCTGTGTAAAAGATCCGACGACCTCCGCTCCAGCCGATTCTGCCAGCTCGCGAAGCTCCGCAAGCGGATCTCCCGTCATCTGACGGTTTTCTGATAAAACGCCGACGACGATCGCGCGTTCCCGGTCGTTCCTTATTTTTTCGGCCGCATCGCTGTATGCGGAAGCCGAACGGTCCAGCTCCGTGAGATCCCCAAAAATGCGGTCAAAATATGCGATGCGCGCCGGGGAGACCGGTCCTCTTGTTTCTGTTTTGACGAGCGCGCCCGTTTCGTCTCGTGACAAAAGCGTGGCGGAGACGCCGCATGCACGTTTCTTATCCGTGTCGACGCCAATTACGACCATCGCGTCGTAGCGCATCTTCCTAAGCGATTGCAGATCGATATCCGACGGATGAATGGTGCCGTTCGGGTGTGTGTGAAGGCAGCGGATTCCGGAGAGGCGAAGAAAGCTTTTCCGGCCCTCCAGTTCCGGAAGCGGAACGCTTTTATCGCTGCCCAGCGCGATCGCCAAGACACGGTTCTTCCGATCCAGAAATACTGCAACTTCTTTATTCGTCTCGCACGTTGCTTCCGTCATCATCAATAAAATTTCTCCGGGAATAAAACTGCCCGGTGAATAGACATGCCCGGTAAAGCCTTCCAGCCGTTCCAGAAGTTGCGTACGCACCGCCGCGGTATTTCCGTATATGTTTTTATTTTCGGCCATAAGGGATTCTCCTTCTTAGAACAGTCGTTTTACCGTGCGATTGATTCGGATGATGTTTTCTTCCCGGAACAGCTCCCCGTGCTCTTTGAGCAAAGCGTCTGCCGCGGCCTCCGTAACGGCATGATATGCTATAGAGACGTGCTTTTGTCCGGCGAGCTGATTCAGGAGCGGAAGCCCTGCCAGTACGATCTCCGGCGTCGTATCCTCCAGCAGATTCGTATTTCCGACCAAGGCATCGCAGCGCATCCCCGAAGCAGCTTCGATTTCGTCATAAATCCGGGAGGCCGACGGAAGATCCTTGGTAAACGGCCGGTTAGGATTCATGACAAAGAACTGCAGATGCTTCTTTCTTGACAAAATATCCTCGCGATAACGTCCGAGCGCTTTTGCACCGAGATCATCTCCGCCGACATCTAATACGACATCATACGCCTCATCCCGGATCAGCGCGCCCATTACTCCCGTCAAAGCCGGAACGTCCACGTTTGTATTTGCATATAAAGGAATTTCCGTACGGATCCCCAGCGTCTCCAGCAGCTCCCTCGCATCTGCCGAACGGAAAAACGGATTTACGATATCAAGATCGATCAATGCGGTATTTCTTCCCTGCCGCTTCAGCTTCATAGCAAAATTTACCGCCGCCTCTGTTTTTCCGCTTCCATAATGTCCCGTAAAGCTATATACGCACGTATCCATTCCCTTCACCCGCTTATTTTTTAAATACATAATGCTTCTGCACAAAATAGCTTACGCAGAAAAGAGGAAGATCTACAAAGATTTTGCAGACCAGGCCGGGCAACTTCAGAACGTCTTGAATCAGCGTCCCTCCCAGCGAACCGAGCGCGAGGATCGTCGCCCAAACGATAAAATATTTGAGGAAGGTCCCCTTCGTCATTTTACCAAAAACGACCTTCGCGTTTAAAAAGTAATTTAATATCCCGCTTGCCGCTCTTGCTGCGGCATACGCTACCGCATAATCCAGATAGCGTGCCAGGATCAGAAATAAAATGTAATCCAGGAGAAACGAGAGCAGGGAGGAACACGCGAATTTCAGAATTTGAGAGATCACCAGGAAGGAATCCCGGAACGCGTGAAAATGTGAGCCCGCATTATTATCATAGTAAATCGTCTCAATGGGGATTTCCCGGTACGGAACGCCCCAGCTTTTGATAGACAGCAGCATATTCATTTCGTATTCATAGCGATCGCCTTTCAGCTCCAGCATTTCCTTGAAAAGACGCTCCGGGATGGCGCGCAGACCTGTTTGGGTATCATAAATCGCAATTCCTGTAACCAGTCGGAACAGGCCTCTCGTAAATCCGTTTCCCAGTCTTGAGCGCAGCGGGACCTTCTCTCCCGTGTCCCGGAAACGACCTCCAATAATCAAGGCCGGTCCGTCCTGCGTTTCCATGGACGCCTCCGCCGCCTGCGCGACATCCTTGATGGCCTCGTAGCTGTGCTGCCCATCGCAGTCGGCGGTGATCGCATAGGCAAATCCGCCGCCCTTCTGATTCAGACGGATCAGCTCTGCAAAACCCGTTCGCAGCGCCTGACCTTTTCCTTTGTTGCCGTCATGATGAATCACAACGCATCCGCGTTCCTCTGCGGTCTGAAAGCGGGATTCGCATTCGTCCCGGCTTCCGTCGTCTACCGCAATGACAAAAATCCCATTTTTCCTTAAAATTTCTATAAAAGCAACAAATTTGTCGTCCGGGTTGTAAGCAGGTATGATTACCGCATATTTCATAGTCTTACTCAAGATGCTGGACCTCCCCGCAGTCAAAAAATTTATCCGGCTTCAGTTCTGCGGCGCTGCTGCCCTGCAGAAGGATGCTCGCCGTGGCAAGCAGCCGGCTGGCCGGCGTATATAACCGAACCCGAGTGCCGTCCGAAAAAGCGCCGCGGATCCGGCGTTCGGGCGCTTCGATCCGAAGACGCCTGCCGCTTCGATACAGACGCTCTTCTTGCGCACTCAGTTTGATATATGGATCGTCCCTCAGAAGGAAGTCGATCGAATAAACCGGAACCGTTTGTTCGGTTTCCAGGCGTTCCAGCGTAACGGATTCGCTGCATTCCATAAAACCGTACGCCGTACGCTCTAATGCCGACATACACGCATGGACACCTAAAAGCTCTCCAATATCCCGGAACAAGGAACGGATATACGTCCCGCGCGAGCATTTTACATCGATGCAGGCCTTAGGATAGCCCTCGTCCCCTTTCCAGTAATCCAGTACTCCGATCTCATAAATCGTTACCGTTCTGCTCCGCATTTCCACTTTCTTTCCCTGTCTGGCCAGCTTGTACGCAGGGACGCCCCCAATCTTCACGGCCGCATAATCCGGCGGAATCTGAACGATATCTCCCAGAAAGGTTTTTACCGCTTCAGAAAGCGTTTCTCGGCTGATTGCCGTAAGCCGTTCGTCGCGGGGATCCAGGATTTGCTCGATTTTCCCCCAGATATCACACGTATCCGTTCCGATTCCGAACGTGATTTCACCCCGGTACCGTTTCGGCATGTCAAGGAACAAATCGGCGCACCGCGTTGCTTTTCCCAGGCACACGGGCAATACGCCGGTCGCCTGCGGATCCAGCGTCCCGGCATGTCCGGCTCTTTCCGAAGCGGTCAGTCTGCGTACGCGGGAAACACAGGTAAAGGAACTGATCCCCGCAGGCTTATAAATATTGATTACCCCATCCATTTCAATATTTCACCAATCAAAATTTTTTTAAATTCAGAAAACGGAGCTCCATTTTCTTCTTTATAAAGCAGTCCCGCAGCTCTCTTATGTCCTCCGCCGCCAAACTGTGACGCTACGGCCGCCACGTCGCAATGGTTGTCGGAGCGAAGACTGATCCGAAACTCCCGCGCGGTTTTCCCGGGCTTGACAAAAATGCCGACGCAGACCTCCTCGATACACCGCAAAAACGAAGCGAAGCTTTCCAGATCGTCATCCGTCGCTCCCACCGCTTCCATTTCATCCCTAGTGATCTGAAGAAAAGCGACGCGCCCTTTTCCGTAGTATTCGATCTGCCGATAAGCGGCGGCCTTTAAAGCAACTTCGCTTTTTTTCTGGTTTTCGTAAAGCTCCGAATACTGCCAGGCCATATTTCCTGCGATTCTGATTAGCTCCGCCGCAATCGCATGCGTTTCAGCAGTAACGCTGGCATATGCAAAGCAGCCCGTATCCGTCAAAATTCCGGCGTAAATGCATTCCGCGATTTCCTTCAGATACGGCGCCTGTCGATAGTCCTCATACGTCTGGATCAGTTCCCAGATTCCTTCCGCCGCTGCCGCCCATCCGGTGTTGCACACCGTTATCGGGGCGAACGTAGCGTCCGAAATATGGTGATCGATCCGAATTTGTCCTTTTGCACGGTAAAAAAGCTCTTTGCGATTTCCCATTCGCTTTTCATCGCTCGTATCCACCGCGATCGCCAAATCGTGCTCCGGCAGTTCCGACTCTGCGTCGGGCTGCCATACGGAGAATTGTACGCCTTCCGGAAGTCTGTCGGAGCGATAGAGAAACGACAGATTTCCGGGAGGCAATTCCTCCGAAAAAATATTGACGGTTTTGCCCTGTCCGCACAAAAAATACGCAAGGCCAAATGCGGAGCCCAGAGAATCGCCGTCAGCGTGTATATGCGGAAGCAGCAAAATATGCTCTGCCTCAGATATGGCTTTCCGAACCTGCTTCCAGTCCTGCATCAGCATCACCCGTTTTCCTTGTTCCGTTACGGATTCTTTGTCAGCTCATCGATCTTTCTGGCCATATAAGAACCGTATTCGATAGAATCATCCAATACGAACGTCAGCTCCGGGAGCGTCCGTATAATCATTTTCTGCCCAAGAGCCTTCCTGATAAAGCCGCCCGAGCCGCGCAGAGCTGCGAGCGCCGCTTTTTTTTCTTCCTCGCCAGCGTAAATACTAATATAAACCTTTGCGTATTTCAAATCCTTTGCAAGTTTTATATTCGTAACGCTCGTTACGGTCGGGATGCGCGGATCCTTGAGATCGTTCCGGAGAATGTCACTCAATGCTCTGCGCATTTCTCCCGCAATCCGTTCAGTCCTATCCATTCCTTTTAACCTCTTCCATCACATAGCATTCTATGGTGTCGCCCTCTTTGATATCATTGAATTTTTCAAAGGATAGACCGCATTCGAAGCCCTGCTGAACCTCTTTCGCATCGTCTTTAAAACGTTTCAGGGAAGCCAGCTTTCCTTCAAATATGACAATGCCGTCCCGTACGATCCGCGCCTCCGAATTCCGGACGATTTTTCCGTTTGTGACATACGCGCCGGCGATCGTACCGACTCCGGAAACCTTAAACGTCTGCCGCACCTCCGCATGGCCGAGAACGCTTTCCTTGAGCTCCGGCTCCAGCAGGCCCGCCATTGCGGCTTTAATATCGTCGATTGCATCATAGATCACTCGGTAGAGCCTGATGTCTACGCCTTCCGCCTCCGCATGCTCTGCGACGTTCGCACCGGGCCTGACGTTAAATCCGATAATAATCGCGTTTGATACGGAAGCAAGCTGTACGTCCGATTCTGTAATCGCTCCTACGGCTCCGTGTACGATCTTAATGCGGACCTCGTCGGTACTCAGCTTTGCAAGAGACTGTTTTACGGCTTCTACGCTGCCCACCACGTCGGCCTTGACGATGATGTTCAAATCCTTTACATTCCCCTCCTGAATCTGAGCGAACAGATCATCAAGAGATACTTTGTTATGCGCCTGCATTGTTTTTTCTCTTTGCTCGTTACGCCTGGTATCGATCAGATGTTTCGCTACGCGTTCATCCTTGACAGCGTAGAACAGCTCGCCCGCTTCCGGAACCTCGGGAAGTCCTGTAATCTCTACCGGCGTCGACGGCGTCGCTTTTTTGAGGGCGTTCCCTTTGTCATCCGTCATTGTACGGATTCTTCCGAACGTTGTTCCGGATACGATGGCATCTCCCGGCTTCAGCGTTCCTCTTTGAACAAGGAGCGTTGCGACGGGGCCTTTGTTTTTATCCAGCTTTGCCTCTATGATCGTCCCCTTGGCCTGCCGTTCCGGACTTGCCTTCAGCTGCAGAATGTCGGCAGACAGAAGAACGGTCTCCAGCAGAAGCTCGATGTTCTCGCCCGTTTTTGCCGAAACCGGTACAAACGGCACATCTCCGCCCCAGGCCTCGGCCACGACCTCGTGCTCCGCAAGCTCCTGCATAACTCTGTCAACGTTTGCGCCGGGCTTATCTATTTTGTTCACCGCAACCACAATTGATACGTTCGCTGCCTTTGCGTGGTTGATCGCCTCAACGGTCTGCGGCATGACGCCGTCGTCCGCCGCTACGACAAGGATCGCGACATCCGTTACCTGCGCGCCTCTGGCCCGCATGGCCGTAAACGCCTCGTGGCCCGGCGTATCCAGGAAGGTAATCTTCCGGTCATTGATCCGCACCATATAAGCGCCGATGTGCTGGGTGATGCCGCCGGCCTCTCCGGCAGTAACGCTCGTTTTCCGGATCGCGTCCAGAAGCGACGTTTTACCGTGGTCTACATGTCCCATAACAACAACCACGGGCGGCCGTTCCACCGCCGTTTCATCGTTTTCCGTGTCATCCTGATCGTCGAACAGAATGTCCTCATCCGTAATCACGACCTCCTGCTCCGCAGTGATATTGAACTCGCTTGCGATCAAGGCGGCCGTATCGAAATCGATTACCTGATTCTGGTTTGCCATGACGCCCATCAGCATCAGCTTTTTGATGACATCCGCCGAGGATTTTTTGATTCTTTCAGCAAAATCCTTGACCGTCATGGATTCCGGCAGCTTTACGTTGGTAAGCACGGAGATGACCGGCTGCGTCTTCTGCGACGCCACAAATTCGCGCGCCTTTTTCATGAGGTCCTTCTTCGGCTTCGCGCCCTTCTTCGGAACATTGTGATCCACGTCGTAAGATACCCTGTATTCGTCGTTATAAATTTCGGACACACCGATCTTTTCGCCTACGAATTTCCTGGCAGACTTATATTTATCTTTTTGTAAGCTCTGCGCGCTTTTGGCAGTTTCCTTCCGTCCGTCTTTTTTGGAGAACCGATCGGACTCGCGTTCCTGCTGCTTTCCAATCATTTTTCCCGCATAATCGCGCTTTATTTCCTGTGAAACCGCGGCGGGATCCATGGAAGGAATCAGAGGTGCCGACGCTTTTTTATAGCTTTCGCGCGGCTCCCGCTTCGGAGGAGTCTCTTTGCGTTCCCGTACCGTCCGCTGCGCGGGTTCCTGTTTTACGGGGATTTCAATCTGCGGAACAGGCTCCTCTTCCAGCTCGATCTCGATGACCTCCGAATATTCATACTGTTTAAATACGAATTTTTCTTCCTTTTGCCGCGCCGCAGGCTGTTCCGTTTCAGCGGCTTTCGTCTCCGGCTCCGCTTCCGGCACAGGCTCCGGATCTTTTGGTTTTCTAACGTCTTCCTTTTTGACGCGTTTTACTCGTCGGACCGTAGGCTCGGAGGGGGCGGCCTTTACCGGCTCCGAGGCTTCCTGCGGCGCAGGCGCCGCTTTCGGTTCCGGATCCGGTTCCTGTTTTGTTTCCGTCAGATCCGAAGCGTACAGATCCTCTATAGACTCCGTCCTCACCTCATAGCCGGAACGAAGTCCGGAGCCCGCCTCCCGACTCTGACGTTTTTTAGGCTGAGCGTTTTTGCCCTGCGGTTTCTGCGCCTGCACGCCCGCATCGGAGGAACTGTTGTCTACGATGATCCGTCTGACGATCACGCCGGAAGATTTTCCCTGCGTCTGCTGTTCCTTCTGTGCGGCTATTTTTCTGGCCGCCGGATCATCCTGGGAATTTTCCGTGTTCTTTTCCGAATGGAATCCGGTATGCTCATAAAACCTCTGAAGCTCGTCATCTTCCAATACGCTCATATAGCTTTTGTTCTCAATGCCCATTTCCTTCAGCATTTCCAATATTCTCTTACTCGTGGATTTGAGCTGTTTTGCAAGCTCGTGTACTCTGATTTTATTATCCAACGGCGCCACCTCCTGATTTGCTGCCATCTGCTTCCGTTCTCTTCTCAAACTGCGTTCTGAGCGCTTCGTAGGTCGCTGCTCCGACTTCCGTTTCAAATTCCCTGCTCAGCTTGTTTCCTTTTATCATTTTTTCAAAGCACCCGGCATCTGCGCACACATAAGCGCCTCTTCCGTTCAGTTTTCCGGTAAAATCCAGGGAAATCTGTCCTTCCTTGCTTCTGACGATGCGCAGCAGATCTTTTTTGGGCTTTGATTCATAGCACCCGATGCATCTGCGCATCGGAATTTTTTTCTGCTTCAAACCGCGTCACTTCCTTACACTCACAGCAAATCCGGATCAAACTCGCCGTTCTCATTGTACGGATCGATCGTCGCGTCAGCTTCCTCTGTGTCGTTAAACAGCTCTTCCTCTACGCTGGCGCGTACCTGCGCTTCGCTCTTGATATCGATTTTCCAGCCCGTCAGCTTTGCCGCGAGCCGGACGTTCTGTCCTTCCCTCCCGATCGCAAGGGACAGCTGACTGTCCGGCACAATCGCCGTTGCGGATTTATCCTCTTCATTAATAAATACGCGAAGCGCTTTCGCAGGACTCAGGCTGCTCGCAATCAGATCGTCTGCATACGGGCTCCATTTGATAATGTCGATCCGTTCCCCTCTGAGCTCGTCAACGATCACCTGTACGCGCAGTCCCTTCTGTCCGACGCAGGCTCCGACCGGCTCTATATTTTCGTCTCTGGAGTATACCGAGATCTTCGTTCTGGAGCCCGGTTCCCTGGCAATATTCATGATTTCAACGATTCCGTCGTGAATTTCGGGAACCTCCAGCTCAAACAGGCGTTTCACGAGATTCGGATGGCTTCTCGAAATCATAACGCACGGTTCCTTGCTTTTATAGCCTTTGTCCTTGACCTCCAGCACGTATGCCTTGATTCTGTCGTAAACCTTATACTGCTCCGTCTCCACCTGTTCTGCCGGGAGGAGAATCCCCTCAATCTGGCCGAGATCGACGTGGATGATTCGCTCCTTCTTGCCATCCCTGTTTTCCCGCATTTCAATTCTCTGAATCGTGCCTGTCACGACGTCTTTTTCTTTTGCCCGAAATTGATCGTATACTCTGGTACGTTCTTCCTCCCGGAGCTTTTGTATGATGATTTGCTTCGCTTTCTGCGCGGCGAGCCGACCGAAATTCTTCGGCGTGATTTCAAATTCCGCGATGTCTCCGATTTCAAATTCGGGATCGATCTTTCTGGCTTCCTCAAGGGACAGCTCCGTCGTGTCATTTTCCATTTTTTCTACGACCTCTTTTTGGGCGTAAACCTTGATGTCCCCCGTCTCCCGGTTAAATTCAACCCTTGTGTTGCCTTCCGTTTCCGATTTCCCGTAGGATGCGTTCAGGGCCTCTTCAATTGCGGCAATGATGACTTCGCGGTCAATTCCTTTATCCTTTTCCAGCTCGTCGAGAGCATACAGCAGTTCAGCACTCATTGTTTTGTTCATACCTCCATTTTTAATTCCAGATAATCGTTCTTTTGACGAGCGATACGTCCTTTACCGGAAATCGCAGCTCGCTGCCGTTTTCCGTGATGACGATTTCCCCGTTTTCCCGTCCCTTCAGTTTCCCGGTAAAAATTTTACCGCCGCCGGCAGGCGCGTAAAGATGTACTTCTACGTCTTCTCCCCGGTAACGTTCAAAATCCCGATCCGTTTTGAGCGGCCGGTCGAGCCCCGGCGAGGAAACCTCGAATATATATTTTCCTTTTATCGAATCGGCTTCATCCAAAAGGTCGTTCAGCGCTTCGCTTACCAGCTGGCAGTCGTCAATCGTAACGCCTCCCTGCTTATCAATATAAATCCGCAGATACCAGTCTGCGCCTTCCTTGACGTATTCGACCTCAAGCAGTTCGATTCCCGCGTTTAAACCCTCGATCACGGGCTCCGCAAGCGTTCTGACCGTGTCGGCAATTTTCATATTCCATCCACCTCCGACGCAAAATATGCCTGTAAAACGAAAGAGTGGGAAATCCCACTCTTTGCGCTGAAAACACCAGATTGCGGCTCTATTATAAGAAACTTACCCATCGGTGTCAAGTATAATTTTTCGAATTTCTGCCGGCGAGGATGCGATTTGGTCCGCGCCCGCTTCCTCCAGTTCCCTTCCCTGCGCGTAGCCGTAAGCGGCCCCTACCGTTTTCAGGCCAAACCGCCGGGCCGCCAGAATGTCAAATTTCCGGTCGCCGACCATCACGGCGCTGCGATGGTCTCCCAGCCGGAGGAGCGCCGTACGGAGCACATCTTCTTTTTCTACGTGTTTTCCCTCCAAATCGCTCCCCTCGATTACGGTAAAATATTCTGTCAGCCGGTACTCGTCAAGGATTTGGCGTACGAAAACGGCGGGCTTTGAAGATGCTACCGCAAGAATTCTGCCATTATCTTTCAAAGCGGCCAGCAGTTCCGGAACGCCGGGATACATTGTGTTTTCATGGACGCCGAAAACCTCGTACCGTTCCCGGTATTTTTCGACAAGCCGTCTGCCCTCCGCCTCCGTGCAGCCCGTAAGCTCCCGGAAGGACCAAAGGAGCGGCGGGCCGATAAACCATTCGATTTCCGAGGGCTCCGGCGTGGGATAGCCAAGCTTGCGCAGCGCATAGACGGCGCTGCCCGTAATCCCCTCTTTGGGATCCGTAAGCGTGCCATCCAAATCAAAAATAACATAATGGCAGTCGCGAAACCTCATTTTTCTGCATCTTTCTTCCGATCGTTTTCGCGGATTTCCACACGGCGGATCTTTCCGCTGATCGTTTTGGGCAGCTCTGTCACGAACTCAATGATACGCGGATATTTGTAAGGTGCCGTGGCCTTTTTAACATAGTTTTGAAGCTCCTTTTTCAGCTCCTCGCTGGCCTCATAGCCGCGCGCCAGAACGATCGTAGCTTTTACAAGCTGGCCGCGCAGATCGTCCGGGACGCCTGTCACCGCACATTCGAGAACGGAGGGATGCTCCATGAGCGCCGATTCGACTTCAAACGGTCCGATCCGGTAGCCCGAGCTTTTGATGACATCGTCCTTTCTTCCGACATACCAGTAATATCCGTCCTCGTCTTTATAAGCAAGATCTCCCGTATGGTAAAATCCGTCGTGCCACACTTCGCTTGTCAGCTCTTCGTCTTTATAATATCCCTTGAACATTCCGACCGGCTTTCCTTTTGAAGTATTAATGACGATTTCACCGACTTCGCCGGGATAACAGCTCCTGTAATCGCTGTCTACGATGTCCACATCGTAACACGGAGACGGCTTTCCCATGGATCCCGGCTTGATCTTCATCCAAGGGAAGGTACATACAAGCGCTACCACCTCGGTTTGTCCGTAGCATTCGCGCAGCTTAAGGCCCATAGCCTTATAGATCTGATTGTATACTTCCGGATTGAGGGCTTCTCCTGCCACCGTAAGTTCCTGGAGCGAGGACAAATCATACTGCGAAAGATCCTCTTTGATCATAAAGCGATAGATCGTAGGCGGCGCGCAAAACGTCGTCAGCTTGTATTTCGACATTTTGCCGAGCAGATCCGGCGGATTGAATTTTTCCATGTCATATACGAAGATTGTGGTTTCCCCGAGCCATTGCCCGTAAAGCTTTCCCCATACGGCTTTCGCCCATCCCGTTTCCGCGACGGTCAAATGCAGTCCTTTTTCTTTGACGCTGTGCCAATAGCCTGCCGTGATGATATGTCCCAGCGGATAGGAAAACGTGTGTACTACCATTTTGGGGTATCCGGATGTGCCGGACGTAAAATACAGCAGCATATTGTCTTCATTTTGTGCGTCTTCGTCCCCCTGCGGCCTCTGGAAGTCTTCGCTCTGTGCCTCTACGGCCTCGTCCAGATCGATCCAGCTTTCCAGGCGCCCTTCCTCCCGCATTTTCGCTTGTTCTGCTTCTTTTTGCTTTTTGCTTCCGTTCGTGTAAAATTTTAATTTCAGCGTCGGCGAATCTTTTTGGGCGAGATCCACCTGCTTTGGAAAATCATGGTCTGTTGTGCAGATTACCGCTTTGACGTCGGCTCGGTTGCATCTGTATACAATATCCTTTGCCGTAAGTAAATGGGTGGCCGGTACCGCCACGGCTCCTATTTTATGGAGCGCCATGATGACATACCAGAACTGGTAATGTCTTTTGAGAACGAGCATGACGGAATCGCCTTTTTTGATGCCCATATTCTTTAATAAATTCGCCGCCTTGTCGGAATATCTTTTCATATCGGCAAAGGTGAATATTTTTTCATCATTTTCTTCGTTGCACCATACGAGCGCCTGCTCCTCCGGCTTATCTTTTGCCAGCTGGTCCAATACGTCGTATGCAAAGTTAAACTTTTCGGGCACGCAAATTCGGAAATTTTCCTTGAAATCTTCATAGGATGTAAAATCTGTTCTGTTTACATATTTCTCAAATATCGCCATACCTCTCATCAACCTTTCTTTTTTCAATCAGTTTTCGTTGTGTGCAATAAAAAATCCTCGTCTCACAGCTGAGACGAGGATTCAATTCCATCGTTATACCACTCAATTTACTGTCCTTCTCCGGATTCAAAAAAACTAAATCCTCGCATGTAACGGTGCTTTCCGGAAATACTTACTCATAACTTCAGCATTTCAGCTCAGGAGTGATTTGTCTTAATATGAACACCATCGGTTTCCACCAGCCACCGACTCTCTGCAGGCTCCGTATTCAGACCTGTCTCCGTCAAAGCTTTTTGACGGGAGGTATATTACCATACAAAATTTAAAAAGTCAAACAAATTTTTTAGAGGGTATGTTTTGCAGTTTTTACTTGGAGAGAGGGGCGGGAGTAAAAAAGGAGGAGAGAAATTGAGGTTTTTACTAGAGACAGTGGGAGAAAGTAAAAAGTAAAGAAAAGGCATAAATTACAGATATTTCTTGATTGATTTTTTGAAAAATTCTGATATAATAAAGGCATGTTTTGTCCTTGGGGAGGGATGACAATGCGGTATCATGAGTCGGATCGGGG
>CAJFUB010000032.1 GCA_904420095.1 uncultured Clostridia bacterium
ATTCGCTTGTAGGTGGTCAGCCAGTTCAGCATATACTCCTCGACGGTCTGTTTTCGGATTTCCGTATAGGTGCCGCTGGCAATCTGTTTGGCAAATTCCTTGTATTTCTTGTCCAGCTCCGCTTTTGTCTTGGCATAAAGGTACTTTCGCTTTCCGGTGCCTTCGATCCGAATGGCTCTGTACCAGATACCGTCTTTTCGTTGCCGGGGGGCGGTACCTTCCCCGTCGCTGCGTTTTCCCATAAAAAACACACTCCTTTAACCGTAGTATGCATTTTTATGGCAGGGAACACGCTCGCCCTTATTCTCCGCTTTTACTGGCAACCACACTACAACCACAGGAGGGTAAAAACAGAATAAAAAGGGGGAAAATCGGATAATTTGGCCGGGGTGCAGCCGCATGATTTTCAGACAGAAAAAGTGCGCCAAACCTGCATAAACACTGGGTTTGGCGCACTTTTCGTTTTGGCAGGGGCAGAAGGCCTTGCCCCTCGGCACGCGGTTTTGGAGATTGCAGCTCTTTTCCGCTTTTCGGACAAGCGGCGGTGTGGTATAATCCAAACGTCTTATCCATCATATAAACGAGGTGTGCCCCAATATGATAAACGAGGAAAACCTGGCGTCTCTTTCAAAAGAGCAGCTGATTGAATTAATTGAGATTTACGCCAAAAACTGGCTGGCGCTTGACGGCGTATGGTTCCAGTCCGTGGAACGAAAGGAAGGGATGGAGGAAGCCATCTATCACGATCTGGAGGCGTGGAAACGGTTTACCGTAATCGAAGCGAAGCGAATCAAGGCATTTCTGCAGCTCCCTGAGCAGGCCGGCACAGACGGCCTTGCAAGAGCCCTGCAGTACCGTTTTTACGCGAATCTGAACAGAAGCGAAATTGTGAAGGACGAGAAAACGCTTGTATACCGTGTCGTTGAATGCCGCGTTCAGACCGCCAGGAGCCGAAAGGGAATGTGCTGGCATCCGTGCAAAACGGTAGGAATCGAGGAATATTCCGGCTTTGCGCGTGTGATTGACAGCCGATTCCGCTGCGAATGTCTCAGCTGCTATCCGGATGTTACAGACAAGAGCGTTTGCTGCGCATGGAAATTTGTTTTGGAAACGTGAATTTTTTTGGTAAAAAAGATTGCCGCGGCGCTTCAGGAATGTTATGATACCCACGGGTGATCCGATATGGAATTTTATACAGTGAGCTGCGAGAAACGGCCGGTCCGGCTTTCGCAAGAAACCAGACGGTTCGCGGAAGAATCGCTGAACGGGAAATATGGCGATGAAGCAATGCGAAACGTTGCAGTCTCCATGGACGGAACGGAAGGCTTCGAAACGATGTCGGAGCTTGAGAAATATGACGCCATGATCCGTAAAATTGCGGAAGAAGCGCCTCTGCGCTATTGCCCCGGAGAAAAAATCAGCGGAGCGGCGACATTGGGAGGCAGCATTTCCCATTGCGTACCGGCTTTCTATCGGAATACATTCGTGCTGCCCTCCGTGAGTCATCTAACCCTTGATTTCAAAACTGCCGTAGAATGCGGCATGGCGGTGAAGGAGCGCGAGATCGAGGACAGGATGCGCGGCGGAGAACTCAGCGCTTATCAGGAGGCGACGCTTCGAAGCATGTCGCGCGCGATGGAAGCGCTTCGAATCTGGCACGGGCGTTATCTTGCGTATCTGAGAGGAAGGGACCCTGAGATTTACCGCTGCCTGCGTCAGGTACCGTTTGGAAAGGCCAGGAATTTCCGAGAAGCGGTGCAGAGCGTCTGGTTCCTGTTTGCTTTTGAACGGCTGTGCGGCAACTGGCCGGGAATCGGCCGCCTGGATGAAATTCTTGGAAAATATCTGCGGCATGATCTTGAAACCGGCGCCCTGACCGTGGAGGAAGCGCGGGAGATTCTCGCGCACTTTTTCATCAAGGGCTGCGAGTGGATCCGAAGCGATGCCGTTCCCGGCTCCGGAGACGCACAGCATTATCAGAACATCGTGCTGGGCGGACGGAACGCCCGAGAGGAGGACATCACGAACGAGGCGACGTATCTGATCCTGGACGTTATAGAAGAGCTCCCGATCGGAGATTTCCCCATTACGGTACGCCTGAACCGGAAAACGCCGGAGAAGCTGAAACAAAAGCTTGCTGCGGTGATCCGCCATGGGGGAGGCATCGTTGCCGTATACAACGAGGACATAGTGCTGAAAGCCTTTGAACGCCTCGGATACGAGCGTGAGGAGGCGCTCGGATTTGCCAACGACGGCTGCTGGGAGGTACAGATTCCGGGCAAGACCTATTTTGAATACATGCCGTTTGACGGGCTGCGGATTCTGCTCCATGATACGCTGCGCCTGAACGAGGAAACGCCCGCTGCTTTTTCTTCGTATGAAGCGCTGTACGCTGAATATCTGAACCAGCTGCGAATCTTTCTGTCAGGGCTTGCACAGGCCGGGATTGGCGGACGCGGAACCTTTGACGAAACCGGAAAATGGATATGGAAGCGGAAAATTCCCTGCTCGGTCATCTCTTTGCTGGAGGAAGGCTGCATTGAAAACGCAAGGAGCTATCTGGAGTCCGGAACCCGGTATTCCGTGCTTTCCCCGCATATGGGCGGGGCCGCAGATACTGCCAACAGCTTATACGCAATCAAAAAGCTTGTATTTGAGGACGGCAGAATTTCGCTTTCCGCGCTTCTGCAAGCGGTAAAAACGGACTGGAAGGATGCCGAGCCGCTGCGCGCATATATCAGAAATAAATTGACCTATTACGGGAATGACGGCGAAGGCGGGGCGGACGAGGTGATGGCACAGCTGCTGAATGATTTTGCTCGGATTACTGAGGAGTTCAACGGGAAAACACCTGTGATTTTCACAGCGGGCGTCAGCACGTTCGGGCGGCAGATCGAATGGCGCGGCGTGCGCGGCGCTGCTCCGTTCGGAACGCGGGCCGGAGAAATTCTGGCATCGAATGCTTCGCCTACGCCCGGCACGGACCTCTCGGGAGCGACGGCGGCAATTCGTTCTTACTGTAAGGCAGATCTGTCTCTGCAGGGAACGGGAGCCGCTCTAGACCTGCGCCTGTATCCCGGTGCGCTGGACGGCGCAAACGGCATTACGGCGATCGTCTCCCTGCTGGACGGCTTCTGCGCACTGGGTGGTTTTTTTCTCCAGATCGATATTACGGATGCCGCTGTGCTGCGGGAGGCGCAGGAAAATCCGGAAGCATATAAATCGCTTTCCGTACGCGTATCAGGCTGGAACGCGCGCTTTGTTACACTGGATCGGGAATGGCAGCAGATGATTATAGAGAGAACGGAGCATATGCCGTGAAGCAGCGGAATATTGCGGTGACAGAGATTCAGCGCTTTTCCACACACGATGGGCCGGGGATCCGTACCGTGGTATTTCTGGCGGGATGTCCGCTTGCCTGCGCCTGGTGCCATAATCCCGAAGCGCGGACGGCGGAAAATCACATTTTTTATATAGAATCCCGCTGCATCGGCTGCGGGGAATGCGCTTTAGTCTGCCCGCGCCGCGTTCATACGGTCGGTGCTTCGGGACATACTGTTTTCCGGAAAAACTGTATTGGCTGCGGTCTCTGTACGGAAGCCTGCCCCACGGGGGCGCTGGAAAACACGGTAAAACAGATGACCTGCGAGGAAATTATGAGAATCGTGCTTCGGGATCAGGTCTTTTATCGGGAAAACGGGGGACTTACGCTTTCCGGCGGCGAACCGCTGGCGCAGCGGGAATCGGCCATGCGCCTTTTAAAAGAGGCGAAAGAGCGCGGAATCGGGACGGCCGTGGAGACGTGCGGCTATGCGGAGGAGCGCACCGTACTTGAAACGGCGGAATATACCGATTTGTTTTTATGGGATGTCAAGGATACCGATCCCGTTCGCCACCGTAATTATACGGGAGCCTCCAACGAGCTGATTCTACGCAATCTGCTGGCCGCGGACCGCGCGGGAGCTGCAACGATTCTTCGCTGCATATTGGTGGAGGGCGTCAATACGGATCCGGCGCATTACGACCGAATTGCGGAACTGTTTAAAGGGCTGCGGCACTGCCGCGGCGTGCAGCTACTGCCGTATCATACATACGGGAGTTCTAAAGCACTTCAGATGGGGCTCTCCGATCCCGCGCGAAAGGAATGGATTCCGAGCGCCGAACGGCTCCGGGAGGCGCGGGAGCAACTGAAAAAAAAGAGCGCTATTTTAATATAATTTAATACATATTTTCTAAAAATAAATTTTGGTTTTTAAATGAATGTTATTATAATTACAGGAGGAAAATATATGAAAAAAACGAAAAGATCCTTTTTGGCAGTCTGTGTAGCTCTTTGCGCTTGCTGTATTTTTCTTTTTGTCGGGTGCGCCGGCAACGAGAATGGCGAAGAAAAAAGTTCTCCCGCTGCATCCGCAACGGCACGTGCGACTGCAGCTTCCGTAGCGCCTACGACGGAGCCGGCAAGCCCGGAGCCGACGGCTACTCCTGACGCGGGACCGGAAAATCTGCTCGAATATGCGATTGAAGACGACGGGCTGCTGGGAGGTGATTCCTGGGTGCCGATCGAGGAATCCTGGGCGGGACCGCTTCAGGAAAAGCGCGATGGCTGCGAATCGCCGGCCATGCAGGAATTTGTGGAAACGACTTGCTCCGATGGAAATGAGGGAATCTGTTATCATTTCTATTCCGAGGCAACGACGGGACATCATATTGTTGCGAATACATACGGTATTTCCGATCTGATAGAAGCCAACAAAACGTACAAATTGACGGTGTCCATGAAATATACAGTACCGAATCCTGGAGGCGAACGGGATAACATGGCGGTTGGATGCAGTCTTGATAAATCATCTATGGTGAAAGTCAGCTCCAGTGAAAACTGGCAGACAGTAACATGTACCTTTACGGTGGGCGACGATTTTGAAACTGCTTATATATATGTCAGTCCATATAGTATAGATCATGAGCACATTATCATTGGTGAAATCCAGGCGGGATTTGATCTTTTAATTGACAGCATTTCACTGGTTGAGGTTTCAGCGTAACGGTTCCGGAAAAGACCGCCCCGCCGATTTACTGTTCGGCGGGGCGTTTTTTTTGATATCCGTATCTCTGTAAGCGCTTTAAAACACAGGGCCGGCGTACGATTCCCGAATCGATTTCGGTAGGAGCGCGCCGAGAAAAAGCATAATTCTATTTTAATATAAATTTACATATGTCTGAGAAAAAATTAAATATTAGTTTTTAAAATTTATATGGATTAATTTATATTCAATTAGGAGGGACATATATGGAAAAGATCAAACGGCTTATTATCGCAGTCTGCACCGCGCTTGCGGTTTGCTGCATTTCCCTTTTTGCCGGATGTACCAGTGACAGCGGGGAAGAAATGGAGCCTACTGCGTCTCCTACGGCGCCGGCAACGTCTGCTGCTGCTCCTACGGAGGCGCCTGCCGACGAGTCTTCGAGTCCGGAAGCAACGACGGAGGCGACGGCAACTCCGGATGCGGAAGAGCAGAATCTGCTCGAATATGCAATTGAAGACGACGGATTGCTGCTCGGCGGAGATTCTTGGACGCCCATTGAAGAAACCTGGGCGGGACCGCTTCAGGAAAAGCGAGACGGCTGCGAATCATCGGCCATGCAGGAATTTGTGGAAACGACTTGCTCCGACGGAAATGAGGGAATCTGTTATCATTTCTATTCCGAGGCAACGACGGGATATCATATTGTCGGAAACACTTATGGAATTTCTGATTTGATCGAAGCAAATAAAACGTATAAGCTGACAGTATCCCTGAAATACACGGTGCCAAATCCCGGTGAGGCGATGGATAACATGGCAATCGGCTGCAGTCTTGATGAAACGTCTATGGTGAAAGTCAACTCCAGTGAAAACTGGCAGACAGTAACGTGCACTTTTACGGTAGGAGACGAATTTGAAACCGCATATATTTATGTAAGTCCGGTTGAGCATGAACATGAAAGCATTGTCATCGGCGATATTCAGGCAGGTTTTGATCTCCTGATTGACAGTATTTCTTTGGTTGAGGTCGCCGAGTAACGGCGAAGGACAAGGCCGCTCCGCCGAATACTTGGGCGGAGCGTTTTTTATATTTCAAAATTTTTATTGCGGGAGACCGCTGCGTTTAGTATACTGAGAGCATACCGATGGAAAAGAATCGCGGAGGGTTACTATGAATAAAAACAGTCTTAAATGGATCTGGGCGGTCAATCTGCTGGCCGTGCTGCTGCTTTGCTTCTTCAGCGGATGCAGCGGAGCGGGAGAAGAGCCCGTTGAAAGCGGGACGCGCAACAAAACATACGATCGTGATCCTTCCGAGCTCCTGCAGCCTGTTTTCTCCGACCGCGGAGGGTTTTACGGGAATAAAATGGCGCTTCGGATTACAGTACCGGAGACGTTTCAAGCGTCAGATGTGTCCATTCGGATTACATTTGACGGGAGCGAGCCCGATGCCGGAAGCGAGGCATACGACGGCGGTGACATTATCCTCCCGGACGCCGGATGCGTAAAGACGGATTTTGAACGCAACGACCGGAATTTGTCCGTGTCCGTCGTACGGGCGGCCTGCTTTGACGGCGACGGGAACCGGCTTGGTCAGATCGCTACCGCTACGTATATCAAGCTGCCTAAGAAGGACGGGGAAGTCGATTGGAATCGTTTCAATATGCCGGTTATTTCCCTGGTAACGGAGGAAGGAAATCTCACAAATCCGCAGACGGGAATTTTTGCAAACGTCCAGGGACGCGGCTCGGAATGGGAACGCCCGGTTCACATCACTTTTTTTGAAGCCGACGGTACGCTTGCGTTTGCACAGGACGCCGGAATCCGCTTGTTCGGATCAAGCACGCGCGGACTGGCGCAGAAATCTTTCCGGATTACGGCGCGGAAAGAGGAGTATTTCAATACGGACAAATACGATGGGGCAGGAAAATTCAGATACGCGCTATTCCCGGATCGCCTGCAGAGCAGCGGGGAGCCGCTTGCCGCATACGACAGCATCGTTCTGCGCAACGGCGGAAACGATTCTATCCTGGTAGGAGAAGACAATTCCCGGATTTCTTTTATGCGCGACGGACTGGCGGCGCTTATCACACAGAAAGCGGCTCCGGAGGTTGATGCAATGGCATACCGTCCCGTCGTTGTATTTTTAAACGGCGAATATTACGGCATTATGAATATGCGTGAGTTTGAAAACAAAAAATATATCCAGAACGTCTACGGCATCGAGGATGAAGAAGGCATTGCGGTGATTTCCACCGAAATGGATACCAGCAACGGCGGGCGGTACGACGGCACCTGGTTTTATTACAGCCAGGACGACGGTCCGGAGGGAGAGCTCCAGCAATTCGTTACCCTGCTGGACGATATCGTATCGAAGGGACGGTATACGTATGAAGAAGCGGCGGAACGAATTGACATGGATAATTTTATGAAATACTGTGCGATCAATCTGTTTCTGTGCAATACCGACTGGCCGCACAACAACGTGCGTGTATGGCGTTATGCCGGCGATAACCCGGGCGCTCTGGCGGACTCCTCCGCGGCAGACGGCCGATGGCGGTTTATGCTTAAGGATGCTGATGTGGGACTCGGGCGTTATATCTGCGGAATGTACGAAGGATATCCGATTGAATTGTATACGAAAGCGGACAGTGAAAATTTCCGGCTGCTTCTTTGTCAATATCTGGATTTTGAAGATCAGTCCGGCTATCCGTCCGTAACGGAAAACTTCTATCCGGATACGCTGCAGATACAAGGGCTTTTTTATTTCTGCATGAGGGATGCGGGGTTTGCTTCCAGCTTTTACGAGTACTGCAATCGTCTTGCAACCGAGCTGTGGACGCCAGAGGCCCTGGAATCCCTGATCCTGGATACCGCCTCATTGCTGGAGGAGGAAATGAAAAATTATCTGGTTAAGGATTTCGGACAATGGCAGTGGGAGTCGTCTACCGATTACGATGCCTGGAAAAACGCCGTCAGCGGCGAGCGGGATTCCCTGATCACCTGGGCGCGTGACAGAAGCGGAGCGGACGGAGAATTCCTGAAACAGGTCGAGGAACTGCGGAATATGCTGGCGTAGGTAAGAAGCGCTGCGGCGCCGATGCCGGAACTTACATTTCCGGCATCGGCGCGCCGTAATACCCGAGCTTATGAAATTGATACCATTCGTTAATCTTTTTTTCCGGCGCGAGCTTTAAAGTCAGCATAACTTCCTTTGCAAACTCCAGTGCGGCGGTTCCGTTCGCGGTAACGATATTTTTATCGCTTACCGCCTGCTGCCGAAGATACCGGCTTTCTCCTGTATAGGAAGCGCCTGCCCATTGCTTTAGATCCTTCAGATCGTTGCTGGTATGATTTCCATAATTTAAAAGACCAATGGTTCCCAGAAACGCAGAGGCATCGCAGATTGCACCCAGGATTTTTCCTGCTTTATAGGCCGATTCCGCCAACGGTGCGACCTCCCGCGCGTTTTGCTTTCTCCATGTAAGTCCGCCGATTAAAATCAGCGCTTCATAATCAGAAGGCGCCGATTGAATTTCATAATCGGGGATCACACGGAATCCGCCGATCGATTGAACGGCTTCCTTTTTCAGCGATATCGTTTTTACTTCATAATTGTTCTGCCCGAGCATATAAATTGCAGAGGATAAGTAAGCGGCCTCCCAATCGGCAAACTGCTCAAGGATCACGAATAAAATACGCTTTTTCATATTACTTCTCCTTTTTGCCCGCGCGATGATTTTTCTACCTGCGGGAGCAGTTCTTATTTTACCACATTACTCCGTTCCCCGGCAGCATATTCCTCCGCGTTCAGACTGGATCCCGCTTCGGGTTCCATTTGCCCAGGCAGGACAGACGGTCCAGTGCCTTGAGCGCGTTTACTCCGGCGTGCAGCTCGGCTGCAGAATGGATATATGGGCTTTGCTCGTGAAGCCTGCACTGCAGCTCCACTGGAAGCGAGACGAAAAACGTCCGGCTGCTCCGGCTGTTTTGGAGCAATTCCTGTAAATTGTGATATTTCATGAGATCCCTCCTGCCGTTATTATTAACCGGATCGCATGAAATCCATTCCTATTTGAATGTGGCAATCAGAAAGCAGGAGAAATCAAACGGGACGGCGCACCGCGGCCGTCCCGTTTGATTTATATGATATTGAATTTTGAGGCCGGAATCGTCGTTTTCCCGATTTTTTCAGAGGTCTCTCCCGTACCGGAAATTCCGGAGGTATTCTTTCCCCAGACAGTGACGCTGCCGTCGGAATTCAATATCGCACTGAACCAGGAGCCGGCGGCGCCCGCGCGTGCAGATCCGCTGATCTGCACGGGGGACGGATGGGACGAAGCGGAGCCGGAGGTGATTTGATTGTAGGAATTCATACCCCAGCCGTATGCTTTGCCGTCTGTTGAGAGAATGATGGCGTGTTCATCCTGCATGCTGACGGAGAGCGCACCTGGAAATACCTTATGCAGCTTCCCGTCGCTTTCTCCCGCAGTGAAGGTCGCCGCATTTCTCCAGCCGAAATAATACAGGTCGCCGCGCTCGTCGATGCAGAAGGAAGAATGCTCTCCTGCAAAAACGCGGACGATACCGGAGGAAATCAATACCGGCGCAGTGAATTTTTCCGTACTGCTCGATATGAGCTTATTCCAGCGGTTATCTCCGATACCGTACAGTTTACCGTTTACAACGTAGAGCGAATGTCTGCGGCCTGCGGCCATCGAGGAAACGCCCGACGCGATTTTGGTAAACGAACCGACTGTGCCACCCAGTCCCTCTGATCCGAGCTGGCCGTATGCGTTATTGCCGATCCCGTAAAGATCACCGTTTTCCATCAGGATCAGTGTATGGTCATAGCCTGCGCTGATATCAGCAATCGTTCCGGCCGGTACGTTTTTCACCGGTTTTATGGTGTAGAAATCAGAACCGCTGCAGCCGGTTTGAAGATTTGTGTTGTTTCCGACCGCATACAGCGCGTTGTCCGCAGTCAGAAGAATGGTGTGCGGCGCATCTCCGACGTTGCCGCCCTGCGCGGTGGCGACTTTTTTGACCGAGGTCATTATGACGGATACGGGAAGCGGCGCGCTGCCGGTGAGAATGCCGCACTGTCCATATTCACTGGCGCCCCACGCGTAAAGATCCCCGTTTGCTTTGAGGTAAAATACGTCCCTGGAACCGGCCACTAGCGCTTCTTCTGTATGGAATCCGTTTTTTCGTGTCAATACCGTTATGGTTGCTTTAGAAGAAAGCGTAATATCGGCCTCTTTGCTTTTGAAAACCGTCTGCTTTCCGTCCGCGGTTGTAACCGCGATTCCGGCAAAGGTGTAGCCGTCTTTAACAGATGCTTTTATGTTCAGCTTCGCACCGGCGTCGTACTGTACGGTGCTTCCCGCTGCGATTTCTGCGGAATTGATCCGGAGGGAAGAGACGCCCTCCGAGTAGGAAACGCTGACATCGCTTGGGACGATATTGAAATACTGGTAGAGGTCTTCTTTTGCATAGGCGCTTCTGTTTTCCAGGAAGCTGCGAATGACGCCGATCTGCCGGGTCCATTCTGCAGCGGTGAGCCCGGAGGCCTGCCAGCGCTGGATATTCAGACGCTCTGCCAGCTCGATTTCTTCGGCCATGGCCTCCAGCACAGGAATCATTTTATCGGCTGTATATACGTTTTCCAGGAGGTAAAGGAATCGGTCGATAAATGCGCTTCGGAAGCCTTCGTTTGCCATCATGGCGTTCATCAGATCCGACAGCACGGTGCCGCAGTTGATACGGCCCATCATGTCCTCCGTAGCCTGCCCTGCAAGGCCGCAGCCCATATCCATATCGACAAGCACAAAGCGCCATTTCGTATCGAAGCCGCTCGGATCCGACTCGTTTTTGTTCCGCCATACCTTAATATTATTTGTCGGCCAGTCGAGGTTGCAGAAGTACAGGTTCGCGATATAATAATCAATCAAATTCTCGACGTCCAGCTGAGAAGCGACATGCTCGTAATAGGATTTGACAGAAAGATCGTGCGTTTTGGCATAATTTACAAGCGTTTGAAAGGGCTTTTCGTCGCCCGGCTCTCCGTCGTTGAGCACATACGCGGAGCTGCCGTTCCCGGTAATGTGCGGGGAAGGGGCTTCGAGCATTACGATGTTTTCTTCTGCAATGCCGTAATGAGCCATGAAATATTTGGTATCATACCGCTCGCGGATATTGTACAGGCCCCAGAACTCACCGTTGATAAAGACCATGGCCGGCTGCGATTCCATGATGTCAAAATTCAGATCCTTGCTGAGGCGGTGCATCAGCGCGTCGCGCAGCATGGAGGACGTATTGTCGTTGCCGGAATTGCGCAGCACCAGCCTTTTATACGAATCGATCGTATCGCCGTTTGCATCCTGCACGCGGCCTTCGAAAATATCGTAATTCAGCTTGCCCGGATTGTTTGAAATGCCGGGCGCGGCGTCCTTTTTGAAATAAATACGCATCGATTTCTGCAGATTCCCCAGGGAACCGTTTCCATTCATGCTCAGCTCTATATACTGACCGGAGACCTTTGTTCCGGTCCGGTCAAACATTTCGCAGAAAGCGATTTTTCGTTCCTTCGTATCGAACGGATGATCCATGACGCTGACGTAAATTCCGCTTTTTGTGGCAAAATCGTTCGGAGCAAGGGAAATGGACACGCTTGGAAGACCGTATCTTCTGGAAAAGCCGGAAGAAACAATATACGTATTCGTTACGGTGTCCGTAACGCTGCCGCCCTTTTTGGCATATGCCTTCACGACGGTGCCGCAGATCTGGGAAGCGGGCGGCGCATATTGAAACGAGGCGGCTATGCTTTTGGTAAGCGGTCCGGCGCTTCCTGCGCTCTTTTCAATCGAAATCGGCCCTTCATATTTTTTACCGTTCTTCTTCGGATCGGAGCCGTCCGTCGTATAGTAGATAGTATATCCGTCGTCAGAGGATAATGTAAGGGAAAAGGCCTTCTCGTAGAATCCGCTTGCTGCGGAGAACGTAACCGTCGGCTCTCCGGGATCCGGTACAAGAATCGGCGCGGTTGGACCGTCGTCCTCCGGATCTCGGATGACGACTCGCCCTGTGGCGCCGCTTGGTGTCGCCGCAGCAGATTGTGAGGCGGAAGCGGACGGGGTTGCTCCTGCGGGGGAAGCAGTGCCGCTCCCGCTCGGCGTCTGCGTCCGGCCCGGCGTCTGAGCTCCTGCGGAAGAAGGCTCAGAGACCGAGGACGTGACAGCAGAAGAAGGCTCGGGTTCGTTCTTTTTATGCGCGCATGCGGCGGCGCAGAGCGCAAGCATGCAGCATAAAAGGACGGCAGAAAGTCTTTTTTTCATGATGTTTCCTCCGTGATACCGGGCAGCGTTCTGCTTTCCCTTAAAAGATCAGTGTTTTCCGTAAAGATCGGCTTTATGGTAAAAGAGTAACAGAACTGCGGATCGTCGAATCTGTATTGCGGAAGCAGCTCCGGTCCGCAGCTGTTGGAACCGATGCCCGACTGCTTATAATCAATTCTTACGATGGTTTCCTTTCTGGGCTGCAGATCCTTTGCAAACTGCGCGGTGTCGAGATCCTCCGCCGTATAGTGCAGCGCGCTGAATTCAAATTCCTGTATTCCTTTAAACAGCAGCCCGCGTCCCTCGGCGTCAAATACGGCGGCCCATTCCGTGCCGTAATGATTTCCGGTTTCCTGCGGGAAAATATACGGAGTAAATTCTTCCGTGACGGATGCGTCATAAATTCCTTTTTTGCAGAAATGGCGCATATCGCAGTATGCCGGCCCCGGACCGAAGCCGCAGTACCGGAGCTGCTCATTCCCGGGCGGCATTGCCAGCTCGAGGCCGAAGCGCGGCAGCATCCCCGCTCCGGGACGGAGCTCCGCCGTAACGCTCGCGCCGATTTCGCCGCTTCCGTAGATGACCCATAAAACGGAATATTTTACGAACGGCAGAAAGGACGGCGCGGCGGCCGAATAGGAAGCAAGCAGTGTCACGTATTTTCGGTTTACCTCTAGTACGCGGCAGGAATAAAGCTTTTCTTTCGCCAGCTGCAGGAAGCTGCCGTTCCAGGCCCGCCGGATATTTCTGTCGTTGTCCGTAGGCGCGCGGTAGACAGAAAACCGCGTAGGCGCGGCGAGCAGCTCGATCCCATTAAACACAATACTCGTAAAATGTCCTTTGTCCAGGTCGAAACGATAAACAAAATCCTCGCCCTCCGCCTGCAGAACGCCGCTTTGCACTTCCCCGGAAAAGGTAACGGTAAGCGGAGGCATGGAGGAGGTGGGCTCCGTTTCCGGCACCGTCTGTTTTACAGGCAGCTTCAGCTGGGCAAAGCCAAGCTCATAGCCCGCTTCTGCCCAGACGGTATCTTTTTTTGTATGGAAACTGAATTCCGTGAAAAATTCTTCGAATGAAAATTCCGGCAGCGTAAACGCAAGCGTTCCGGAAACCGTCTCCCCGGGCGCACATTTTACCGGCAGCACGCCCTGCAGAAATACGGCGGAAGGCGTCCTGATTTTATAACGGATTTCCAGTTCTTCCAAATCCGTAAAATCATATCGATTCGTGAAGCGATACGCCGGCATGCCGTTTTCCATTCCGGCGTCCTCCACCTGCACGGGGGCGATTACGTTCTTCAGCTCCAGAAGTCCTGTACTCGGATTCCGATCCGGATCGACCAGTCCGTCCACACAGAAGTTTCCGTCGTTCGGAACGTCTCCGAACCAGCCCCCGTAGGAAAAAAACGGACGGGCAGCGGCGCAGTCTCTGTTTTTTCCATACTGCGGCATGGAATCGCCGTACGCCGCACGCCTTGCGGGAACGACGCTCGGATCCTCGACGCTTCGTACCGCGTGATCCGCCCATTCCCAGACGCATCCCCCCGCGGCATTCGGATAGCGGTAGAACAGGTTCCAATAGTCCTGCAGATCTCCCGGCCCGTTGCCCATGGCGTGCGAATACTCGCATAGAAAAAGAGGCTTTTTATAATTGCTGTTTCTGCAGTAGTCTTCGATAAAATCGAGAGACGCGTACATTCTGCTGTAGATGTCGATCGAATCCTCGGCGGCGTTTTCACACCGCTCGTAATGCACGAGCCGGCCGGCGTCCCGGCTCTTGACATAGCGGGACATCTCTCTGTGATTTTCTCCGTAAAACGCCTCGTTCCCGAGAGAAATCATCACGACGGAGGCGCAGTTTTTATCGCGTTCATACATCCGCTCGATCCGATCCACGAAGGCGTCGCGCCATTCCGGATTATCGGTAAGCATAAGGCTTTGATCTTTTCCGTATTCCCGGCCGCCAAGCGCCGTGCCGTGTGTCTCAAGATCGGTTTCGTCTATGACATAAAAGCCAAGCTCGTCGCACATCCGCAGGAACGCCGGTGTGTTGGGATAATGAGAGGTCCGAATGCAGTTGATATTGTGCCGCTTCATCAGCAGCAATTCTTTTAATATGCCGCGAAGCGGCGTGCAGTGTCCCGTGTCGGGATTTGTGTCGTGCCGGTTTACCCCTTTCAGCTTGACAGGGGAGCCGTTGATCAGAAATTCGCCGCTTGGGCCGACTGAGACCGTACGCATTCCGACGCACGCCGGAATGACTTCGTTATAGGCGTGAATTAAAAGCGTATACAGATACGGAGTCTCTGCCGTCCAAAGACGCGGATTTTCAATTATAAAATGAAATTCAGCGGCGCCCTCCCGGATTATTGCATCTTTTCTGGCGATTTGCCTGTGTTCGGCATCGTACAGCTCCACGCTGGCCGCTCCGGCGGCCGCCGTTGCTTGGAGGCGTACAAAGACGGCGTCTAAGGAGGTGCGGATTTCAAAATCCCGGATATGCTCCTTATTCCGCGCGAGCAGATATACATCCCGGAAAATTCCGGAGAGTCTGTAAAAATCCTGATCCTCCAGATAGGTCGACCACGCCCATTTAAATACAAGCACTGTAATCGTATTTTTCCCGGAATGAAGCAGCTCCGTAATGCGGAATTCTGACGGAAGGTGGGCTCCCTGGGAAGCTCCGGCGGGCTCCCCGTTGATATATACATAAAAATACGTATCGACGCCCTCGAAATTCAAGTATATTTCTTCACCGGACCAGCGTTCCGGAAGACGGAATTCTCTTCTGTAGATTCCCGCGGGATTTTCATCCGGTACATGCGGGGGATCCAGCGGAATTGGATAAAATGAATTTACGTACTGCGGAACATCGTAGCCGTACATCTGCCAATTGGAAGGAACCTTGATCTTATCGCACGGGATGCCAGCCTGCCGGTTCGTTTCCAGTGCCTCCAGCGCTTCCGCTGCCTCGCGTTTATTCCTGCAGTAGATAAAATCCCAATCGCCGTTCAGCGACTTGTATCGTCCGTTCCGTTCTGCGATCACCTGAGCGCACGCAGCTCCTGCGGCGCTGCCGCTGATGATCTTTGCGCCGGAAAGCGCACTGCATCTGCAGCCGTAGGGAATGTACCACGCTCTTGCCGGCTCTTTCATTCTGTTTAAAACACTCTGGTTCTCCAGCAGCGAAAAATCAGGCAGTATCATATATATCATGCTCCTTTATGACGTATAGATTGTTTTGATTATATCAATAATAAATTAAAATGCAATAGTTCGGGATGCGGCGTGCCGCAAAAAAATTCGTCCGGGGTATTGACAAGACGTGCAATTCTATGTATAATTCAGCACGTTGTCGCCTTAACCGGCACACAGGATGCTGGTGTAGCTCAGCTGGTAGAGCAACTGATTTGTAATCAGTAGGTCGGGGGTTCAAATCCGTCCACCAGCTCCAGTCGTTTCAGCGGGCGGCGATGCTGTTACACATGGGAGATTTCCAGAGCGGCCAAATGGGGCAGACTGTAAATCTGTTGTCGATGACTTCCATGGTTCGAATCCATGATCTCCCACCATAATGAAAACACCATTGAGATCTGAACTCCCAGAGGTTGGAATCAATGGTGTTTTTGTTATAAATCTTTATAAACCTGGCCGTCTTTAATATTCACGATTCTTTTGCAATAGCTTGAAACTGTTTTGTCATGTGTCACAACGATGATGGTTTTTGCTTCCTGATTCAATTTTTTAAAAAGCTCCATGATCTGTTTCGAACTTTCGCTGTCGAGCGCGCCGGATGGCTCGTCCGCAAGCAGAACCTGCGGATCGTTAACGATCGCTCTGGCGATTGCAACGCGCTGCTTTTGACCTCCCGAAAGCAATTTTACCGGTTTTTTATATTGATTTTCGGGCAAACCCACATGCCGCAGTGTCTCGGCCGCTTTTTGCTTCATTTTCCGAAATGGCGTCTGATTGAAATAGAGGGGGAGCATTACGTTGAATAGCACAGATTCATTTTGTAAAAGGCAGAAATCCTGGAAAACGAAGCCGATTTTCTCATTTCTGATTCTCGATGATTTTCGATCCCGTATTTTAGAAACATCTTCACCTGCAAAGAGATACTTGCCGCTGTCAAAGCGATCCACCAGTCCGATAATATTGAGAAGCGTCGTTTTACCGGACCCGGAGGCCCCCATAATAGAAAGCAGTTCTCCGTGTTCAACCGCTAATGAGACATTTTTCAACGCCTGAAATTTTTCTTTACCGATCGGATATGTCTTATTGATCCCATTTAGTTCTATGATATTCATTATGACATTCCTCCTATTTCAATTCTTGGTTTTTAATTTCGATAAATGATTTTCTGTGATACGTTACAAAAATTTCTAAAAATATAATTCCCAATATAATAACGGCTTGTACGAGCAACAAATATAAATTGTCCCATGAAAATTGGATATCCCGTATGAGTTCAGGCCTTCGCTCTGGGAAATGGCAGTAAAATACATTGACTGCAGCATTGATTACAAATGCAAGCAGTTCCAGACAACCAATGCTTCCCAGAATCAAAAAATAGCTTTTCTTTTTACTAAGGCCGTATAAATAGTATATGGAGTATGTTTCCATCTTTTTGTCAAGCATCAGAAGGATCATAGAGACCGAGAATAAAAATGTTAAAACAAATGCGAGCATAGGAAGCAGAAGCGCATTTTTTATCTGTTCTTCTGTTATATGATTGGAATTGCTGATAATATCCTCATATGTATTAAATGAAAAATGCAGCTGATTCAGTTCTTCCAATATACTGCTTCGTTCGCCTTCAGTTGAATCATTTGTAAAAATGATAAATCCCATTTTGCTGTCATATATATCATTTTTCATAAGAAGCTTTTCTGTTTCCGGCGTTTTTGGTACGAATATCGTATTTGTATATTCTGATAACATATCATAATAATCCATTTTGTTACTGTATTGATTGAAATTTGGAAGGCACGCGACCGTTTTATATCTTCCGGATATAACGGCGGAAATATCGACTGTCTGGCCATTGGCCGTAACCTGTAAATTGATTTTATCCCTTAAATCATGGTTAGAAAATATTTTCGGCGTCAAAATAATCTGTAAATTGCCTTCCTTATCAATCCCTGTGTTATTCCAATCCTTGCTATTTTGCTCAAGACCAACGCTGCACCTTAACAGATCTCCGTCCATGGCAAGTATATTTATGCTTTCTCCTTGGAAGTCTATCGTTCCCAGATAAGACATGTATAATATCCGTTCGATGCACCCTCTTTGGCTGATTTCCTCTAATATACATTGATACGTATTAGTGTCTGACGTTCCGGTCATCAAATTCGCTTCATATCCATAATATACAGATCGCTCGACATCCGGAATGTGTTTATAGCAGCGGTCGTAATACATACAGGTTCTATATTGGCCGATTAGGCTCAGCATACTGAACTGCGCCAGGAGAAATACGATAAAGAGCAGTAAAGAGGATAATCTTATATCTTTATAAAATTTTTTGATTAAGCATAAATTCTTCTTTATCATATGGATTTTTCTCCGGATTTGTTATTCGCTTTGTTTGAGCTGAACCGTATATTGCTTAAATAAATAGGATACAGCATAGGGTATCGCAGCGATCAGCGACGCCAGAAAGCATAATAGAGCTACAATTACATAATCGTTAAAAATCATTTTACAATCTGGAAGGTTTAAGATTCTATGCAGAGTATTCCGGATAAAAAAGTGAATTACAGATGCAACGCACATCGATGTTAGAACAAGGGTACCGCGTTCTAATATCAGCAAAAATAATATGCCTTTTTTGCTCTCACCTAATATTCCTAAAATGGCGTACACTCTTTTGTTTTTTTTCGACATATATTGCGCAAAAAACAGGAAAAGAATAAAAATAACTAATAAAATTATAAAGAATGATATAAGCCAACTCGATATGTCACTGGTAATAACTGACATTGTCGGCGCCGGGCCCTGTACGATGAATACGTTTTCATTTGCATACAAAAAGTCCTCGAGCGATTTGATTTCCTGTAAATTCAGTCTGCTTTGCACAACAAAATACATAGTATTTACTGTAAAGTTTTCATTTAGGAATAAACTGCACGGGATATAAATAGAACGTGGGATAATAGTATCTAAAACACCGATTATTTTCAGATCTCCAATTGCATCGACGGTTATTGTATCTCCCAACTGTCCTAAATCCGGCGTTACAATTGCAACTTTTTCTAAATTTTTAATTTCATCTTCTGTAAAATAAAGTCTTCCGCTTTGTTTTAATGCTAATATAACATCGTGTTCCGGACTGAAAACAGAATGGATTGACAAAGAATCGGCCTGTCCGCTGAGCCGCGTCTCAACCTCGAAATGCCTGCTGTCTTTGATAAACATATTTTGATAGAATCGGCTGAGATAGTCGATTGGCATTTCTCCATCAAAATTTACAATATAACGGCAATCCAGCAGCTCTTTGCTTCTCCGCTCCGATACATAAGGGAAAAAGGCTCCATAAATAAATACGATCAGCAGTCCCATTAATATGTAAGAGGTTATAAAAACAATAAAAATACTTTTATTGCGTATCATATAATTTTTGATAATATGATACAATATCGATATTGTTTTCATCGCTTCCTCCGACTATGAGATAAAAATATTTATGTTTCAACCGTCGTCTCTATATTTATTCTCAAATTATCCGTATTAGTTATTTCGTATATTATTTATATAATACTATGCGGTTTTTGTTTTGTAAATATTTTATTGTAATTATTACATTGCGATTTCGATGCTAAAAATTAATAATGGCTGCATATACCTACTGTGAAAGAAAATAATGATGGACGATCCTTTACTTCCATTGAAAAGCCATCTGCACCTCTGCAGAACGGCCTGGACGGACGAAGAATCCACCTCTGGAAATACATTAATATATTCGAGAGTGTATCAAGTCTTGCAATTCACGTTTCCGGCGGAAGTCCGGCTTTAGAGCCTGATCCGTTGCCGGTCATAATGAAGAAGGGGAGATTCCTCCGCCACTGTGCAATGCAGGGTGATTGATCTTTGAAAAAGGAAAGCAGAAAAGCCATAAAAAACCGGCAGCTCGATATTTGAGCTGCCGGTTTTTTCAAACTCCGATTTGCAGTTGGTTAATCCAGCTCCAGCGCGCCGGTATACAGCTGATAGTATGTACCTTTCAGCTTAATGAGGTCCTCATGGGTGCCGCGCTCGATGATGCGTCCGTGATCCAGCACCATAATAGCGTTGGCATTTTGCACGGTGGAGAGGCGGTGTGCAATAACGAACACCGTACGCCCGCTCATCAGCGCATCCATACCGCGCTGCACAATGGCCTCTGTACGTGTATCGATCGAGCTGGTCGCTTCGTCCAGGATCATTACCGGCGGATCGGCCAGAGCGGCACGCGCGATGGCCAGAAGCTGGCGCTGGCCCTGACTGAGGTTCGCGCCGTTGCCATGCAGCATGGTGTTGTAACCCTCGGGCAGACGGCGGATGAAGTCGTCTGCGCCGGCAAGCTGCGCGGCGGCGATGCATTTTTCGTCGCTTGCCTCCAGATTGCCATAGCGGATATTTTCCATCACCGTGCCGGTAAAGAGATTCGTATCCTGCAGTACGATGCCAAGGCTGTGGCGCAGATCCGCTTTCTTGATCTTGTTGATATTGATGCCGTCATAGCGGATTTTTCCGTCGCTGATATCATAGAAGCGGTTAATCAGGTTCGTAATGGTGGTTTTGCCCGCTCCGGTAGAGCCGACGAAGGCGACCTTCTGTCCCGGCTTCGCATACAGGGAAATGTTGTGCAGCACGGTCTTTTCCGGCGTATAGCCAAAGTTGACGTCGTAAAAGCGCACGTCTCCCTGGAGGCGGGCATAGGTGATGGTACCGTCATGGTGCTGATGCTTCCAGGCCCAGACATTGGTGCGCTCCGCACACTCGCTTAGGCTGCCGTCGGCATTTTCCTTGGCATTTACCAAAGTAACGTAGCCCTCGTCGGTCTCGGGCTGCTCATCCAGCAGGGCAAAAATGCGGTGCGCGCCCGCAAGGCCCATGATAACCATGTTTACCTGGTTGGAGACCTGGCCGATTGCGCCGGCAAACTGTTTGGTCATGTTCAGGAACGGTACTACGATGCTGATGCTGAACGCCATACCGGAGATGCTGATATTTTGAACGTCCGTCAGCAGCAGCGCGCCGCCTACCAAAGCCACCACTACGTACATCACATTGCCGATGTTGCTCAGCAGGGGCATCAGAATATTGGCAAAACGGTTGCCGTTGCGGGCATTGAAGAAGATTTCGCCGTTGACCTTGTCGAAGTCGGCTTTTGCGCCCTCTTCATGGCAGAATACTTTGATCACTTTCTGTCCGGTCATCATTTCTTCCATAAAAGCCTCTGCCTTGGCAATCGTGACCTGCTGGCGCAGGAAGTATTTTGAGGAACGATTGGTGATGGCACGTGCGGCAAACGCCATACAGATGACGCCGACTACTACGATCAGCCCCAGAATCGCGCTGTAGTACATCATGATGCAGAACACGGTCAGCAGCGTCACGCCGGAGATCAGGATCTGCGGCAGGCTTTGGCTGATAAGCTGGCGCAGCGTGTCTACGTCGTTGGTATAATAGCTCATGATATCGCCGTGGCCGTTGGTGTCGAAATATTTAATGGGAAGCTCCTGCATATGGCTGAACATTTTCTCACGCATCTTTTTCAGAGAGCCCTGGGTGATGATGGCCATCATCTGGGTGTAGAACGTGCCGGCAACAAGACTGATGACGTACATCGCAACCAAAATGGCCACGTAAGTGAAAATGCGTCCTGAGACGGAGGCCCAATCGCCGCTCTTGTAGGTTTCGTCAACGATGGCGATGATATTCTGCATAAATATAGAGGGAACGGAACTAACGATGGCGTTGATAAGAATGCACGCCAGCGTAACGGGCAGCAGCACCGGATAAAACTCAAACAGCGTTCGCAGCAGCCGGCGCAGCACGCCCTTGGGCGCGCGCTGGCCCCGAGCCGTAGTGGCGGGAGCGGAATTGTTTTTATTCTTTGCCATCTTGATCACCTGCCTTATTCTGAGAAGTAAATACTTCGCGGTAAATTTCGTTGGTCTCCATCAGCTCGTCGTGGCGGCCGATGGCGCCGATGCGCCCTCCGTCCATCACGATAATGCGGTCGGCATCCTGCACGGAGGCGACGCGCTGAGCGATGATGATCTTCGTTGTTTCAGGAATGAATTCGCGGAAGCCCTGGCGGATCAGTGCGTCGGTGCGCGTGTCCACGGCACTGGTGGAGTCGTCCAGAATCAGCACCTTGGGTTTTTTCAGAAGCGCACGCGCGATACACAGACGCTGCTTTTGGCCGCCGGAGACGTTGGCGCCGCCCTGCTCGATCCACGTGTCATACTTGTCGGGGAACTGCTGGATGAATTCGTCGGCCTGCGCCAGCTTACAGGCCTCGAGCATCTCTTCGTCGGTAGCGTCGGGATTTCCCCAGCGCAGATTGTCTTTGATCGTACCGCTGAACAGCACGTTTTTCTGCAGCACCACGGCTACGCTGTTGCGAAGCGCCTCCAGATCGTAGTCGCGCACGTCTGCGCCGCCGACCTTGACGCAGCCCTCTGTGACGTCGTACAGGCGGGGAATCAGCTGTACCAGCGTGGATTTGGACGAACCCGTGCCGCCTAAGATTCCGATAAGCTCGCCGGATTTGATGTGCAGATCTACATCGGCCAGCGCCATGCGCTCGGCTTTCTTTGAATATTTGAAGCTGACATTTTCAAAATCGATCGAACCGTCCTTGACTTCCGTAAGGGCGTTCTCGGGGCTGGTCAGACTGCTCTTTTCCGTCAAAACCTCCACGATACGCTCGGCGGATTCCATCGACATCGTGATCATTACGAACACCATAGACAGCATCATCAGGCTCATGAGAATCTGAAAGCTATAAGTAAGAATGGCGGACATCTGCCCTACATTAATTTCTCTGCCCTGTCCGGTGATGACCGCATAGGAGCCGAAGGAGAGCACAAATACCATACCCGCGTACACGCAGAACTGCATTAAGGGGCTGTTGAGCGCCATAATGCGTTCGGCTCGGGTGAAGTCCTTGCAGACATCCTCGGCTGCGGCGGAAAATTTCTTTTTTTCGTATTCCTCGCGCACATAGCTTTTAACGACACGCATAGCCTGTACGTTCTCCTGAACTGAGTCGTTCAAGGCGTCGTATTTGCGGAATACGCGGCGGAAAATCGGCGTAGCTGCGCGGATGACCAGCACCAGTCCAATGCCCAGCAGCGGGATGGTGACCAGGAAAATCATGGCCAGGCGGCCGCCCATGGCAAAGCCCATAATAAACGAGAAGATCAGCATCAACGGGCCGCGAATCGCCACGCGGATGATCATCATGAAGGACATCTGCACGTTTACGACGTCGGTGGTCATACGGGTAACCAGACTAGACACTGAGAATTTGTCGATGTTCTCAAAGGAGTAATCCTGGATCCGGTAGAACATATCCTTGCGCAGGTTGCGCGCAAAGCCCGTGGAAGCGGTAGCGCAGGTGTTGCCGGCCGCGACGCCGAAAATCAGTGACAGAACGGCCATGACCACAAGCTCGATGCCGTAACGGACGATGACATCCATCCCGCAGCCGGCCTGCATCTGGTTTACCAGATTGGCGATCGTGAATGGAATGATACATTCCAGAATCACTTCGACCGTGACCAGAAGCGGCGTCAGGATGGCCGTTTTTTTATACTCGCGAATGCTGCGAGCAAGTGTTTTTATCATACGTGACATTCCTCCTCCAAAACTTGACGCACCGGCGCGTACGCGCATGATGCGTCATAAAAATGATTGTGGAAACATATGTGCCGGATACCGGCTAACGATCCAGGTTTTCGGACATGTGTGCAATCGTTTCCAGAAACAGCGTAACCTGCGTGCTCGACAGGCCGTGCGTGAGGCGCTGCTCGGTGCGGCGAAGATATTCCTCAACCTGGATATCCAGCTGCGCCGCCTTTTCGGTGGGAATCAGACTTTTCAGGCGCGCATCGCTGGCCACGCTCTCTCTTTGAATCAGACCGTTTTTTTCCATCAGCTGCAGAATGCCGGTGGCTGTGGAGCGGCTGAAGCCAAAGACATTTTCTACATCGCGCTGGAACACCGGCCCGTCAGCGTATTTTACGAGGATGTAGTGCATTACGCGACTCTGCACCCCGGTGAGGCCCAGGCTCTGCACATTGGCGTTCATGCACTTTTTCAGCTTATGGGACAAGACGTTGATCCATATTCCGCATTCTTTTTCCATATGTATCCATCCTCCTTTCCGACTGCAAGGCTGCCAAGCCTATTTGTTCGAAAACGAACGAATTTTAGCGCACCAAGGAAAGATTGTCAATATATAACATTTGACCGTTTTTTGTAGAAATGAAATTTTGCGCGGATGATGCATTCGGAAAAACGCCGCGCATTTAGGAGCAGAAAAGCTGGAGCGCCGTTCGCGGCGGGAGCCGAAAACTATAAAAGAAGGCTGAACCAACAGGCAGAGCTCCGAAAAACAGCAACGGGGCCCTCTGGCTTGTAAAATCATTTCACTTTATCCACTAGCAGCGTAAAGGTGCTTCGGTTGCATGCCAGCACGTGTTCTTTCCGAAGCTTGCTGATTTCCGCAGAAAGTCCGCTTCGTTCCACTCCCAGATAATCGGCAAGCTCCTGACGGTCGTACGGAATTGTGAAGGTGCTGCTTTCCGCGTCTTTTGCCTGCAGGAGCAGGTATGTCATCAGCTTTTCTCTTGTAGTGCGCTTGGAAGTGATTTCGATTTTCTGATGAAAAATAAGATTTTTCTTTGCCATGACAGTCAGGAGATTAAAAATGATCTGCCTGTGAAAGGAACAGGCCTTGCTGCAGCACCGTGTGACACGCTGTGCATCCAGCAATAAAACCGCTGTCTCTTCTGAGGCAATCACATGAACGGGCATCGACTGCAGTCCGGCACAGACGAACGCTTCGCCGAAAATCTGCGAAGCTTCGATGCTTGCCAGGATACTGCGGCTGCCGTAATAATCCACGCGGACAATTTTGACGTTTCCGGAAAGGACGATCCCCAAATACTTTGCCGCTTCTCCCTCGGCAAAGATCGTATCTCCCTTCTTGTAGCGTCGTTCCTTCGCAGCAAGACAGCCAAGCATTGCGGCTAGCCTCTCATCCTCTATGGAATTAAAAAGCGGACACTTCCGCAGAATCTCAAAATAATTTTTCATTTTTCTCCTTGGTATGTTGAAATTTCAACATAATTTACGATCTGATTATACTATAATCAAATCGTAAAAATCAAGAAAGGAACAGGAGAGAAAACAAATGCTCAGAAAGATCATAAAAATTGATGAGGAAAAATGCAGCGGCTGCGGAGCATGCGCCGCGGCCTGCCACGAAGGAGCCATTGCGATGGTTGACGGCAAGGCCAGGCTGGTACGTGAGGATTACTGCGACGGATTAGGCGATTGTCTTCCCGCCTGCCCGACAGATGCGATTTCTTTTGAGGAGCGGGAAGCCCCGGCATATAACGAAGCGGCGGTAAGGGCGTCGAAGGAAGCAAAAATGCATGGAACGATTCCGAACGGATGCCCCGGAACGCGGTTCAAAGCCATCCGTCATGAAACCACGGCTTGCCAGGCAGAAACAGGAGCAGGCACAAGTCAGCTTTCCCAGTGGCCCGTACAGATCAAGCTGGTTCCGGCTCACGCCCCGTTTTTCAAAGACGCCAATCTTCTCGTCGCCGCCGATTGTACGGCGTATGCCTATGGAAATTTCCACAATCAATTTATTCGTAATCACATCACTCTGATTGGCTGCCCAAAGCTGGACGACGGTGATTACGCCGACAAACTGACACAGATTATTGCGAGAAACGACATCAAAAGCGTAACCATCGTCCGCATGGAGGTACCCTGCTGCGGAGGACTTGAAAATGCTGTCAAACGTGCGCTTCAGGCAAGTGGAAAATTCATCCCGTGGCGGGTTGTTACAATTTCTACTGACGGAAAAATATTAGATGAATGATAACAATCGTTCAGCGTAATTTTTATATAATTACTCAGGAGCGTGTTTGCAGCCTGTATTTTCTTCTTCCTTCCTTACGGATATACCTGAAAAGGTGATAAAGCATGCCGGAAGGTTGGTGCGCGCGGCTATTAAAATACGGGCTGCAGGTGATTGCTCATATAAATAAAGATCTCGTTCACAGTGCTTTTTGAAACAGCAGGTAAGGTATCGCAGGAGAATATTTCGGCGGATTTTGTATATTTATCAGCCGCCGCAATATTTTTACCGTTTTATATTCTGCGGACTGACGTTCGCAGAAAGCTTTTCATAAGAACGTCGGAAGTTCTCAGTCTGGTGTGATCCCGGAACGAGGCTGCCCTCTTATGTCGCCTGATTGCATATGAGAAAATATGGTTTGTTTCTAAAGTCATCTTTCAGATTCATTTTCTAATTAAGTCAAAAACGAAAACAAAACAAGAAAAATCAATTAAGTATTTTCGGGATGAAAAAGGAAAGACATATGATACAATCGTTCCGAAAATTAATATTTTGTGTGCATTTTGGTTTGCGTAAAGGTAGTTATTTCGCGTAAATTCAGATCGCAAATATTAATATTTGTTTATGTTGATCTTTGGAATCGAGAATCATGGAGGCGTTATGCGTGGGTCCGGTCAGAAAACAAAAGAAGTCTTCCAAACGGCGGGAAGCTTTCTGCTTACCTTCATTACGGCGGCAGTCGCGATCGTAGCGACTCTTTTCATTTTGGTCAGGCTGCTTGGATGGAACTTGCTTTCAATCGATAGCGGCAGCATGGCTCCGCAGTATCCGACCGACACTTTAGTGGTCGTGCAAGATGCCAAGCCGGAGGAAATTAAGATAGGAGACATTATTACATATGTGCTTAATGAGGACGGCGTTCTGGTTACGCACCGCGTGATCAGAATCGATTCAGAAAACCGCACGTTTATCACAAAAGGCGACGCCAATAGCAGTGAGGACGCACCGGTATTGTGGGATAACGTAGTAGGAAAAGTCTTTGTCGGAATTCCGAGAGTGGGGAAGGTGTTCCGCATGCTGACGGCGGCAGAAAACCGGCCGGTCGTAATAACGGGAATCGTTGCGCTGTTTGCCGTTCCGTTTGCATGGGATTTGATAAGAGGCATCAAGAAAGGACGTAAGAAGACGAACGAGGAGGTTTCCGCGGCCGATTCCGAGCGGTAAAGCTCTGAGTAGTCTGTTTGTGGCGCAGACGGAAATTCCGGCGTGCCGCTTTGCAAGAAGAGAAAGGGGGGAAAACAACATGAAAAAAAGTCAAAAACTAATGATTACGAGTTTACTGGCCCTAGTGGTTGTACTGCTTGGCGTAGCGCCTACGCTGTCGTGGCTTTTTTCGACGAGTCAGCCCGTTATCAATACGTTTTCCGGGGGAACGATCGCCATAAAGCTGGATGAAGCGCTTGTAGATGCGGATGGAAAAGCGATAGAAGGAGAAGGAGCGCAGCGCGTCACGGCTAACCGCTACAAATACGTTGCAGGCGCCGTGCTGGACAAAGATCCCACTGCCACGGTACTGAAGGGCAGTGAGGAATGCTATGTGTTTCTTTGCGTGGAAAACGGATTAACAGAAAAATTTACCATGAACTATGACACACAGTCGTGGCGGAGGGTAGCGGAGGAGGAAGGAAAAAGCGTTTTCATCTATAACATAAAGGTGGACGCATCGGAATCGGAAACAGACGTTGTACTGCCGCCTGTTTTTACAACGGTAACTGTTTCGGAGGAACTGACCTCTGAGGACATCGAAACGCTTGGTGAGCGCACGATTTGTGTGACGGCCTATGCCGTACAGACGCATTCACTTACCGAGAAGGATGCAATCGCGCTTGCCGTGACGCAATTTCTGCCGGACAACACGCCTGCCGATACTCCGATCATTGAATGACGAATTTGCGTATCTGAAAGGAGGTATTTCCCATGACGCGGCATAGAATCTGTCTCATTGCATGCAAACAGTTTATTTTGCTTTTGCTTTGCGTTTGCCTGATATCCGGGATTTACTCTCAGCAGATAAAAGGTACGGTTTCCTATATTACCTCGCTTTCGGTAATCTGTGTCAACACCTTTACAGGCGATGCAGAACTGCCGCCTGAGCCGTCTACTCCCCCGATGGATCCGGAAGATCCGGGAACTCCGCCGACAGGCGACGGCCGCAATCTGGAATGGTATGTAATCGGTATGCTGACGAGCATTGCGGCACTCATGCTGCTTTGGAAAGCAGACCGCCACAAAGAACGGTCCAAGAAAAACAGGCGATAGTAAAGATGATAATGAGGATAAAACGGATGAAACCCAGCAAGAAAAGCATTCCGATCAGAAGGAAAACACAAAAATCCAACAGTAGTAAAAACATAAATTAAATTATAGGAAGGAAGGTAAAAAATGAAACCTAGTAAAAAGAACATTCTGACAACCGGGCTTGCAGTGGTGCTTGCGGCGGCGGCGGTGCTCGGTGGCACTTTCGGCTATCTGCAGGACAGCACGGAGAACGTGACCAACACCTTCAAGGCTAATCAGGTCACGGTAAGCCTCAAGGAGACAACAGGGGATGCTTACGAAATCATCCCTGGAACAGAGCAGGAAAAGGATCCGACGGTGACCGTGACCAATACGGTAGACGCTTATGTTTATGTGCAAGTAACCGATACGACGCAAGATTTGGTCGATTACACAATCGCGGAGGGCTGGATGCAGCTGGACGGTTATGAGAACATCTATTACCGTGAGGTAGGAAAAGACGACGAAACAAAAATGTTCTCCGTATTGGAAAATGATACGGTACGTTACGATGCTGCCCTGACAAACGAGAATATGACAGACAAGACGGATCTCAAATTAATCTTCCAGGCGTATGCGATCCAAAAAGCTCCGTTTGCGGATGCGGCGGCGGCATTTGCGGCAAAGGATTCCGTAATTGCGGATGATGCTGATACTGTGAAGACAGCGATTGCGCAAGGACAGCCCGTTGTTCTGGCAGAGGATGTTGAACTAAGCGGGAATCTTATTATCAATGATAATGAGAATGCCGTAATCGATCTGAACGGGAAAACGCTGACAATCGGAGCGATGGCACAAAACGGCGGATCGCTGACCGTCAGAAACGGTAATATAGATACTGATGTATTCCAGGTTAGCGGCGAAAATAACTCGTTAATTCTGGACGGGGTAACAACGGATGCATACGTTCTTATTAGTGAGGGTACCGAAAACTCTACTGTCGACATCACAAACAGCACAATTACAGGCGCACTTTATGCCTTTAGCACTAACGCAGCAGTCGCCGGCAGCGGTCAGGATGTTGTTGTAAACATCACGAATTCGACGCTGACCGCGCTCCCCGATCCCAACCCTAATGCTGATGCTGCTGATTGCACGGGCGTTCTTTTCAATATCTGCGGCACCCTGAACATTACGAATAGTACCATATACGGCGGCCGTCAGGCGGTGATCGTCCGCTGCGGTACCGCAAATATTACGAATTCTACGCTTGTTAAAACCAGTGCTGTAAAGGACAGCGAGATTGATAAGAAGAAGGATTACACCGTAAGCGACTGGGAGGATGGAAACCGGGTAGTTGCAAGCGTTCTGACAATCGGAAACTATAAAGAAGGAGCATCTGCATCGTATGCGGAGGATGCAGCCGTCACTTTAAGCAAAGTTACTCTGACACGGCAGGAGGGCGACACAATGCCGACGGTGTATCTGGGCTCGAACGCTGACTACTCTGCCAGCCTGTCCTGCAGCGATGAGAGTGTGGCAAAAACGGATATCGGATACAGCGGAACTTCCTGCTATTTCAACAGCGAACTGTTAACCGGAGAATAATATTCCTCCTCTGCCTGTCAATTCCTGTGAAAGGAGGCAGGAGTATCTGACGCTCTGACGCAGGCTGCAGGCCCTAATACGGGCTTGCAGCTTTTTTTTGTCGGTGCGCCCGCAAAAAAACGCCGACCGGCCCGTAAATTTTTCTTGACTTAGAGTCCGCTCCAGATGTTATGCTATAATGACGGCAAAGCCGGGCGTAAAGGATAAAAATTCTGATTGCGGCAGGAGGGCTGGCATATGAATTATCGGATGCTGGGACGGACTGGACTGTCCGTCAGCGAGATTGGACTGGGATGCGAAGGCTTCGCGGGAAAGAGCATGGATTTTACAAAAAAAATGTTTGACCTTGCGATCGACAGCGGGGTAAACTGTATGGATCTGTACAGCCCCGATCCCGAGCTTCGAAGCCGGATCGGGACGGTACTGAACGGGCGCAGGGAGCGCTTTATTCTGCAGGCGCATCTGTGTACCGTATGGCGTGACGGGCAATACAAGCGCACGCGTGATCTTGCGGAAACACAGGAATCGTTTGAGGATCTTCTGAGGCGCCTCGGGACCGATTATATTGATATCGGCATGATTCATTACGTAGATTCCCCGAAAGAATGGAAATCTCTTTCCGAAGGAAAACTCATGGAATACGCACTGAAGCTGAAGCAGTCCGGAAGAATCCGCCGGATCGGCCTGAGCAGTCATAATCCGCTGGCGGCACTGGCTGCAGCAGAAAGCGGTCTGATCGACGTGCTGATGTTCAGCGTAAATCCCTGTTATGATTTACTCCCGGGAAACGAAGACTGCGAAACGCTGTGGGCGGACGACAGCTATGCAGGACCGCTTCTGAATATGGATCCCGACAGGGAAAAATTATACGAAACATGTCAGCGGCTCGGTGTCGGGATTACGGTAATGAAAGCGTTTGGCGGCGGAGATCTTCTGTCGGAGCAGTCGCCGGCGGGCAAAGCGCTGACGGTCAGCCAATGTCTTCATTATGCGCTGCCGCATACGGCGGGAAGCTGCATCCGCTGCGGCGTCTGCGAAACGCGCTGTCCGTTCCACGTGCCGATTCGGGAAAATATGAAGCAGGCGGCGGAAATATTCGGGAAATAAAGACGCGCTATTAAAATTGAATCCGATCTCGGTGCACAGCGTCGTTGGGAACCCATACGACGTGCGATTAGAGGTTGTGTCTTAAATTATAATTTTGAAATGAATTGCAGAAATGCATTTTATATCAATCGATACCTTGAAAACTGCATGACAAATTGAAGCCATCCGAATTGTAGGCGGCGGCAAAGGCTTTGAAAGGATTTGCTCCTGTTTAAAACCGCAGAGGCTCTCTGCGAGTGCAGCCTCGTTGTCATGCGGCATTAACCGATGCGAATAAAGAAACTGCGGCCGGCGTTTCCTTTCAGCCATTCAGAGCCGGAGAAGCGGAACGGGCTGCAGCATCTTAAAACAGCATAGCCAATCTGATGAAAACAAAAAGCACGGCTATGACTATTATAAAAGCAGGAGTGAGATTTGTTATGAAAAAACTTGGATTTGGACTGATGCGCCTGCCGCTGACAAACGCAGAGGATCCGAAGAGCATCGATCTGGAGAAGCTGAAGCAGATGACGGACGAGTTTCTTGCCGGAGGATTTACATATTTTGACACTGCATATATGTATCATGATTTTCAAAGCGAAATCGCGATCCGGAAAGCGCTTGTCGAAAGATATCCCAGAAGCGCCTTCACGCTGACCAGCAAGCTGCCGACGATGTTTTTGAAAAAAGAAGAGGATATGGAGCGGATTTTCTGCGAACAGCTTGAAAAATGCGGCGTAGAATACTTTGATTATTATCTGCTTCATAGTCTTAACGTTTCCCATTATGAGACGGCCGAGCGGCTCGGAGGCTTTGCGTTCCTTCAAAGGAAAAAGGCGGAGGGCCGGATCAAAAAGCTCGGCTTTTCCTATCACGACAACGCCGAACTGCTGGACCGGATTCTGACGGAGCATCCGGAAACAGAAGTTGTGCAGCTTCAGATCAATTATTTGGACTGGGACGACCAGGGCATACAATCCGGAAAATGTTATGAAACCGCCAGAAAGCATGGCAAAGAAATCATCGTCATGGAACCCGTAAAGGGCGGTACGCTTGCCAGGCTTCCGGAGCAGGCAGAGCATCTGCTGAAGGACTATGCGCCGGAGCGCTCGCCGGCCTCCTGGGCGATCCGGTTTGCCGCCAGTCTGGACGGCGTCCTGACGGTGCTGAGCGGAATGAGCAATTTTGAGCAGCTTCGCGACAACATGAGCTATATGAAAGCGTTTACTCCGCTGAAGGAATCAGAGAAAATGGTACTGCAGAAGGTCGTTTCGGCAATCCATAACGCGATCTCCATTCCTTGTACGGGGTGCAATTATTGTACCGTCGGATGCCCGCAGCACATCCGGATCCCGGAATATTTTTCTCTGTACAATGCGGAAAAGCGCGCGCCGAGCAAGATGATTTCCCTGCAACGGGAATATAGTAATTATACGAAGAATGCGGGAAAGGCGTCGGACTGCATCGCCTGCGGGCAATGCGAACGGCAATGTCCTCAGCATATCGAAATTATCCGGCATCTAAAGGATGTCGCGGCAATCTTTGAATCAAAATAAGGAGGGGGTTCCCGATGACCATTGCAGAGGTAAGCAGTCAATACGGCCTTTCGCCCGACACATTGCGCTATTATGAGCGGATCGGCCTGATTCCTCCGGTGCGCCGCACGGCGGGCGGAATCCGGGATTATTCCGAGAACGACTGCAGGTGGGTAAGCTTTGCGAAATGCATGCGCGGCGCGGGGCTTCAGGTCGAAGCGCTGATCGAATACGTTTCCCTGTTTCAAAAGGGCGACGCCACGATTGAAGCAAGAAAGCAGATTCTGATCGAGCAGCGGGACCAGCTGCTCGCCAGAATCGAAGCGCTGCAGTCTACGCTGGAGCGCCTGGACCGCAAAATTCAGCATTATGAAGACGTGATGCTGCCGTGCGAGCAAAAGCTTGCTGAACGGACGGAGGAACACTGAACGGAGTGCTTCAGAAAATACAGGATACGGCTTGCAATTCCGGATCCGGGGGAGTATCATTTTTGTGCGAATAAATAGCGAGGAGTGGTTCGCGTGAAAAAATGCCTCATCATTGTAGACTATCAAAACGACTTTGTAAGCGGCGCTCTCGGCTTCCCTGAAGCCGCCGCGCTTGCGCCCCGGCTTGCTGAGAAAATCAGAACATACAAAGCGCAGGGAGACGACGTGATTTTTACATTCGATACGCATGGGGAAAATTATTCCGATACGCAGGAGGGGAGGCATCTGCCCGTACCGCACTGTATCGAAGGGACGCAGGGCCATGCGCTTGCGGGCGAAATCGCAGCCCTTTGCGAGGAGACGGACCGTTGCTTCCGCAAAAACACCTTTGGATCCGATGCACTGTACGAATATTTGAAAAGAACGCCGTACGAGAGGATCGAGCTGGCGGGTGTGGTTTCTAATATTTGTGTGATTTCCAACGCCATTTTGGCAAAGACGGCGCAGCCGGAAACGCCGATCCTTGTAGACGCCGGCTGTACGGCGAGCGGCAGCGCCGCGCTGCATGCGGCGGCGCTCGATGTCATGGCGGGACTGCAGATCGAAATCATTGGAAGGAAACAGTAAAGATGGAAGAAAGAAACTTATCGATGCTTTGTGACTTTTATGAGCTCACAATGGGAAACGGATATTTTAAAAACGGGTTTTATAATAAATACACGTATTTCGACGTGTTCTTTCGAACGGTTCCGGACCGCGGCGGCTTTGCGATCGCTGCGGGACTGGAGCAGATCATTCGATATCTGGAACAGCTTTGCTTTACAGAGGAGGATATCGCATACTTACGCGCCAGAAAACTATTCGACGAAGAATTTCTGTCGTATCTTCGCAATTTCCGTTTTACGGGCGATCTTCATGCGGTTCCCGAGGGGACTCCCGTGTTCCCGAACGAGCCGATTCTGACCGTGCGTGCGCCTGCGATCGAAGCGCAGCTGATCGAAACCTTTTTGCTGCTCACCCTGAATCATCAGTCTTTAATTGCAACGAAGGCCAACAGAATCGTGCGCGCCGCGCAGGGAAGAGCCGTGCTGGAGTTCGGTTCGCGCCGGGCGCAGGGAGCGGACGGCGCCGTGCTTGGCGCGCGCGCAGCATATATCGGCGGCTGCGCCGGGACAGCCTGTACGCTTACGGACGTGCTGTACGGCGTTCCTGCCGGCGGAACCATGGCGCATTCCTGGGTTCAGATGTTCGATACGGAATACGAAGCGTTTCGCACCTACTGCGAATTGTATCCCCATGGCGCAACGCTTCTGGTCGACACCTACAGTACGCTGAAAAGCGGCGTGCCCAACGCCATCCGAGCTTTTCGGGAGGTTTTGCTTCCGCAGGGAATCACGGATTTTGCAATCCGGCTTGACTCCGGAGACATTTCCTATCTTTCCAAAAAGGCCCGGGAAATGCTGGACGATGCGCATCTGGAATCCTGCAAAATCGTTGCTTCCAATGCGTTGGACGAATATCTGATCCGTGATCTGCTCATGCAGGGCGCGCAGATCGACACGTTCGGTGTAGGAGAGCGTTTGATCACTTCAAAAAGCGATCCCGTATTCGGCTGCGTATATAAGCTCGCGGCTGTGGAAAATGAGAACGGGACCATTATCCCCAAAATCAAGATAAGCGAAAATACGGCGAAGATCACGAATCCTCACTTTAAAAGGGTTTACCGTCTGTTTGACAACGAAAGCGGAAAGGCCATTGCGGACGAGCTTTGTATTCATGACGAGAAGATTTCGGAGGATTGTCCGCATACGATTTTCGATCCCGAGGCGACGTGGAAAACGAAAACGCTGACGAATTTTACCGCAAAAGAACTGCTTGTTCCGATCTTCCGCGGCGGAGCGCGCGTATATGAAATTCCTCCGCTGGATGCGGTAAGAGCCTACTGCGCCGAGCAGGTGGAATCTCTCTGGGATGAAGTGAAACGCTTTGAAAACCCGCATAAGTATTATGTTGATCTTTCTCAGCGTCTTTGGGACGTAAAGCACGCCCTGCTGGAGAAGAATAAACAGGGAAAACCCGATTGACAGGACGCTGCGCCTGTGATATCATAAGCCCACTTTTTGGAATCGAGGGACAGAAAGGTTCGCTACGGATGGAAATTTCGGTCACGACTTGCTACGATTACAAACAGCTCCTGCGCTTTCAGTATTACCACATGCTGCAGAGAAAAGCGATGTGGGTTTTTATCGCGATATGCGACCTGCTTCTTTTATGGCTGTTTGTCGCTTCCTATCTGGCATATGGCTTCCGAATGGAGGTTCTGCTCAACCTGATTCTTCTGTTGCTGGTGTGGTTCGGCGTTCCGTTTGCCGCATGGGCCGTTCCCCGCATTACGATGAGAAAAGCCGCTACGCTCGGCGCGGTCTGCAATTACACCTTCGGAGCCGAGGGCTTTCGGCTGAAATCGGAATCTCCGCAATTCCTCGAGGACTCCTTTGTGAAATACGTGTCGATCTACAAAGTATATGAATCCAGATACTGCTTTTATATCTATATATCAAAATTTCAGGCGTATATCCTTGACAAGAGCGATTTTACGGAAGGCACGCCGGAAGATCTGCGGGAGCTTCTCCGCGATACGACGGACGAAAAAAAGCTGAAGCTTTTAAAATGGTAAAGGACAAAACGGCATGCTCCGATTTGCATCCGAAGGAATCGGGTAAAAGCTGTACTCCGTTTTGCCGGAAATCCTGAAAAGGCAGGGCGCCAGAGCTGTCTATGCCGTGCGAGGCCGAGTGGCTCGCAAAGGGGAGCTAAAGGCAATAACAGAGCCGGTTTGATTGCAGCTGTGAAACGAAATTTGACAGAACAAAATATTGCGTTAAAATATTAAAGAATAATTTATTAAACGGAGGAGACCGCACCTTGTTCGAGCGTGTTTGTGTGTTTGGGGATTCCATTGCAAAGGGCGTCGTGTACGACCAGGAGAAGAAAAAATACATCTTCCTCGGAGAAAGCTTTGTTAATCTGCTGAGTAGCGAGAAGCAGATTGAAATTCTCAACTTTTCCAAGTTTGGCTGTACAGTGGACAAGGGCCTGCAGGCCGTCGGAAAAAACATAGAACGGATCGAAGGCTGCGACCTGGTGGCGCTGGAATTTGGAGGGAATGACTGTGATTTTGACTGGGAACAGGTGGCTGCGGATCCCGAAGCAGAGCATTTACCCAAAACGCCGATCCGGAAATTTGTGGATTTGTACAAGTCTCTCATTGAAACGGTCCGGCAGGCGGGCAAGAAGATCGTCGTTCTGAATCTTCCTCCTCTTGACGAAAACAAGTATTTTAAATGGATCAGCAGAGGCCGCAGCGCAGAAAATATTTTAAAATGGCTCGGCGGTGCGACGCGCTTTATTTATCACTGGCAGGAATCGTACAGCGTCGCTGTGAGCGGCATCGCGAACGCGCTGCAGGTGCCCTTGCTCGATATCCGCAGTATTTTTCTCAGAAACAGGCGTTATACGGATTTTCTGTGTGAGGACGGGATCCATCCGAACCTGGCAGGACACAGGCTGATTGCGGATGCCATCCATGCCGTGCCGATCAATTGAGGCCTGCCGGCTCACAGCTTTCGCAGCAATTTTAAAACGGTTTCTTGTTCAGGCGGCTGCGTTCCTCTTGTGAGGCAGGCCGCGCTGCCAAATGCGGCGCCCCATCGCAGGGCGCTTTTCAGATCCGCTGTGTTTTCGTGAAAAAAGCCGTAGATTATACCGGCCAGCATGCTGTCTCCCGCGCCAACGGTAGAGACTGTGCGTTCTGTCTTGGGCGCGGTCAGAAAACCGGAAGCACCGCCCTTCGAGGCGTACGCGGCGCCGGCCGCTCCGCAGCTGACAACGGTGTGGGCACATTGTCCGCGGATGCAGAGCTGCTCCGCCCAAAGCACGGCCGCCTGCGGCGAGGGTGTTTCGGAACGCGGAAGACCGAGCAGTCCTGCCGCTTCCTCTGCATTCGGCTTCATTAAAAACGGTGCGATTGCGGCTGCCGCTTCAATCATCAGGGAAGGGCAGTCCAGGAAGATTCTGCAATGCGGCGCGGCCCGCCGGACGGATTGCACGAATTCAGCAAAATCCTTTTGCGTGATTCCGCGCGGCAGACTGCCGGAAAATACCGCTGCATCGGCGCGAGCCGCGGCGGGAAAAATCCGGGCGGAAAGCTCGGAAAGCAGAGCGGGGGAGGCGGTAAAGCTTTTGCTGCAAAGCCGTGTTTCGGAATCCGGGGCGTTTACAGAAATATTTTCCCGCACGGCGCCTTCCGCAGGAACATAAGAAACCGGTACGCCGTAACTGCCTGCCAGCCGGAGATATTCCGAAGCGTTTTCTGTACCAAGCAGCAGAAACGCTTCGGTGGAAATGCCGAATGCATGCAGCGCGCGCGAAACATTCATGCCCTTTCCGGCAGCAAAAAGCTCACGGCAGGAAACAATGTTGTCCCTGCCGATCACAAATTTTTCCGTATAATAATGAATATCAATTACGGGATTGACCGTAACGGTGAGAATGTCCGTCATACGCCTTCGTCCGCGCTTGCAAGGACGATATCCGGCTCCAGCTCGGAAAACAGCTTCCGGAATTCGTCGCCTGTCAGGTTTTCCTTCTCGTAAAGCACTGCGGCGATTGCATCCAGCGTGGCCTTGTGGTCCTTCAGAAGCGCCAGCGCTTTTTGATAACAATCTGCGATGATTGCATGCGTCTCCGCATCGATTTTGGCAAAGGTAGCGTCTGAACAATTCATCGTCTTCGTATCGACAAGATACATGCTATTTTTCTTTTGCCAGTTGACAAATCCAAAGGTGTCGCTCATTCCGTAGGTCGTGATGATATTCCGCGCCATCTCTGTGGCCCGTTCGATATCATTAGAGGCGCCCGTCGTAACGGAGTCGAATTCGATCTCCTCGGAGGCTCGGCCTCCAGTTAAAATAATAATTTCCTCAAGCAGCTCCTTCTTCGTCAGCAGAACCTTTTCTTTCTTTGCAACATGCATGACGTATCCAAGCGTTCCGGACGTCCGCGGAATGATCGTAATTTTATGCACAGGCTCTGTATGCGTGAGCAGGGAGGTAACCAGCGCATGCCCCGTTTCGTGATATGCTACGATTTTTTTCTCCTCGTTTGACATCACGCGGTTTTTCTTTTCTTCTCCGGCGATAATGACCTCGATCGCTTCGTCGAGCTCCTGCTGGCTGACGCGCACCTTCCCCGCGCGTACCGCTCTGAGCGCCGCCTCGTTGATGATATTCTCAAGATCGGCTCCCGAAGCGCCCGGCGTCGCTCTGGCAACGACTTCAAAATCCACGTCGGGCTCCATAAGTACGTTCCTTGCATGAACCTTCAGAATGTCGACGCGGCCTTTCTGATCGGGGAGATCCACGATGATTCTGCGGTCGAAGCGCCCCGGCCGCAGAAGCGCTTTGTCCAGTACCTCCGGCCGGTTGGTGGCGGCGAGAATCACGACGCCCTTTGAGGAATCAAAGCCGTCCATTTCTGCCAGAAGCTGGTTGAGCGTCTGCTCCCGTTCGTCGTTGGAGCCCAGCCCGTTGTCGCGGCTTTTGCCGATGGCGTCGATTTCGTCGATAAAGACGATACACGGCGCGTTTTCGACCGCCTGGCGGAACAAATCGCGGACGCGTGAGGCGCCGACGCCCACAAACATTTCTACAAATTCAGAACCGGAAAGAGAGAAAAACGGCACCTTCGCCTCTCCCGCGACCGCTTTGGCAAGAAGCGTTTTACCGGTTCCCGGCGGTCCGACTAAAAGCGCGCCCTTGGGCAGCTTCGCCCCGATCGCGGTATATTTTCCGGGATTGTTTAAGAAATCGATGATTTCTACGAGATTCTGTTTTGCCTCGTCCTGACCGGCAACGTCTGCAAATGTTTTTCCGGTGGACTTTTCCGCATAAATTTTACTTGTGTTCTTTCCGAACGACATTACGCCGCCGCCCATCCGCTTGTTCATGGAACGCATCAGGACTACGAACAAAACGACCATAATTACAGTTGGGAGCACATAGGCGATCAAAATTTCCAGCCAGATATTCGAGCTCACGATCGGAGAATCGTATTTAATCCCTTTTTCGTCCAGCAGGGACAGAAGCGCCGTGCTTTCGTGAAACTCGTTGTTAATGTTTCCCGTGACGTAGTAAACGTTGGAGGTCTCGAAATCCTTCGGCTTCATCGTATATTGCTTCGAATTGACTTCTACCTGCTGGGCCTCGTCATTTTCCACCTTCTGGACAAATTCGCTGAACGAGATTTCTTTATAATCCGGCTCCATGAGCTTCGGAAGCATCGTATAGCTGATGATCAGAACGATCCCCAAAAGAATAATGTAATATGCGAAAATCGGTATCTTTTTTTTATTTCCCGGCTTGTCGTTCACTTGTAAAATCCCTCCTAAATTGGGCTTTTGTATATTATAGCAAACAATTGTATTTTCCGCAATTTATGTTAAAATATCAACGAAATCCAAAAACACGACAGGAAGTGAGAGAATGGTAAAGCCGGAAAATCTCAGAGTGAATCTCCTCGCGGATCCTACCGCGGTGCCCTGCTGCTGCCAGACATTTTCCTGGGCATTTTCTTCCGATCAGCCGCTGGTCGCACAGAAGGAATACAGGCTCCAGGTTCGTAAACCCATGGAACAAGCACTTGCGGCGGATACGGGATTTGTCGAAGACAGCCGGTCGTCGGGGATTGAAATCGCTTCATGGGCGCATCCGCCGGAGCCGGACAGCGTCTATTTATGGCGCGTAGCAGTCCGCGGCGATCAGGGGCAGGAGGGCGTCAGCGAAGAGGCTGCATTTCTCACAGAGTCGGCATTTATGCATGCTCCGGCCGGAATCTGGCACGGAGGAAAGCCCGACTTCTGTATCCTGCGCGCATCGTTCCGCCGCCCGCGCCGGAAGGTGTATAAAATCCTGGCAAACGTTACGGCGTGTTCTCCTGAGCCTGCGAGACAGTACGTATACAGCTTATACGTCGGCGGCGTATTTGCCGGCCTTGGGCCGTCGCGCTACGGAAAGGACGCGCAGGGAAACAACATTGTATATTACAACGGAATTGATATCACGCCGCTTGTCTGTGCGGAGGAAAACGCGGTTGCTGCGCTGAATTACACGAGCGCGGAGAAGTCTTTTTTCTGTGAGATCCGTGCATATTATGAGGACGGCTCTTCGGAGTCCCTGCTGAGCACGGCGGATGCAGACCGCTGGGAGGCCGCAGATGTAGCCGCTGTATTTCGACCGTCGGGCTCTATCGGAACGGGATATTATTTTGCGCCTGCGGAAAATTTCGATGCAGAGGCGCTCGGGCGGCTCTGCTGGGAGCCCGCCGTGCCGGCGTTTCTGCCGCCGGGAGCTTCCGTGCGGCCGTATCCGGCCGAGCCGATAAACCGTTATATAATTTCGCCGCGGAAAACCGGAGATCTTAAGGAAGAGGGTGTCTTCTTCGTCGATTTCGGTAAAGAGCTTGTCGGCGGAATCGGTCTAGAGATTGACGCGCCGGAAGCCGCCGAGATCATCGTGCGTTTTGGCGAGGAGCTGGAAAACGGCCGCGTCCGCTACCGGATGCGTACGGGAAACTGCTATGAGGAAACGTGGCGGCTGAAATCCGGAAGGAACAGGCTGGAAAATACGGGAATGAAAACATTCCGCTATGTGGAATTGCTGAATCTTCCGGCCTCTCCCGCGCGAATCTGGGGCACCGCCATCCGCCAGGAATTTGATGAAACGGCGTCCTGCTTCGAAAGCAGCAGCACGCTACTGAACCGAATTTACGATTTTACCAAATATACGGTGAAGGCTACCAATCAAGACCTGTACGTCGACTCGCAGTCGCGGGAACGCGGCGCATATGAGGGCGACGCGCTGATCAACATGCTTTCGGCGTATGCCGTGGAGGATCGCTATGCGCTTGCCCGCTTCACTGCCCTGTATCTGAATACGCACAGAACCTGGCCTGCGGAATATGCTTTGATTTCCATTCTGATAGCATGGGAAGACTATCTTTATACCGGCGACGCGTCGCTGCTCCGCAGCGATTACGAGCTTCTGCAGGGGAAGCTGTTTCCGGAGAAGTACGCGGACTGCCAGGGACTGTACGGCAGAGGCATTTTGCAGAAAGGAAACGTAAATGCGGTGCTGGTAGACTGGCCGGCATCTGAGCGCGACGGTTACGCCTGGGAAGAATCGGAGTATAATACCGTTCTGAACTGTATGGTTTATAAAGCGCTGCGCTGCCTTTCCCAAATCGCACAGGTATTGAATAAAACGGAAGACATGCAGCGCATGGAGCGCCGTGCGGATGAGCTGAAAGCGTCTCTGATTTCTCTGCTGTATGCGCCGGAGCAGGGCGCATTTTACGACGGACTCTGCGCGGACCGTACGCCGGCGCGCCACTTTTCGCAGCATGCGTCCGCCTTTGCGCTGTATTGCGGCGTCTACGAGGGGGACGAGATGCGCCGGGCGCTGATTTCTTTTCTGAAGAAGCAGGGCAAGATTAAAATGAGCGTGTATGGGGCATTTTATCTGTTGGAAGGACTGTACGCGGCCGGAGCCGGAGATTACGCCGCGGAGCTGCTTCTGCAGGAGGATACTGCCGACGGCGCACGGACATGGGCGTACATGCTGGAAAAGGGTGCCACGATCACCACAGAAGCATGGAATCCGACAAACAAGCCGAACATGACGTTTTCGCATCCTTGGGGCTCTGCGCCTGCAAGCCAGATCGTGCGTGGAATTTTCGGAATCCGTCCGCTTGAACCGGGCTTCGGCCGGTTTCAGGTTTGGATCCAGGCCGGTACGCTCCAAAAAGCGTCTGTCACAGCTCCGACAGTGAAGGGCCCGATTTGCGTCTCTTTCGAGAGATCCGAGGGCGCTCCGGAAAAATTGGAGGTTGTGCTTACGGTGCCGCCGAATACACAGGCGGAGGTCCGTTCGGGCGCGGACGGGAGCGCCGTCTGCCGCTTCTCCTGCGGAACGCATCGCTTCCTGCTGCCGGCGTGAAGGAATACTACACATTTTCCGGAATCCGTGATATACTAACGCACGAGGTAGTAAGAATATGCTGAAGAAAATTCTGATAAGCGTTTTAAGTGTTTTGGTATTTTTGATATTGATTACGGGCGGGTTCCGCTACGCTGTGAATATATGCAATGACTATCTGCTGCCGGAGGACGGCTCCGTTACAAAAGAGGAATTGGAGGCTGCGAAAAATAGAACCGTGGATTATCTGTTTGCTGTGGATTCGGCATCCGCCGAACCGACTCCGGCGTCCGCCGCACCGGTTTCGTATTCTTCGGGCGGTTCCGGATTGCTTTCCGGGGGCGCGGAATACTGCGCCGTGATCGGAACGCTGGCAGAAGAAAGCAAATATTATTACGCAATATACGACAGATCCGGTACGCAGAGGGCGTACGGAGAATTCGGCACGGGTCTTGAAACGTGCGTAATCCATGATATCCGTACCGGAGCGGAGGAAATCCGGATCCTCTGCGAGGAAGACGGTTTGTGCGTCCTGTATTCGATCAGCTTTTCGGCCCGCGTTAACGGCGGGGCCATGAAAATTTCCAAAAAAGCGGAATTTGATCCCCGGCGGGAAGAGGAAACGCTTCTGAAGCTGATTCTGCCCGATGAAAAGATGGAATATATCGTTGCGGCCGGCACGGAGAGCGCGGTATTGTATACCGCGGACGGACAGGCCGTAAGAACGTATGAGTATGAGCCGAAAAATGTCATCACCTGCGGAGTCCTGCAGGACGGGCTGCTGATTCTCTGTGGGGCGGCCTCCGGAGAAGAGGACGGACACGGCTTCAGCTACGGCTTTGCGGAGGCATTTTCCGAGGCGGGCGAGCTTCTTTGGAGTAAAAGCTTTCTGAACGGGAGCGAATACATTTCAGCCGTAATGGAATGCCAGATGAAGCCAAACGGAAATCTGGGAATTTACGGCAGATATTTTGACTACAGCGAATCCGATTTTCAGATGACCTCGCTGGAGGCGGAGCGATACGACGATTTCAAAATATACGGACACGGAATCGATTACTATATTTATACGTCGAGAATCCGCGGCGAGGAGGGCGGAACGGTTCAATCGTCCGCTTTTCTGGCGGAGCTTGACCTTGCGGGCGGCGAAACGGATATGAGGGTATACTCCGCTTTAAACGATTTCCGTGTGCCGAGCATTTCCCAGACGGGATCGCTTAATAAGCTGAATCCTGCGGGAGAATTCCTCCTGACGAGTGCCCAGGCAGAAGCGGAGGACAGTCCCACGTACCATTTGACGATTGACGGAGAGGCTGTGGAGATCCCGAGCAATCTTGAGGTTTTCTATGATCTGGACACGAGCGGCGGAATTTACGCATATCTTGCGGAAAGCGGTACGGGGATTTACCGGATGAAATATTTTGCCTCCGCGGAGGATTTTTCGTCGGCGATGATCGGACTTCGGCGGGCGCTGAGCGTCTCGTCCGTACTGGACAGGCTGCCCGAGATCATGCCCTGGTTCGTGATTTCCGTGATCGGAATCATTTTACTTGCAGCAAAGCATAAATGGAGGTATAGCCGCGGCGATGAAGAAGATTGCTAAATTTATCAGTGCGGTATTGATTGCTGCCGCGGTAATATTCGTTCTGCATTTTGTTTTGACGCTTGAGGCGGTGGATACGTGGCTGACGGAGAAAATCGGCGGCGAAGCGCCTGCGGACGCTTCTCTGATCCGTACGGAATGGGCAGAGGAGCGCTACGGGTTTGCCGAGACGGACAGGCCGTGCATCTTTGCGCGGGAGGATCGGCTTTATCTGACGGCGGGAGAGGACGTGGCCGATATTACGCCGGAAGAGATCAATATTTCTTACTACGGCAGCTTTATGGATTTCAATGAAATCCTCAGCTATAAGAAAAACTGTGTCGTAAGCGAAGACGGCAGATATATCGTATACCGTCTGGAGTTTAACGATATTCCGTATCTGTATTATTATGATATTGAAGCGAGGAAGGCGTATTTCATTTCCGACCGGGTGGACAGCTTTGATCTCGTGGAAAACGACGGGACGGAGGCGCTGACGCTGATTTATGCGACGGGCTACGCTCAGAAAAATAAATTGTTTTTATATCGCTCTGACCCGGCAGGGGAAACCGCAGGAAGCACTCTGCTGCTTTCGGAGGACAACGCGGTATCCGGCGTATTCGAGGCATACGGCAGCATCGTTTCGCTGTCTCTGGAGGGAACGCTTTCTCGATATGATCCCGCCTCCGGCGCCGCACAGACGCTGTCGGAGGGAGTGGAGGCTCTTTATTTTCCCGGAGACAGCACATACAATTATGATGACTACTATAAAGAGTTTACCGTATGCTGCCGAAAGGGCGGACAGGATTACATCCTGAACGGTTCCGCGGAGGCCGTCATAGAGGGGGGCTATTATAACGTCATTCCGAAGTATACGTATTCCGGTGTCTCCGGTGAAACGTATTATTATTCGCTTAGAAATAAACGGATCGTCCGCGTGTCCGGAGGCGCCGAAACGGTGCTTTATGAAGAGCTTGGCGATCTTTATCATGTGTTTTTATATGTTCCAGGGGAGACGGAGGACGAGCCCGGTTCTTTTGTGGCGGCGTCCGGCAGTACGCTGTACCTTTTGGCTGAGGACGGAGACGCCGCGTCCGAGCTGATGCGCCTGCCGGGGCGGTACCGGAGGCACGCCGAGATGCTGGAGGAGCATATGGCAATCTATCCGGCGGAGAACGGCGTATATTATGTCGCCATGCTGGCTTCCGGCAGTCTCGTTTTTAATACAAAAAACGTGCAGAGCTGGATGAATGCGGCCAGCAGTTATAATTACGGGCTTACCGTCCTCCGGGAGGATGCGGGGGAATACACGGCGGAGCCGCTTAACGTACCGTTTTCCCGAAGCATCGAAGGTCCCGTTCCGGCCGCCCGGGACGGCTCCAGCTCCAACAACCTGATTCACGTTTCCTATTTCGCGGACGGAACGGTGAAAGCCGTCTCGCTGCTTTCTGCCGAGGGCGCGCTGCTTTCCGCAGATATGCTGGGCACGTCCGGATATGCGCAGGGGCAGTGTGTGACTGAGGTATTCTCCTGCAGCGAGGGTACGTACATTTTACGCAAAATCCAAGAGGAAAACGCTGATTTTTATTTTCTTTCCGGCACGGATCCGCAGCTTGCTCCGGCGGCGGACGAGACGGGTGTTCTTGCGGAAGCCAATGGGGATTTTACGGCGGCCGTGTCGTTCGGAACGCTTGTTATTTTCTGAAAAGCGCGGTATAATGAGCCCGTACAACTTAAGAAAGGGGTTATTTACACATGAATTACTCGCATGAAGTAGAAAAAATGATGTGTGTCAAGCAAGGGCCGAATCACGGGCCGGCGCCCATCCCGGAAGAAGGAAAATGGGTAAAAGCAAAGGAAATATCCGACATATCGGGATTGTCGCACGGAGTGGGCTGGTGCGCCCCTCAGCAGGGAGCCTGTAAGCTGACGCTGAATGTGAAAAACGGCATCATCGAAGAAGCGCTTGTAGAAACGCTGGGCTGCTCCGGAATGACACATTCCGCAGCGATGGCGGCTGAAATTCTCGGCGGAAAAACACTCCTTGAGGCGCTGAATACCGACCTTGTATGCGACGCCATCAACGTGGCGATGCGTGAAATATTTTTACAGATCGTATACGGCAGAACGCAGTCCGCATTTTCCGAGGACGGGCTTCCGATCGGCGCGGGGCTTGAGGATCTCGGCAAGGGACTTCGCTCTCAGGTCGGAACGATGTACGGAACCAAGAAAAAGGGTGTGCGTTTCCTGGAAATGGCGGAGGGCTACGTGCTCAGCATCGGACTGGATGAAAATGACGAGGTGATCGGGTATCAATTCGTAAATCTCGGAAAGATGATGGATGCAATTAAAAAGGGCAGCGATCCGAAGGAAGCATATGAGAAAAATATCGGTACATATGGAAGATACGCCGACGCCGTTAAGGTCATTGACCCCCGCAATGAATAAGGAGGAATCGAACCATGGTAAGATTTGAAGGTTATGAGAGAAGAATAGACGGCATCAACAAAGCTATGGCGGAATACGGGATTGCTTCCTTGGAGGATGCAAAGGCAATCTGCGATGCAAAGGGCGTGGATGTTGCCGGAATCGTAAAGGGCGTACAGCCGATTGCTTTCGAAAATGCAGTGTGGGCCTACACGCTCGGCTGCGCGATCGCATTTCAGAAAAAGGTGAAAAATGCCGCGGAGGCCGCGGAGGCGATCGGGCTTGGGCTGCAGGCGTTTTGTATTCCCGGCTCCGTTGCGGATGCCAGAGAGGTCGGTCTCGGGCATGGAAATCTTGGCGCCATGCTGCTGCGTGAAGAGACGAAGTGCTTCTGCTTCCTGGCGGGCCATGAATCGTTTGCCGCTGCGGAGGGCGCGATCGGAATCGCAAGGACGGCGAATAAGGTCAGAAAGGAACCGCTTCAGGTCATTCTTAACGGTCTGGGCAAGGATGCCGCGTATATCATTTCCAGAATTAACGGCTTTACGTATGTGAAGACGGATTTTGATTTTGCCACAAGAGAGCTGACCGTTACGGAGGTCCGGAAGTTTTCGAACGGCGACCGTGCGAACGTACGCTGCTACGGTGCAAACGATGTCAACGAGGGCGTTGCCATCATGCAGAAGGAGGCCGTGGACGTTTCCATTACGGGCAACTCTACGAATCCGACGAGATTCCAGCATCTTGTAGCCGGTACGTATAAGAAATGGGCGATTGAACATGGCAAGAAGTATTTCTCTGTGGCGTCCGGCGGCGGTACGGGACGTACGCTGCATCCGGATAACGTTGCGGCGGGACCGGCTTCTTACGGTCTGACGGATTCAATGGGCCGCATGCACGGGGACGCGCAGTTTGCAGGTTCTTCTTCCGTTCCTGCTCACGTTGAAATGATGGGATTGATCGGCATGGGCAACAACCCGATGGTCGGCGCTACCGTGGCCTGTGCTGTTGCTGTGGAAGAAGCAAGCAAATAAGGCCGAAAAAGCGCATAAATACTGGATTTATTCCGAAAAAGAGCTGCCTATTTGGTGGCTCTTTTTTTGCTTTCAAAACTCGCTTTCAGGGGTAAAATTTTATGCTTTGTACCCTTTTTGTACCCCAAATTTTCATCCGGGGTACAATTTTGTACCCCAACTTGAAAAGCATTGTCTCTAAAACCCGCATAATTACAGGGTTTTTCGCTCTTCTCGCAGGGTAAAACGAAGTCCAAATCCGGGGTAACAACTGTACCCCTTTCGGATAAATTTGGGGTACAGGAATCATCAATGGGAATCTGATTCAAAATTTCAACTGTCTGATTCTGCATCTTTTGTGTAAGGTGAGTATAGATTTGTAAGGTTACTTGAATATTTTTATGTCCGAGGCGATGCTGAACATCTTTCATTGCCGCTCCGTTTTCCAGAAGCATTGTCGTATGTGTGTGTCGCAATGAGTGGAAGTCGAAATTTTTGTATCCCATATCATAGTGAATCACACGGCTGCAATGTTGCATAACACGAGGCTGGATATATGTTCCGTTCTCACGGACATTGATAAGTCTGATCTCCTTGCTTGTATCATCTCCTTGCGTAACAATCTGATGTTTTTCGTTTTCGTATAAGTGCGTATAATACTCATCGTAGTACAATCGGGCTCGATCCTGTTGTGTCTTTGCTTTCCAAAGCGTTTCAAGCATGAAATTATCCAGCCGGATATCTCGGAATGAATCGTATTTGGGATTGCAAAAGGTCCAAAAGCCATCTATGTCCTGTACCTGTTTATTGATCCGTAAGATGTCATTTTCAAAATCCACATCATCCCAGGTGACGGCAAAGGCTTCTCCCAGTCTAAGTCCACAACGATATGCCAGTAACAGTGGTATATGGCAGGAATGACCATAAGGAAATCTCGTTATGATCTGATTCCAGAGTTCTGTGGATACCACCTCTCTGACTTTTTTTCGGGTAGGAATTTCAGGTGTCGCCCGTTTGGATGGAAGTTTAACCATCAATGCGGGGTTCGTCTGAATAAGTCCAAGCGGCTCGATTGCATAGGTAAGACAACCGGATAGGATACTCTTTAGGGCAATCAGCGAATTTCGACTGTAACCTGCGTTGAATTTATCATTGATGAATGATTGTATTAACGCCGGTGACAACGACTTCAGCTTGTAATGTCCCAAAGTCGGTCGAATGTGATTTTTGATGCGTTTTTGATATCCCGCACATGTGTCTTCCTTCAAATTGATTTTGCAGTATTCTTTCATCCAAAAATCGAGATAGTCGGAAAAACTGATTTCTGAAGGAACAAAAGTCAATCCGCTATTGTTATACTCAGCCAAAGCTTTGGTGCCAGCTTGCATAGCTTCTTTTTTAGTCGCAAATCCTCCTTTCGTAAATCGTTTTCGTTTCCCTCCAATTTTTGCACCTTCAAAACGATACTGCCAATAGTTTCCTCGTTTCATACAGGTGACTCGTGCCACTTCTTTGACCTCCTTTGTTTATTTTTCTGTGGGAAGTTCTTTGATGGCAGCTAAATCGGTCAAATCCTTACCTTCTGATTCAGCAAGGAATTTTTCCAGTGTTTCTGCTCTGACTTTATAACAGCCAAGTTTTATGGCTGGCAAAAGACCTCGACGAATCAACGCATATACATAGTTTGTATTCGAATGCATAATACCGGCAACTTCTTTGACCGTATAAAGCATTTTATCCATAAGAGGACCTCCCTTCTTTAAATTTTATATAAGATCAAAAAGTTGGCAAATTTCGTTTTTGCTTTTTTGACCTGCTTTGTTAAAAAATCACCTTATATCAGCAGATAAAATGCAGAAAAAATTTTTTCGTTTGCTTTGAATGGATTTTTTCGGTCCCATCCAAACAAGGGACATGCTGCGCCGGCTGACTACTCTGTAACTGAATGCACCGGGTGCATGAAGTTACAAAACCGCATTACAGAGGTACCCGCAAACAAGGTACCTGTAGCCGCTGCTTTAAAGCGGCGCCGCAAGCGTATCGGCAAGGCTCATTGTACCGGGTCATGGCAGCCGTCTTGTGTCAAATGACGGATTATCGCATTCAAGCGCCGCTCGCCGGATCGTTGCGCAGCATATTACCATGATGCCGTAAGGCATATTTGTCAAAGTGCAGTGAGATTGCTCTCAATAACAACAGCTCGGAACTGGCCGAACGGTTATTCTTTAATCATTCGATGAAAACAGTTTCATCAGTTTTCGATGCAGAATCGGCAGGCTTTGAAAAAATTCAATGCGAATTTCTTGCATAAGGTCTTCATTGACAAAAAAACCTTTACGATCTCCGTCAGATGTATATATCTGCTCAACTGCTGCTGAATGGATGTAATTTTCATAGTAGTTCAAAAGGTCCATTTTGCTCCGCGGTTCGTCATTAAGAAATCTAAGAATTATTTCTGCAGGCGGTATAGGCACTGAAATACGATAGTCAGAGTTCATCATTGTTCTGCATCCTCCTTCGTATGATCTCAATGGCGTTACGCTTATGTTTTCTTACCATACGCTCGCTAATTTTCAAATCTAATGAAATCTCTTTCAATTTGATATTCCAGCAAATATTTTCGATCAAAATCTGCCGTTGAATTTCAGATAATGACAGCAGCGCTTCTGCCAGCTCCGGATCGTACACAGGAACATGCTTTCCTTTGACTTCTATATATTGGCAGATATCGTAACTGTTTTCTTCATATCCCAGCTCTTCTTCAAAGGAATCCAAATCAACAAATATAACTCCGTATTTCTCTTTTTTGTTTTTATAGCGATAGTAACGGCGTTTTGCGTTGATAATAACCTTCTTGAGATATCTATCTATGTAATGGATAAGATCTTCGTTGATATCCGTTATGGTATATGTCCGTTTCTCCATCGCTTTTCAGTCCTTTCATTAAAGAAACCATAACAAACATGACCAAAACAGGAACCTTTATGGAAAAATCTTTATACGAACATAGGTTGATCTTTATGTTATTGTGCATTTTGACGTATCTAAACTCTCTTGCCCTGCAAGAAATTCACTCTGTCATATGGGCTGAAAACTAAATATTTTCGTTAAAAATGACGAATTTTAAGATTTGATATAAAAATCAGCCGGATATGATTGACAAATTCCGGCTTCTTTCAGTATTATATAAACAGATAATATTTGTTTGTATTTTTGAAATTACTACTTTTTCTTTTTCACCAGATAACAAATTACCGAAAATTCTGCGCAGATGATTACGCCTAAGATAACATAAGCAACGATATGGATCGTTCCAATGCCCGAAGAAGCTTTCGGCGCAGGCGAAGCGGTGCGAATCGGTGTTGCGGTCTTTTTTGGGGTAGGCTTGGCCGTTGCATCCGGCGTAGGTTCTTCGGTCGGCGTAGGTGACGGGGCTTGCGTCGGCTGCGGCGTCCACCACTGTTCTATGGCTGGAATCGTAAAGTAAGCGCGATCCGATAAAATATATCCCCATTCGTCCTGAACAACTGCAAAATATCTGCCGGGCTTCAGCATTCCGTTTTCGTCGGTATATTCATAAAACCTTTCGTTCGGCCATGGAGCTTCACCACCAGCCCAGCTGATATGCGATGTTTGTCTTGCTTGTGCTAAAGTGTTCAAAAAAAGAATGGCGTGCGTAGTTTGTTCCGGAATATCATTTTCTGCATAAACGCAAAAATATCGATTTGGCCCTAAAGTCATGTCTGTTGTAGATGCAATAAGTTCAATGGAATTATCATTGTTTACAACTACACTAATATTTATGATTTCATTTTCCTTTAATCCTTCGGCAGACGCCGGCAACTGAAAAGCGCACAGCAAAAGCACAATGCAAAGCAATCTTTTTTTCATATTTTATTTCCTTTCTTGCGCTGCTTAATTATATATTATTATATAATATTTGCAGACTAAAGGCAAACAAAAAATAAAAACGCGAAGAATTTGAAAGAAGGCGATTCCAATGCAGCAGAGGGGCGATGCCGCTAAGCAAAATGAATCCAAACATATGAAAAGGAGTTTGAACTATGAACTTGAGAAAAATTTGCATTTTCGCTGTGATTTTCGTTTTGCTGTGCCGTTCGTTCCCCCTTGTTTTGATGGCAGAAGATGCCGAAAACCGGCCGCCTGATTTTACGACACCGCGCATGAACAACGCGGAAGCGGTGGAAAAGCTGGTCGAACTTGCCACGAAATACAATACAGTATATGTCAATGGGACAGTCGGACAGCCGCTTTCGTGCGATTTAATCGAAAGCACAATAAACATCACGTCCGGTAATGAAAAAAGAGCGGAAAGAAATAAAAAACGCGTTCCATATAACTACTACGCCTTCGACTGCTCCGGAATGGTCAAAGCGTTGTTTTTATGGAACTGGAACAACGGCGAATATGACTATAATGAAAATGAAGAGGTGAATGAATCGGGATTATGGCAGCTTTGTCCGGAGGCTTCACGCAGTAATACATTCGCTTCCTATGATAGTATCAAGCCTGGGGAATTCCTGTACAAAAGCGGCCATTGCGGAATGTATATCGGCGGCGGCTATGCTGTTGAGTGTACGTCAGATTGGAACAGCGGCGTACAGATTACCAGAGTGGTATTAACGAACGAACCAGAAGCGGATTTATCCGAACCGGCCACCAGATGGGAAGGACATGGACAACTTCCCTTTATTTCCTATACATGTGATAATTTATATCAAACATCTACCAGCGGCCGACTGCAATTGAACAAAAGTGTGTATCATCCTGGAGAGCCGATTCGCATCACCGTGAAAGGGCTGAGCGGCGATAATTATCTGGACGCCCATGTCGCCGTTTATTCCACAGCATTTCCTACTTCTTCCGATAACAGCTTAAACAATTGGTGTTATGTCGGAAGCAGCACGCATGACCGTGAAGATCCCCCGGGTGCAATCGCAACGGTATACCTAGACGCCAAATCATATCTCTTGGATCATCCGCAAATCTTATCGCCAGGTACATATCAGGTAAAGCTGTTTGCAGATGACGGGAACACGCAAGCAATCGATACATTGACCTTTCAGGTTGTTTATCCACAGATCAGCAAGGCATTGTATGCAGATGGCTTGATTGACGTAACCATCGACGGTTACATAGAAGAAGACGCGTGGATCGGCCTGTATCAAAACGGGACTACAGGTTCGGATTCAAGCCCGTCAATCCTGTGGCATTATGCTACAAAAGAGGTTACTTCCCGGCGGAATTACGGCGATCTGCATTACGTCACGCATCTTCGGTTTGATGCGTCAGATGCAAAAATCTCCATTCCGTCTGCCTATCAGGTCGTTCTATATCTTGATGAGGGATACAATTCGGCAGCTACTAAGCAGCTCGCAGCGACCTATCAGCATACTGACATTCTGACACAGTACACAGCTGCCTCAGCTTCCGGCAGCGGAATCAATATCGGCCCGACCGTATATGAAATGGAAGACGAAATCAAAATTGATTTTTACGGTGTAACAAACAAGGACGCGTGGATCGGTCTGTATCCTGCAGGCACGACAAACTATAATCCCTGCTCTACGGGTATGTGGGTATATACGTCAACCGGTACGCAGTGGTCTATGTACGCAGAATTTTCAAGTGCATTTCCGGCCAATGGCACGGTGTATCTGCACGCCAATGTCGTAGACGTGGATACGGGTTCGCTTCGTAATACGCCGTTGGGAAATTACAAGCTTGTCTTGTTCGGAGACAGCGGCTATACCAATGTATTGAAGGAGGTTGTGATTCGCATTACATATTAAAACGAAAATCGCCGAAATCATCACCGACAGTGAAGCTAAAATCCCACAAGGCCAAAAGCTTTGTGGGATTTTAATTGTCAAAAGCGTAAAAATCGGTAGCCTGTTTACTATTTTTCTGAAACATATTGACAAACCTCATAACATTTGATATTATGAATATAGCAACAATAAATAGAATAATATATGACAAAAATCGTTCGGATTGCCTATATTTACTCTGAAACAAAACCGAGAGGATGAATATATAGAATAAACAAAAAAGGAGAGAAACAAACATGAATGCAGGAAGTTGTAAAAAACGATGGTTATCCCTTTTGCTGTGTTTGACATTGCTGGCTACCTGCCTACCGGTATCAGGCTGGGCGGCAGCGGTGTCCTTACCCGCCGAATCTTCTCAAGTGACGGCTGAAGATGCGTTGACTAATGACGCGTTATCGGCAGAACCCATTGAAAGCATATCTGATGCCATACCAGAATTTCATTCCATTATCACCCAAGCGGAGGCACTCGACAACGGTTATGTCGCACGCTTGAACAATGAAGAACCCAACCTGAATACGTTGATATTTGCCCGTTCAGACGGTTCCAAAGTTATGCGCGTATTCGAGTATCCCGTCAAGTATGTGGACAGCAGCGGCGTTGTTCGTGACAAATCTTTGGCGCTTTCTCATAAAGCGGAAATCGGCTACTTCACGGCAGATACAGACGTCGTTTCTCTTTTCCCCAAAAATCTGTCGGATGGCATTCGGCTTACATATGAGAATAGCGAGATCGAGCTGCGGCTTGTGCCCGAATTTTCCGAAACTGTGCTTTCCGCTCAGCCAACCGTTCCGCAACAGGCAGTGAATGCCTTGACGGATACGGAGCTTGCACAGATTTCCGCGACGGCTTCAACCACAAACGAGGGGAAGTCGGTCGCGTATGTGTATGATGCATCCACCATCTTAGAATACACACCGACCTACAACGGTTTTAAGGAAGATATTGTCGTCAGCGAATACACCGGACAGACGGAATACACGTTCCGTCTCTATACGGGTGGCCTGAAGCTGGTCGGGCAGGGTGAAGGATTCCGCCTTGTCGGTGCGGATGGTGAAACCAGAGCCTATTTGGGCGACATCATCATTTTCACTGCAGACGAGCGAAACAATACCTTTGGCAGCATGACTGCTGAAACCATCCGGGAAAACGAGGAATACAAGCTCACGATCCACGTGGATGCGGATTATTTGAGGGATGAGCGCACGGTATATCCGATTCGCATCGATCCCACGATCAGCGTGAACTACGATGCGAACGGTGCAGGTGCTATCGAGGACGTTACACTGAACAGCTTGTCGGGTTCGGACGGCGATTCATGGTCATTGACGGTTGGCAAACGCGCGACATACGGCATTTCACGTATTTTGATGCGGTTTCCGGCTCTAAGTCTGTCTGCCATCGACAATGCATCGCAAATCACGAGTGCAACAGTCGAACTGCGCGATCTGATGTGTGAGGATGATGCGCTGACAGTGTACGCGCATACCTATACCGGGAATGTGTGGAGCGAATCTACGGCCAACTGGTCGAACACCGGTTCGACCAATTATGCATCTGCATCACTCTCATCACGGACGATTTCGTACGCCAATGGCACCAGTGCGTCTGCTCGTGGGACATCGCAGCCGCATCGCTATGCATTTGACATCACGTCTGCGGTAAAGGGCTGGAAAAACGGAACCTATTCAGCAACCCGAGGAATTGTGTTCAAAGCATCCAGTTCGATTGAAAACGGTTCAACCAATATTTCTAAGACGATCTGCTCGTATAACCGTTCGAGTGAATATCGTCCGAGTTTGACTGTGACGTATAATAATCCTACTCCAATGCCGGATATTCAATTACAGCAGGAAACGGTCGCATTATCCGTTGGCAGTACAACGCAGCTTACGTCCAATATGTCTACAACTGGGTATACAGTGACTTGGAGCAGCAATAATACATATATCGCAACGGTAAGCGGTGGAAAAGTTACCGGTGTCAATCCGGGCACTGCAATCATAACTGTTACCTATAAAAACAGCTCAGGCGTTACCAAAACGGATACCTGTACGGTTTATGTTAAATTGGCGGATGGCGTTTATTATATAAAAAATAGCTACAGTAATAAGTATGTAAATGTGGAAAATGGAAATATCAAGAGCCAGACAAATGTGTATCAATACACAAAATACACAAGCGATCCATCTCGTTTACGCCAATTATGGAAAATAAAATATCTTGGAAATGGCTATTACAGCATTCGCCCAATGCATAAACTGAATATGGGACTGGATGTCACAGGCAGCAATGTGGATATTTATTCCATTGGAACAACAGATACAACGAGCGGGGTAGCTTCCTATGCCAAGTGGACGATAAATGGCGTATCTGGCGGCAGGTTTGCACTATATAACAATGGCAGTGCCTCCAAAGCATTGGCTCTGGCGTCACAGTCAACATCAAACTCCACAAACATTTGTGTGCAGAGCTTCAGCTCCGCACTGACGCAGCTATGGACATTTGAAAAAATCTCCAATCCACCCAGCGGTATTCTGCTGTATGATTCCTCAACGGGGAGCAGAATCAGCAGTGTATCTCAATGGATAGCGCCTGAGCAGAGGATGGGTCTAACTATGATGGGTATTATCCCGGCTTATTATTCCGGAAGCAGCATCAAACAAAATTACAGCTTGGCACTTGGAAGCGCTTCCGAAAAAAGCGTTACGATTGACGGTGGAAATACGGTTGTCGGTGTCTCGGCCAATGAAAATGGTGCGACAGTCAATATTGTAATGCAGAATCAAACGTATTCGATGATATTCAAAGTTACAGCTATTCCGGAAGGTACCTATTTTCTAAAAAACAAGGAAACAGAGGCTTATGTCGATATAGAAAATCAAACGATGGCGAATGGGACCAAAATACACCAGTGGGAATTTCACAGTGGACACACACAGCGATGGATATTTACGCATCTCGGAGATGGGAAGTATTCAATCAAGTCGGCCAATTCCAGTACACCATACTATCTCGGCGTAATCAACGATTCTTCTGGACTTGACGTTGACATCGTGCTGCGGAGCGGTTCGGTAACGAACGGAATGAAGTGGAAAGTCGAGACAACGCCGAGCGGCGCATACAAGCTGACGTCCCAAACGGGCAGCGGTTATGTACTTGCTACAGATTCGTCGAGTTCCTCCAATGGTGTTAAGCTCGTCCAAGGTGATTATATTCAGAATAACAGTTACCGGGATGAGTGGTATATATTAATAACAACCGAAAAATTTACTCAAATTACACTAGATAATAATAGCGATATTAGCACTTCAACATTACATAAAAATATTGTTGAATATTATCAAAGTAACGCGCATATACAGGGAAACGCTTTGAGCGAAGTTTCAAAAGCCACTTTTATAGATCAATTAACCAATTCAAACTATTTTTGTATCATAGCACACGGAGGTGAAC
>CAJFUB010000033.1 GCA_904420095.1 uncultured Clostridia bacterium
GCCGTGCCGCTGAAGTTGCCGCTGCCCTGAATAGTCAGTGTGTAGCTTTTGGCGTCCGTGCCCTTGTCGCTGCCGCTAAGCACTGCGTAGGTTACGGTCAGGCCGTCTGCCGTGACCGACGCGATCTCCTGTGTCTGTTCCCCGCCGTTGTAAGTAAGCGGAGCGCCCAGCTCGATTGTCGCGCTCGAAATGTTCTTCGGCAGGATGGTCAACGTGCCATCTATATAGTTAAACGTATAGTTGTCATCCGCACCGCCGGAGACGGTAATAGGCATGCCGCTGGACGATACGCCCGTTCCAACCGTATAATCTGACGTTGCCGTGGGAACGGTGATGAGATCGCTTTCGTTATCGTTGTCGTTTACAAAGCCACTGTACGATACGGTATAGGCGGGAGCGGCGTCACCGTAGGTCACGATCTTGTTTTCTGCCCTGACGGTCAGCGTCGCCTTCCCGACGGTCACGCTCTTGCTTGCGGCGCGCGCGCCGCCTGTCGTAAACGCATAATTTGCATAGTCTCCCTCCGAAAGCGCCGCTGAAAGGATATAGCTGCCCGTGCCGGCATTGGTAAACGCATTGCCGCGTTCGCCGCCGGTCACGTTGAGGATGAGCTTGCCGTCATTGCCGATGCCTGAAATAGATGCCGAAACGGTGTAGGCGCTGCCGTTATAAGTCACGCTGTCGCGCAAAGCCTGCTCGCTGCCGCCTTCAATGCCGCTGTTCGTATAAGTCCAGCTTACGTTCGATGCAGCAAGGATATATTTGCCGATCTTAACGGTAAAGGACTTTTCCGTCTGCGGATAATACGTCTTGTTTGCGCCGTCAATAAAAGCGGAAAAAATCGCCTTTACGGTGTAGGTTCCCGCGTTTGTGGGCAACGCGTCATAGGTTTGATCGTTCACGGTATAAGAATATGTTACCGTCACATTGTTGGGGTTGTTCAACGTAGGAACGACTGTTTCGCCATAGGTGATATTACTTGCCCTTGCGCTGTAGCTTGACGTGCTGCCGTTCACATATACGGCGTAAGGACAGCCTTCGACAAAATTCTCGTCGCCATAGTGGTTCGTATCCGCGAAGAGATTGATGGCGGTATAACCGCTTGCGACATAATCTGTCGGGTTATGTGCAAAATAACCGCCTCGAATGGCGACGGTACCGCTGTTATTGACAATGCTTCCGGTCAAATAGCCGCCTTCCATCGTGAAGGATGCGTCGCTGTTTACGGTCACGTCGCCCGCGATGGTGCCGACCGCTCCCACGGCATTTGCAACGGTCAGCGTTGCGCCTTCGCTTACGGTAATTGTGCTGCCGCTGCCAGGGGCGCTCAGGGTATAGCTGCCGTTGAAATAGAGAATGATGGTCTTGCTGATGGTGACACCGCCCGTCATCCCCAGCATCGGAGAAGGCTGCGACAGGTCGTTATCGGCGATCAGATAGACAGATGTAGCATCGTTCGTCTCTGCCGCCTCGATCGCCTCACGCAGATCGCTGAAATAGTATCGCTGCCCGCTATAAATGGCGTTCGCCACCATGTGCAGGCCGCAGTCGTTGCAAATATTTGTAGTGGGGTTCACCGTATACGAGCTATGCTTGCAGGGCCCGATCGTTACCGCAAAGGTAGTACTGTCCGCGGGATAATAGGTCTTTACGCCGTTCGCATCAGGCAGGACAACGATTTCCGTACGCATCGTAATGCTCCATGTGCCCACGCCGGCAGGCAGGCCTGTACGCGATTGGTTATTTTCCATATACGAATAGGCAAGCCCGATTGCATCGGAAAGGTCGTAGGCCGCCGAGACGGTGAAGTCGGTGCCGGCGACGATCTCGTTGCCGTCGAAGGTAGGATCGGTCTCGTTGGCGGCGCCCGTTAGGTTTGCGTCTCCGTAAATATACACCGCATAAGGGAAATCCGACACGAAATCGCCGTCAAACTTCGTTCCCAGCGACGAGATTTCCATGACGAAGCTGCCGCTCGCAACGGCGTAGTCGTTTGCCACTGTACCCGCTGTGCCGATTGTTCCTGCCGTGTCAAACGTGCCCGCCGTGCCCGCCGCAAAGTAACCGGCCTGAATCGTGAAGCCGCCGCCCGCCATGTCGCCGCTGAGATAGCCTCCGCAGATTTCCACCGCAGCGGTCGTGGCGGCAGTGCCGCTGTTGCTATACGTCGGCGCAAAAATGGGGCCGGCGGCTTTGGGAAGCTGGAGAGCGTTGTACGTCAGGTATTGCGGCGAGGCAAGCGGAAAGTCTGCGCCGCCGGTAAAGGCCAAATTCATAGCGGCTTCGCCGCTGCCGCCGCCGCCGTCATCCCAGCCGGGAATCCCCGTATCAAAGCTTGCACCGTCTGGCTTTACGGGCGTAAGTACGGCTGTTCCCTCTCCGGTCGCTTCGGTCATGACGCTCGGCCCTCCTGCTTGCGCGCTGTTGTTCGAAATGGTTCCGCCCGTCATAACAAACTTGCCGCCGTCAGCCACATACACGCCGCCGCCGTAATCGGCGGTGTTGCCCGTGATCGTGCCGCCCTCGAGGTACATTGTTCCGAACACGAGCGCACCGCCTCCGAACGTATATGTATTGGCCGGTTCACTCGAATCCTGATACCGGGTGCCCTTGCCGCCCTTGACGACGCCCTCGCTGTGTATGCCGCTCAGCCCGCCGCAGTCGCAGATATGCAGCGTAGCGTTTGGATTGACCACGATCGCCGAGCTGTTCGGCGTCTCGCTGCCTGACAATGCGTTATCAATGTCCTGCACAGACAGCGCATACCCATTCAGGCACAGATACACCTCCACCGCATCCGTCCCGTTGCCGATAAACAGCGAATCGGCATAGAGCTGGTCGGGATTAAAATCGTCCGCAAGGTAGTAGTAGCCGCTCGTCGTGATCTGATAGATGCTTGGTCCGCTGTTATTGCTTACAGGAGTAAACTCAAACGCTTCAAATTTCTGCGTATTGTGCCAATGCTCATTTTTAGGGGCATATTGCAATTCGCCCTCATACACGGTGATCTCATAGCTGGAAGAGCTGTTCGTATTGAAATAACCTGCGACCGCTTTTCCGCTCATGTAGGTACTCCAGCCGGCAGAAATTATGCCGGTTTTATTGCTGTACACCTCATAGGGCTGCTCATTGGTAAGTTCCCCTGTGATTTCTATGGACGGCCGAAGCGTACTACCGGTTTGCCAAATATAAATATCGGCGTTATCGCTGACATTGTTGTCGCCGTCATCGCCGTCGATCGTGGGATTCCCGGAAAGCTGAACGACGGCGGAACCATCTACATGAATGGCATTGCCATCTCCGTAGGTCCCTGCAGAGTTGCCGCTGATCGTGCCGCCTGATATTTTCAGATTAATATAACTCCCAATTAAGTCTATGCCGCCGCCATCACCGCTGATCGACCTCACTGTGTTTCCGGTAATAGAGCCGCCCGTCATGGTGATTGTACCACAGTAAACGCCTATGCCGCCGCCCCAGGAATTGGCAATGTTATCTTTAATTTCAATCGTCCCGGAAAGCTCCAACGCGGGGGGATATTTTTCGTAGCCGCCGGCAGGAGTGCTAACATGAATGCCGCCTCCAATCTGATTAACGTTCTCCGATATCACGCCGCCCGACAGTTTCACTGTGCCGCCCTGCACGAATATGCCCCCGCCGGCATTATAATTATGGTTTTCAGGAGATATATAATGGTTGCCCGAAATTGCGCCGCCCGTCATGGTCATTGTGCTGCCGAAATACACAAATACGCCGCTGCCGTTTTGCGCGCTGTTGCCGGCAATGGTGCCGCCGGTCATGTTGAATGTGGCTCCATCGCGCATAACATAGACGCCGCCGCCGACATAACTGCCGTTCCACGAAGGATAGTAATAATCATTGGAGTTTGTTCCTATGCCGCCCGTGATGACGCCGCCCGTAACAGCGCCCCTGCTTTCCTCGCCGGCCGCCGCATAGGCGGTGTCCCAGGCGTCTGTGCCGTCGTCGAACAGATACTTGCCGCCCTCGTTCGAGGTTGTAGCGGGATCGTCAGAGGAAAGATAATAATCGTGCGAGCCGTTTGAACTGTTGCAGTCGCACAGATGAAACGTCGCGCCCGGCCAGACCGTGACGACCGACTGCGTGCCCGTGCCGCGGAGCATATGACCATTGAGGCAGAGGGTAACCGTCGCGTCGCTGGGAATGGTAATATCGTTGCCGGAAAGTGTGACGTCGGAATTCAGGTAGTAGCTGCCCGCCGCAAGCTCGCCGGCCGCCTTGCCGTCCGTGGAATTGACGAGACTCGCCGTCAGCTCTGTCCAGCCGGCGTGATCGGTATGGGGAGTATCTGCCTGTGCCGTCGTCGGCTGAAGCGTCAGGAAGAAAATTCCCAGCGCAGCGCACACAGGAAAGGCAAGCACCGCCAAAGAGAATATAATTTTTTGAATGGATGATCTTGTCATAATATGATCACGCTCCAAAGTCCAATTTTTATATTTTCGGCCGTTAGGCCGCAAGGTACAGATTCAGCAGCACGCGGGAAATAAAGGAACATTTGCCTGCGGCAGAACCAAGCGCAGTCCCGCTCATCACAAAAGAAGGCAGCACAGGGCACGGCAAAGCCGCGCCCCGCGCTGCCTGAAAAGCAATCTTCTTCTGTGCGGCATTCGGCATGGGCTGCACTCTATCCCTCATGAATACTTTGTCTTTATCGGTATGAATTTTTGTCATCGTTTGCCGCATTGTTTCTCACTTATTTATTATTTTTCATTTGTTTATTATACGATATTTCCTTTTCGACTTCAAGCCCAGCGCAGACCAATCCGCACAAAAAAACACAAAAGGCACACACGTGTGTGCCTCTTGCGCGCTTTTGACGTATTGGTCTGCCTTTTTCTATTACTCCGAGCGCAGCGCCTCCACAGGATCCTTTTTGGCCGCAAAACGCGATGGGATCAGTCCCGCGATAAACGTCAGGAGCATGCTGATTGCAACGAGGATAATCGCGCCCAGCCACGGCAGCGCTGCCATTCCGGAAATTCCGGTATACGCATGGATGATCACATTCACCGGAATGGTCAGAAGCAGCGTAATACCGATTCCGATAATTCCTGCGGCAAAGCCGACGATCAGTGTTTCTGCGTTAAACACTCTGGAAATATCGCGTTTGGAAGCGCCGATGCTGCGCAGAATTCCGATTTCCTTTGTCCGCTCCAAAACGGAAATGTAGGTAATGATACCGATCATGATCGACGAAACGATCAGAGAAATCGCTACAAAGGCAATCAGAATATAACTGATGGCGTTGATGATCGTCGTGACGGATGACATCATGATGCTGATATAATCCGTGTATTGAATCTCATCCGCTTCCGATCTGCTGCCGTTATATTCTTCGATTTTTGCAACAATTTCCTCTTTGGACTCAAAATCTACGGGATAAATATTGATTGCGGACGGCTTGTCAAGATCGGCGACGCCCATTTTTTCCAGATTCCCCTCCAGCGTGGCGGAGGAAGTCGCGTTCTGCGCCATGTACGCGCTGGCAAATTCCGCCTTTTCCTCATCGGTCAGAGACATGAAATATTCCTGTTCTTCCGGCGTCAGCATTGATACGTCAAAACCGGCGCCGCTTTCCTCTCCCGTCGTCTCCGTGAATTTTTTCCCCGTAAACACGTCTGTATCTGGTCTGGCATTCTGATCCTTTACGATCTCGCTTTCATTGACCTTCTCGATCAGCGCCTCCATCAGATCGGATCGGTAGGCCACGGAACCGCGAACCGCGGTGCTGGAGGCCGTATCGTCCGCCTGGCGCAGAATTCCTACGATTTTCACTTCAATTCCGCGCGAATCGTCTTCAATGACGCTTTTCAGGTATTCCGTATCGCTTGAACGGTCGATCCATCGGTTCGATTCCTCATCATAGGAATAATAGTCCGTGCTGAGCAGCAGCTTATACGACAGAGAACAGAGGTATTCATATGTGTATTCCTCCGCCTTCCCGACTTCTACGGGATTTCCGGCCATGATATCCTTCATCATCTGCTCGAGCTCCGCCGGGCTCTTGATCCCAAGCGCATACAGCGTATAATCGCTGATTTCATTATTCTTATCAACGATGATCACCGCCTCGTCATATGCCTGCGGCATGCTTCCGTATAAAACATCATACTGTGATTCCAGCAGCTCCTCGTTATCCATCAGCTCCGTCCAGACATTGAAGCTGGAGGACATCGAAGAAGAGCTCCCGCTCATTTCTGTCATGTCCGACATACCGGAAAGCCCAAGCATTGTAAGTACCTGGCTTGGGTTTACCTGGAGCACCCCCTCCGAAGTATCAGCTTTATAAATATTCAGCGGCGTCGAATAATTGTACTGGATATCCGAAACCAGCTCGGAAAAGCCGCTTGCAGGATCTTCCAGATATGTTTTAAACGCTTCCAGGTTGTTTATGATTACCTGACCGGACATCGTTTCCAAAATATCCGTCATCAGATCGTTCGAATAAATTTTGTCGGCACCATGCTCGACCTCGTCCTTCTGCGTCGAGAGCATTGCCGACATGATGCCGGTCATGTCCATCGTAGAAGCCTCAATCGTCAAGGGATAGCTTGACAGGGTATCGGCCTCCACTCGTTTTACGTACGCATTGACGCCGCTGGAAAGCGCCAGAATCAAAGCGATTCCAATGATTCCGATGCTCCCGGCAAAGGAGGTCATAAAGGTTCGCGCCTTCTTTGTCATCAGATTGTTCAGACTTAAAGAAAGCGCCGTGAAAAACGACATGGAGGTTTTCTGCTTTTTGTTCTTTTCTTTTGTCTTCCTTCGCTTTTCCTTCGGCAGCGGTTCGACGCGTGCGGCCGTGTACGGATCCGTGTCGTCGGTAATCGTTCCGTCCAGGAGGCGGATGATCCGCGTTGAATACCGCGCCGCAAGCTCCGGATTGTGCGTCACCATGATGACAAGCTTTTCCTTTGAAATTTCTTTCAGGATTTCCATAATCTGTACGCTTGTTTCCGAATCAAGCGCACCGGTCGGTTCGTCGGCAAGTAAAATATCCGGATTATTGACAAGCGCACGTGCGATTGCCACGCGCTGCATCTGTCCGCCCGACATCTGATTCGGCTTCTTGTGGGCCTGATCACTCAGTCCGACTTTCTCCAGCGCTTCCATGGCCCGTTTCTTCCGTTCGCTTTTGCTGACGCCGGAAAGCGTTAGCGCAAGCTCGACATTGGACTGCACGTTCTGATGGGAAATCAGGTTATAGTTCTGAAAAACGAAACCGATACGATGATTGCGGTAGGCATCCCAGTCGCTATCCTTATATTCCTTTGTAGATATATCGTTAATCACGAGATCGCCCGACGTATACTGGTCCAGCCCGCCGATGATATTCAAAAGCGTTGTTTTTCCGCAGCCGGAAGGGCCGAGCACCGATACGAACTCGCTCTTGCGGAATTCAACTGTAATCCCCTTCAGCGCCTCCACGCGCAGGTCCCCAACGGTATATGTTTTCGTAATTTGATTTAATTTCAGCATGCGAAAAACTCCTTTCCTTCGTAACGAAGATATTTTACACGCGTTTTATAAACTGAATATAAACAGGAGCGCGGCGTTTGACATTTATTCGGACAGGAATTAAACTAGTAAAATACTTGGAGTTTCTCTATATTCCGAATGTAAGGAGGTTCGATTCGGCCGTGTTCCATATCCTGATTGCCGAAGACGATACAAATACAAGGAAGCTGATGTCCGCAGTTCTGCGGCAAAGCGGATATGAGGTGCTTGCCGCCGGAACGGGAACGGAAGCGCTGGAGCTACTGGAAACGTCTCAGGTCGATCTGCTGATTCTCGATATCATGATGCCGGGCATGGACGGCTACCAGCTTACGGAAAGGATCCGGGAAAGCGGCAATACGGCGCCTATACTAATGGTAACGGCGCGAGAGGCCTCTGCCGATAAGGTGCGCGGATTCCGCGCCGGCACCGACGATTATATGGTCAAACCCGTAGACGAGGAGGAGCTGCTGTGCCGGATCGCCGCTCTGCTCCGGCGTGCTCAGATTGCAAACGAGCATAAGCTCGTAATCGGGAAAACTATCCTTGATTACGACAGCCTCACGGTAACCTCCGGAGCGGGCGCCGCGGAGCTGCCCCAGAAGGAATTTCTTGTTTTATTCAAATTGCTCTCCTATCCGAATAAAATATTTACGCGCAGGCAGCTTATGGATGAAATCTGGGAACTGTACAGCGAAACGGATGAACGGACCGTAGACGTCCACATCAACCGGCTGCGCGACAAATTCAGAGGAAATCCCGATTTTGAGATCGTCACAGTAAGAGGGCTCGGCTACAAAGCTGTCAGAAAGGAGCGCGGGCAAATATGAAAAAGCTGAAAGGAATCAACCGTTCCAGAACCTTTATCGGCGCCGCCGTTTTCTTCGTTACGTCGGTCATGCTGCTTTCCGGATTTCTAACATTCCTTTTGATGTATGCCTTCCATGTATTGAACATCGTGCCCGATCTGAAGCATGCAACGATGACCATGACGTTTCTGACGCTCGTTCTCAGTATTCTCATTGGCTTTTTCCTGTCTGCAATCCTCAGCCGGATGGTCCTCCGCCCGCTGCAGCAGCTGATCTTTGCAACGAGAACTGTAGCCAAAGGCGATTTCAGCGCCAAGGTCGATTCCTCCGGCACCGCCGGAGAAGTCCGCGAGCTGATTGAAAGCTTTAATGCCATGACAAAAGAGCTTGGCAGCATTGAAATTTTCCGCAATGATTTTATCAATACCTTTTCGCATGAATTTAAGACGCCGATCGTTTCCATACGCGGTTTTGCAAAGCAGCTCAAATCTCCCTCCGCTACCGAAGAGGAACGGAGCGAATACGCGGACATCATTATCAACGAGGCAGAGCGCCTCTCCAAAATGTCTTCCAATATTTTACTGCTGTCAAAGCTGGAAAATCAGCAGATCATTACCGACCGCACCTTTTATTCCCTGGATGAGCAGCTTCGCGGCTGTATTCTCCTCCTTCAGAAGCAGTGGGAAGAGAAAAAGCTCACGCTTACCGTCGACCTGGAAAAAACGGAATATTGCGGCAATCTGGAGCTCATGTCGCATGCCTGGAGGAACCTCCTGGAAAACGCTGTTAAATTTTCTCCGGAGGGCGGCAGTATTTCTGTAAAATGCTATAGGAAAGAAGATACAATCCATGTTATAATAGAGAATGACTGCCAGGTGCTGAGCCAGGATACCCTGAACCATATATTCGATAAATTTTATCAGGGCGATACCTCCCATGCGGCAAAGGGAAACGGGCTCGGTCTTCCCTTGGTAAAAAGGATCATACAGCTCTGCGGAGGATACATTACCGTAATCAGCGACAGCAAGCACGGGATATCGTTCGACATCGAGCTGCCCTGCGCAGATTCTGAAAACGGAGACAAAAAATGAATTTTAAGGAACAGAACAAAACCAGACCGCGTCCCTGGATCAAATATTACAGCTCCCCTTCCGTTGCGGATCTCGAATATCCGGACGGCACCATGTACGATGTGTTCCGCGAAACGGTCCTGCGGAATCCGGACGCTCCGGCGATCGACTATATGACGAGCCGGATGACGTTCCGTACCCTGCACCACGAGGTGCTGCGCTGCGCTGCGGCGCTGAAGGAGCTCGGCGCAGGACGCGGCGACAGGATCACGGTCTGCCTGCCTAACATTCCGCAGGCGGTCATCGTATTTTACGCAATTTTATACATAGGCGCGGAAGCAAACATGATTCATCCGCTGTCCTCCGGAAATGAAATCGAATTTTACATTAACGAAAGCAAAAGCAAGATTCTTTTTATGTTCGATGCCTTTTTCGGAAAAACGGAGGGAATCCGCTGCCCGTCTCTGCAGAAAATCGTATTTGCGGGCGCGGCGGATCTGCTTCCCTTTTATCTGCGCGCCGGATTTCGACTGACGCAGGGCAGAAAAATAAAAAAGCCGCAGGAGACCGCTTCCGTATACTCCTGGAAAACGTTTCTTGGAAAATACAAAACCGCAGAGCTCCGGGACGATTTCGGTGCGACCGGTTTGAAATGCACCGATACCGCCGTAATTCTTTACAGCGGCGGAACCTCCGGAGTCCAAAAGGGCATCCTGCTTTCCCATCTGAATTTCAACGCGCTGGCCGAACAGACGGCCGCCAACGGTACGGAGAGTATTTTGCCGGGAGATACCATGCTTGCGGTCCTGCCGATGTTCCACGGCTTTGGCCTTGGCGTATGCATCCATACGGCGATTGCCAAGGGCGTCACGGTAATCCTGGTGCCGCGCTTCGACGCGGATTCCTTTGCCGAGCTTCTGCGGAAGAAAAAGCCTTCTTTTATTGCAGGCGTTCCCACGCTGTATGAAGCGCTTCTGCGGAACGACCGGCTGAGGGGCGTTGATTTTTCGGGAATCAAAGGCGTTTTTTCCGGAGGCGACACGCTTCCGCCGGATGTCAAGCTGCGCTTTGACGCGGCGCTTAAGGACCGCGGCGCATCCGTGACGCTGCGGGAGGGCTTCGGTCTCACGGAATGCGTAACGGCAAGCGCCCTGACGCCCGCCTCGGAATACCGCAGAGGCAGCGTCGGCATTCCCTATTCCGATACCTTTTACATGATTGCAGAGCCGGGAAAGACAACAGAGCTTGCGCCCGGCACCGACGGAGAAATCTGTATCAGCGGTCCTACGGTAATGAACGGGTATCTGGATAATCCCGAGGAAACGGCGCGGGTTCTCCAGATTCATGAGGACGGCAGACTCTGGCTTCATACCGGTGATCTGGGCTCCATGGATGAGGACGGTTTTATCTATTTCAAGTCCAGAATCAAACGGATGGTAAAATGCTCCGGATATTCCGTATATCCCTCGCAGGTCGAAGAAATCATCAACTCCCATGAAGCCGTAGCAATTTCCTGCGTGATCGGTGTCCCCGATGACTATAAAATGAACCGGCTGAAGGCCTTTATCGTTCTCAAGGACGGCATTGCGGAAACGCAGGATGTGAAGGACTCCATCCGCCGTTACTGTATGGAAAGAATCGCGCGTTATGCGGTGCCGAAGGATTTTGTCTTCCGGAAATCCCTTCCTTTGACGAAAGTAGGGAAAGTGGCGTATACTGTACTGGAACAAGAGGAGATGACATCACATGTCTGATAAATCGAAAGCAAGTCATAAGAAGCATAAAATGACAGAGGGGAAAAAGATCTGTTCTGTCGGCGGGCAGGCGCTGATGGAGGGAATCATGATGCTTGGCCCGCACGGGATGGCGCAGGTCGTCCGAGACCCGGAGGGAGAGCTCGTGATTAAAAAGCAGGAAATCACCCCTTGGGTCCGTAAAAACAAGTTTCTCGGCCTGCCGCTCGTACGCGGCGGCGTTACGCTGGTTGATTCCATGCGTCGAGGGATGAAGGCGCTTTTTGATTCTGCCGAAATTGCCGCCGCGGAGGAGGATCCCAATTACAAGCCGTCTAAATTCGACGAGTGGGTAGAAAAGAAGCTTGGCAACAAAGCAATGGGCGTATTCATGACGATTTCCATGATTCTCGCAGTCGCTTTCTCCGTAGGACTTTTCTTTCTCCTGCCGAATCTGATTTCTTCCTTCTGCATCCCGAAGGCCGCGCCGAAAATCGTGTACAATCTCTGCGAGGGAATCGTGCGGCTGGCGATCTTTATGGGGTATATGATCATCATCGCCAAAATGAAGGATATCCGGCGCGTTTATATGTACCACGGCGCCGAGCATAAAACGATTCATTGCTTCGAGCATGAGGAAGAGCTGACGGTGGAAAACGTCAGAAAATATTCCAAACACCATCCGCGCTGCGGAACCGCTTTTCTTTTTGTCGTCATGATTATCAGTATTCTGATTTATTCGATCGTTCCCCGCTTTTCCGTCATATGGCTCAACATCGGGATGCGGATCCTGCTGCTTCCGCTGATTGCGGGAATCAGCTACGAATTCAACCGCTTTGCCGGGAAGCATAACAATCGCCTGACAAAAATCCTGCGCGCCCCCGGCATGGCAATGCAGCGTTTTACAACAAGAGAACCGGACGACGATATGATCGAGGTCGCCATCGTTGCGCTGAAGGAGGCCTTGAAATTCGAGGAAGCTTACGAAGCCGTTCCGAATTACAGCGCGCTCGGCAAAGAACCGGAAAGCCCGGACGCCCTGCCGGATCATGAAGCTGTCTGACTGGCGCGCGGCCTGCGCACTGCCCGTTCAGGAAAAAGACCTTTTAATCGAGTCGGTCTGCGGCATAGATAAACTCCATATCGTATCGGACGGAGCCTCCGTTCTGCTTTCGGATCAGATGCTTGAAAAGCTGGCGCACCTGCAGGCGCGCCGTCTTCGCGGAGAACCGCTGCAGTACGTGCTTGGCTTTGCTTATTTTTTGGGCCGTCGCTTCCGCGTATGTCCGGGCGTCCTGATCCCCCGCCCCGATACGGAATTTCTTGTGGCGGAAGCGGTCGCATGGATCCGAAGAAAAAGCAAGCCGCACAGCCGCGTGCTGGATCTTTGTACCGGCAGCGGCTGTGTCGGCATCAGCATCATAAAAGAATTGGAACAGGACCGATCCGCCGGCGTGGAGCTGGTAATGAGCGATGTGTCCGAGCAGGCGCTTGCCGTAGCAAAAGAAAACTGCGCGCATCTGGACGGTCGCTGTGAGAAAATAAGCTTTATAAAATCCGATTATTTCGCCTCCCTGCCTTCCCTGCCGTTTGATGTGATCGTTTCGAATCCCCCATATATCAAAACGGACGATCTCGCAGGTCTCGCATGCGAGGTCCGCGACCACGAGCCGCGGATTGCGCTGGACGGCGGCGCAGACGGCCTTATGGCATATCGAAAAATTGCCGCCGGCATTCTGCAATTTCTAAAGGAAGACGGACATCTGTTTCTGGAGGTCGGCTTTGACGAGGCCGAGCAGGTAAAGGCGCTTTTTGAGCCGAAATTCTCACAAATCGACATCGTTCGGGACCTGAATGGATTCGGCCGCGTGCTGCATTTGTATAACGCATGATTTTCCTGCCCATACTCTCTCCCGAAGGGATTATATATGGCGGCGAATATCATTCTTCTTGTGCTTCTAATCATTTTATTTCTTGTGCTCGCGCTATTCTCGTTGAATCTGAATATCGTGATCACCTTCTATGCTTCCACGGAAATACAAAAATTATATCAATATGCCATTTCTGTCCGCAGCGAAAAACGCTTCCTTGAGCTGTACCGGATCACGGAGGAGCGCCGGAAAAAGCCGAAACGCAAAACGCAAAAAAAGAAAACGCCCGCCTCCAGAAAATTAAAGTCCAATTTTCAAAGCTTCAAGCCATATATTGAAATTCACAGGCTCTCCTTTTTGGGCGAAATTTCGTTCGGAAGCGCCGACCACACGGCGCTCGCTGCAGGAGGTCTAAACGCTGCCGCAGGCGCGCTTACGGCATTGCTCGGATCGCTGGCATCGAAAATTTCTGTAAGCCGGATTGACATCCGGCCCGTTTACGATGATACGATCCGGCTCAATTTTCTGTTCGAATGCATAGTAAAATGCAATACCGGCAATATTATTAGCACAACATTGAATATCTTGAAAGGAAGGAAGCAAAATGTCAAATCCTATCAACGACGTCATGTCGACCGCAATGAGCAGCATCAAGGAAATGGTGGATGTAAACACAGTGATCGGAGAAGCTGTGCAAACGCCTGATGGCTCCGTAATCATACCGATCTGCAAAGTGTGCTTTGGAATTGCGTCCGGCGGCGGCGAATACCAGGGAAGCATCGACTTTTCAAATCCCATGGCCGGCGTCAGCAAGCCGCTTGACGATAAATTCGTCGTTCCCGTAAAATATCCGTTCGCAGGAGGATGTGCAACAGGCGTTTCCATCACTCCGACGGCTTTCATCAAATCAGGCGCCGGAGAGGTACAGCTGGTGCCGATCGACAGCAGCAATACGCTTGATAAGCTCGTAAATATGGTGCCCGATCTTTTCAATAAAATCATGAATCTGATTTCGGAAAAAACCGGACAATCCCAATCCGAGAGCCGGAACAATTCCTCCGGCGGCGCGGACGCTTCCGCGGCGGAATTTTATGCGCCGGAAGAATAAAACATCAGCCGTTCATAAAATCATTGAACTCCTGATAGACCGCGGAGCGGATCCTCCCCAATCGAGCCGGATCCTTTCCGCCTACAGGCTTGCCATCTATTTCAACAGCCTGTATACATAGGGTGGAAGAACTCGATACGATCACCTCATCCGCGTCCATGAGCTCCTTCAGCGTAAAAGGCGTTTCGTCAACCGGAATGCCGAGAACGCCGCACTGATCGATCAGATGGCGTCTTGCAATTCCCGGCAAAATATAACGGTCTGCCGGCGCCGTACGGAATACGCCGTTTTTCAAAATATGCACGTTGCAGTGAGAGCACTCCGTAACGCGGTCTCCCCTGTGCAATACGGCCTCGTCGCAGCCGGCTCTTCTTGCTTTTTCCGCCGCCATGACGCTTGGAAGCAGATTGATGGTTTTAATGTTGCAGTGGAGATATCTCGTATCTTCCAGCGTAATCAGTTTATATCTTGCGTCCTCGCCGGGGGTTGAGCCCGGTTTGACCATAATCATCAAATTTGCCTTCGTTCCCGCATCCGGAAAAACATGGTTGCGCAGCGCAGTTCCGCGGGAAACCTGCCAGTAAACGCTTACGCGTTCATATTCGGACCTGGAGACGGCCTCCTGCAGAATCGCTTTCATCTCTGCTTTCGTGTAAGGAATCTCAATTTCAATCATAGAAGCGCTGCGATAAAGACGATCCACATGCTCGTCAAGCGCAAAAATTTTCCCATTATACGCCAAAGAAAAATCATATACGCCGTCTCCGAAATAGCAGGCTCTGTCCAGCATCGGGATCTGCATTTCTTCCAGCGGGCCGAATTTCCCGTTGTAATATCCAACTTCCTTCATTTTTGTATTCCTTCCCCTTCGTCTGTTTCTTTCGGTTCCTCCTCCGCAAGCGCAGGGAGCTGGCTGAGATCGCTCAGGCCAATGCTTTTCAAAAAAAGCTCGGTTGTCGCATAGAGAGCCGGTCGGCCCGGGCTGTCTGCCTTTCCGCATTCGACAACGAGACCACGTTCTACAAGCTTAGCCAGCACGCCGTCGCTGTTGACGCCTCGAACCAGTTCGATGCCCGCCCTCGTTACGGGCTGATTATATGCGATAATGGTGAGTGTTTCCATGGCGGCTCTGCTGAGATTCCCGGAGGCCGTTTCCTGAAAATACACGCTCAGATCCTCGTAATAATCCGGATTAGAAGAAAGCTGCCAGCCGTCTCCGACGGTTCTTAAAAGGATCCCGCCCTTCCGTGCCGCATATCTTGCGGAAAGGCGCTGCATGACATCCTGCGCTTCCTGCTTTTTCACCTTCAAAACGAGACAGAGCTCATCCGGACGAATGACTCCGCCCGAGGCAAAGAGCAGCGCCTCCGCAGCCGCCTCCTTTTTGCTGTATATCGGTTCATTCAAATATTGGTCCATCCCCAAACTCTCCGTTCAAATCCTTTTCGCTGATCTCTTCGCCCGGCAAAATTTCAATCTCTCCAAAATTTTCCGTTTGCTCTGCCCGGACGCGCTTTCGGCGCTCCAGCTCCAGCAGGGCCAGAAAGCCCGTTACGATTTCCGTCCGGCTGCTTTTTCCAAAAGAAAAAAGCTCAGAGAACCTGGCTCTTGTCCGGCGGAGAACGCTCTTCACAACCTGCTTCATTTTGTCGCGCAGGCTGACCTTTTCCACCTTCAGGATGCGTTCCATTTTCTCCCGGTCATCATTCCTGCGCAGTCTGTAGCGCATCCGAACTTCTGCGAAGCAGTCCGCAAACACATCCGGATCGATTTCCGGCAGCGCGTATTTCTTCGGGAACTCGAGCGCTTCCGGCATTTTATAGTAAGCCTTCGACCAGTAACGGTAGCGCTCCGTTATTTCCGGCGTGGCGTCTCTGTATTTTTTATACTGCGCCAGGCGCCGGGCCAGCTCCTCTTCCGTAATTTCCTCTTCTTCTTTTTCCTGCTTTGGCAGGAGCCTTTTCGATTTCAAATGCATCAGCCAGCTTGCCATAACGAGGAATTCCGAGGCCATTTCCATATTAAAATGCTCTTTGAGCACGTCGAGATACTGGTCCGCGATCAGACTGATTCGGATATCGGTAATTTCAAGCTTGTTGCGTTCGAGAAGCGTAAGGAGCAGGTCAAACGGGCCCTCGAATACATCCAGCTTGATATTGATTTCTGATTTCTGTTCCTCGGACAATACCGGAATCCTCCCTGGAAAGCGATTTGATACCACTTCAGTATATCACGATTTGAGTAAAAATTCATCCTTTTTCCAAGCATTATTTGCTTTTTCCTAAAGATGATGCTATACTCGTTTTGTTTTTATGAGTGATTTTTACTGACGAGAGAGGTTTCTATGTCTTTATCTGCTTTTGGACTTTCTGTCGATTATATTGTAGAGCAGCTGCTCGGGATTCCCGGCTTCGTGCTTTTCCTCTGCTTTCGGGGATTCTGCGAGGCCTGGACCGCGCTGAAGCTGGGAGATAATACGGCGTATTTAAACGGGTATCTGACGATGAATCCGAAGAAGCACATTAATCCGATCGGTTTTGTTTTTTTGATTGTATTCGGGTTTGGATTCAGCAATCCGGTTCCTACAAATTCCAGAAATTATAAGCATCTCAAACGCGATAATGCCATTCAGATTCTTTCCGCTCCGCTGAGCGGCGTCGTGCTGATGGTTCTTTCCTGTTTTGCCCTTTATCTGTTCTGGTTTATCGGGTTCCGCTTCAACCTGGTAACGCGGCCGCTTCCGATTTTTTATTTCGGATCCGGCTATGATATTCTGCGTACCGCCATTACAAGCGTGGGGACGGGAGCGATGCTTTACAACGCGTTCCTCTGCATTCTTGCGCAGACCGCGACGGTTTCGATTTTTCTGGCCGTGTTTTTCCTGCTGCCCCTGCCCGGCTTCGACGGATACCGCCTGATTGCGAACTTTCTGCCGTACCGGTATTATTCTGCGCTTTACAGAATCGAAAAATATAATATGTATATCTTCATCGTTTTTATTTTGCTGCTGAATTTCATACCGGGGTTCTACAATATCGTATCCGTTCCCGCCTCCGCCGTATTAAACGGGTCGAATTTTATTTTCACAAAGCTGCTGCTGCTCGTTTTATGATCAGTTGTTAAATTTTACCTGCATAGGATGCCGCCGCACGGAGAATATTATGTGTGCCGAGAAAAAAGGCAATTATTTAAAGTGTGGTGAATTTTTATGTCTAAGAAAAGCAGTGCATTCGATCAGATGAAATACGAAGTTGCAAACGAAATGGGCGTTCAGCTGAACCACGGTTACAACGGAGATAAAACTGCAAGAGAAAACGGTTCTATAGGCGGTAGAATTACTCAGAAGGTTTTTGAGCAATATACCGGAAAGACCTATAACAAGAAAAATTCCAAATAATGAAACGTCTGCCTCGCTTTCTCAGGACTGCGAGGCAGACGCCGTTTTTACATAGCAACGCCGGGCGAACGCTTCAAATCAGCTCCCGGACCGCCAGAATGCCGGCGATTGTTTTCGCGTCGCAGATCTGGCCGTTTAATACCATTTTATATGCAATTTTATAGGGAAGCCGCACCACATGGAGGAACTCTTCTTCATCTCTGTGGATGTGCCCCTGCTCCAAATCGCAAGCATAATAAAGATGCAACTGCTCGGAACAGTAGCCGGGCGTTGGATACATCGCAAATAGCGGCTTCAGCGTTCCCGCACGACAGCCCGTCTCCTCTTCCAGCTCGCGCGCCGCGCAGGAACGCGGGTCTTCTCCGGGCTCCAGCTTTCCCGCAGGAATTTCCAGCAGTTCTGCCCCGGCTGCCACACGGAACTGGCGAACCAGCAAAATATTTTTCTGCGCGTCCACCGCTGCAATCGCGGCACCTCCGTTATGGCGTATAATTTCGCGTTCTGCCGTTTTCCCGTCGGGGAGCGCAACCTCCGATACCTCCACGCGAAAAACCCTGCCGCTGAATATCGTTTCCGTATGGATGATTTTTTCCGCAAGCGCGCCGTAATATTCCCGGTCGCGGACCTCGGTCTTTTCCGTTTCCTCCGGAGCGGAGGACGGCCTCTGTTTTTTATAAGACGCCGCAGCGGCCACGGCAAGCATGTCGCAGCGATTGTTGAGCGGATCGTCAGAATGCCCCTTTACCTTGATCCATTTTACCTCGTGATTCTGGCACAGCTCATACAGCGTGCGGATCAGCTCCGGATTTTTAAGCGGTCCGTCCTTGCGCTTCCAACCGTTTTTTTTCCAGGAATAGATCCAGCCCTTCGTAAAAGAATCTACGACGTAGGAGCTGTCCGAATAAATCTCCACGTCGCATTTTTCTTTCAGTAATTTCAGCGCTTCGATCGGAGCCATCAGTTCCATGCGGTTATTCGTTGTTTCGGCTTCTCCGCCGGAAATTTCTTTCTGTACTCCGTCGCAAATCAGAATCGCCGCATAACCTCCCGGGCCCGGATTGCCGGAGCAAGCGCCGTCCGTATAAATGATTACCTTTTTCATCAAAGCTTACCCTCTGCTTTTTTCTCACACGCCTCCATCGCATCTAGAACGGCGCTGCGAAGGCCGCTTCGTTCCAGAGCTACGACAGCTTCAATCGTAGTTCCTGCCGGCGAACAGACCTGATCCTTTAATACGGCCGGAAGCGTGCCTGTTTCCAAAAGATACCTGGCGGTTCCGTATACGGTCTGCTCGGCCATCAGATACGCATCCGCGCGCGGGAATCCGGCGCGCACCGCACCGTCCGCCAGCGCGTCGATCATCAGACAAATGTACGCAGGGCTGCTCGACGTTACGGAAATCAGCTTATCGATGGCGCTCTCTGAAGAAAGCACAGCCGTTTTTCCGCAAGAATCAAATATTTTTCGAATTTCACTCCGCGCTTCGGCAAACGCCTCGCCGTCCATATTATGATAATAAATGCCGGTAAAGCCTTCCCCCACCAGAGCCGGCAGATTTGGCATCGTCCGTACGATCGGAACCTCGCCCAAAGCCGCAGTGAAACGTTCGATTTTAACGCCCGCCGCAATGGAAATATAGATTTTTGAGCCGCAACTGCCGCATGCTGCAATCTCCTGCAGCAGCGCGTCGATATGAACGGGTTTTACCGCGATCAATACGACGTCGGCAAACGCAACGAGTGCTTCTACGGATGGCAGAACCAGGCAGCCTGCGGTCTGTGCGGCCTGCTGTGCACGCTCGGCCGATTTCTCATATACCGCCGTTTCAAAAGAAGCGCTGCCTGCGATTGCCCGCAGAATGGCGCCGCCCATGTTTCCTGCGCCTAAAAAGCCAACTTTCATATTGCTTCGTCTCCTTTTTTAATTCGTAAAATATGCGACGCCGGAGGCAAAAATCTTCTGATTTTTCTCTCCCGGGATATTTTTCCCGATTCCGTCTCCGTAGCGCTCCGAATGAGCCATTTTTCCGAACACCCTGCCGTCCGGGCTGGTAATTCCCTCGATCGCACAAATGCTGCCGTTCGGATTCCACTCCGGATCCTCCGACGCAGTTCCGTCCGGAGCCACGTATTGCGTCGCAATCTGTCCGTTTCGAATCAGCTCCTCCAGCACCGCTTCCTGCGCGTAAAATCTTCCTTCTCCATGCGAAATCGGAACGGCATGAATCTCGCCGGGAACCGTATGCATCAGCCAGGGAGACCGATTGGAAACTACGCTGGTATATACATAACGTGAAATGTGACGTCCAACGGTATTAAAGGTAAGTGTCGGCGCCTCCGGAGACAGCGCGCGGATTTCTCCGTACGGAACCAGGCCAAGCTTAATCAGCGCCTGAAAACCGTTGCAGATTCCCAGGATCAGCCCGTCCCTCTTTTTCAGAAGAAGCTCTACCGCCTCACGGATCACGGGGCTGCGAAATGCAGCGGCAATAAATTTGCCCGATCCGTCCGGCTCGTCTCCTGCACTGAAGCCGCCGGGAAGCATGATAATCTGCGCCTCGTCGATCAAGCGCTTCATTTCCGCGACGGAAGACTCGATATCTGCGGCGCTCAGATTCTTAAAGATCAGCGTTTTGACAGCCGCTCCTTCTTTTTCAAAGGCTTTGATCGTATCGTATTCGCAGTTGGTGCCCGGAAAGACAGGAATGAATACGCGCGGCTTTGCAAGCCTGACGCGGCTTTTTGCTCTGTGTTCTTCCGAGTGCGCCGGAATCTGCATTTTTCCGGCTGCCGGCGACGCAGCTTTCTCCGGAAAGACGCCGTCAAGCGCCGTTCTCCAAACCGAAAGCATCTCCTCTACGGTAATTCTGCTGTCCCCGTAAACGATCTCCGCTTCTCTCGTTACCGTGCCGAGCCGCAGCAGCCGCGCATCCAGCTCTTCTGCCCGCGTATCGGGAGCAAGCTCCAGCAGCAGGGAGCCGTAGCCCTTCACAAATAAATCCAGCTCTTCGAGCTCCGAAGAATATTCAAAGCGGAACCCGTATTTGTTGCCGAAGCACATACAGCTGACGGCTTCCGCAATTCCGCCGAAGCCGACCGCCTTCGCAGAAAGCACCGCTCCCTTTTCGATCAGCGCGTGAATATACGCATACATTTCCTTCAGATCCGCAAAATCCGGAATGCCTCCGTCTTTGACGGGCATCCTGTATAATACTACTTCAGCTCCGGGATTCTTGAATTCCTGAGAGGTCATATTTCGGATTTTTTCCGTCGTTACCGCGAATGACACAAGCGTCGGCGGCACATGAAGCTGCTCGAAGGTTCCGGACATGGAATCCTTTCCGCCGATTGCAGGAGTTCCCATGGCAATCTGCGCCTGTACGGCGCCAAGCAAGGCGGAAAAAGGAATCCCCCATTTGGCAGGATCCGCTCCGAGCCGTTCAAAATATTCCTGGAAGGTCAGCCTGCTGTGCCGGAAATCTCCGCCGAGCGCAGTCAGCTTCGCAAGAGAAGAAACAACGGAAAACATGGCGCCCGTATAGGGATTTTCCTCCATCAGATAGGGATCGAATCCATACGTCATGATGGTGCCGGTCTGCGTATCCGCCTTTTCGACGGCAAGCTTCGCCGCCATGCCGTCCGCGGGCGTCAGCTGATATTTTCCTCCGTACGGCATAATGACCGTACCGTTCCCAATCGTGCTGTCAAAGCGCTCCTCCAGTCCCTTCTGGGAGCAGGTGTTCAGGCCTCCCAGCATCGTCAGCCAGCGTTCCCGCATTCCTTTTCCAGAAGTGCAGGCGCAAACGTGCGCATCCTGCTCGCCTGCGCGGCGCGATACATCAACCAGAACGTCTGCATTCTGCTTCACGCCATTTGTATCTAAAAAGTTCCGGGCGATATCGACAATCAGCGTTCCGTTCCAGAACATCCTGAGTCTCCCGTTCGAAGTAATCTCCGCGACTTTGACGGCCTCCAGATTTTCATCATGCGCAAGAGCGATAAAGTCCTCTGCGTCTTCCGCCGCTACTACAACCGCCATCCGTTCCTGCGACTCGGAAATAGCAAGCTCCGTTCCGTCCAGACCTTCGTATTTTTTGGGCACTTTGTCCAGGTCGATATCCAGCGCCGGGGCAAGCTCGCCGATTGCAACGCAGACGCCGCCGGCGCCAAAGTCGTTGCAGCGCTTAATCCTTCTGCTTGCTTCTGGATTTCGGAAAAGCCGCTGGAGCTTTCGTTCCGTCGGCGGATTTCCCTTCTGTACCTCGGAGCCGCACGTCGTTACCGACTCGACGGTATGCTCTTTCGAAGAGCCGGTCGCCCCTCCGATGCCGTCGCGTCCCGTTCTCCCTCCCAGCAGGATCACGATGTCGCCCGCTTCGGGACGCTGGCGTACTACGTTTTCCGAAGGAGCCGCGGCAATGACAGCTCCGATTTCCATCCGTTTTGCGAGATAGCCCGGATGATAAATTTCCCGCACATGACCGGTTGCAAGGCCGATCTGATTCCCATAGGAGGAATACCCCGCGGCGGCTCCCGTTGTGATTTTCCTTTGCGAAAGCTTTCCCCGAAGCGTCTGCGAAACCGGGGTTCTCGGATCTGCGCTTCCCGTAACGCGCATTGCCTGATAAACGTAAGAGCGTCCGGAAAGCGGATCGCGGATCGCGCCGCCCAAGCATGTCGCGGCACCGCCAAACGGTTCGATCTCCGTAGGATGATTGTGCGTTTCGTTCTTAAACATCAGCAGCCAGTCCTGTTCTTCTCCGCCAATGTCAGCCTTGATTTTCACACTGCACGCGTTAATTTCCTCTGATTCATCAAGATCCGCAAGCAGCCCTTTCTTTTTGAGATATTTTGCCGCGATCGTTGCAGCATCCATCAGCGTGATATCACGCGAATCCGCCGCCGTGCCGTACACTTCCCGCCGCACGTCCAGATATTCCTCGAAGGCAGCCCTTACGCGCTCATTTTCTTCGCCGGGTGCAAAACGAATCTGATTTAATTTTGTTAAAAACGTCGTATGACGGCAGTGATCCGACCAATATGTATCAATCACTCGGATTTCTGTAACAGTCGGATCACGGTGTTCCGTTTCTTTAAAATACTTCCGGCAGAACAGCAGATCCTCCGCAGACATAGCAAGGCCCATGTCCCGCCGCATGCGAATGATTTCCTCGTCGGAAAGCGCAGTAAAACCGTTCAGCGTCTCCACACGCTCGGGAAGCTCAAGCTGCATGCGGAGCGTTTCCGGCTTCTCTGCAGAAGCCTCGCGGGACTCGACGGGGTTGATGCAATACGCTTTGATCTTTTCGACGTCGTTCTCCGTCAGCGCTTCTCCCTCCAGCACGTAAAGCTGCGCGGCGCGCACCTCGGGACGATCCTTCTGCGTAAGAATCTGGATGCACTGCGCGGCGGAATCCGCTCTCTGATCATACTGCCCAGGAAGATATTCCACAGCAAACAGCACGGCTCCCGGCGGACAGGGAAAAACCTCATCGTATACCCGGTCCACATTCGGCTCCGAAAAAACGAGCGTTTTTGCGGCCTCATATTCCGCATCGCTGATTCCCTCCACGTCATAGCGGTTCAGAAGCCTTACCCCTTTCAGCCCGGCGATCCCGAGATTATTTCTGAAATCCGCTGCTGCGGCCTGCGCCGCCACATCCATTCCCTTGATTTTTTCCACAAAAATGCGTCGCACGTTCATTTTTTCTCTCAATCCTTCATTCAAGTTTTTCAGAAACGCTCCTGTGTCAGATTTCCCGCAGAGCGTTGTCGATGTCAGCAATAATGTCGCCGACGTATTCGATTCCTACGGAAAAGCGGATCAAATCGGGCGACACTCCGGCAGCGGCCAATTCCGCATCATTCATCTGCCGGTGCGTTGTGCTGGCCGGATGCAGTACGCAGGTTCTCGCATCTGCCACATGCGTTACGATTGCGGCAAGACGCAGACCCTCCATGAATTTCACGGCGCCCTCCCGGCCGCCTCTGACGCCAAAGGAAATGACGCCGCACGTGCCGTTCGGCATATATTTCCGGGCCAGCTCATAATATTTATTTCCCGGAAGCGAAGGATAATTTACCCATGTGATGCTGCCGTCCTTTTCGCGTTCCGACAAATAAGCCGCAACCTTTTCCGCGTTGGAAACGTGCCGTTCGACACGCAAAAAGAGCGTTTCCAGACCAAGATTCGTGTAAAACGCATTCTGCGGACTCGCCATCGCGCCGATGTCACGCATCAGGTGCGTCCGCATTTTCGTAATATATGCAGCGCGGCCAAAATCCTTCGTGTAAACAACGCCGTGATAGCTTTCGTCCGGCGTGGTCAGCGCCGGAAATTTCCCGTTATCCCAGTTAAAATTCCCGCTGTCTATCACAACGCCTCCTACCGCGCACGCATGGCCGTCGATATATTTCGTCGTGGAATGCGTCACGATATCCGCGCCGAATTCAATGGGCCTGCAGTTCACCGGCGTTGCAAACGTATTGTCGATAATAAACGGCACCCCGTGCTCATGCGCCACTCTGGCAAACATCTCAATGTCTATAATATCCAGCGAGGGATTTGAAATCGTCTCTCCAAACACGCATTTCGTATTCTCGCGGAACGCGCTGCGAAGCTCGTCTTCCGTAATGTCAGGCGGAACAAAGGTAAAATCGATTCCCATTTCCCGCATCGTTTTATGAAACAGATTATACGTCCCGCCGTAAATCGCGCTGGAGCAAATCACATGCCCGCCCGCTCCGCAGATATTAAACACGGAGAAAAACGAGGCCGCCTGCCCGGAAGACGTAATCACGGCTCCGACGCCGCCCTCTAAATCTGCAAGCTTTTTTTCCACCGCGTCTACCGTAGGATTTGCAAGTCTCGTATAAAAAAAACCGGACTCCTTCAGATCAAAAAGATTTCCCATATTCTCGGCTGTGTCGTATTTAAACGTTGTGCTCTGCGCGATCGGCACGACTCTTGGTTCTCCGTTGCGCGGGGTATATCCCGACTGTACGCATTTCGTATTAATGTGCATATTCTTCGGCTCCTTTGATTCAATTTATTTCATCGTCATCGTCTTCATCTTCATCCGCTCTGGCGGCGTACTCGTCAAGAACCGCCTGCGCAAGCGCCTGATCCTCCACAAAAGTAAATACGGGCTCATTCCCTTCAAAAATCGTCTCCATTATTACAATACCATCTTCCTCGTCTGCATCGTCCGGAGAAGATGGTATCAAAACCGCGTAAAGCTTTTCTTCCAAATCCACAAAATCCAAAAGCTCAAATTCATATTCATTGCCTTCGTCGTCCGTAAGCGTAAACGTATCTACGCCGTTGTCGAAAAAATCGTCGTTTCTGTCCCTGTTCATCCTCATTCTCCTTGTCTGTCTGCATTCATTCGGTCCAGATAGCCCTGTAAAATAATCATTGCGGCCAGCTTGTCGCTCTCTCCTTTTTCCTTCTGGCGTTTTCCGGATTCGAGCATCAGCCTGTCCGCATATTTTGTCGTAAGACGTTCGTCTTCAAACACAATTGCAAGATCCGGCGCCGCTTCCCCCAGCGCTCTGGCAAACTTTTCCGTTACGACGGCACGGTCTCCTTTTGTTCCATTCAGATGGGACGGAAGCCCGATCACGGCGAGCTCCGCTCCGTATTTTTCTTTTAATTTCAGTAATTCGGTGACGGCATGCTTACGGCCCTTCGACGCGTCTACCACACACACGCCGAAGGCCAGCCTGCTTCCCTCGTCGCTTACGGCAACGCCGATCCGACTGTCGCCGTAATCGATCCCCAGTATTCTCATGTATCTTTTCTCCGTTTTCCTTTATTCGGAAGCTTTGCCGCAGTCTTTTTCAAGATGCTCGGAAATATAAAACGAAAATAATTCTTCGATAATTTCGTCGCGCTCAAGCCGCGTGATGAGAGAACGGGCGTTCTTATGGTTTGTGATATACGTCGGATCTCCCGACATGACGTATCCCACAAGCTGGCTCAAGGGATTGTAGCCCTTTTCTTTCAGCGCCTTGTACACCTCGCTCATGACCTGGCTCATTTCCGACTGCTTGTCGTTCGGCACGACGAAAAGCATGGTGTTCTTATCGTTCAATGTCTGTCACCCTTCGTATTTATTCGGATGTCACAAACGACGCGATTTTCTTCAGGAACGCGTCGCAGGCGGCATCGTCGTCAGAATGAATGTCAAGCTCGATCGGCTTCGATAAATCCAGAGAGAAAATTCCCATGATGGATTTCGCGTCTACCGTGTATCTTCCCGAAACGAGATCCGCATCACAGGGAAGCAGATTTATTTCATTAACAAAAACCTTTACGTCGTCAATGGAGCTTAAAGTGATAAATACCTTTCTCATAAAACAACATCTCCTTCTTCTTTCTGGCGCTCTGAAAAGCCCTTGAAATAGGCACAAGAGCGTATTATTATACTATCGTTTTCACGTCCTGCTGTCAAGCCGTTTCACACATAAAATTCTGCAAACAGCGAATCCTGCGGGATTTCAAATGCATCCTTTCCAAGGAACGGCCGAAGCGCCTCCGGCGGAATGATCTCTTTCAGGCGCTTTTGGTCCTCCTCTGTGCAGGATTCCGCCATTTCCGTAATTTTCTTCTTGAGATATGCAATTTCATATTCATGCGAGGAATTGAAAAATACGTCTGTATAGGGAATCAGCGGTTCCATATAATTTTTTTCTCCGCGCCGGACGCCGCTCCACATGTCTATTGTTTTTCCGAGCGGAGACGCACGGTGCGCGCCGTCCCGGATCGCACGCCGCATGAATCGGATCTGATGCGGCTCCACAAGATAAGCCTTTCCCTCGTATTCCGACACGTAACTGTCAAACGGACAAATATAAATTTTCAAACTCGTGCTGAAATTCAGGCCCTCCGTCAAAACAGGATGAAAGGCGTGAATGCCCTCCACAATGATCATATCCTTGTTCGTGGATTCCACGACACGGCCGCTGTCGCTGCGTTTTCCGACGGTAAAATCAAATTTCGGCAGGCGGATGGAGCGTCCTTCCGTGTAATCCTTCATCTGACGGCGGAAATACTGTACGTCGATCGCTTCAATCGTTTCATAATCAAATTCCGTACTGCCCTTTGGCACAAGTCCCTTTTCAATCTGGATGCGATGCGTCGTCTCAATGTCATAATAATAATCGTCGAGCGAGATCACGGTACAGTTGTAGCCGTCCTCGGAAAGATATTTCGCCAGAAGATTTGCGGTCGTCGTTTTGCCGGAAGAAGAGGGGCCGGTCACCATCAAAAGGTCCGTCAAAGATTCGCTGGCCGATTCGTCCTTCACGCGGATCAGCTTTAAAAGCGTCTCAAACTGCAAACGGATTTTCTCCTCGGAAATGCGGATCAGCTCTCCGAAGCGCCCGTCTTCAATATATCGGTTTATATTCTTGTAGTCATAAATCATACTGCTGTCCCCCACTGTGCCCTTTCACAAATCATTTATCTTTTATTATACTACGAAAATCAGCTTTCAGCAAATCGCTGCGGCCGCGCGCAAAGCAAAAGGAAGGATTAAGAACAGTACTCTTCGTTCCCATATTTGCATATCTTGTTGTTTATCATGTTGACAACAACAACATCTTGTGTTATAGTGCTGTGGCAGACAGAAATTCGGAGGCGGTAACAGCTTGAACATAGCGGGAATACAAAAGCTTACCTTATTGGATTATCCGGGGTTTGTGGCCTGTACCGTCTTCACGGGCGGATGTAATTTCAGATGTCCCTTCTGCCATAACGCAGAGCTCGTCGTCTGCCGTCCGACACAGGCGCAGCTGACGGAGAAAAATTTCTGGGATTTTCTGGAAAGCCGGCGCGGGCTTCTGGACGGCGTCGTAATTTCCGGCGGAGAGCCGCTGCTTCAGGACGATCTGGCCTCGTTTCTGTACAAGATTAAGGAAAAGGGGCTGCGTGTGAAGCTCGACACGAACGGATCCCACCCCGAACGGATCCGCATGCTGACGGAAAAGGGACTGCTCGACTGCATCGCGATGGACGTCAAGAACAGTCCGCAAAAATATGTCCGCACCGCCGGTACTGCAGTCGATTTGGAGGCCATCGGCAGCAGCATCGCGCTGCTCTTAGAGGGAAAAATCCCTTACGAATTCCGCACTACCGCGGTAAGGGAGCTGCACGAGGCAGAGGATTTCACGGAAATCGGAAAATGGATCCGAGGTGCGCGGCAGTATTACATCCAGTGCTTCCGTGATTCAGGGAATCTGCTCTCAGACGGCCTGAGCGAACCGTCCCGGGAGGCCCTGGACGCCTTTCTTGCCGCCGCAAGAGTATACGTTCCGCAGGCAGAGCTTCGCGGAGTATCATAGAATTTTGATCCGCAGGATCGGCAAAGGAGAGAATATCATGTATCAGGTTCAAAAAAGAAACGGGAAAATAGTTGAATTTGACCTTACAAAAATTATCAATGCCATCAAGCTGGCTTTTGAAGCGCAGGAGAAGCAATACAACGATTCCGTCATCGATTTTCTGGCGCTGAAGGTGACGGCTGATTTCGAGCCGAAAATCAAGGACGGGAAAATCGGCGTGGAAGATATTCAGGACAGCGTAGAAGCGGTGCTGGTGCAGGCCGGATATGCGGAGGTCGCCAAAGCCTATATTCTTTACCGCCGGCAGCGGGAAAAGCTCCGCAGCATGAAATCAACCATTTTGGATTACAAGGAAATCGTAGACAATTATGTAAAAGTCACCGATTGGCGCGTAAAAGAAAATTCCACTGTCACCTATTCCGTAGGCGGCCTGATTCTTTCCAACTCCGGCGCGATCACGGCTAATTACTGGCTTTCCGAAATCTACGATGATGAAATTTCCAACGCACACCGCAACGCGGATATCCATATTCACGATCTCTCGATGCTGACGGGCTACTGCGCGGGCTGGTCTCTGAAGCAGCTGATCAAAGAAGGTCTGGGCGGAATTCCGGGCAAAATCACCTCTGCGCCGGCGAAGCATCTTGCTACGCTCTGCAATCAGATGGTTAATTTTCTTGGTATCATGCAGAACGAATGGGCTGGCGCACAGGCGTTTTCTTCCTTTGACACTTATCTTGCGCCTTTCGTAAAGGCGGACAATCTGAGCTATGAGCAGGTAAAAAAATGCATTGAATCCTTTATCTATGGCGTCAATACTCCGTCCCGCTGGGGCACGCAGGCGCCGTTTTCCAATATCACGCTGGACTGGACGGTTCCGGACGATCTGGCCGAGCTGAACGCCATCGTCGGCGGACGCGAGATGCCTTTCAAATATAAAGACTGCAAGAAAGAAATGGATATGGTGAACCGTGCGTTTATCGAGACGATGATCGAGGGAGACGCCGAGGGACGAGGCTTCCAGTATCCCATCCCGACGTATTCCATTACAAAAGATTTCGACTGGTCCGACACGGAAAACAACCGTCTGCTTTTCGAAATGACGTCGAAATACGGCACCCCGTATTTTTCAAACTATATCAACAGCGATATGCAGCCGAGCGACGTTCGGAGCATGTGCTGCCGGCTGCGTCTGGATCTGCGGGAGCTCCGCAAAAAAACGGGCGGCTTTTTCGGAAGCGGAGAGAGCACAGGCTCCGTGGGCGTCGTCACGATCAACATGCCGCGCATCGCCTATCTTGCGAAAAACGAAAAAGAGTTTTACCGCCGGCTCGACCATCTCATGGATATTGCGGCGCGCTCTCTGAAAATCAAGCGGGAGATCATCACCAAATTGATGGAGGAAGGTCTTTATCCGTATACCAAACGGTATCTTGGCACGTTTGAAAACCATTTTTCCACCATCGGGCTCGTCGGAATGAACGAGGCCGGTCTGAATGCCGCCTGGCTCCGCAAGGATATGACGCATCCGGAAACGCAGAAATTTACGGCTGAGGTGCTGAATCATATGCGGGAACGCCTTTCCGACTATCAGGAGCAGTACGGAGATCTGTACAACCTCGAAGCGACGCCCGCGGAGTCCACCTCCTACCGTCTGGCTAAGCATGACGTCAGGCAATATCCGGATATTATTACGGCCTCCGAGGAGAAGGGCGTCCCTTATTATACAAACAGCTCTCATCTTCCCGTGGGATATACGGACGATCTGTTCTCCGCTCTGGACATCCAGGACGAGCTGCAGACGCTGTATACTTCCGGAACGGTTTTTCACGCATTTCTCGGTGAAAAGCTCCCGGAATGGCATTCCGCGGCCAGACTCGTAAGGAAAATCGCCGAAAACTACAAGCTTCCCTACTACACGCTTTCCCCCACCTATTCGATTTGCAAGGACCACGGTTATCTTTCCGGAGAGCAGTACGAATGTCCCGTCTGCCACAGCAAAACCGAAGTATACAGCCGGATCACCGGATATTATCGGCCCGTACAGAACTGGAACGACGGAAAAGCGCAGGAATTCAAGCAGCGCAAAGTCTATGACGCTGCCAGCTTTCTGGCCGGAAAACGGCAAGAAGCGCCGGAAGAAGCGCTGCCGCTTCTGTTCACGACGCAGAGATGTCCGAACTGCCGCGTCGCAAAAAGCCTGCTGGATCAATCCGGCATCGCTTATACCGTAATCGATGCGGAAGCGCAGCCGGAGCTGGCCAGACAATATGGAATCACGCAGGCGCCGACGCTCGTTTATTCCGGAGAAGCCGGAACGGAAAAGGCCGCCGGCGTATCTCCCATCCGGCGTTACATTGATTCAAAGGAGGCTGCCGTACATGTATGATACGGTGATTGTCGGCGCCGGTCCCGCGGGAATGACGGCCGCTTTGTATCTGCTGCGTCTGGGCAGACGCGTCCTCCTGCTGGAATCGGATTCCTTCGGCGGGCAGATCGCGTCGTCTCCGAGCGTGGCGAACTATCCCGGAATCCCGAACATCGCCGGCCTTGACTTTGCGGACGCGCTTCTCTCCCAGGTCACGGAGCTCGGTGCGGACATCGACGTTACGTGCGTCACCGGACTGCGAAAGATCGGCGGCGGATTTGAAGTGATTTGTGAGAACGGAGCTTTTTCGTGTAAAACGGTCATTTTGGCTACCGGTGTTCGCCACCGGACATTGGGCCTGCCGGAAGAGGATCGCTATATCGGACGCGGCATTTCTTTCTGCGCAATCTGCGACGGGCCTTTCTACAAAGGCAAAGCGGCCGCCGTCGTGGGAGGAGGGAATTCTGCGCTGCAGGAAGCGCTTTACCTTTCAGGAATTTGCGCCTCCGTCCGGCTGATTCACAGACGCGCCGCGTTTCGCGGCGAAGCGCGCCTACTTGCGGAGCTGCAGCAGAGGCCGAATGTCAGGCTTCTTACGAATACCGTTATTACCGCTTTTTCCGGCGAAGGTTGCCTGACCGCGCTTACGCTTCAAAATGTTCTCACCGGAGACGTCTCGGAAATCGCGGCGGATGTTTTGTTTGAAGCGATCGGCCTCATTCCGGGGAGCGAATCGTTCCGGGATCTGGTTCAGATGGATGAAAACGGCTATCTTTCCGCCGGAGAGGACTGCAGAACCTCCTGTCCCGGAATTTTTGCCGCAGGAGACTGCCGCACGAAAACGGTTCGCCAGCTGACGACCGCCGTTGCCGACGGTTCCGCTGCAGCGCTTGCGGCCGCATCATATCTGGAAGAAAATTAGCAAAAATGTGTTTATAAAGCGCAAACGGTGTGCAGGCAGCCAAATGACCTTACACACCGTTCTTTATTTTTAGGATTTTGCGCGTAACGCCGATTTTTCCGCCTGCATTTCCGCGGTCGGATAAAGCTTTATGCGTTCGTTTTTTGTTTCGTAATGGATCAGCGGCGGGTGCTCCGGATGCAGATTATAAGTAATCCATGCGCCGTCATACGTACCGTTCTTCAATGAAAGCAATGCCTCCGCACGCTCCTGCGCATTTGAGCAGGAGAATAAGTAGTAAACCGTCTCTCCTGCGCCGAGGCGGTTCCAGAACTCCCAATCGTAAATTTCCGCTGCCGTGGCAAACTTTCCCTCGGAGGAGCGCGCCGTAAGCAGATAAATTATGATTTCATAAACACCTCTTGTTTTTTCATAATATGCGTCTTCCGTATTCACTTTATTCTTTTGCGGCCTGACGACGGTTGTTTCCCGTTCTCCGAATCCGTACAGCGTGATCTCGTCCGCGTCCCGGTACAACTCCACTGAATATGCGATGGCAGCGCTCACCTCCTCATACGTAAGCCCCTCATATTCCTCGGAGGCCGCAAGGGAGGCGCGAATTTCCCGGAGTTCCGCCGGATCGATCGCGGCTGCGCAGATCGTTTCTGTTTCCGGATTCCGGCTTTTTTCCGTTTCCAAGGGAAGAGCTCCGGCAAACGCGGCAGCCGTTATGCCGAGCGTCAGCATGCTAAGCAGGCAGACGAAAGAAACAATAATTTTTTTTGTTTTTCCGGTCATATTTTTATTCCTCCTTACGCAAGCATTGTTGCTCGGCCAAACCCTGGCCGGGTTTATGCGATCATGCTCCGTCAGAATGCGGATTGTTTTCTAAGGATAAAGCCGTTATCTATGTTGCAGTATATCCTAATTCATTCAGATCTGCAACTATAAAATCATAAACAAGGTTTATGCGGCAGAATTCTCCGCCGAAAAAATCAGTTCCCTGAAGCAGCACAAAGCTTTCCTATTCATCCCCATAACAAAAGGGACCACGCCCCACCCCTTTTGATGAACCGTGGTCCCCTTTTTGCGTTGTTTTTACAGTCTTTCGAATTCCTTAATCGATCCGATTCCCACTGCTGTTACTCAGTTTCTCGGATTGCGGAGATTCGCCTGCGCCGCCGCAAGACGTGCAATCGGCACGCGGAACGGAGAGCAGGAAACATAGTTGAGGCCGATGTTATGGCAGAACTCAACGGTGGACGGATCTCCGCCGTGTTCGCCGCAGATTCCGAGCTTGATGTCCGGACGCGTGGATCTTCCCAGATCCGCCGCAATTTTTACGAGCTTGCCGACACCTGTCTGATCCAGCTTTGCGAACGGATCGTTCTCGTAAATTTTCTTTTCGTAATACGCTCCGAGGAAGGCGCCCGCGTCATCGCGGCTGAAGCCGAACGTCATCTGCGTCAGGTCGTTCGTACCGAAGCTGAAGAATTCCGCTTCCTTCGCAATCTCATCGGCAGTCAGCGCGGCCCGCGGGATTTCGATCATCGTACCGACCTTATAATGGAGATCGATCTTCTGATCGGCAATGATTTTATCCGCCGTAGACGTCACGATGCCTTTTACGTAAGCGAGCTCTTTGACCTCTCCGACGAGTGGGATCATGATTTCCGGTATAATGTTCCACTCGGGATGGCGCTTCTGTACGTTGATAGCGGCTTCAATGACGGCCGTCGTCTGCATTTCTGCAATTTCCGGATAAGAAACGGCAAGGCGGCAGCCTCTGTGGCCCATCATCGGGTTAAATTCATGAAGGGAAGTAATAACGGCTTTCAGCTCCGAAACCTCAAGGCTCATTTCCGCAGCCAGCGCTACGATATCCTCTTCCGCCGTCGGCAGGAATTCATGCAGCGGAGGATCCAGGAAGCGGATCGTAACCGGTCTGCCCTCCATCGCCTCGTAAAGCGCCTCGAAATCGCCTCTCTGCATCGGGAGCAGCTTATTCAGCGCGGCTTTTCTCTGTTCCGTCGTTTTGGATACGATCATTTCCCGCATGGCGGCGATCCTGTCCGGATCGAAGAACATATGCTCCGTACGACAAAGACCAATTCCCTCGGCGCCGAACTTAAATGCCTGCTTCGCGTCCTTCGGCGTATCGGCGTTGGTCCGCACCTGCAATTTCCGGAAGCTGTCAGCCCAGCCCATGATCCGTCCAAAATCGCCGGAAATGGAGGCGTCGACCGTCGGAATGGCCTCTCCGTAGATTTTGCCGGTCGATCCGTCCAGAGAGATATAATCACCCTCATGGAACGTTTTTCCGCCGAGCGTAAAGACCTTTTTCTCCTCATCGATATTGATCGCGCCGCAGCCGGAAACGCAGCACGTTCCCATGCCTCTTGCAACAACGGCCGCGTGGCTCGTCATGCCGCCCCGTACGGTAAGAATTCCCTGCGCGTAATGCATTCCCTCGATATCCTCCGGGGAAGTTTCAAGGCGAACAAGTACGACCTTCTCTTTTTTGTTGACCGCCCAGTCCGTCGCATCCTCCGCAGTAAACACAACCTTGCCGCAGGCAGCTCCGGGAGATGCGGGAAGCGCTTCGCCGATCGGAACGGCCTTTTTCAGAGCCGAAGCCTCGAACTGCGGGTGCAGAAGCGCATCCAGCTGCTTGGGATCGATCATCAGCACCGCTTTTTCCGGTGTGATCATTCCCTCATCCACAAGATCGCACGCAATCTTCAGCGCGGCAGCCGCGGTTCTTTTACCGTTTCTCGTCTGCAGCATGTAAAGCTTGCCGTCTTCGATCGTAAATTCCATGTCCTGCATATCTTTATAGTGGTTTTCCAGCTTGTAAACGATATCGTAAAACTGCTGATATACCGCTGGATTTTCCGCCTTGAGCTGGTCGATGGTCTGCGGCGTTCTCACGCCTGCCACGACGTCCTCGCCCTGCGCGTTCATCAGATACTCGCCGTACAGCTTCTTTTCGCCCGTAGCAGGGTTTCTGGAAAATGCAACGCCCGTTCCCGACGTGTTGCCCATATTTCCGAATACCATCATCTGAACGTTTACGGCCGTGCCCCAGCTGGAAGGAATATCGTTCATCCGTCTGTAGTAAATCGCGCGGGGATTGTCCCACGAACGGAAAACGGCTTTGATCGCTCCCATGAGCTGTTTGATCGGATCACTGGGGAAATCCTCCCCGATTTTATCTTTATATTCCGCTTTAAAAAGCTGCGCAAGCTTCTTGAGGTCGTCCGCGTCAAGCTCCGTATCCAGCTTTACGCCTTTTTCTTCTTTCATTTCGTCGATGAGCTTTTCAAAATATTTCTTGCCAACCTCCATGACGACGTCGGAATACATCTGGATAAAGCGGCGGTAAGAGTCGTATGCGAAGCGCGGATTTCCCGTCTTCTTTGCAAAGCTCTCTACCACCTCATCGTTCAATCCAAGATTAAGGATCGTATCCATCATGCCCGGCATGGAAGCGCGCGCGCCGGAACGGACGGAAACAAGAAGAGGATTTTCCAGATCGCCGAACTTTTTGCCGGAAAGCACTTCAAGTCCTTTGATATGCTCCATAACCTCCGCCATAATTTCATCGTTGATCGTTTCGCCGTCGGCATAATACTGCGTACAGGCTTCCGTGGTAATGGTAAAGCCCTGCGGAACGGGCATTCCAAGATTCGTCATTTCCGCAAGGTTGGCGCCTTTTCCGCCCAGCAGCTCTCGCATGCTGCCGTTACCTTCCTTGAAGTCGTAAACGTACTTCTTACTCATTTTGTATAAACCTCCTAATTTTTATATGTCTCAGCAGGATGCACCTTGATCCGTTCAAAATGCAATCTGCTTTGAAAGCCATTCCTCCAGGCTGTCAATCGGCAGCCGGATCTGTTCCATTGAATCGCGGAAGCGGACGGTGACCGAATTGTCTCCCGGTTTGCCATCCTCGCCTTTGGTCTGAAAATCATAGGTGATACAGAACGGCGTTCCGATTTCGTCCTGTCTTCTGTATCTCCGTCCGATGGCGCCCGCCTCGTCGAATTCACAGACAAATTGCTTACTGAGTCGTTCATAATGCTTATATGCGTCATCCGAAAGCTTTTTCACAAGCGGCAGCACGGCTGCTTTGACAGGAGCGATTGCCGGATGGAAGCGCAGCACCGTTCTGCTGTCCGCCTTTTCTTCGGTGCTGAGATCCTCCTCATCGTATGCCTCGCACAGAAACGCCAGCGTCACGCGGTCCGCGCCAAGAGAAGGCTCGATACAGTACGGGACATATTTTTCATTTGTCATCGGATCGAAATAGGAAAGATCTTCCTTCGCATATTCGATATGCTGCTTAAGATCGTAATCCGTTCTGTCCGCAATTCCCCACAGCTCGCCCCAGCCGAACGGAAAGAGATATTCGAAATCGGTCGTCGCTTTACTGTAAAACGCAAGCTCTTCCTTCGCGTGGTCACGAAGCCGCAGATTCTCCTCTTTGATTCCAAGGGAAAGCAGCCATTCGCGGCAGAAGCTCCTCCAGTAATCAAACCATTCGAGATCCGTTCCCGGCTTGCAGAAAAATTCCAGCTCCATCTGTTCAAACTCCCGCGTCCGGAACGTAAAATTCCCAGGCGTAATTTCATTACGGAAAGATTTTCCGATCTGTGCAATGCCAAACGGAACCTTCTTTCTGCTCGTCCTCTGTACATTTTTAAAATTGACGAAAATTCCCTGCGCCGTTTCCGGTCTTAAATAAAGCTCCGACTGAGAGTCCTCCGTAACGCCCTGGAATGTTTTGAACATCATATTGAATTTCCGGATCTCCGTCCATTCCGTTCCGCCGCAGACGGGACAGGGGATCTTATGCTCCGTCATGTATGCAGTCAGTTTTTCGTTCGGCCATCCGTCAACGGAAATCTCTATGCCGTTTTCCCGGTTCCAGTCCTCTACGATTTTATCGGCGCGGTGCCTGCTTTTGCATTTCTTGCAGTCGATCAGCGGATCGTTGAAGCCGGCGACGTGGCCGGAGGCCACCCAAACGCGGGGATTCATCAGAATGGCGCAGTCGACGCCCACATTGTAAGGGCTTTCCTGTACGAATTTCTTCCACCATGCTTTTTTGACGTTGTTTTTCAGCTCAACGCCGAGCGGTCCGTAATCCCAGCTGTTCGCAAGGCCCCCGTAAATCTGGGAGCCGGGATAGACAAATCCGCGGTTTGTGGCAAGAGCAACAATTTTCTCCATTGTTTTCATACTATTTGATGCCCTCTTTCGTTCTGGTATACGTTACTTTTCCTTCGCTGATTTCATTAACCGCGATCGTAACGGGCTTGCGGCTTTCGCAGTTGACCCTGCTTTCCGATCCTGCGGTAATCTGACGCGCTCTTTTTGCAATTTCCATCACGAGCGTATATCTGTTGTCCACCTTCTCCAAAAGCTGAGCAATAGCCGGATAAATCATACTGTTTCTCCTTTCAGATCCAATTCTTCAAGTATTTGCTTATTTCTGTTATATTTCAGCCGTTCAGCGGTAATGACCGCCAGAAGCTGGTCTCTTGTATCGTTTAAAACGTCGTTTACTAATACATAGTCGAAATTTCCGATTTGCGGAATCTCATTGGAAAGCGCGTTGGAAACACGCTCCCGGATCTGCGTTTCCGTTTCTCTAAGCCGGTACTGGAGTCTTGTTTCCAGTTCTTCGATGGAAGGGGGTAAAATAAAAACGGTCACGGCGTCTTCGGGGAACGCTTTTTTGACTGCAATTGCCCCCGAAATCGTGAGATCAAGAATCAAATCCATCCCCGCGGCGATTTTCGACGAAATTTCGCTTTTGAGCGTCCCATAGCGGTTTCCGCAGAATTCATCCCATTCCAGGATTTCCCCCGTCTGGATCAGGCGTGCGAATTCTTCCCGCGATTTATAGTAATAATTAACTCCCTCCGACTCTCCGGCCCGAATTTCTCTCGTGGTGACAGACGTTACGTAGGAAAGCAGCGGATTCTTCTCTACGGCCGCTTTTATAATACTGTTTTTGCCGCAGCCCGAAGGGCCCGAGATAATGGTTATAATTCCCCTTCTCGTCATGTTACGATATTCCTCCGGAGGTCTCGTCTTCGGAATCGCCCGCCCTGCCGGCAACCGTTTCCGGCTGAATCGCGGAAAGCACGACATGGTCGCTATCCATGATAATAACGGACCGCGTCCGCCTGCCGTACGTCGCGTCGATGCACATCGAACGGTCCTTGCTCTCCTGGACGATCCGCTTGACCGGCGCCGAATCCGGACTTACGATCGCTATGATTTTTTCTGCCTGTACCAGATTTCCAAAACCGATATTCAACAGCTTCATACTCTCACATCTACTCCAAATTCTGTATTTGCTCGCGCAGCTTCTCGATTTCGCTTTTCAGCGCGATCACTTGATTGGTGATCGTAATGTCGCTTGCTTTCGATCCCATCGTATTGACCTCCCGGTTCATCTCCTGAACAAGAAAGTCCAGTCTCCTCCCTACCGCGCCGCCGGCTTCCAGCGTATCGTAAAACTGCTGGATATGGCTTTCAAAGCGCGTGATTTCTTCGTCAATGCTGCATTTATCTGCAAAAATTGCCGTCTCCGCGGCAATACGCTGCTCCTCTACCGGAGCGTGATCCATCAGTTCGGCTAGTCTTGCGGTTAATTTTTCTCTGTACTCAATCGGAACATACGGACTTCGTTCTTTCACGATCTGAAAAAGAGCCTGTGCATTTGCGAGGATCTTTTTCAGGTCCTCTGCCAGCTTTTCTCCTTCTTTCTCACGCATCTGCACCAGACGTTCCGCTGCGGTACGAAGCGGAGGCTCCAGAAATTTCCAGACCGCTTCCTGATCCGGTTCCTCCCGGAACTGGGCAAATGCATCCGGGATTCTGAAAAGCATGGACATTTCCGGTTCAAAACGATAGCCAAGTCGTTCGGAGGCTTCCCGCATCGCCCGGAAATAGGCTCCTACAACACCCTCGTCAACGGTCACGGTTCCGAAGGAATTCTGCGAGATATCCGTGTACGTAATATAAACATCAGCCTTTCCACGCTGAATAAACTGCTGCAGCTCCGTCCGAACCCGGTCCTCCAGGGGAAGAAGCTCCCGCGGCATTTTAATGATGAAATCGGAATATCTGTGATTTACGGTTTTGATTTCGACGATGCATTGTATACTATCTGTTTTTACTTCTCCGCGGCCGAAGCCCGTCATACTTCTGATCACAAATATCCACCTTTATAAGCAAATTCAGATACGGTACAGACTGTATCTGATGTATTATAGATGATTCAGGTTAAAATTTCAATATGAAATATAAATTTTACAGAGATTTATCCCGAGAAATGCCCGTTTTCTGTATGGCTGGTTCGTCTTGCCGGTCTGAGGCAGGCGAGCCGTCCGACTGCGCCGCACCATCTGTCAGCAAACGCCAAAGATCGGAAGAATCAAGCATCGATCCTCCGCGGTATTTTCCGTCGCATGTTATAAAACAGGCACAGCGCTTGAGAGAAATCCGCATTTTCTTTAAAAGCTCATGAGTGACGGTCGCATGTCTGCGCGCTTCTAAAATTCGGTTTGCATAAGTGATTCCAATTCCCGGAACGCGGATCAGCGTTTCAAAATCCGCTTGATTCACTTCTACAGGATACAAATCCAGGTGTCTGAGTGCCCATGTCGTTTTCGGATCGAGTTCTTGATGCAGGTAGGGATCGTTCTCCGGTGTTACGTCATCCGGTGTAAACCCGTAAAGCTGTATGAGACGGTCCGCCTGGTACAAACGCGTCATACGCCACCGCGGCGTTTGACGCATGGGAAGATTCTCCGCCTCATATCCCTTTGCCGCATGCCGATACTGAAACGGCGTATAGTACACACGCTTTAAACGATACGTCCGATAAAGCGCGTCGGAAAGCGTCAGGATGGTGCGGTCCGTTTCATCCGAGCTTCCTGCCATCAGCTGTGTCGTCTGACCGACTGCAAACGGCCTTTTCTCTTCTCTGGCCTGCCGGATCTGCAGAGAAATCTGCCGCAGTGGGCCCAGAATATTCTGCTTGTTTTTTTGCTTTGCAATCCTGGAAAATACCGTGCTGTGAACTACTTCGATATTTACGCTTAGCCGGCTGGCATACTGCCCGGTTTTTGCAATCAGAGCCGGATCTGCGCCCGGCATTATCTTTGTGTGCAAATACCCTTTATAACCAATATCCTCCCGCAGGATCCGGGACGCCTCGGCAAGAAGCTCTTGCGTATAATCGGCATTTCTATAAATTGCGGAGGACAAAAATACACCATGTCCGTTTTCGGAAGCGGCGGCGGCTGCCAGACGCGCCAGCTCCGCAGGTGAATTACAGTAATGAAGCCGCTCCTCTCCGCCGCAGCGACAGGAGCAATACGCGCAGTTAAAAATACAGCTGCTTGCCAAAAATAGCTTTGGTACCTTTGCAGGAGCCGGTCTGCCCTTGATTGCGGAAGCAAACGCAGCAGCAGTAAGCTCCGCATCTCCGTCACTTCCCACTTCAAATTCTGCGTCTGCCTGCATCAGCGCCAGCTTTTCCTCAGTTTCCAATTTTTTCGGAAGAATGATCTGCACCTTAGTAAACACCCGTTCGCTGTACATTTCAAATACGAACACATGTTCACATTATATTCTCTTTTAAAAGAAAAGTAAAGCCCTTAGGGCAATGTTTTCTTTCGGCCGTGCCGGCCGCACGGCTGCTGCGGGCGGCAAATCGTTTAATAGCAGTCCGGGAAGCAAACCTCGTCGTGCGCGGATTCCGCTTCACCGATTTCCACGGCATCCTGGCGGATGCTGCAGTGAAAGAAGACAATATCCTTCACCCGGTACGGATTCTCAGCATTTTTCCAGTTGCTGTTTCCACTCCCGATATGAATAAATTTTTCCTTTGGATTATCAAATGTAAAAACGCAGTTGCTGAAGAGGACACGGTTTGTGACCGGTCCTTCCCAGGGCGCTTCAACGTTGAGCCACATCCGCGTTACATGCAGTCTGCTGTCCGAAATATAAATTGGTGAGCGAAATCGAAACGTCCCCTGAAAATTGCAGTTTCGAATGATTGAGCCGGGCGCCGCCAGCGTATCAACAACCGCCTTACAGGATTCCCGTGCTTCAATTCCCGCCAGAGGCTCTTCTAATATTACTGTCGTTTCCGCGCCGTAAACGGCGGTCTGCCTTACGGTACCGCTGCCGATCTGCTCACCGGAAGCCGTATCAAAAAAACTGACGGTATCGCCCGCTCGGATGTGCGGATATGCGCCGCCCGTTTCCTGCCAATATAAATAAAGCCGATTCTCTTCCGCTTTTTGTACCTGCAGCATCGACGCGGAAATATTGAAAACGTCGTCGTACAAATATTTGGCGCTGCAGTTCTCCCAGATCAGCTGCGCTCTGTTTTCCTTGCAGTGAAAGCCATCCCGCCAGCCTACAATATGGGCGTCCTCTCCCGGCGCAGGAGCGATATGTACGTTTTGAAACTTTATGATGCCATTGTTCCCGTTCAAAAAAAACATAAATTTTGCGGCGCTCCAAATGTTGCAGTCTTTCATCGTCAGATCTTCGTTGCCGATCACCGTAAAGGCCTGCTCGATCGCCTGCCCCACATTCGGCATAGGGACAATAAATCTGTATCCGTCATCGGTCATCATACGAATTCGCTCGTCTCGTCCCGCAAAAACATCATTGCACCGGACCTCGTAGATACGCTCTGCGGAATCAACGACTTTGATGCTGGTGATTCCCACATGATACCGCCCCTCCGTCCGGTCTACCACGCCAAAATAGTCCGCGGCCGGCTGACTGTAGGTCCCTCGGAAATTCAGCGAACGATCGGTTTTAATATGAACGACGCCGTTTCCCTTGTCGGCAATCACATCCGCAACGGCATACGGTTTTGTTTTATAATCGAAATTGATCCCCTGTATTACCACGTTCGTACAATCCTGTATGAGGCAAAGCCCCATGATTGGTTTTGCCAGGATCGTTGTATTCTTCCCCTCGATTGTTACGTTTTTCAGATTCTGCAAAGCCAGCGCATATTCTCCGCTCGATATATAATAAGTCGTATTGGCGTCGAAAACGAGCCGGCTTCCGGGCTCTGCTTTCTTCAGCACGGTGATCGCCTTCCGAATGGGAGAGCCGTCGTTGTTGATGCCGTCTCCTTTTGCGCCAAAGTCTCTTACGTACAAAATTTTTGCTTTCTCCGACTGTTCCCGGTCCGGCTCCGCGCCTTCTGCGCAGAGCCTTCCGACGCCAAGCGTTTTTTTCCATTCGTCATCCGGAATGCTTTGCCGCACGTCGGCCGAGCCGGAGGGAATTCCCCTTTTCCGCGAATCCTCTCTGTTTGTACAGCCGACAGCATGACACACCGTAATCGCCGCCATAATTACAACAACCCATTTCCTTCTCTTCTTTTTGTTTGTTATTCATTGATTTTTTCAATATACATTCATAATTCTAAGCAAAGTTTTTTCTTTTGTCAATCGTATATTTTGCGATTTTTATACTATTTTATTATTATTTAGAATAAAATAATACTTAATTACAGGCTGCTGCAGATTGTGCCTGTGTCGTAGCGGATGCTTCTCATCTCATTGATGGTATATCCTCGGTTTATCCGGAGGCGCACGTTGCTTTTGATTTCCATAATGTACCGCACCATCGTTTTCTGTATTTTCTGTGATGGCGGCACATACCCGGCTTCCGCCAGCATTCCGAAGATTTCATTGATCCCGCGTTCCGCGCGGCAGGCATGGCAGATTTCCCGAATAAGCTGCATAAGCTCCAGTCTGTGTTTGCCAAATGCGTTGCTCAGAAATTCGGCAAATTCCGCAGCATGGTGCGGCAGGGCGCAGGAACCGGGGGATTCGTAATCCAGAAGCGTCCGGACGCTGAGATCCGTATAATACGGTTTGTCTCCCTGCCTGCTGATCAGCTCGTAGTAGGATGGCAGCGGCGCAACACGCCGGATGCCGCTGCGGATCCGAACGTCCATATATTCCGATGCGACAAAATTCTTTTGATAGGTGACGACTCCGCATTCTTCGCGGAATTCGGCAAACCGGCTGGCGGTTTCCGTAAAAGTCTGATAGTCGATTTCCCGATCCGTCAGAGCGATTTCCCGGAAAATGTCGTACGCCTTCGCGTAGGATACCGTCCCGTATAAATTAGTCATCGCGCATACGGCACTGTTAAGAAAGGAAAGCGTTCCGATCCGCGCCAGCAGCGCCGGTCCCCCTTCCTGCAGAAACTCCATCAGCTCGGCGCTTGCGAAGCCATGCTCGCCGCCTTCGCTGTCTGTCACCGTTCGGATCAGACCGGTTTCTTCCCAGAATGCATTTCTTCCCACATATTCTCCGCAGCCTCCGGATTCATAAATATATCCGAGATATGCTGCCTCGCCGCTGCGCAGGTCGGAAACGATTGAATACAGGATTTCTTTCCGTGCCATCGCCTCTGCAAGCCATTCCGCCCGTTCGGCCTTCCCGGTGCTTTTGCATGGTGCAAGCGGCAGATTGCGCAGGGCCGCGTAGCCCTTCACCTTCCGGTAAAGCTTCTCCAGGCGCTCTTTTTCTTTTGCGCAAAGATGTTCTTTCAAGTCAGACATTGCATTCACCCGTTCCTTCCTCTGGCAAGAATCCGAACGATTTTTGCAATGCTGCGAATAAATATTTTATAATGCAAAAATCAGTGGAGGTATCTTATAATAAATCCACCGATTTTGCAAATGCTTTTCCTTATTTCCCGGGAAATACAGTTCCGGTTCAATATACGCCTTTCAGTACGATATCGTCAAATGTGTATCCCGTAATTTCACAGGCGGACGTGGCAATGGCGGAGGCTTCGCCGCTGTCCATGGAATCGGACTGCACCGTTATGTATACGCAGTCGTTTTCGATTATAACGAATACGTCGTCATAGCCGCGCGACTTTACGGCCGTTTCCAGATCCGTTTCCATTTTTGTTGTTTTCTTTAGGGTTTCGATCTGGGCGACGGCATCGGCAACGTTGGATTCGCTTGCCGTTTCGCTGTCTATGATCTCGTTGCAGCTTTCCTCCGTTTCGCTTCTGGAATTCAGGCGGTTCAGACGGATCGTTGCAAAATATTCTTCTGCGTCGTCTACCTTTGTAACGCCGGCGCCGACATCCGTTTCCTCATTTCCGTTTATAACATTTTCACTGCCGTTTTGATTTGTTTCGTCTCCCCCGACGCTGACATTAACATTGTCCCCGCCCGTTTTATCTCCGGCCTCTCCCTTTTCCGTTCTCACATTCAGTATGATCGCTGTCGCCAGAAGCGATACGCATACAACCAGCGCAATGATACGTTTCGTTCTCATAGACATATTCTTCAGTTTGTTTAAAATGTCAAATTTCATGAGCGAACATCTCCTTTACCGTTTTGTAGTATTTATATATGCAGTTCTTTATCCCGTTATGCTGATTTTACTGGCAGGAATATCATACAAAGCCATCAATGCCGTTTTGATTTTTTCCTGGATACCGGCAGACGCTCCGCCTTTGACGCATACGGCAATCCCTTCGATTTCCGGCGCATTCTGCGAAACGTATACTACCGTTTCATTTCCGTCCTTGTCTTTCAGTATGACGATTTCGTTATCGCTGACATTTTTTGTTTCTTCGCGCGTTCCGCCCTGGGAGTCCTCCTCCTTCGTGACAGAGGTGTCGGTATTGCTGTTTTCCGCAAGGATTCCCGTTCCCTCCGATTTTACGTAAACCGCGGCCGTTACCTCTCCGATTCCTTCGATATTTGCAAGAAGCCGTTCGATTTGCGCCGCATAATATTCCGCATATCCGGTGCGCCCCGCCGATCCCTGCGGCGTTGCCGCCGCAGGAGCTTCTGTCTGAGAGGGAGCCGGTTCGCTTTCTGACGGCGTAAGAAGGTTTCCGATGAGCATCAATACCATTCCGGTCAGAATAGCGGCAGTTTCCAATTTGTAGAATCTCAATCTCCCCGTTTTCAGCGTCATTTTCATGTTGCATCACTCCATTTGACATTAATGTGGCTTTCTTCGGCGCCTGTCAGCTCCGCAATCACCGCGGCCGCCCGCCGCTCCATTTCCCGTTGCGCCGCATCCTGTTCCGATGCGTTCTCGTTTGCATCCTCAACACGTATGCCGTTTAAATCTATAACGATTTCCGGCACGCGGATTTTTTCGATCGTATTCTGCGCCGATTCTTCGGCGCCGGAAATGCTGCAGGAAACGGAGAGCACATACCCAAATGTTTCCGATTCTATGTCTTCGTCCACGGTAATGCTCAGATTGCTGCAGAAAATGGATTGTTGTTCCAGGGCAGAAGCAATTTCCTCACTGAGCCGTTCTTTATACTGCTCCATGATCTGCTTTTCCATGCCGCTGTCCTCCGCCTGTGCAAGCAACGTATTCTTTTCAAGATTCAATGCGGCTTTTCCCTCCAAAAGCTCAGACGTAAAATTTTTCAAGGGCAGCAGGAGCGTCGTCAGAAACAGGAAGCTAAGCGCCAGCATGGCGGCTTTTTTGATGTTCCCTTTCGGTAAAATATATCCGGCTACCGTCATGACGACGGCGGCCGCAGCAATTTTAATCACCCAGCCGTACATCCGTTATCCTCCTTTTACCAATGTGACAAGAACGGCAATATTCAGCACACACATCACGCTCATCAGGATCGTGACACCGGTAATCATGGTAAAAGCGTCGCCGGCGGCCGCAACCATTCTGGTAATCTTGTCGTCTGCAACAGGACGAATCAGAATTCCCGCGATCCGGTATACCAGAACATGCAGAACCATGCGAATGCAGGGCGCTGCGGCTGCGGTCAGGATGGCGGCCGCGGCTGCGATTCCGGCCGTTCCTTTCAGAACGGACGCACCGGCAAATACCATGTCCGCGCTCTCGGCAAGATATCGGCCCACAACTGGGACCATTGCGCCGGTATATTTCAGCGTTCTTCCGGCCATGCTCGTCCGCGCGCCGGTCAGTGCGCCGGAAAGCGTTGCGGCGCAGGAAAAACCGATCATCATGATTCCAAGCCCCCAGGTAAACAGAAAACGGACCATCCCTTTTACACCCTCAAGACTGAAGCGCTCCGTAACGGATCCACAGATCCCTACCGCGGCGTACACAACGGCCGCCGGCAGAAAAATTTTCGAGAGCAGGATTGCGACGAGCTGGGTAATGGTAATAAAAACCGCTGCGCCCGCCGCGCCGCTGCCCATATCCATTGCGCACAGTCCGGGGATCGAGCTCAGCATAACGGTACGGATTTCCGAAATGGTGTCCCCGGCCTGCGCGACGACCTCGCCAATATTCGCAATCACTGGTACGGAGATCAGGCATATGACCGCAAAGGAAACAACATCGTGATTCCCGCTGCTTTCCAGATCCGCAGTCGCTGTAAAAATAGAACTCAGATAAGCGGCCGAAACGATGACAAGAAGAATCCCCGCGCTTTCTCCCAGATGCTCCCCGATTTCCTTTAATACGGTATTCCAAAGTTCTTCCGCCATAGCGCTCACCCACCCAACGATTTCACGGCGCCGATCAGCGTCTGCGCCCACGGAACCGCAAGAAGAACAATAAAAATCCGTCCCGCCAGTTCTATTTTCGACGCCATGGAAGCTTCCCCCATGTCCCGGCAGAGGGAGGCGGAAAAATCAACGATGTAGGCGGCGCCGATGATTTTTAAAAGATTTTTGATATGCTCGCTTTCCAGCTCCGAGCTTTGGAAGAGCTCCTTTACCGCATCCGCAGCACCGTCAATCAGAGTAAGGACGGCGCCAAGCAAAACGACGGAGCCTACCGCTGCAAGCGCCGGTGCGAAATCGCTTTTGAAGCCCTTCAGAAGAAAAATCAATATGGAAACGACAATCCCAGTCAGTGCAATTTTGATCAGATAATCCATCGATCCCGCCTCTTTGTCGCCGTTATCCGAAAAGAGATTTCAGCGTACTGAACAGATCACGGACTTCCCCAGCGATGACAAGCATGGCCAGAATCAGCCCTGCAAGGGTAACAAGCGTCGCCTGCTCGTCCCTCCCCGCTTTTGTCAGGATCGGATTGAGTACTGCGACGATAATCCCAATGCCCGCAATTTTAAAGATCAAATCAAGCCCCATGCAATGTCACCCGTTTCAGAATAATATGACGATGATTGCCGCGGAAACGGCGATCGCAATTTTAATCGCATTTTTTCCTTCTTTTTCATCCTTCTGCTGCGCTTCCCGTTCCAGCTCCGCCAGCTTTTTGACAACGGAAGCGATATGCGCCGACTGCCGCTGCGTATTCGCAAGTCCCAGGGCTTTTCCGATCCCGGAAATACATTCGATATCTTTCTCACGCAGACAGGGCGTCTTTGGGAAAAAGTCGGCGCAGGCCTTCGCCCAGGCGTTTTCAAAGCTGCCAAATTCGCTTCTGAGGCAGCCGGCCGCACAGGAGAAAAGATCCGAGCCCTTTTCATCCGGGAAAAATTTCGCTCCGCAGTTCATCAGCACGTCGTCGAGGAGCGCATTTTCGATTGCGATTGCGTCGTCGGCATAGTGCAGAGCGTCTTGAAAGGCTTTGAGAAGCGTTCTGCGTTGTTTGTATTCTTTTCTGATTTTCAATCCCGTCAGGATTCCGCCCGCAGCGATCAGCAGCGAGCCCGTAATTTTAATTGTCAGACCGATCATTCTACCGCCTCCGTTACTTCCTGGATCATCGCCGGACCGCTTCCCGCGCGCAAGGTTATGTATTTTTCAAATACTCCGGCGCCAATCATGGCCGCGATCTCCCGGCGCACCTTTAGGTCGGAAAGCCGGCTGCCGTGCGCAGTAGCGATGATCTTAACGCCGGCGTTCATTGCCGATTCTACTGCGGCCGCATCTCCTGGCCCGCCGATTTCATCCGTTATGATGATTTCCGGCGCCATGCTCCGGATCATCATCAGAATACCTTTTTCTTTGGGGCAGGCGTCGTATACATCCGTCATCATTCCCACGTCGTTTGCGGGCGTTCCGTTGTAGCAGGCAGCAATTTCCGAGCGTTCGTCTATGATTCCTACGTTTGCGCCTTTGAAATACGGCGTTTTGCACCCGCTTCCCAAAATCCGCGCGATGTCGCGGATGATCGTGGTCTTTCCGCATGCGGGCGGGGATATGATCAGCGTGCTGTATATTTCGTCTTGGTTTTTGATGATATGGCGGATCATCTCGGAGGCGCAGCCCTTAACCTGGCGCGCAATCCGAAGATTCAGGCTTGACACGTCATATACGGAGCCGTCCGGAAGCATTTTTCCGGCAATCCCGACGCGGTGTCCCCCGCGCAGCGTGATAAATCCGTTTCGAATATCTTCTTTATAAGCGTAAACAGAGCTTCTGCAGATACTGGCAAAGATCCGGTTCACCTCGTCCTTCGTTGGCAGATAAGCGCTCTGTGCAGAAACGATCCTGCCGCTTGCAGCCAGAAAATATTTTTCTTTTCGAAGCCCACCGATCACCAGGAGCGGCAGGCCTGTCCGCAGACGGATCTCACTCGCGCTGTGAAGAAGCTCATTCCCTGCCGCAAACGCGGCGTTCAGCGCAGATACCGCCTGTCCGCTGCCTAACCTGTCCGTAATTTCGGAACGAAATGTTCTGATATCCATACCAAGCACCCTTTCTGCAAAGCTGTCGATTCATTTATATGAACGCCGATTCCTTTTTATGCTCACGCAGTGCCAACAAATTAAATTTGCGGATTGTGAGAAATCAGCACAATACGGCTTTCCATTTTATAGATAATGAAAAAATAAAATGGAGGTGAAAAAATGGAAAAAAAGAATGTTTTGTACGACAAAACATGTGCTGAACGAATCATTTTCATCAGGCAGGGAAAGGGCAACAAAAAAGATAAAATTTCGCAGGATAAGCTTGCCGCCAGATTCCGTACCGAAAATTGCAAAATATCGCGCGACACGATTGCGGACATCGAATCGGGCGTCAGAGATATTTTTGATATCGAGGTATTTTGGTTTGCAAAGGTACTGAATGTGCCCCTCAATTATCTTCTGGGAATCACCGATCAATACAATGGGACGGATCTGGAATATGAGCCTCAAATCGATCCTTCCATGAAAGACCGGAAAAACATCTGCGGCACATGGATCCGCGAAGCAAGATATCATCAGGAAAAAGACAGTATTTCCCAGCAGGAGCTTGCAAAGCAAATGACGGAAAGCGGAATCGAAATGAGCTATTATACCATTCTGTATATTGAAAGCGGAAAACGCCGCGTTTCCCTTACGGAGCTGAAGCATTTTGCAAGGATACTGAACAAGCCGCTTGAATATCTTCTGAAGGGAACAAATCCAAAGCTTCCAAATATTGAATCCTTCGAAAGCTTTGCAGCAGAGGACAACTGAACGCAGGAGCCCATTTCTTGACACCTCCGGCAGCGCGGTGCTATAGTGAAGCGTAAAACTATTTGCGAAGGAACTTTTCAATGCGCTTCAATTTACATACTCACACCTACCGCTGTCACCACGCCTCCGGCACCGAACGGGAATATATCGAGAATGCAATCCGGTCCGGGATGGAGCTTCTCGGATTCTCCGAGCACGTCCCCTATCCCTTTCCGGACGGGCATGAATCCTCCTTTCGTCTGTATCGGAGAGATCTGGAAAATTATTTTTCCGTTTTAAACGCGCTGCGCTCCGAATACAAAAACGAGATTACAATTGTAATCGGATTCGAGGCCGAATATTATCCAAAATATTTTGAGGACATGCTTCGCTTGATTCGTCCTTACAATCCGGATTATCTTCTGCTCGGGCAGCATTTTACAAACAACGAGGAGGACGGGGTTTATTGCCTCAGACCAACGAAAGAAGAAGCGCATCTGCGCCGTTACGTGCAGCAGGTGTCGGATGCGCTGGCTACCGGGAGGTTCACTTATCTGGCGCATCCGGATCTGATCCATTTTACGGGCGAGCCTGTCATTTACGACGCATACATGACGCGCCTGTGCGAAACCGCAAAGCGCCTGCAAATCCCGCTCGAGTTCAATTTCCTGGGCGTTCGGGATCACAGAATTTACCCTTCCGAGCGTTTCTTTCGCATCGCGGGCAAGGTTGGAAACGAAATCGTGCTGGGCTGTGATGCGCACTGTCCGGAGGCTATGCTTGCTTCTGAGACGGCCGTTCAGGCAAGCCGTTTTCTTTCAAAATACGGCTTGAAGCCGGTTGATACAATCAAGCTTCGTCCAGTAACTCCATAAGCTTTTCCAGCTTGTCCGTCGGGGGAAAGCATCGCCGCGCCTTACAGACGTAAAATGTCGTTTTCCCGTTCAAAAGCGGCTGTTCCTCAGAAGGAGCGCGAACCATGAGATCCGTTTCACGCTGCAGCAAAAGCGGCAGCTCCCGGATTTCCTCCGGTCTCTGCGTTACACAGACGATGCGCGCAGGCGGATCCAGGTAACGCAGGAGCGCCAGAAGAAAGAAGCAGCTTCCCGCGGGATATGCGGCACATTTTTCGCACAAGAAAAACACCTGTTTCCGGGCCTCTTCGTAAAGCGCCTCCTCCTGCAAAAGATTCGACAATTTTACAAGCACATAGGCAATGACGGAATTTCCGGACGGCAAGGCGCCGTCGTACGTATCCTTCGGCCTTGTGATCAGCTGCTCCGCATCCTCGGCATACAGATAAAATCCGCCGCGGTCGGGATCCCGGAACTTTCGAATCGCCGTTTTGCAGACTGCGGTAGCCCGTTCAAGATAATTTTCGGACGGCAGCGCCTCGTGAAGATGGAGCAGCGCAAATGCGTAGAAGACATAATCCGCAAGAAAGCCTTCGGCTCCCCGCCGGCCCAGCCTCAGGCTGACGAATACAGCTTCTCCCTCTGTCAAATGACATTGGAGAAAGCGTTCCGCCCTCTTGGCAGCGTCCAGATACGCTTGCGTTCCCGTACTCCGGTACAGAAACGCAAGCGCCGCAATCATTAGAGAGCACGAAGACATCAGGATCTTGTCGTCTACGTTCAAAGGCATACGTGTCTTCCGATATGCATAAACGCGTTCTGCAAGCGACTCGGGCAGCTGTCTCCAGGCGTCGTTCCGAAGAAGATTCGGGATGCTTTTTCCTTTAAAATTGCCTTCTTTCGTAATCCCATATGCGCTTGCGAAGCGCTCTCCATCCTCCACTCCAAGCAAACGGAGAATTTCCTCCTCAGAGAAGAGATAATAATTCCCCTCCCCGCCTGCGCTGTCCGCGTCCTGCGCGCTGTAAAAGGCTCCGTCCGGATCTGTCATTTCCCGCAGCACATAGCGGGCCGTCCGCTCCGCTACGCTGCGGTACAGGACATCGCCCGTTACGGAATACGCACGGATGTATGCAAAAATCAGGAGCGCATTGTCATAGAGCATTTTTTCAAAATGCGGAACCAGAAAATATCGGTCTGTGGAATAGCGGGAAAATCCAAAGCCGATATGGTCGTATAATCCGCCGCGATACATCGCAGTCAGCGTTTTTTCCGCCATTTCCAGAATTTCGGCGTCTCCGCTTTTCTCATAATATTCAAGCAAAAACAGGATATTATGCGCCATTGGGAATTTGGGAGCGTTTCCAAAGCCGCCGCATAGCCGATCGAAGCTTTTGCGGAGATATTGAACGCCGCTTTTTATCAGACCGCTGTCTGCGCATTCCATTCTGCGCCCCCTGGCCGGAACGAGGTCTTTCTGTGCGCCGTCCCGCAGCCGCCGGGCGGCCAGCTCCCCTGTTTTCTCTACCGCCGCCCGATCGTGAAGCCATTTCTCACGAATTTGCTTCAGAAGCTCGTCGAAGCCGATCATGCCATACGCGCTCTGCTTCGGAAAATACGTTCCTGCAAAAAAGGGCTTTTTATCCGGCGTCAGAAAAATGCTTGCCGGCCAGCCGCCGCTTCCGGAAAACAGCGTGCAAGCGTCCAGATAGACGTGATCTACATCAGGCCGTTCTTCCCGATCGACCTTGACGCTGACAAAGCCGCAGTTTAAAAGCTCTGCGGTTTCTTCATTTTCAAAGCATTCCCTGGCCATGACGTGGCACCAGTGGCACGCACTGTAGCCGATGCTCAGGAAAATCGGCTTATCTTCTCGTTTTGCTTTCTGAAACGCTTCCTCTCCCCAGGGATACCAATCCACAGGATTCTCGGCATGCTGCAGCAGATATGGGCTCGTTTGATCCGACAGATGATTTTTCATCGTAAGCACCTCCTGCCGGATAATATTTCCGATTTTGCAAATAATAATCCGGAAATCAAAAGGAGGTCTTAGGATGTTTAAACATGAAAAGCAATTATTTCATCCGGTCGGCGTGGAGGCGCCGAATCCTCAGTATGCCGCTCTGCTTCAGGAGCAGCTGGGCGGCGGGAACGGCGAATTGAAAGCCGCCATGCAGTATATGTCGCAGAGCTTCCGGATCAAGGATCCGGCAATAAAAGATTTGTTCATGGATATTGCCGCGGAGGAGCTCGGACATATGGAAATGGTAGCGGAAACGATTAACCTGCTGAACGGACATCAGGTCGATGCCGACGCGGTCACCGCAGGAGAAATTCAGACGCATGTGCTTCTCGGGCTGAATCCCGGTCTGATCAACGCATCGGGGTATTCCTGGACAGGCGATTACGTAACGGTGACCGGCGATCTGTGCGCTGATCTGCTGTCAAATATTGCGTCAGAGCAGCGCGCCAAGGTCGTTTATGAATATCTTTACAGGCAAATCAAGGATAAAAAGGTCAGAGAAACCATCGATTTTCTTCTGAACCGTGAGGAAGCGCACAACGCATTGTTCCGGGAGGCTTTTAACAGAGTCCAGGACAGCGGTTCCGATAAAAGCTTCGGGGTTACTGAGGACTCGCGGCTCTACTTCAATTTGTCAAATCCTTCCCCGGAAAATTCCTTCGGCGATACGCCGGCGAATCCTCCGGGGTTTCAGAATTCTTGACGAATAAAATTCAGACAATCACGCCGCAGGCGATTTTCTTTCCGGAATCGCCGGACGGCTGTGTTTTGAAGTCGTCTGCTCTTTCGTGAATGACGACCGTTCTGTTTATGATTTCTCTGACCGTAAAACGATCGGTGACAAATGCCGACCAGGCGCTGCCTTTGTTGGAAAACAGCGGCGGAAGGTCTCCGGCGTGATACGGGTGCGCGCAGCCGTTCGGGTTATAATGTGATCCCGTATCCGCAAATGGATCCGCGATATTTCCGGTGCAGGAAGCCCCCGTATGGATATGCATCGCATAGACCGGATACAGGCACTTTCCGTTTTCATTCGGAAATCCTTCTACCGCCGCCGTTACAAGCACTTTGCTTCCCACCTGATAGAAAGACACTTTTCCGCGTAAATTCGGATAGGCGGCCGAGCCTCTGAGCGCGGCGGAAGCGTCTGGGTGGCGCTTTGCGGCATATTTTGCATAATCTGGCTGATTTTCTTCTTTTTTCTTTCTGCGGAACAACACATTCACCTCCTCAGTGCATTATATGAAGCGGCCGGGCGTTTCGGATTCCCGTTCTTTAAAAAAAAGAGAACAGGTTCTTGCGTCCAGTTCTTTCTCATGTTATAATGCTGTTCGATGCGATTGCTCCGGATCCTGCGCAGGATGTGGAATCGGCATAGGGAGCGGTATCGAAGTGGTCATAACGGGCCTGACTCGAAATCAGGTAGTCCTCACGGGCTCGTGGGTTCGAATCCCACCCGC
>CAJFUB010000034.1 GCA_904420095.1 uncultured Clostridia bacterium
CGTATGCAGTGCTTAGCGGCAGCGACAAGGGCGCGGATGCTAAGAGCTACACACTGACCATTCAGGGCAGCGGCAACTTCAGTGGCACGGCGACAAAGGAATGGAGCATTGCCAAGCGTGCGCTGACTTCCGATCTATTCACCGTCACGGGCAGCTATACCTATGACGGCACGGCGCAAGAGGCGACATATACCGTCTCTGATACAGCAGGCAACCTCACGGCAAACGACTTTTCCGTGGCCTACAAAAACAATGTGCGTGCAGGCAATACGGCGTCCATCGTCTTTACTGCAACAGAAGGCGGTAATTACAGCGGCGAGGTGCAGCTCAGCTTCACCATCGCCAAGGCCGTTTACGATATGAGCGGAATATCGTTTGAGGATGCAAGCTACGTCTACGACGGCACCGCCAAGACGCTCGTCATTACAGGTACGCTGCCTGCAGGCGTGACGGTGTCATACAGTGCAAACAGCTTGACCAACGTGGACAGCCTCGAAGTAACGGCGACCTTTACGGGCGACGCGGATAATTACGAGACAATTCCCTCCATGACGGCAACGCTCACCATCACGCAGGCAGCCTATGACATCAGCGGCATTACGCTTGAGGATGCGACCGTCACCTATGACGGGCAGCCTCATACGCTGAAAATTACGGGCACGCTCCCGAGCGGCGTCACTGTGACCTACGAAAACAACGGTCAGACGGCAGCGGGCAGCTATATCATAACGGCGATTTTAACGGGCAGCGACGAGTCCCACCCGATCCATTCCATGACGGCGACGCTGACGATCGAAAAGGCGACCTACGACATGAGCGGCGTGACCTTTGAAAATGCGACTTATACTTATGACGGCAGCGAAAAGACGCTTGCCATCGGCGGCGTGCTTCCTGCAGGCGTTACAGTGGAATACACGACGAACACGCTCATTGAGGCGGGCAGCCTCGGCGTGACGGCGACCTTTACGGGCGACGCTGAAAACTACGAGGCGATTTCGCCCATGACGGCGACGCTGACAATCGAAAAGGCGACGCCTGAATACACCAAGCCCGAGGGCATCACGGCGATCGTAGGACAGACGCTGGATGAGATTGCGCTACCGGAGGGCTGGAGCTGGACAGACGGCTCGCTTACGCTCAATGAAGAAGGCGAAACGGTCATCACAGCAGTCTACACCCCTGAGGACACGGAAAACTATAATCCTGTCACAGTGGAAGTCACCGTCACGGTAGAGCCTGCGGGCCTGTCCGACTGGGTGATCGTACTCATTACAGTCGTCAGTATTGCGGCCGTGGTCGGTATTATTGTAATCATTCTTTTTGCACGCAAAAAGAAGAAGGAGGACGAGGAAGAAGCGAAATAAGGAAGCGCAAATGTAACAGATACCGGCTGTAAAAAAACAGCGTTTAAAGGAAGGGGAAGCACCGTTCGTCAAAAAGGATGAGCCGTGCTTCTTTTTTTAGAAAATACAGACCGTTCAATCAAAATTTTGCTTTTGCGTACAATATAGGTCTGTGATATGTTCCTGACCGCTAAAGGATATCGCAAAAAAGGGCTGCGAACTCTTTTTACGTGAGTTCACAGCTCCTTTTCGGGACATTTTTACGGCCCCGTTTCCGCTAAGCGCTTCTGCAATCCTGCGTATGCAGGCCAAAACGGCTTCGTCATTTTCCTTGCGCTTCAGCAGGATAACCTCCAGCATGTCCCCGTAATACATTGATTTCCAATCATCCCAGTTCAGGCATTCCTCCAGTCCGATGATCGACCAGGCCAGATCGTGCGCATAGCCGTAGCGCCAGCTGATCGTATGAAGCAGATCGTGAAACCTCGGCAAAGTTATGACAGTTAAACGTATGCCACATCATCTCTGCAAGCCGTTTCATCCGCTTTTTTTCTGCCCGCGGGATTGTCCTGTCTAAGACTGTCCGGATCGGGCGATTTCTGCGCGCACTTAAAATCTGGACACAAAAGACGATCTTCTTCATAGCCCGTTATTACGGCAAACGGAACGCAGCTTTCCTTCAGCTTTGCGATCATGGGGCTGTTCCTGCTTATGGAAGCGGCCGCTTCGTCTCTGAACACGGCGGCATCTGTGACGGCACGGTAGCGATAGCCTGCAAAGCTAAATAAAAAGTCTATGTTATCCGCGGCGCCGCCGTCATCGTCGTCACGCTCGTTGATCAGCCTGTCCGTTTCGGTCGGCGTTTCCTCAAAGCGCAGGTGCAGGGAGCTGCGGCTGCAGACAGTGTCAAAAAGAAAAAAATATTTTTCCCGCACTTGTTGTACGGACCGTTTTCCCATACATTACAATATGCAGTGCGTCCGCTTTTCAAGGTCCTATCCTCGAGATATAGAGACAGATGCAAAGCAATGAATAAAATTCGTGCCTGCAAATCCGCAAAACGGGACAGAAAAGGGAAGTCTTGGCATACAGATCACCTCTTGATTTTTTTGTGTTTTTTGTATTTATAATAACAGGGAGGAAAAATGTCAACATTTCCCTTTTATCTGCATAGGAGGCGGGGAGACTTTTCCCCCGGACTGTGATATTATTTCAGTATTACAGCTTTTTTTGCTAAGGAGTTGAAGAAATGAACGGCGGATGGGATGATATTACCAAAGCAGAGCTTACGGAGCTTGCCAAAGAGCTTACAGACCGCATGATTGCGGATAAATATGGCGTAACGGTTGGACAAGTTCGATATAAACGGAAAAAATACGGTATCACCATGTATGATCTGGCATGCCAGGCCGCGCTGCAGGAGGGGATCGTCGGGCGGCGCAATATTAAAGCGAGCGCTGCAAAGGATTGGCTGCTGGACAGAAAGCATATCGATCCGCTGGCCAAGGCGCTTACGCAATACGCTTTCCGGAGCGGTCCGGTCGAAAACATGCATGCGGAAGGCAGGCTTACGGATGAAGATATGAAAATACTCAATCAATTCATGGTAAATCGTTTGGCAGGATTACTGCAGAAGGCCTTAGACGGAGCATGGGAAGAAATTGCCGATGTTCTTGACCGCTATATCACATTCAGCCGCGGATGGGACAGTGCAATTCCCGTCATGACGGAATTTAAGGAAAAATTTTGATTTTGCGAGAAAGCAAGGTATCATCAGGAGGCGTTTATATGGAATACAGGAAATTTGACGACATCATTATAGCAAGAATCGACAAAGGAGAAGAAATTATTGAGAAGGTAAAAGAAATTGCGTCAATGGAACGGATTGCGCTGGCAAGCGTGCAGGCCATTGGAGCTGTTAACCGCTTTACGGCCGGAGTTTTTCAAACGGAGAAGAAAAAATATTTGGCAAATGACTTTAACGGCTGCTTTGAAATCGTATCGCTGACGGGAACGATCAGCACGATGCAGGATGAGGTTTACTGCCATTTCCATATCAGCGCGGGAAACGAACGCGGGGAAGTTTTCGGAGGACATTTAAACAGCGCGACTGTAAGCGCAACATGTGAAATGGTGATTCAAATCATAAACGGAAGAGCCGATAGACGCTATGATGAAGAGACCGGCCTGAATTTATATCAATTTTTGTAAAACCTGCGGCGGCATCCCGGCAGGGATTTGATATTTTAGTATTGGAGGCTACCTATGGAAATCAAGCGCATAGACTATGACTTTTCAATTTGCAAAGTAGAAGATTTTTCTCTGATTAACCTTACGATGGAATACTGCTTTTTCGCAAAAACCGACGAAGAAAACTCAATTGTCTGCATCACAGAGTATGTCCCGGAAAATACGATTGCATGCGATCCCGGGTGGAAAGCGTTCAGAATACAAGGCGTTTTGGATTTTTCGCTGATCGGGATCCTTTCCGAATTATCGACTTTGCTGGCCGAAAATAAAATCGGAATCTTTGCCGTTTCTACGTATAATACGGACTATATTTTAACAAAAAAGGAAAACTACGACAAAGCGCTGGAAATATTATCCAAAGCGGGATACCGCGTGATCTGACGAAGTCGCCGCGCAGGAAGAGCGGAATAAGATCGGTCGGAACGCGCTTGCATTCCGACCGTCCGTACGAATTGTCTTTTATTTTCTATAATAAATACAAATAGCGTTTGAAGAGAGACTGTAATCCTTTGGAATCTCCAGCGCAGGCTCCGCTCCGTTCATGCCATAATAATACAGGAATCCGATTGAGAAAAAGGCATTCGCTCCCATGACGAAGTGCGCATATTCCTCGATCAAATCCTTTCTTGTCGCCGGCAGCAGGATCCGTTCTCCGGCCTCCGCCACAGCTTCGACATATTTGAAAGCAATTTCAGACGTCGCTCCCCGCAGCAGCTGCTGGATGTTCGACTGGCATTCATACGTCATGATCGGAACGGAAGGGTACAGCTTACCGCCTTTTTTATGCAGATAATCCAGACGGATCAGGTTTGCGGCCATTTCTTCCTCGTTCGGCGTCAGGGCAAGCTCCGGGCAGTCGAAGATTCTCATAAAAAGATCGGCGTTCGATTCATTTATGATATGATCTCTGTCGGAAAACGGCCATGCCTGAAACAGGTTTGCATGCTCGATCTGCGCGTAGCCGGAGGTGCGGAAGCTTTTGTGAAGATTGCTCCAGAGAAGCCGGTTCTTTTGCTGCCCGGCATCCGTGAAGGTCTCGTCCGGGTATTGCACCGTACCGGCGATGCGATAGCTCTTTCCGTTCTGCTCGGGAATTTTACCGCGCCATTTTCCGTTGTAAATTTCCAGCATCGAACGGCTCAGCATATCGGCGGCTTCGTAGTAAAGAATCCAAAGCAGCCGGCGCATCGGAAAATCGTTTCCGTAAAAATCCAGCGCCCGGATTTTGCTTTCGCATGAAAGGATTGCGTCGGTAACCTCGCCGCCGACGCTTCCGTAGACCTCCCCAAGCGCGCGCTGAAAGTCTTCCCATGTCTGACGGGGATAAATACAAAAATCCGTTATATAATTGCCGCAGGAGATCTCTTTTATAAAATTTTTTCAACTAGGTATTTCAGCTTTTCTTCAAAATAAACGGGAGCAACACCGATTTCGTCGGCGATTTCACGAATCGTTTTGCTCTTTTCGGAACAGACGACAAAAATCTGTTTCGTCATGATATCGCTGATATGATCCCAATAATCGGGAATTCCGTATCCTCCCCACAGAAAAAGCTCAGCAGGAGCATAGGAGGCTTTTCCGCAATTTGTCATAGCGTTCATTCCTTTCCTGATATTAATTTTTGCATCGAACAGACACCTTTTTACCGTGCCCTTCGGTACGGAAAGCGCCTCCTCCAGCTGGACGGCTCCGTACTGTTTCATTCGCAAAAACAGATTGAAGCGGTTTTTCGCCATGGCCCAATACCAGGAATAAAAACGTTCGATGCTTTTGCCGCCGTGCAGCGCTTTTACCGCTTCGAAAAGAATCTCCTGCATCAGCTCCTCCGAATCGTGCGCGTTTTGCAGGCGCTTATAACAGTACAGATAGGTCGCTTCAATAAGCGATTGATTGATATATCCCGATTCCGTCGCTCTCATCTCCATCTTAGAAAAAAATAACCAGTTACACTCATTAAGTTGGGAAACGTGCAGAAAGGTTCGCTATGTCTGATGACATTATATCATGCGTACCGTGATTTATGTTTCTGTATGGCGAAAAGCTGAATTTTGGGTTAATTAAATTTTTGATATTGTTTTTAAGGTATTTTTGTCTGTTTTTTTGCATTTATATTTATATATCTGCGTTTCAAAACAAAAAGAAATAAAACGAAAGAAATATTACGAAAGCTATTGACAGAAAACGAAAGAGTATGATAAGATGCGCCACAGAGGAAAAACACGACTTCATGCTTGGATTGGAGGCAATGAAAATGATGAATTGCAAATTATGTAAAATGGCTGCGGCATTTTGTGCCGTTTTGCTGGCGGTATCCGCATTCCTATGGAACATACCGTCTGCGCAGGCAGAATCGGAATGGTCGCTGTACTACTGGGGCTTTGAGAATACCGTAGCAGATGCGGCCGGCGTATTGACTTCCGGCTCTGAGGGCAGCTTTACCGCCGGAAAGCAGGGGCAGGCACTGGATGCAGCCGCAAACGGCGCAATCAAGTCGGAAAAGCTGACGGCGGACATGACGAAGGGGTTTACGATGGCCGCCTGGATTTATCTGAATGAAGGGGCGGAGGGATATAATATTATTCTATCGTCCGGAAACACATTGGCCGCCGGAAATGACCGCTTCCAGCTCCATATCGGCCATGCCAGCGAAGAGCTCGGCGGCGGTTATCTTCTGGCGTACGCGCCTGCCATAGCTCCCGAAGCATTTCCCGGCGACGCGGAAGCTGATTTGCTGGAGGCCTGCTTTGTGGCGTATGAAACCTGGACGCACGCGGCAGTCACATTTAACGGAGAAAAGGCGGTTCTGTACATAAACGGCGCGCCCGTGCTGGAACAGACTGCCTCCGGCGCCATTGAAACGATTCCCCTGTATCAGCAGATAACGGTAGGCGCGCTGAATCATGATGCCGCTACGTTCCAATTTAACGGCGCGATTGACGAGGCCGTATACGGAAACTATCCCATGAAGGCTGAGCAGATTGCGGCCATGGCCTCCGATCCGTCCGCAGCAGCCGGCGATTTGGATGCCTGGGCAAAGGGAACGAAGACCATAACGCCGGATTCCATTGTGACGCCGGCAGAGCCCTCCTCGGATCCTTCCACATTGCCGCCTGGCGGCAGCACGGTGTATTATTGGCCGCTGGACGATGATTCCTCGGACCTGTCTCACCACGAAATATATTTTGACGAGTACGGAATTGGACTGGAGTACACGGAGGGAGCGGTAAATCAAGGCGTAGATACTTCTTTTGGCGGCACCGTTTCCGTACCGTTTGAAGAGGAGCAGGATTTCAGCTGCTTCACCATGTCGTTCTGGATGCGCTGGGACGGCTCGGAGGCCGGCTATGGAGCTCTGTTTGCGGCGGGCGGCAAGGAGCATCCGTACCATATCGAAATGTATATAACCACAGACGGCGGTGATACCGCATATCTGGCCTTCTACAATGTGGCCATGGGCAGCGCCATGGAGGGCATATGCCCCATTGAAGCGGGGGAGCTGTACCATGTGGCCTGTACGTATGATGGGGCGAAACTCAATGTTTATGTGAACGGAGAAATTGCATTGAGCACGCAGGCGGCCGTGGACACAGCAGGCTTTGGCAGCAATTACGATGTACTGGCGCTGGGATGTCTTGTAGACGAAACCTTGCCCTTCATCGGCATGCTGGACGAAGTAATCCTGGCGGACTATGCTTTTGATGAAGCGCTGATCACAAAGCTCTATAACAGTCCGGCAGAGGGTGCGGCGGATGTGCTGAAGCTGGTGCAGGCAAACTATCCGGAGAATTATGCGCCGGCAACCCTGGCACCAACGCCTACGAAGGCGCCGGCGACGGCTGCGGCAACGCAAGCGGCTACAGCGGCGGCAAAAACGCCGGTAAACACTACTAAGGCGCCTGCAGAAGCAGATCGTACAACGACCGTGGTGGTAATCATTATTGTGATTACTGTGGTAATTATTGCCGCCGCTATTACCGTTGTACTGGTGATGAAAAAGAAAGCAGCAAAGAAATAGTATCTGCTTTGCATGAATCGTACAAAATCAGAAAGGCCTGTGCGCCGTACCTGCGGCGCACAGGCAAAAGCAGAAAGGACGTGTCATTTTATATGACAAAACGAAGCGGTATTGTACAGATCGCATTAATTGGCGCCGGCAGAGCGGGAATGATTCACGCCCGGAATTTTCGGACTGCGGTGGATCACTGCCGCCTTGCTGCGGTGGTGGATCCCGTGGAATCTGCGGCAATAGAAGCCGCAAGAGCTCTGGATGTAGATACTTATTATACAGATTATAAAGAAGTCCTTCAGAATGACGATATTGATGCGGTGGTCATTGTCACGCCAACGAAATATCATTGTGAAATTGCGATGGCCGCGGCGGCAGCGGGCAAACATATTCTGTGTGAGAAGCCTATGGCCATGACCTATGAAGAGTGTCTTCTTATGGAGCGTGCGGCGCAGGAGAACCGCGTAAAGCTGCAGATCGGCTTTATGCGCCGGTTTGATGCCGCTTTTACAGAAGCCAAGAAAGTCATTGACAGCGGCGCTATCGGTGACGTTGTCATGGTACGCTCCAATACGCGCGGCCCTAGCGTCCCCCAGCCCTGGATGTTTGATCTCTCCAAGAGTAATGGGCCTCTGGCCGAGGTAAACAGCCACGACATCGATACGCTGCGATGGTTCACGGGCAGCGAGTTTCATTCTCTGTATGCCATTGCCGGCAATTATAGATGTCCGGACGCCAGAAAGGATTTTCCGGATTTCTATGACAATGTGATTCTGACGGCGACCTTTGAAAACGGTATGCAGGGCATGATCGACGGCGCCCAGGGCGTTCGTTACGGCTACGATACCCGGGTAGAGGTTCTGGGCACAGAGGGATGCATTTTTCTGGGACGCATGGAGGAAAACGGGATGCGCGTCTGCACAAAGGAGATGCAGTGCCATACAGAGTTTATAAATTCCTGGCGATTCCTGTTTAAGGATGCGTATCTGGAAGAGGACGCGGCGTTTGTGCGATGCATCTTGGAGGACCGTCCGCCCCAGGTCGGCGGCGCGGACGGAAGAATGGCAGTAAAAATCGTGAACGCAGGGAATCAGTCAATCAGAGAAAAGAGGATCGTAGTATGTTAAGCGCCAGAATGTATGGAATCAATGACCTGAGAATGGAACGCGTGCCTGTACCGGAAATCGGACCGGGAGAACTGCTGGTGGAAGTAAAAGCGGCAGCGGTCTGCGGAACGGACGTGCGCATTTTCCAGAACGGAGCGGCGAATGTTTCGCCGGAAACGCCGCTGATTCTCGGCCATGAAATTGCCGGAGTGATTTGCGCGGTTGGGAAGCATGTCACGGCATATCAGGTAGGACAGCGCGTGGCCATCGCTCCTAATTTCGGATGCGGCGTCTGCAGCGCCTGCGTCAGCGGCAACGGCCAGCTTTGTCCCGAGTATCAGGCGCTGGGCATTCACATGGCGGGCGGCTTTGCCGAATACGTTCGCGTGCCGGCAAAAGCGGTGGCCTCCGGCAACGTAACGCCGATCCCGGACGGAGTCTCCTTCCAAGCTGCAGCCGTGAACGAGCCGCTGTCCTGCGCGTTTAACGGTTCGGAACGCTGCAAGATCCGGCCGGGCGATACGGTAGTTATCATCGGCGCCGGTCCCATTGGCGTCATGCATGCCATGCTTGCGCAAATGGCCGGAGCCGGCTGCGTGATTGTTAATGATTTATCGGCGGACCGACTGGCTGCATGCCGCCGTGTCAGCAGCCGGTTTGTTACGGTTCAGTCGGATATAAAGGAGGCCGTACGGGATATAACGTCCGGTAACGGTGCGGATGTGTGCATAACGGCTTGCCCGGCGCCGGCGGCGCAGAGTCTGGCTCTGGAGCTCTGCGGACTGAACGCCAGGGTAAATTTCTTCGGCGGCGTGCCGGCGGGCAAACAGCCGGTAGGGATCGATACGAACCTGATCCATTATAAACAGCTGCTTGTCAGCGGTACTACTCGCTCCAGCCTGACGCAGTTCCGCAGGACGCTCGGATTTATTGAAGCCGGACTTTTGAATGTGGACGCTTTGGTTACGGATACGTACGCGCTGGAGCAGACGCCGGAAGCGTTTTCCAATGCGGCCCTGGCAAAGGGTCTGAAGCACGTGATTTGCAGGGACTGAATACAAAGGGACGGTGCTGCGGATATGAAGAAAACAGCGTATGTGATCGGGATAGATATTGGAACGCAGGGTACAAAGGCCGGATTGTTTGACGCCTCCGGAGTATGCTACGCAGAGGCCTATGAGGCTTCTGCATTGCTGCATCCCGCGCCGGGCGCGGTCGAGCAGGATCCGGACTCCCTTTATGCTTCCGCACTCCATACGGTGCGGGAGGTGCTGGAGAAAAGCGGCGCAGCGCCGGGAGAGGTGCTGGCTCTTAGCGTGGCCGGCCAGATGGCCGGTATTCAGGGGATCGATCGGGAATGGAATGCGGTCACGCCGTACGATAACTGGCTGGATACGCGGTGTGAGCCGTATATCCGCGAAATGAAAGCAGAAGCGGAGGAGGAAATCATCCGCAGCACCGGCGGACCGGTGACCTATGCCCACGGCCCGAAAATTTTGTGGTGGAAACGGCAGCGTCCGGACGTGTATCAAAAGATATACCGGTTTGTACCTTTAAGCGCTTACGTTGCCGGAAGGCTCTGCGGGCTGAAAGGCGATCAGGCCTGGTTTGACTATACGCATTTGCATTTCACGGGTTTTTCAGATACGCAGAGCTATTCATGGAATCCGGAGCTGCTGCAGACGTTCGGTGTGGACGGAGAACGACTGGGCCGCATCCTTTCTCCTTACGATGTTGTGGGCGGGCTGACAAAGGCCGCCGCGGAAGCCTGCGGCCTGCGGGCCGGCACGCCGATCACGGCCGGCTGCGGAGATTCTGCGGCTTCTTCTCTGGGCGCCGGCATAACGGAGCCCGGCATCCTCTATGACGTGGCCGGAACGGCGTCGATCTTTTCGGCCTGTACGGATCTTTTCGCACCGGATACGGAGAATCGCACCGTGCTGTATGCGCATTCAGTGATCCGTGATCTGTGGATTCCGCTGGCGTATATCAGCGGCGGCGGACTTTGCCTGCGCTGGTTCCGAGACACGTTCCTGGGCGCATCGGCGCCAAGCGGCTATGGCCTGCTGGAGCAGGAAGCCGCAGGCGTAGAGCCGGGCAGCGCCGGACTATATTTTATACCGCACTTTGCAGGCAGAACCTGTCCCAACGATCCGTCGGTGCGGGGAACCTGGCTGGGACTGGAATGGCATCATACCCGGGCGCATATGTATCGCTCCGTTATGGAATCCATTGCATACGAATACCGCTTATATAATAAAATCATATCGGATAAAACCGGCCGGAGAGCCTCTGTGGTCTACGGCGTCGGCGGCGGCTCCGAAAGCATGGTGTTCAATCAGATCAAGGCGGACGTCCTTGGAACGGATTATGTACCGATGCGGTGCGGAGATACGGGGATTGCCGGCAGCGCGCTGATCGCCGGCATGGCGGCCGGTCTGTATTCGGATGAACGGGATATGCGCCGGGCGGCTGCCGCCAACGTTAAAAAAGGCGAAGCCGTTCGATTTAATAAAGAAGCGCATACGGCGTATTCGTCCTATGCAGAAACGTATGTGCAAATGCTGCAGGGCGTTCAGGCCCTGTATAAGATACGATCGGAGAAAACGGAATGAAAACAGGAAAATCAAAAGAAACGCTCTTTGCAGAGGAGCGACAGGCACAGATATTAAAAACATTAAAGGCAGAGCACAAGGTTTTCGTACCGGCCTTGTGCGAGCTTTTCGACGTATCTCCGGTCACCATACGGAACGACCTGAATTATATGCAGGAAAAGGGACTGCTGAAACGGACGCATGGCGGCGCGGTACTGAAAAGCAAAATCGGCTACGAGGAAAATGTCGCGGAAAAGCTGAGCAAGAATCAGCGGCAGAAGGAGAAAATCGCCGAGCTGGCAGTGAACTATGTGGAGGACGGCGACATTATCGCCCTGGATACGGGAACTACCATGCTGGCCTTTGCCAAAAAGCTGACAGAAAAGAAAAATCTGACCATTGTGACAAACGATTTGAATATCGCTGCGTATTTTGACAGCAATAAAGAAGACATCACAGTGATTCTGCTGGGCGGCGTGCTCCGCAAGAAGCACGGCTGCACGCTCGGAGGCATGACGTTAAACGGTCTGGAGGGACTGCGGGTAGACAAATGCTTTCTGGCTACCAACGGCCTGACCGCCGAATTTGGCCTGTCAACGCCGGATATGAATCATGCGGAGGTGAAGAAAAAGCTGGCCGGCATAGGCGAACAAACCATTTTGCTCTGCGACAGCGATAAAATCGGCCGCAATGTATTTGTAAAGATCATGGATGTAACAAAAATCGATATTCTGATCACCGATTCCGGAATCGATGAAACGGAGGCGCAGAAGCTGGAAGAGCTGGGCGTTGAAATAAAAACGGTATCTATGGAGGAAGCGCATGACGAATAAAACAGGTATTTATTTTGCATTCTGGGAACGTAATTGGAACGCAGATTACTGCGCGTATATTGAGAAAGCAAAGCGGCTGGGCTTTGACACGCTGGAATTGGGCGCCGGTGCTCTGTCAGAAATGGACCGGAGCGAATTGAAGCGCATTGCCGATACGGCTAAGGCCGCCGGGATGGATTTGACCTACTGCATTGGAGTGCCTGATAAATATAATGTGGCTTCCTCCGATGAAGCCGTTCGAAAACGCGGGATTGCATTTCTGCAGGATTTGCTGGAACGCATTGCATATATGGGAGGAGATATGCTGGGCGGCATCCTATACGCGGCCTGGCCCGGCAGCATTGCCTGCCTGGAGGAACGGCAGATCGCCAGAGAAAAGAGCCTGAAAAGCATGAGGGTTCTTTCGGAAACGGCGGAGAGCCTTGGAATCACGCTCTGTCTGGAAGTAGTAAACAGGTTTGAGCAGTTTATTATGAATACCGCTGAGGAGGGAGCCGCTTATCTGAAGGATCTTGAAAGCTGCTGCTCAAGCGCCGGCGCCGTCCGCCTGCTGCTCGATTCCTTTCATATGAATATTGAAGAAGACGATCTGTATACAGCGATACGAACCGCCGGAGACAAAGGCCTGATCGGACATTTTCACATCGGAGAGTGCAACAGGAGGGCGCCCGGAGAAGGCAGCGGACGCATGCCGTGGAACGAGATCGTACGTGCGCTGGCCGATTGTAAATATAACGGACGAATCGTTATGGAGCCGTTTATTAAGCCCGGCGGAGAAGTGGGGCGCGACATCCGTCTGTACCGCGATCTGAGCGGCGGCTGCACGGAAGAAGAAATGGATCAAAAGGCGGAAAATGCCTGTGCTTTTATAAAAAATCTTTTGCGCCGGTATAAAACGCCGGAGCAAAAATAAGGGGCGGTGCGGTATGCGTACATTTTACAAAAAATATTTAACATTGGCGGCGATGCTTGCAATGTGCCTGCTTCTGTCTCCCGGGGTGTTTCCCGGCTGGGCGCAAACGCTGGCCGACGTGGAGCAGTCTACTACGATGAAGACCAGTTCCCCTATGGACAAAACGCCGGAGGTGATTCGGCTGCAGAAGGGAGAAACGGTAATCCGTACGGAGCAGGAAATCATCGATCTGAACGGAAGCTGGGAGCTGACCGATCAGGGCACCGCCGCTGTCAACAGCCGGCCGGACGCGGCCTGGAACGGCGCATATACGGTTTCCGTGCCTTCCAGCATCAGCACCGCTTTGCATGAAGCCGGCGTGATCGAGGATCCTATGTATGGCAGGAACGACGCTGAGGCCAAAGCACTCGGAGAGAAAACCTGGTTTTACCGGAAGACATTTACATACAACGGATCCGGCGAAAATGTCCGGCTTTGCTTTGACGGCGTGGCGGATCGCTGCCGCGTGTATCTGAACGGGGAAAACGTAGGCAGCCATCAGGGGATGTTCGGCGGTCCCTACCTGGATGTCACGGATTATATCGTGCAGGGGAAGAACACGCTGGTGGTGATGCTGCAGCCGGTGCTGCCATATACGCAGACCGTCGTATTTAACTGCTCCTATGCTTGGCACTATGCGGATCTGCCGCCGATCGGCATCTGGAACAGCGTGTATTTGAAAGACGTAACGGCTGTGGAGCTGGACAGTCCGTTTATCACAACGGTGTCTCATGAAACCGGCACGCTGGATCTGAGCGTGGATCTGAAGGCCGACGACGGCACGGTGATTTCCGGTACGCTGCGCGGCACCATACGGCCGAAAAACTTCGAAGGCGACGCGTATTCGTTTACGTATGAGGTGAACGAGGCCGCGGCGGGAGACGCCAACGTTCGGCTGCGCTTTGATCTGCCGGAATTTCGTCTCTGGTGGCCGAACGGCGTAGGCGATCAGAATCTTTATATTCTGGAGACCTCTTTCACGGATCAAAACGGCGTTACCTCCTATAGCGAGGACACCTTTGCGGTTCGCTCTCTGGAATTGACGGCCGGCGGCAGGGCAGAAACACCCTCCATGTACAACCGCACGGTTGTAATAAACGGACGCTCCGTGTTTATGAAAGGCGCCGGCTGGTGTACCATCGATGCTACGATGCATTTTACGAGGGAAGATTACGATCGGATTCTTTCCCGCGCCTATGATCAGGGCTTGAATTTCCTGCGAGCCTGGGGCGGCGGAATGGTGGAAACCGATGATTTCTACGATTTGTGCGACGAATACGGTATCTGTGTGTATCAGGAATGGCCGACCTGCTGGGACAGCTATAAGACGCAGCCGGCGGAGGTATTATATGAAACGGTGATTCTCAATACGAAGCGGATCCGGAATCACCCCTCTCTGATAGTGTACGGCGGCGGCAATGAAGGCACTGCCGCGGCAGGGGAAGAAGTGCTGAACAACATGGGCAGGCTGACTTATCAATATGACGGCACACGAGATTTCTGGCGGCAGGACGGCGGCCATGGCGGCGCCGGCATGACGCATGATCATATCTGGTGGGGCGGTCAGTCGCCGGAGCATTATGCATCCGTATATGCGGATGCAACGAGCAATCTCCATGAATACGGTCTTGGCGCCATGATGAATCTGGAATCCATTGCCAAATATGCCACGGAAGAGGAAATGGCTCAGTGGCCCATTGACCCGGAGGGCACCATTGCGTATCATACGGCGACCTTTAACGGGATGAAGGGCTGGACGCCTTCTCCCCACGGCTATGATATTGATACATATATCTGGTATGCCAGCCTGTTTGCAGAGGTAAACGATCTGGAAAGCCTGGTGACCGGTTCTCAGATCGCCCAGACCATGGCGAAGTATTTTGCGATTCAGAATGCCAGGATCAATAACCCGGACGTGTCCGCGGTTTGCTATTATAAATTCAACGATGTGTATCCCGGTGCCTCCTGGAGCGTGGTGGACTGGTACGGGACGCCCAAAATGTCCTATTATTTCATACAGGATGCATTCCAGCCCTTGCTGGCGACAGGAAAGTTCGACCGGTACAATACCTATGATAAGGCGGAGCAGGATCTTCTATTGCCGATTTATGTATTGGATGATGCGGACGAATTGAATGGGGCCGACTGGAAGGTTTCCGTTAAAGCGTATGACAATCAGTTCCGTGTGGTGAAGGAGGAGTCCTGGAGCGGCAGCGGCAGCACCGGGTACAGTCTGCACGTAGGCGATTTCTATCTGGACGCATCGCAGACCGATTCCGCGCCTTTGTACATTGTGATCGATCTGGAGAAAAACGGTACGCTGGCTGCGCGCTCCTATGCTTTTATGAACGCGGACCGGGAGCAGGGAAGTCTGTTTTATGTACCTTCAGCCAGCCTGGAATATACCGTAGAGGGCAATACCTACACGGTTACCAACACGGGCGATGTGCCGGCAGTAGGCGTACATTTTATATGCCCCGCGGTTTCAGACACATTCCGCTGCAGCGACAACTATTTCTGGCTGGAGCCCGGTGAAACGAAGCAAATCACCGTGAATTCCACGGAAGGCGTCGAAGGCTTTGACGCTTTTAACCTGGCGGATGAAGACGATACGGAAGCGCCGGCGGCTCCCGGCGGGCTGAAGGCGGAGTCTACGGCTTATGATACGATCCGGCTGACCTGGACGGCGGCAAAGGACAACAACCGGATTCTGCAGTACGAAATTTACCTGAACGGCGAATATTACGGCTATGTCAAGGGAACGGCCAATGAGACAGAAATTGCGGGCCTTTCCGAATTGACTTCCTATACGCTTAAAATTATGGCTGTAGACGGCAATATGAACCGGTCGCCCGCCTCCGCTGAAGCGATCTGCCAGACGCAGGCCGACCGGGAAGCGCCCATTGCCCGGCGCATAAAGCTGCTGGATGCGGCGACGGCGGAAATTCAGTTCAGCCGGCCGGTACGCGCGGAATCTGCGGCGAACCTGGAATACTATATTTTAAATAACGGCGCCCGGGTAACATCCGCCGTGCTGCTGGAAGACGGCGTTACGGTTCGCCTGACGATGGAGGGAGTGGACGCCGCCAATCTGTCCGATTACACGCTGACGGTGATGGGCGTTCAGGATACCACGGTCACAGGCAATTATGCAAAACGCAATAAATTTATGCTGGGCTTTGATATTGTAGGCCGCTGGCATTTCGACGATTCCGGAGACGCTGCTGCGGACAGCAGCGGGAATCACAGCGGCGGCAGCCTGGGCGGTGCGGAAATTACAGAGGGCAGATTTGGCAGCGGCATATCGATCGCTGCTTCGGGAGAAACGGTACTGGCGGGCAGCACGGATTTTCAGCTGGAAGGCTCTACGATTGCATTCTGGATAAAGGCGCAGACCTTAAGCGGTTTCAATATCCTGCTGGCAAAGGGCGATAAGGTAGAGGGCCACTTTGAAATCTATACCAGTGAAGGCGATCTGCGGATCTACGGACCGGAGATCGGCGATCTGAGCTTTGGGATTAATCTGAACCAATATACGGATCAGTGGACGCATCTGGCGTTTACTTGCGAGAACCGGAAAGTGACGCTGTACCTCAACGGAAGCCCCGCCAGAAGCGTGCGGCTTACCGGAGCCCTGCCGGATACCCGGATGAAGCTGTGCCTCGGCTCCTTACCGGCAGGCTCTATGAAAACACCCGGTATATTCGACGAGGTGTATCTGTTTGCCTCCGTGCTGAACGAAGCAGAGATCGCAAAGCTGTATACCAATGCGATCGCAACAGATGTTGCCATGGAATCGGCCCATTATCAGGTAAAAGCGGGCAGCAGCAGAGATATAAAGATCGTCTATTCCGGCGATGCTTCCGCGGAAAATGTCCGGCTGATCTGGACGTCCTCGGACGAAAGCATCGCCACGGTGGACCAGAACGGCACGGTGACCACGCTGGCTTACGGAACGGTTCTTATTACCGCATACACGGAGGACGGAAAATACATTGAAAAGTGCGTTCTGGAATCTGGAGATTTTAAGGATCCGTCGGAAACGGGCCAGATAAGCGTCATTCTGATTGTAGCAATCTGCTGCGGCATACTGGCAGCTGCCGCCGTGGCCTTTGCCGTAATCATGACGCGAAAAATGAACCGAAATCATAAAGACGCCCAAGGGCAGCAGGAAAAAGAGGAGGAATCCAGTGACAATGACAAAACCGAAAATTAAAGTGGGCATTTTAACCATGTCCGACGGCAGACCGTACCTGCACGCAGAATACGAAGCGCTGAATTTTCAATATCAGCATGAGATTGCGGCCGTACTGGAAGGTTCCGGCGACTTTGAGGTGATTGAGGGCCGGCAGGTAATCAATACCAATACGGCGGCAAAGGAAGAAGGCATGCGGCTGCTGCAGGCCGGTGCGGAAATGACCATTTTTAATTATACCATATGGTGTTACCCCCAGTTTACCGCCGTGGCTAGAAATTTTGCACCGGGCCCGTATCTGCTGTTCAGCAATCAGCATCCGTCGGAATGCGGCATGGTGGGAATGCTGGCGGCGGCCGGCACGCTGGATCAGCTGGATGTGAAATACAAGCGGTTATGGGGTTCCATTCATGATCCGGAGGTACAGCGGAAGCTGTTTGCATTTCTGAAGGCCGCGGCTGCAGTGGGGCGGCTGCGGGGCCTGACGTTCGGCAATTTTGGCGGCCGCCCTCTGGGGATGTATACGGCGGTGGCGAATGTGGATGAATGGCAGAAGCGCTTTGGCATCGATGTGGAAAACATTGAACAGGATGACATTATTCGAGCCGGGGAGACGGCCTCGGCAGGCAAAGTGGAGCAGGCGTTCGAATGGCTGACGGCGCATGTGGGTTCCATTCAGTACGACGGCCTCGGCCTGACGCCGGAAAAGCTGAAAACCCAGATTCGCTCGTACTACGGCCTCCGGAAAATTATCGAAGAACGGAAGCTGGATTTTGTGGGCATTAAAGCGCACGGCGACCTGACGGACCGTTATGTGACCATGGATGTCGCGGAAGCCTTTCTGAACGATCCTTACGATTTCGACGGGCCGCACGAGCCGATTGTAGCCGCCACGGAGGCCGACATGGACGGCGCGCTGACCATGCAGATTTTTAAAATGATTTCCGGCTCGCCGGTGCTGTTTGCAGATGTCCGCCACTATGACAAGGAAAATGATGTGTGGTTTTTCTCCAATTCCGGCACCCATGCTACATATTTTGCGGGGGCTTCCTACGATCCGGCGGAAAATCTGAAATATGTGACCTTTTATCCGGAAACGCATTATTATCCGGCCGGCGGCGCCAGCGTACATCATTTTGCAAAAGCGGGGAAGGTGACGCTGGCCAGACTGACCAGAAAGAAGGGGCGGTATCGGCTGACGATCGTTCCTGCGGAGTTTGTGGAATTCGAACGGGAAAAAATGCTGGCAATGGGCGCTACAACTACGCCGGCATGGCCCTGCGCTTTTACAAGGCTGCACGTTCCGGCCGATGAATTTATTGAGCGGTATCCCTGCAACCACATTCACGGCGTATACGGCGATTATGTGGATGCGCTGAAGCATGCAGCTTATCTTCTGGACCTGGACGTTGAGGTATATCAGTAACGGGCTTTCTGACAAACGGAGGGAAACAATGAACAGAAAAAGTCAGTTGATTCATGCGGCGGGCAAGAGCTACGCGGCAAAAGAAATGCGGCAGTACTTTGGGTTTGATCAATGGGAAAGCGATCCGGAAATCCGGAAAGACGAGATCGATTTTGTGCTTGCGGCTGCCGATCTGCGGAGGGCCGGCGCAGAGCTTCCGGAACATGTCCATCCGGCGTACACGCTGGATTTATGCGGCACATGGCAGCTTTCTTCGCCTTCGGTGCCGGCTGGGGAGGGCGGTCCCGGCTTCGCGGCGATCGACCGCATCCCGGCGGCTGTGCCGGGCAGCGTGCATACGGCCTGCACGGCACACGGTATATTGGAGGATCCGTACGTGGGATTGAACGACGCTATGGCAATGGCCTTCAGCGGTCGGGAATGGACGTATGAGCGAACGTTTGTATATGAGGGCAGCGGCGAGGCGGTGCGCCTGTCCTTTGACGGCGTTTGCGACCGATGCGAGGTGTATTTGAACGATATGCTGCTGGGCAGCCACCAGGGAATGTTCGGCGGCCCCTTCTTTGATGTTACATCCGTTGTGCGCAAGGGAGAGAATCGCCTGCGGGTTCATCTGCAGCCGGCCGTCCATTTTACAAAAACCGTTGTATTTAACTGCTCCGACGGCTGGCATTATGCTCGCCTGTGGCCTTTGGGCATTTGGAATAAAGTCCGGCTCGAGGACCTCCCGGCAGCGGATTGCGGCAGTCCTTTTATTTCTACATTTGATTCAGTACAGGGAACTCTGGATCTGAGTCTGCCGGTAACGGTGCGGCGGGGCAGCCTGGAAGATTACACGGTACGCGTCCTTGCTGCGCCGAAGAATTTTAAAGGGGATGCGTACGGCTTTGACTGTCCGGCCAGGGAGCGTCTGTATGTACGCTTTGATTTGCCGGAATTCCGCCTCTGGCAGCCGAATGGCCGCGGCGCTCAGAATCTGTATACGCTGTATGTGCAGGTGGTGGAAAAGGCTACCGGCCAGACGGTTTGCGGGCGTACGTCTGCCTTTGGCGTGCGTTCTCTGGAAATGGCGCCCTATCCCTCCGGAGAAAAAGAAACGCAGTACAACCGAACTGCGATCATCAACCGAGAAGGTATTTTCCTGAAAGGCGCCGGCTGGTGTACCATCGACGCAATGATGCGGTTTGACCGAGCGGCTTATGACCGTATCCTGTCCAGAGCAAAACAGCAGGGCCTGAATTTCTTCCGGGCCTGGGGCGGCGGGCTGGCGGAAACCGACGACTTCTATGACCTGTGCGACGAATACGGAATCTGTGTTTATCAGGAGTGGCCCTGCTGCTGGGACAGTCAGAAAACGCAGCCTAAGGAAGCGCTTTACGAATGCGTCCGTCTGAATACCATCCGCATGCGGAATCATCCGTCCCTGATCCTGTACGGCGGCGGTAATGAAGGAAACGGCGTGATAGAGGATGAAGCGCTGAACACGATCGGCCGCCTGACCTATGAATATGACGGGACGCGAACCTATTTCCGGCAGGATGGCGGTTCCGGCGGCGCCGGCATGACGCATGACCATATTCACTGGGGCGGTGAGAAGCCGGAGCATTATATGACGAAGTACGGTCTGTCCAATGAACTGAATCTGCATGAATACGGGCTGGATTCTTTTATGAATATCAGCTCCGTCCGGCGGTACGCCGCATTGCAGGATATGCTGGAATGGCCGTATCGTCAGCGCGGCGTGATTTCCTACCATACGGCAACCTTTAACGGCGCTTATGGCTGGTCGCCTACGCCCCACGGCTTTGATATGGATACCTACCGGTACTACGCCTCTATGTTTACACCGGTGAACAATCTGGCGCAGCTCAGCGTGGGCTCCCAAATGGCGCAGGCCATGGCAAAGGCGCCTGCGATTCTGAACGCCAGAATCAAATGGCCGAACTGTACGGCCAATGTATACTATAAAATGAATGATATTTATCCCGGCGGCGCATGGAGCGTGGTGGACTGGTATGGCGCTCCAAAGCTGGCTCATTATATATGCCAGGATGCCCAGATGCCGCTGATGGCCGGCGGCTGGATGGATCGGTATAACACCTATGACAAATCGGATCAGGATCTGAATGTGCCGGTGTATGTGCTGGACGACAATCTGCTGCTCAGCGGAAAGCGCTGGTGCGTTACGGTACGGCTGTACGGCGCCCGGCTTCAAGTGCTGGCAGAAAAAGAATACAAGGGCAAAGGCACCGTCGGCAAATCCGGTATTGCGGGCTTCTTCCATGCGGATGCCGCTTTGCTGGAAAACGGCCCGCAGTTTATTCTGTTTGATCTTTCTGTAGAAGGAAAGATGGCGGCCAGATATTATATGCCCATGAATTTTGACAGAGATCCGGGCTGCCTGTTCCGGCTGCCCCATGCCGCTCTGACGTTAGAAAAAGTGGACGGCGCTGCGGCGGAAGGCGCAAGGGTGATCGCCGCATATGAAGAAACACAGTATCAGCTGCCGGAGGCGTGCCGTTTTGCGCGCTATGGCACCGGTGAAAAAGCGCTGCTCGTTCGCAATGCTTCCGACCGGCCGGCGGTGGGCGTTCACTTCCTCTGTTCCCAAAACGAGGACACGTTCGTATGCTCCGACAACTATTTCTGGCTCATGCCCGGCGAAAGCAAGCTGGTCTTTGTCAATGACTGGCGGGACGTAGCCGGCGTAGGATGCATCAATTATGACGGCATTGACCGGGAAATGACGCTGGTCCAGCCGCAGCCAGAAATAAAAAACGTACTGCAGCTCAGCGGGATCTCGGAAAATTGCAGCAGCGTTACGTTGCGCTGGCAGAGCCTGCCGGAGGCGTCGCCTGACATTTTGGCGTACAGCATTTATGTAGACGATACGGAAGCGGCCGTGGTGCCGGCCGCCGTTTCTGAGGACGGCGCCGCGAAGCCTCAGTCCTGGACGGTAGGCGGATTGCAGGAAAGCCGCACCTATACGTTCCGGATGGGAATCATCGATCGGCAGTGCCGGCTGTATGGGACTTCCGCGGAAGCGGTCGTAACCGTACTGGAAGATGCGGAAACGCCGCGGGCGCTTCAGGCGTACATGCGCGGGGAAAATTTGGTGGAAATCCTTTTCTCCAAGGCGCTGGATCCCGTTTCAGCAGCCGATCCGGCCAACTATCGTCTGGAAGGCGGGACCGTGCTTTCTGCAGATCTGCAGCCGGAATCTCCGGATCGTGTGCTGCTCCAGGTCCGCCTCAATACCGCAGGCGACAAGCTCAGCGGCAAAAAGCTGGACATCTGCGGCATCACGGATCAAACAAAGCGCCGCAATCCGATGGAAAATACGCAATGCAATGTGTTCGGCTTTTTATCGGAAGCGGATTTTGAGGAATGCGACGGGGTGCGTCGTGTGCATACGGCATTCAGCATCGGAGACAGCGCCCGGATCTGCTTTAAAGTGCGGAGCAACCCGGAAAATAAAAATTACAGGGTACTTCTGGCCAAATGCTCCAAACAGGCGAAGGAACATTTTGAGCTGTATCTGCGGCCGGACGGAGAGCTTTGCATCTATTCCCTGCGGGGAGATATCGGCCTGGGGCTGAACCCGGATACCGCAGGCGGGTGGCTGGATGTGGAGCTGCGCTTCAAAGGCATGTCCGCCGTTTTATACAGCAGCGGCAGGGAAGTCCGGGTGCTGCATGACGCCGTAACGCGCGATATCGCAGTGGATGATTTAACGCTGGGAGCCCTGAACGACAGCAGCCTGCCGTTCGACGGAGAGCTCCGGGATGTGAGGCTGCAGAGCTGGTGTCCGGAAAATGATTGAGAATTTTTTGAGGAATGATTTATGAGTAACGATTGTATGTATACATCAGAAGAAATGGCGGGCTTGATCGACCAGACGCTGCTGAAGCCCTATGCGACGAAGCAGGATTTGGATGCGTTCTGCAAAGAAAGCGACCGATATGGCTTTAAAATGGTGGCGATCCATTCTGCGCCGGTAAAATTGTGCAAGGCCTTTTTGAAAGACAGCAAAGTGCTTGTGGGCGCCGCCGTCGGCTTCCCTCTGGGGCAGACGACACTGGAATGCAAGGTGAAGGAAACGGAGCTGGCGATCGCCGACGGGGCGGATGAAATTGACTATGTCATCAACATCGGCCGGCTGCGCAGCGGCGATACCGTCTATATCGAAGAAGAAATGCGGCGGATTGTGAAGGTCTGCCGCGCTCATGAAAAAACGGTCAAGGTGATTTTTGAAAATTGCTATCTGACCACGGAGGAAAAGAAAACGATGTGTGAAATCGCGCTGCGCGTTCGTCCCGACTATATTAAGACGAGCACGGGCTTCGGCACGCCGATCGCCGGGATCGGCATGTCGGAGGCAGACCGTCTGGCAGCCGTAGGCGCTACGCTGGAGGACGTGCGGCTGATGAAATCTATCGTCGGAAACAAAATAAAGGTGAAGGCGGCAGGCGGCATCCGCAGACTGGAGGATGCGCTGGCAATGCTGGACGCCGGCGCGGAGCGCCTCGGGACCAGCGCCGGCGTGAAAATCATTGAGGCATTGAAATCCTTAAAACAATAAAATATATGGAGGTAGAGAAGGATGAAAGGCAACGGGAAAAAACTTTTTGCAATGCTGGCGGCATTTCTGCTGCTGGCGGCCTGCGTTCCGCCGGCGGCTTCCGCGGCGGAGGCGCCGACACCGGTCTTTTCCATGAACGACTCTTTGAACGCGATCGCGGGGTCGTACACGGAGAATACCGTGGATGGCGTCAAGGGCGTATCTCTGGACGGGAGCAGCGGATTGCGGTACGACCAGCTGGATATGGATTTCGGAAAGCCCTTTACCATTTCGTTTGCGGTAAAGATCGATCAGTACAAAAGCGGCTTTGCCGTAATGGCTGCGGTCAATCCGAAGGCTACCGGTCATCTCGAGGTGTATCTTCAGGAGGGCACCATGATGTTCTATGCGCCGGACGTAAACGCAAACCAACCGGTACACTCCGGCATCAGCGTGATGGACGGCATGCTGCACAGCGTTGCTTGCACCTATGATGGCGCCACGTTCCGCTGGTATGACAATGGCGTGAAAGTCAACGAATGGGAGATCACCGGCAGCGTCGCAGAGATCGGTTCCACCATATTGTCCATTGGCGATCTGAACGAGGGCAGTATGCCGTTTTCCGGCTTTATCGGTGATCTCTGTATTTTTGATTCCGCTTTGAGCGAGGAACAGGTTGCTTCTCTGCGCGCACCTGCAGAGGAGGAAGAGATTGTGGTGGAGACCGAGCCAAAGCTGCTGGTTTCTCTGGCCGAGGATGGCATAACCATGGAAAACGGCGCTGTGGAAAACGGGCTGTACAGCAATTTCGTACACAATCTGGGCGGTAATTTTACCGTTTCTGCCGAAATCAATACTACGGCCGGAGGCGCTATGCAAATCCTTTTTGCCAAGGGCACGAAGTCTATCGGACACTTTGAGGTATATCTGGAAGAAAACGGAGAGCTGGCCTTCTACGCGCCTGAGCTTGCGGAGAATAATGCAGTGAGATCGGGAGTGCTTGTAAATGACGGAGTGGATCATGCGTTTGCCATTACATATGACGGGAGCAGCATGACCTTTTATATAGACGGCGCAGTTGCAAATACGTCTGAGGTAAGCGGCGCCATTACAAATAAAACGTCGGCCTTCCGCATCGGGCAGCTGCTGGAAAACGGATTCGGCTATACCGGAACGATTAGGAACATCCGGCTGTACAACTATGCGCTGGAGGAAGCGGACGCAAAAGATCTGACTGCCGTCGGCGCAGCGCCTGCCGATCCGGGCATCCCGAACACGCCTACCGGCGACGGATCCGCCTGGACTGCGGCTTCTGCCGCTCTGCTGCTGGCAACGGCGGCTGCTGCTCTGAAAAAACGCGCGAAGGCATAAGGCGCACGGCGAACCACGCTTTTTTCGAATGCTTGACTTCGGGAAATGCTCCTGCTAAAATAGTCCGGAAAGAAGAGAAACCGGAAAGGGCTGAATGCTGAACGGCGCCGGGAAATTCTCTCCTTCTGCGGCGGCAGCGAAGGCCGCTTTGCAGGCATTCAGAAGAAGTGAGGGCCGAATCTCCCCAAGGAACGCAAAGAGAGACGAAATTTCCGTCTCTCTTTTTTAGAGCCTTCCGGCGGGGAAGGAGGCTTCTTCCAGGAAGGAACGTCTGCGGCCGTTTGCTCCTGGCGAGCAGGCAAATAGAAAGGACTGTGAGGAAAAAGTATGAAGAGAAACGATATTCACAAAGTACTGATTATTGGTTCGGGCCCCATCATTATCGGTCAGGCCTGTGAATTCGATTATTCCGGAACACAGGCATGCAAAGCGCTAAAAAACCTTGGGTATGAAATCGTGCTGGTAAACTCCAATCCGGCCACCATCATGACGGATCCGGAAACGGCTGACGTAACCTATATCGAGCCTCTGAATTTAGAACGCCTTTCTCAGATTATTGAAAAAGAGCGTCCGGATGCGCTCCTCCCCAATCTGGGCGGTCAATCGGGCCTTAATCTGTGCTCGGAGCTGGCAAAGGCCGGCGTGCTGGAAAAATATAACGTAAAGGTGATCGGCGTGCAGGTGGATGCGATTGAGCGCGGCGAGGACCGTATGGAATTTAAGGAGACCATGCGCGAGCTGGGCATTGAAATGGCTCGCAGTGAAATTGCTACAACGGTGGAGGAGGCCCTTGCTATTGCCGATCGGCTGGGATATCCCGTTGTGCTGCGCCCTGCCTATACGATGGGCGGCGCCGGCGGCGGCCTCGTATATAATGTGGAGGAGCTTAAGACCGTGTGCGCCCGCGGCCTGCAGGCCAGCCTTGTGGGACAGGTGCTGGTGGAAGAATCCATTCTCGGCTGGGAAGAGCTGGAGCTGGAGGTGGTCCGGGACGCCAAGGGGAATATGATTACCGTCTGCTTTATTGAAAATATCGATCCTCTAGGGATCCATACAGGCGATTCCTTCTGCTCGGCGCCCATGCTCACCATTTCTGCTGAGCTGCAGAAGCGCCTGCAGGAGCAGGCTTACCGTATTGTGGAAAAGGTAGGCGTCGTCGGCGGCACGAATGTGCAGTTTGCCCATGATCCGGTATCCGATCGCGTTCTGGTCATTGAGATCAATCCCAGAACCTCGCGCTCCTCTGCACTGGCGTCCAAGGCCACCGGCTTTCCCATTGCGATGGTTTCCGCGATGCTGGCCTGCGGCCTGACGCTGGACGAAATCCCCTGCGGAAAATACGGAACGCTGGATCAATACGTCCCGGGCGGCGATTATATTGTAATTAAATTTGCACGCTGGGCCTTTGAAAAATTCAAGGGCGTTGAGGACAAGCTGGGTACGCAGATGCGCGCTGTGGGCGAGGTCATGAGCATCGGCAAGACCTATAAAGAAGCATTCCAAAAGGCGATCCGCAGCCTGGAAAACGGCCGGTATGGCCTGGGCTTTGTAAACGGCTACGCGGATATGAGCAAGGACGAGCTTCTGAAGCTGCTCTATACGCCGACCAGCAACCGGCAGTTCATCCTGTATGAGGCGCTTCGCAAGGGCGCTACAGTAGAGGAGCTCTATGAACGAACCAAAATCAAGCATTATTTCCTTGAGCAGATGAAGGAGCTGGTGGAGGAAGAGGAGAAACTCCTTTCCCATAAGGGAGAGATGCCCCCGGAGGATATGCTCAGAAACGCCAAGCTGGACGGCTTCTCGGACCGTTATCTTTCGCAGCTGCTGGAGATCCCGGAGGAGGATATCCGGGCCGAGCGTGAAAGACTCGGCATTGTAGAGGCCTGGGAGGGCATCCACGTCAGCGCCACCAAGGATTCCGCCTATTATTTTTCCAGCTATCATATGAAGGATGAAAGCCCCGTAAGCTCCAACAAAAACAAGATTATGATTTTGGGCGGCGGTCCCAACCGGATCGGTCAGGGGATAGAGTTCGACTACTGCTGCGTTCATGCGGCAAAGGCTCTGAAGAAGCTGGGCTTTGAGACAATTATCGTCAACTGCAACCCGGAGACGGTTTCTACCGACTATGATACTTCGGATAAGCTTTACTTTGAACCGCTTACCATGGAAGATGTGCTCAGTATATACCATAAGGAAAAGCCCCTGGGCGTAATCGCCCAGTTTGGCGGCCAGACGCCTCTGAACCTGGCGGCCGGCCTGAAAAAGGCCGGAGTCAATATTCTTGGCACCACGCCCGAGACCATTGATCTTGCGGAGGATCGAGATCTGTTCCGCGCCATGATGGAGAAGCTGAAAATTCCCATGCCGGAATCGGGAATGGCCGTCACCGTGGAGGACGCGCTCTCCATTGCGCATACAATCGGGTATCCTCTGATGGTGCGCCCTTCTTATGTGCTGGGCGGCCGGGGAATGGAGGTCGTACACGATGACGAGGATATGACGTTCTATATGAATGCCGCCGTAGGCGTCACGCCGGACCGGCCTATCCTGATCGACCGTTTCCTCCACCACGCTACGGAATGCGAGGCCGACGCGATCAGCGACGGAGAAAATGTGTTTGTGCCTTCCGTGATGGAGCATATCGAGCTTGCGGGCGTCCACTCGGGCGACTCCGCCTGTATTCTGCCGCCCAGAGGGCTGACGGAGGAACAGATCGCCGTCATTAAGGAATATACGCGCCGGATCGCGAAAGAGATGCATGTGGTGGGCCTGATGAACATGCAATATGCCATAGAGGACGGGAAAGTGTATGTGCTTGAGGCCAATCCCAGAGCCTCCCGCACCGTGCCGCTGGTCTCCAAGGTCTGCAATATCCAGATGGTGCAGATTGCCACCGATATCATGACCTCCCAGTATACGGGCAGACCTTCTCCCATTCCTGCTCTGAAAGAGAAGAAATTTGCCCATTACGGGGTAAAAGAAGCGGTGTTCCCATTCAATATGTTCCCGGAGGTAGACCCTGTTCTGGGGCCGGAGATGCGTTCCACCGGAGAAGTGCTGGGGATTTCCTCTGATTTCGGCGAGGCGTTCTATAAGGCGCAGGAGGCTACGCAGACAAAGCTTCCTCTTTCCGGTTCCGTTTTAATCAGCATCAACGACCGGGATAAGGCCGAACTGGAGACGGTGGCCAGAGGCTTCCACGAATGCGGTTTTGAGATTTACGCCACCAGTGGAACCTATGCTGCAATGACGGAGCTGGGGATTCCGGCCAAGAAGGTTTCTAAAATTGCGGAAGGCCGTCCGAATGTTCTGGATGTGATTACCAACCGGGAGGTTTCTATTATCGTAAATACACCGATTGGGAAAAAGGGAAAGACCGATGACAGCTATATCCGTAAAGCAGCGATCAAGAGCAAGATCCCTTACATTACTACAATGGCTGCCGCAAAGGCTTCCGTGGAAGGAATCCGCGATGTAAAGCGCGCCGGTACGCTTCCGGTGAAATCCCTGCAGGAGTATCACGCGCAGATTACCGATCAGGAATAAAATGCTGTCCGAAGCTAAAAGGGAGGCCGCTTCCTTGCAGGCGGCCTCCCTTGCGCGTTTTTCTTATGCGAACAGATCGCTTTTTCGATCGAGAATCTCTTCTGCGATCGCGCAGGCGGGGCAGTCACAGTACCGCGCGCCGGCGGCCTTGATTTCTTTTGCGTGCGCGGCAATGCCGGCGGCTGCTTCCGCGCCGAAATAGGAAGCGCCCTGTGCGGAGCCGGCAAAAGCGATCAGCGAGTCGATCGGCATAATATCTTCTTCCAGCTCGGCAATGTATTTTTTTGTTTCCTCCGCTTCCGATTCGGTCCCGACGGCGCCTAACCAGCGCTTTGCAGCCTCTTTCGTTTCGCTGCTGCAGGTCGGCGCCTCAATCAGCGCCTGCGTTTTCTCGGTAAGCTCTTTCAAAATCTTTGGATTCATATGCGTCCCTGCTTTCTGTGTAAAGTTTTCTATATATTACCATGCCGCGGCGGGGAAGACCACAGGAAATTTGCATGGAACAGCAGACGCCTGCATAAAGGATTGAAGTCCGAAACCAGAAGTGATATACTGATCCAAATTTGATTCCTTTATAAAGACGGCGCGAGGCAGGCAACATGGAAGAAGCCATAAAATATTATTTTAATAAAATCATCAAAGAAAAAATCAAACTGGAAAACGGTTGGAAAGAGTCCTGGCTGATTACTTTATCAGATCATCAAAAGGTGGTTTTCCGCGCCTATTCCAACTATACAGAACTGTTTGAACGCGAAAAGCTCTTTTACGACACGGTCAACAGTAAAATCGGCAAAACCTGTCCGGAAATCTATGTTGTGGACGGAAGCTGCGATTACTATGATAAAGCATTTCAGATATCGGAATATATTGAAGGGAAAGCGCTTCGGTATTGTTTACAGGAGGAATTGAATGATCGGAAGAAAGAGAATATTTATTACGAAATCGGTCAACTGATCGCCCAAATCAATCAAATCGAAGCGGATGTGCAAAGCATGTATCCTATGGGCAGAGATTCGTGGGAAGCGTATTATTCCAATTTTCTGATGCGGCCTCAATTGCTGCGCATTGTGGCCAATGATCTGATTACTATAGATGAAATCGATTTGATTTGTGAGAAAATGCAAGCGTACCCTGCATCAAAGGCAAATCGGCTTCTGCATCGCGACATTCGTCCCGATAATTTAATTTTTCGGAACGGCAGGCTTTTTGTTATCGATGCGGAAACCTCTGAAATCGGCGATCCGCTCGACGAGCTTGCGCGGATTCATCTGGAATGGCATTATTGGGAAATGTATGACACATTGCTGAAGGGCTATAAAAATGTATTGAAAATTGATACCGACAACATATTATTCTATTTTTACCAGTTAGAAGAATTAGGGGAACTGCTTGATATGCATTATAATCACGGCTGCAATAATTCCACGACGCCGTTTTTCCGGAACTGCTTCAGAGAAGCAAAGGAAAAGGTGCTGCGTGATTAATAATGGCAGTCGTCTTACAATTCCGCTCGGCGGCTCCGCAGCTTATTTACAAAGCAGCCTCACAATGCTTTCCGCTCGTTTCACCGCGGCGATCATTTCCGCTCCATAGACACGGTGTGTTGCAAATTGGTCCTTTTCTGTACTGATATCGACCACTCCATCGGGGCAGGCAGATGTAATCAGATACTTTACGCTTCCGCAGATCAGCGAGAACTCTGCTCGATTTGGCTGATCCTTATGATACGCCATGTTAAGACAATATGCTTTTTCAAATCGTTCGCCTTCATATTCAAGCACCGGCACACCTATATTGGATCCGCGGCAGGGGAAGCAAAATAAAAGCGCGTCTTTTTTATTGCTGAATTCGATTCTTTCGATTGTTAAACTGCCGCTTGTCAGAGTTTCTCTTACGCAGCTCTGATCCAGCTCTTTCCTGCCGTTTGCAAAAGAAATGCTTTTATCCGCATTTCGTATGAAAGCTGCATTTGTCAGTCGCTCTATTTGCTCTTTTATATCATTTTGGACATACAGCGCCGCATCCCTGATAATAAAAGAACAGCGCTGCAAAATGACGAACAGATTCGCAAAAAAACGGTCGATATTGTCGGGAGGCGGCAGGAGGGAATCGATGGTCGGAATCAACTCCTCCGGCGAAAACGTTCCGTTTTTGAAACGCTGCAGCAGCCATTGATTGTAATCCGCAATCGGTTCGCTTTTTTCGCGCGTCATATGTTCAAAAAGATAGAATGCAAGCGGTACGCAGCCGCCGTAACGGGAATAGTTTTTCAGCAAGATTTCTTCTTTTGTCATGAAGCCCGCGCGCCACAGAATATAATATTCCGCCGCCATGACAAATTCTTCTTCATTTCCCGAATGAAGCTCCTTCAGCAAAAAATCATGCGTTGATCTGAGATAACGGGACTGTTTCATGAAATCCAAATAAATTTCTATCAGCTCCATGGAAGCAAAGCCGTGCATAAGCTCATGCGAGAGGAGCGCCGGAAATCCGTTTTTATAATAATCCGAATCATCACCATCGTTTATCGTAGCCAGAAAAGCGGTTTCACCGAGTGAAAAGGATACCGGATAGGATAGCAATGAAATATAGACGGTTACCTCGCTGCAGACGGTGCATTTTAGTTTTGAAATCGATTCGAGCATGCTGTCAATCTCAATATCGGCCAAGGCGTTTTCAAGCCTGGAAATTTGCTGCTGCTCTACAGGCAGGATTTTTTCGCGCCACAGCTTTTCAAAGCCGGCGTCCTTGAGTGCAAGGATGTATTTGCGGTATTTTTCAGCATAACCATCCTTGAGCAGGTCAAGGGTAGGGAGGACATAGGATCTTTCAAATTCGTTTGTTGTTTTCGATCGTATGATACCGTCTGCTTCCGAAAAAGCGTCGAACATTTGATACAGGTCATTTAATGTAGCGGTAGAGGGATCCGGAAGAAAGCACGCGGCGATCCCGCACATGGTGGAATAGCTGAGCGCTCCTTCCTTGAAGGTGTCGCCGGTGCGGGATTTTAATATGTTTAAAATTTCATTTTGAGCAGTTTTATGATATTGACCGTTGTCTTCTATTAAACTGCAGGCACAGATCGCATCGAAAACCATAGAAGAAAATAATTTGATTTTAATAGAGATCACCTCCGCATTGCTGTGAAAACAGGGTAGCATATATAGAATAAAATTTCAATGCACTTCTTTCCTTATGACTGCGCTTTCTTATCATAATATTGCGCCTGTGCGTGCCACAGCGCATGATATTTTCCGCTTATATCCGCAACTAATTCCTCATGACTGCCGCGCTGCACGATCTGTCCATTATCAAAGACCGCAATATGGTCACAGAATCGGCAGGAGGAGAGGCGGTGACTGATATAGATCGCCGTTTTATTCCCTACAATCTTATCAAAGCTGCTGTAAACCTCGGCTTCGGCCATGGGATCCAAAGCGGCGGTAGGTTCGTCCAGGATAATAAACGGCGCGTTTTTATACAGCGCTCTGGCGAGGGCGATTTTCTGGGCCTCTCCGCCGGAAATTTCAATGCCCTGCTTACAGAAGTCCTTGTATAAATATGTATTCAGTCCATTCGGCATTTCCTGCAATCGTTCTCCAAAACCGGAATCGATCAAACAGCGTTCCGCCAATGCCGGATCATAATTGATTTTTGCAGCTACATTTTCACCAAGCGGATAAGAAAACAATTTAAAATCCTGGAATACTACTGCAAAGACGGACATATATTCATCGTAATCGTATTTCCTGATATCGATTCCGTTGAGCAATATTTTTCCTTCCGTGGGATCGTATAATCGGCATAGCAGCTTTATAAAGGTGGTTTTGCCGCTTCCGTTTTGGCCGACCACCGCAAGACGTTCTCCGATGCGGAATTTTATCGAAACATTTCTAAGTGCATACGCGTCGCTTCCGGGATACTGAAAGGAAACATTGCAAAATTCGATCTCGTAATCGCGATCCATACGCTTTTCTACCGTCAGACTGCCTTGATACATCCGATTGGGGATATCAAGAAATTCAAACGTCAGCTTGAGAAAAGCGGCGTTGTTCCGCATTCCTCCCATTAATCCGATCGAGGAGCCGATGCTTCCTGCGACGCGTGTGACGGCCGATACATATTGTGTAACGGCGCCGATCCCAAAGGCCCCGCCCAGTGCCTTCAGGCCGACCAAGACGTAAACGGCGCCGGTAAACAAAACAGATACGGCCGATGATGCGGCATTGTAGAGGCCGATCGGTCCTTTCGACAGTTTTGCAAATATTCCTTTAGAATAAAATATGCCGGTTTTGTCTTTGTTGTATTTATCACAAATCAAATCCTGCCGGTAAATCCGCACATCTCCTGCCAGCTCATTTTTGAAGCCCAGAAAACCGAAATACCCGAACAGTCGGTTTGCATAATTATGGGTATTGGAATGAACCGCATAATAGCTTCCCGCTTTATTGGAAAGCATGGGAGCAAAAAAGGTAATTGCCAGCATAATCGCGATCATTGCCAGAATGAGCAGCGGGTTATTCAAAACCGTATATCCGCCGGAGTCTTCCGGCACACGGCTTGTGAAGAGCGAGACCGTCAGAGCGGCTCCGCCCAGCAATGTGAGAACGGCGGACAGAAGCCCTTCAATATGATCATATACCCGGTTTAAGCCCCAGCCGCCTCCGTTGCGGTTTTGCTCGATGGTATTATACAGCTCATGTGTTTTGGGGTTATCTACGTCTTCGTAATCCATGCGCATCATTTTTTCGGAATAGATCTGCTGCACCTTGTAATAAAGCCCGGCACATTCGATGTCGCGCCATCTGTGCAGAAATGCGGCAATAAGAGAGATCAGCGCGGCCGAAAACAGGATGCTCAGAACAAGCTTTGTAAGTACAGATGGATTTCGCGCTTCGGTCAGCTCCGTTATCAGCAGAGCGGAAAGATAAATACCCGCATAAGGAGTCAAGGCGTCCCAAACAATACAGATAAGCCGCGACAGGATCATGCGGGGGCAGCGCTTATAAATCAGAATAAAAGCGCGTCTGTTCAGCTTCCATGCCTCACGCCAGGTCGGCAGCTTTGTTTCCTTTTGCATAAGCATCCCCCTCTCGATAATATTTGCTCTGAATTTCAAAGAGCTGCGCATATTTTCCTGCAAGGCGCAGGAGCTCCTCGTGCGTGCCTTCCTCCGCAATCCTGTGATCGCTAATCAGAAAAATTCTGTCGCAGAAGCGAGTGGAGGCCAGGCGGTGGGAAATGTAAACGGAGGTACGGTCCCGTGTCATTTCGTTATACTTGCCGTACAGATCCGCTTCCGCAATGGGGTCAAGAGCGGCGGTCGGCTCATCCAGAATGATAAACGGCGCTTTTTTATAAAGAGCGCGGGCCAGCATCAGCTTTTGCATTTCTCCGCCGGACAGCTCCGCTCCGTCTTCAAAGACGGTTCGGTTTAAATAGGTTTGATAGCCGTTTTTTAAGGAATTGATTTTAGCGGTCAGCCCCGCTTTCTCGACGCAATCCTTAATTCGTTCCATATCCTGATTTTCCTCTGACTGCGCTACGTTGGCGGCTACTGTTCCTGCAAGCAGCGAAAAGTTCTGAAAAACTGCCGAAAACATCGCATAATAGTCCTGGCGGTTATACTCTCTGATATCCCGTCCGTCAAGTAAAACCCGTCCCTGCGTCGGATCGAAAAAACCGCAAATCAGTTTGACAAGCGTAGTCTTACCGGCACCGTTGAGCCCGACGACCGCAATTTTTTCGCCGGGATGAATTGTAAAGCTAATATCCTCCAGTGTGAAGTCTTCCGCTTCCGGATATTTAAAAGACACATTTTCAAGCGTTAGCTCATGTCGGACGCCGACAGAAGCGGACGGCTTTTCTCCTCCCTCAAACCGGAACGGCTCCGGATATTCCAGAAACTCTCTTACCGTAGAAATATCCAGGCTTTGCCGATACAGCGTTGTCATGCTCTCTAAAATTCCGCTTACCCATGCCGTAAAGCCGTTAACTGCAGAAAAATACAGAAGAAATGCGGACACGCTCAATCCTCTTGTCAATACCAGATAAAGCAAAACGCCGTAAGCCAGCCCGTTGCGCAGAAACGCCAGAATGCAATCCAATATTTTCCCCCATATGTAAATATTGTTAGCGCGGCGGTGAAAAGCAGTATAAGCAGCCATGGCCTTGTCGCTGATCTCCTGCAGCCAGGGCCTCATCCCGAAAATCCGGATATCTTTTGCCGCTGCATAATTTTTGGCCTGCCCGATTTGATACCAGATTTTTGCCGATATTTCGCCTTCTTCTTCCCGATGGCGGTAGCCGTATCCGGTCAGTTTTTTATTTACGAAATATCCGATCAGGGCTGTCAGCAATATGACGATCATCAGCCACAAATTCAGCGATACCAACAAAAATAGATAAATAACAAATCCGATGCTGTTTTTCATAAGCGACGCGAGCGTTTCCCAGATGGCCTCGGTGGCTTCGCGATTACCGCTTATTGCCTGCTGAGCTTTGGAACTGAGCTTGATAAACGTTTCGTCTGTCAGGTTGGGATACGACGTGGTGCAGGCCTTTCTGTTGATATCGGCGATCAGGAAGGAGCGGACGGTGATCCTTCCGTATATCGTATTGGAATCCACGTAAGAAGAAGCCGCGGAACAAAACATAATCAGCAGGACGAACAGCAAAACAGTCGCAATGAATTCCGAAAACGAAGCCTGCCGTTCCAAAACCGACAGGATGGACGGCGATACATAGAGATTGACTAAATTGCCTGCTACAGCAAGAAAAACATGTAAAAGGCATAATAGTACGACTTTTTTTTCTTTTTCACGCCATGCAAGCGCAATCATATAAGCGGAGCATTGCCACATGTTATACTTGGGCCTTGTGCTTTTTTCTTTTTTCAAAATTCCACCCCTTTCTGCAGCCTTATTTTATCATGACATCCTTTCTCGTTTTGCTTTCGGGGACGAACGGCTGCGTTCCGGTGATGAATTGCTTTATTTCTGCGGGATCAGGATTTCTGTGGTAAAAGCGCCGTCCTCGCTGTTTCGATTGATATATCCGTCCAGACGTTCAATAATCGTATCCATTCGGATTAAGCCCAGGCCGTGCCCCGGGCCTTTTGTGGTTTGAAACCTTCCGTTTTCTTTCTTCTGCTTTTTTGCAGCGGTAAAATTGGTAAAGGAAATATAAAGCTGCGTGTTTTTCATGTCCATATAGATACGAATTTGTCGTTTTCCTTCTGGCAGCGCCAAACTGGCTTCAATGGCGTTGTCGAAAAGATTACCTATAATTACGCACAAATCAAGCTCTGATATTTTTAGAGCAAGCGGAATAAAAACATCGGCCTTCACAGGGACGTTCCTTGATTTTGCCAGAGAGATTTTGCTGTTGAGAATGGCGTCTGCCATCGGATTTCCTGTTTTAACGACGGGATCCACTGCGGATAAATCCGTTTCTAATTCATCCAGATACCTTTTTATCGCGTCCATATCGCCGCTTGCCGCATAGGCCTTCATAACCTGGATATGATTTCGGTAATCATGACGCCAGCCGCGGATCTGCTTATACATATTTTCAACTTCTGCATAATGGACTTCAATCAGTTCCCGCTGATAAGCGGCCAGGCGCTTATCGATTTGCTTTGAAAAAATTTTCATGTATGCCTCCGTTATGCGTGTTTAATAAATGCTCTGTTTAAAGGCTCGTATTGACCTCTGGGCAGCGGAAGGACCGTTCCGTCAGACAGAAAAACATCGCTTTTGGAGATCCTGTCAATATAAGAAAGATTTACGATATAAGAGCGGGCCATCCTGTAAAAGCGTTCGTCTAATTCCTGCTCGAGCGCTCCGAGCGTCTTTTTCACGGTGTAATTGTTTTTGGCATGGATCGTTACATAATTTTTCTGTACCTCAAGATATTTGATCTCATAGAGCGGAATGCGTACCGCTTCCCCTGATGAGGAAAGAAACAGGGCTTTTTCATTTTTCCTGATTTTTATTGCAGCGCGGTTCAGAACCTCGTGCAGCTTGTCCTCGCTTACCGGCTTTATCAGATAATGCAGTGCTGCAACGTCGTAGCCTTCCGCAATATAATCTGTATATCCTGTAATAAACACAATCTGTACCGCATCGTTTTCTTTTCGGATGCTTTTGGCAAGCGCCACGCCGTTCATGGACTGCATTTCAATATCCAGCAGCAGGATATCGTAATCCTTTTGCTCTGCATACTGAAACAGAAAGCTTTCCGCAGAGGGGAAGGTTTCAAGGCTCATCGGTATCTTTTCTTTTGCCGCCCATTTGCTGACAACAGATGCGATATATTTTGCATCTTCATTCCTGTCATCGCAGATCGCTATTTTGTATCCCATTTCCTTTCGGCCATATACGCGGACGTTTGTTTTGCCGCAGGCCGTTTAAGCACAGCCGCGGCTGATCCCGACATACGCAGAGCTCCGGCCTAGGGGAGCGTCTGCCTGTCCTGCGCGTCATACGGGAACACCTCGCTTTCTTTATTTTCATTATACAATAAATTTAGAACGAATCATAGCGGGGCGGGGAAGTAAGCATATTCGCCCTCCTATATCATTTAGGATGAATCATTTTATTTCTTTCATTTTATCATAATTCCGAAAGCGAGAAAATAGAGAAAGCTCCGGGCCGGTACCCTGTGGCCGGAATGGAAACGATGCGCCGGGCCTATAAAAAAAGTACCGGATTACAGACAAGCTGCTTCCCATCGTATCATCTTATATCTCATTTTGAGCTTACGCATAACTTGAAACGGTCTATCCTATAAGAAACTGCGAAACAGTGTATCGCGTTTTGTTTAATATAAACATTGCGGCCAGCGCCATATAAGCTGCAATACCGCAATGTCCGCTCATCAAATATCCACTGTCAGGAGAGCGATTATCGGCGACATACTCAATCATGCGGCTTTCGGTAAACATCAGTAAAAGCTCATTAAGGCGTGAAATATCCATATTGGTTTTCTCAATTATCTCTTGCTTGGGAGTAGGAATGTCGCAGCGTAAAGATAAGATCAGCTTTTGCCCTTCTTCGCTGCAAAGCGCGTTCATCACATCTATCGTTTCTTTGTCGAAAACGGTTAGTTTTTTTATCAGTTCTGACTGAATAACGCACGCAACGCCATCATCATCCCAAATCTTTGTCCCAAACGATCCGATAATTCGAAGATTGCCCTGCCGCTTGCTTTCTTCTTGCTTTTGCCGATTTCCTACTTCTGCAAAATATATACCTTTCCACATCTTCCAGAGATCTTCGCCTAGCTCTCGTCGAGGATTGGTGTCATATCTATCGCAATTCGCAGTTGCCCAAATGAACTCTGTCCCAAGCTGTTCGATTTTGCTTGCTACGGCTTCAATGTCGTCGTTCGTTTCCGTTTCAAGAAGAACATCTGTCGAAATTTTATAAACATCGCTGAGCGCTTTAAGGTTAAAGCAGTCAGGCAAGCAATCGCCGGCCTCCCATTTAGAAATGGCTTGGGGAGATACGCCTACTCGTTCCGCGACTTTTTCCTGAGTCAGGCCAAGTCTTTTTCTATGATTTCGAAGTTTATCGCCGAATACTTTTTGATCTAACATTTTTACAACCTCCAATATTTTTCGCGACAGCGATCTTATGAGTATATTATCTCAAAAGATATTTCAACCTGCAATAGTATGAATGTTGAGCTCGTGAAGCAAAATTCTACCTGCAGTTGATTTTATGCTCCTGTCGAAAATTTTTTTAAGTACCGAAAAACATAACGGCGAATTTCGAAGGAAGCTAAGTTCATGGAAGAACAAACAAAGGTCAGAAAGCAGCAACATCAACAGTATTGGTTGCATCGAATGCTACGAAGATGCGGAATACCAAACCGAGCTGTGGGCGATCAGATACTACGAAAGTTTGACGTACAGTAAAAACATTCTGCCGCCAAACAAGGATTCTGGAATATTCGAAAAGATGGAGCAAACTGAAAAGCATATTTAAAGAACAACGGAGGTACAGGTCAAAATCCGCACCGCGTCATTTTTACTACGCAATTTCATTGAGAAAAAGAGCAAACCCGAACGTTTCACCGGTAGGTAAAAGGTGCGGGTTTGAATGCTTTGTCTAAAAGCGTAAAGGTTGATACAAATTAACGGAATACAAATTTCAAAAAATTTTGTTAAGGTGGTGTGCACTAAAATAAAAATGGCTCAATCTCTATTCAACGATTGCATTCACATCATTTCTCTAAGTTCTTGCATTGTTTTCAATAATTTCATAGTTGAAGAATAATCTAATTGATTTCCTTCATATTCACATCGATATAAGCCCTGCAGATTCGAAGGTAATGGCGTGTCTTTTTTGCATAGTAGGACTACTCTCTTACCATATAATGCTATGGCAGCACCTATCTCTATTAAAACGTTTTCATTCAGACGACTAAACTTTTGACCGCCATCACCATATGGGACTTCTTCTAAATCAATATGAATAATACCCGCATCACAGCTTCTCATATCATCAAATACTTTATCGGGAACAGGAATAGCTGTAGTTTCTCTCTCTACTGAGATAATAGGTTCCATCTGGCCATAATTTAACAGCTCTTTCAACTGTCCAATAATAGTCGCGTTATTTTTTCCATGGGAAATAAAAATATGAGGCTTTTCGTTTTTGAAAGGAGAAAGAGGAATCTCTTTTTGCGGAGATTCAATATTCATTTTTTGTAGTACTTCATTTGGAACTTCTACTTCTTCGCTATCATTGTTATGCAAGCCAGTAATTGATGATAAATTGTTTGTATTAGTAGTAGGTGATGGCGAATCTTTCATATCAAGAAAAATGTATTCACTTCCACTTATAATTCTTAATATATTAGTTTTTGAGGCATTTGCACGTAATATCTCCCATGCACTCTGCAAACGTTCAGCTGGCACTCCCTTTTTTTGTAAGATATTAAATGCAATCTCAGTTTTAGGCAGCTTATTTCGATCGTATTGATGATAGAATTCCGCTAATATGGTTGGCTTTAATACGGCTTCTTTTAACGCTACTTCATCATCTCCTTCTATCAAAGGAGAAACTATCCTCTCTCCTAATGGCGTCAAGGAAATTTCCTGTGCGTTATAGCCACCATTGGTCAAACCGTATGCAACAGCGGCTCCCGTTATTGTTCTCCAATTTGAACTAGCAGGCTTTATACCGCAGGCATCGGCAACAAGTAAGGGAGCTGTTGCTTGTCCCGCAAAATTATCTTTTATTGCGCGAGGGATTATTAAGGCAGCTTCCAAGTCGACAGATGGACAGGCCGTTTGAGAAAGGCGTGATTGTTTTGCCTTTGGCTTTTCACTAACAGGCGATGCATGATCACTTTTTGTTCTTGGCAATTTATATTACCTCCGTATCATTGTAATATTTCTTGATATCTATTATAAGATTGCAATTTGCGTTTGTCAACCACGATTATGATTATATTAAATCATAAACCTATAACCCAATCGCGCTAAGCCGTTATAAATTATTCTCTTTAATAGTAATTAGAATTTCAACACATTCCCCCTGAATGTTACAATACTCATATCCCAGATTCAGGAGGAATACCTTATGAAATACACAACCAATCAAAAACAGGAACTTGTCCTGCGTTATCAAAACGGTGAAAGCGTCTCCGACATCTGTACTCAAACCGGTATTGCCCGCAGCACCTTTTATTCTTGGCTAAAGCCATATCAAACTACTATAACCGATGCAGGCATGATCGTCACCCCAAAAGAGTTCTCCGCTCTCAAAAAACGAGTGGAAAAGTTGGAAGGTATCATCCAAGTTTTGAAGTCTGTTGACTGCACGGTTTCTGCTCCGTTGCAGGACAAGCTCAAGGCGTTGGAGACTCTTTATGGCCAGTTCAGCGTACATACTCTTTGTGATGCTCTGGAGGTTCCCAGAGGAACCTTTTACAATCATATTCTCCGCAACAAAAAGGAAAACAAAAGCTATCAACTCCGCCGAACAGAGTTAAGCGAACAGATCCGCCAAATTTATGACGAGAGCGACCAAATCTATGGTGCGAAGAAAATCAGCGCCGTTTTGAAATCCCGAGGGGTGGCCACCAGCGACAAAATGGTTTCGGAACTGATGCAGGAGATGAATCTCGCCAGCATTCGGACAGGAGCCAAACGCCTCTATATGCGTTTCCATGCACAAAAGAAAAACGATAGGCTGGGAAAACAGTTTTCCGCTTCTGCTCCCAATCAAATATGGGTCAGCGATGTCACCTATTTCGCCTATAATAAAAAGATGTACTATATCTGTGCTATCCTCGACCTCTATTCCCGTAAAGTACTCTCCTACAAGATTTCGCAGAAGCACAGCAGCCAGCTTATTACATCCACTTTTCGGTCAGCTTATGAAGACCGTAGGCCGGCGGAGGGATTGATTTTCCACAGCGACCGAGGTACACAATACACTGCTTTTGCTTTTCAGAAACTGCTCAAAACACTCCATGTGGAGCAGTCCTTTTCTCCTTCCGGCAAGCCGTGTCATAATGCGGCCATGGAATCCTTTTTCGCCTCTCTAAAACGGGAGGAATTATATCGAAGGAACTATCATTCGGTGGAAGAATTCAAAGAATGCGTCCGGAAATACATGGATTTCTATAATATGGAG
>CAJFUB010000035.1 GCA_904420095.1 uncultured Clostridia bacterium
GCACGATCCTCCTTATTTCTGCTTCGAATACTGCTTAATACAAATGACAATATCACCGTGGGCCACTCTGTCAGAAAAAGTATTGTTCGCACAAACTTTTGTTCGTCGATCATATCAAATCGAATGCTTCTTGTAACAATGAGCCAATGAAAGATAATCATCAATAACAGCAGGCTTGCCGAAACAATACAGCATACTTTTTCTAATCTTTTGAGCCCGCCTTTTAATAGCTTGTAAACGCTTCTGACAAAAGACAGCTCTTCTGCAAAAATCGGGACTACAAATAATCCTACGGACAACAGATGTTCAAATAATTCTATTGATTGCCGAATCGGTTCCGTTTTAAAATTTTGTGATATTATATTATACGTGTATACTATTTCTATTATAGTTCCTATAATGGAAAGAATAACCCCTGCTAAACCAATAATTAAAAATATTTTTGCCGATTTCTTGTTTGTCATATAAGCGCCATCCTCCTTGTAATATTGTAATATGCTATTAATAATGCTGCATGGTTGCGCGTCTGTCATTTAAACTTTTTAAGAAATCATACGTATTGGGATAGTGTGATTTAATTGTATCCCAATGATATTGTTCATCATTAATAAGGTTTAAATAATATTGTGTCATAAATATCTCACCTTGCTCTGATGCATCATGCAAACATGAATATAGTTGTGCATCTACCAATTCGTAAAATACCTTTTCCTGTACAGTTGAATAACTGATATATTGCAGAAAAGTGTCTGCTCTGTTACAACAATTAGTCAACTGCGAGTAATATAAATTTATGGCAGTTATTGAAGAATTATCTTGAATAATCAAACGATAAATATTTTCTGCATCAAGATCAGACATATAGTCATCGTTACCAAAAAGAGTAGTTCCAACCCCATAAATGTTCGTTAATACTGCATCACCCAGCCAACCCGCTAAATATGATATCTCTTCATCGGTATATAGACCATAATTGCCTGTATAAATACCAGTCCCCAAATTTGACTTAAATCCGTCTTTATTAAGTGTATACGCAAGTCTGGCTGCAATGGAATACTGCATATGACAAAAATCGATAATTTGTCCAGTTTCCCCCGCAATCCTGTGTTGATCTATTAAAGCATTACTAAGTATAGTATATTGCTGATTGGTGTAACCTAAAGTATTAATAAAATACGTTTCTCTATTATCTGCATCTGCTACAGAACCGGCAACATCATCCCATTTGTCAATAACATTATCCGCATCATAAACAAATTCTGATAACATTCTTGCACATTTCCATGCTTTTGTAATATTATTTTCGGAGAAGAATACGCACTCCACTTTATAGTATAATGTCCTAATCAAATTTGCCACTTCCTCCGAAAAACCGAATGTTGTTTTTAACTCATATAAGTACCTATCGTTAGTTGGAACATACGGCGAAGTACAAGTAGTGCAAGTAGTACAATCATAATTATATATATAATACTGCAAATTAGCAACCGCTACAGCGGGTGTATTATCTGTTAAAGTTAATACTGATGCCGTTTGAGCAACAGATTGTTCTGTATCTTCCGCAGAAAGCACTACAATTCGATCCTGGTTAATCCCCATAGCGGCAATACCATTGTTTGCGGCTTCCTTCGCCTTTTCAAAATTACAATGCCTCCAACCCATATAATCATTGGTGGCAACCGTATCATATACTTCTTTTATAGTACCTTTCGGTAATGCTACCCCCATATTATTGAATACTATTCTTGCAGTATCAAGGGAATTTGTTGTATCTTTACAATCATACTGCAAAGAGTGTTCTATAATATTATTATACTGTTTCTTATTCATTTTATTATCCCTCCTTTACCATAAATTTGCAAGAGCGTTTTCATCTCTTGAATAAACATTTTCCGCTTTAACTTCATCAAACGAGGTAATACCGCATGCCCAAAAGGACATATCCATCGGGTCCATTGCTGACGGACAGTACGGGATCCATTTATTAGGTGCAGTAACCAGCTTAGGTTCAGTCGCCATAAATACAGCATCAAAGAAATGCACATTCCTTGCGGCATTTGCAAAGTGACTTGCTTGACGATCAAAATTAAAGTTTTTGCTGGAATCTGTATTGCCAATAAATCCCGCAACAAAACCATGAGCCTTTACGTTTTGTGCAAAGGAAAGCATCCAGTTGTGATTCACACTCCATTCTGGTTTGATTTCAGCAAACAAGGCTATACCGGCATTCGTGGGCACACCTAATTTCATAGCAGCGCTTACCGCACGTATGGCAGAATTTGCTCCGCTGGCCGCTGAAATTTCCGCCTCGCTAAGATTGTTTAATACCAAACCAATTTTGCATCTTTTACTTTTTAAAAACTCTATTTCCTCAACTGTAATTTTGTCATTACCAGCGAGCGTCCTCATACAAAAAACAGGAAAGCAGTTTTTTCTCGTAACCCAATCATACATTGTATGACCATTTTTAAGTTTTTTGTTAATGGGCGTTTCCATTTTTACACCATAAATTGTTTTCATTCAGAAAATCTCCTTGCTAAAATTTTTGTTATTATTTGATTAGCGTCCTAATCTCTTACAGCTGTGCTCCTATTATCAAAGTTAAACCTGTCAGCTGCTGTCCGGTTTAAAATTACTTTTTAAAAATTTTTTTGACGGCTGCAGTTCCTGCATACTGTGAATCACTTTAGAAATTCCAGCACAATTTCGCAATGTGCGCTTTTTAAAAGAATCATTCTTTCTGTAACGAATTTCCCTTGATAATGAACGCCCGAAAAATCAAAATTTTTTGTTTTAACGGCCGCGCGCTTCATCTTTTTTATGATGCTTTTTTGAAACCTACATGTTTTATTATTAATACAGACGCTCGCTACAGCATGATTGGACCTGCTTGCAGGCAGAAGAACGTGCTAAATTTCAAAATATGAAAGAAGGCGAGCCGAAAATGTCAGACACTTCAATACCCCGTGCCAATACACGAATTGGAACCGCTTATCAGCAGCATACTGATCCTTTAAAAGGATAAATACTACAAAACAATCGCTGCAAATACGTTCGTTTCTATTGAAAACAGAACCAATATGGTATAATATATCAATTGCGTCGGCTCTTTTCCCGATACGAGAAAGAGCTGATCATGGGCAAAAATCTAAAAGGCAAAGAATGCAGCAGGGAACCCGCCGCACAATGTCTTTCAAAACGATCCCGGAGGCTCGCAGCGGATATTTAGGTTCTTAACCGTTGACGAGCAAGAAGGGATTTTTAAGGAGATATCGAAGAAAATGAAATTAGGAATCGTCGGACTGCCGAATGTCGGCAAGAGCACGCTCTTTAACGCGCTGACAAAGGCAGGCGCGGAAAGCGCAAATTATCCGTTTTGTACGATAGAGCCGAATGTGGGCGTCGTAGCGGTGCCGGACCTTCGGCTGGACCGGCTTGCGGAACTGTATCATCCGGAAAAATATACGCCCGCCACGATTGAATTTGTGGACATTGCCGGGCTGGTGAAGGGCGCCAGCAAAGGAGAAGGACTTGGGAACAAATTCCTTTCCCACATCCGCGAGGTGGACGCGATCGTCCATGTCATCCGCTGCTTCGACGACGACAATATCATTCGCGTGGAAAACTCCGTTTCTCCGCGAGGCGATGCCGAAACGATCAATCTGGAACTGATTTTTTCGGACCTGGAGCTCATCGAGCGCAGGATTGAGAGGACCGGAAAAATGGCAAAAAGCGGGGATAAAAAGGTGCTTTCGGAGATTCAGCTGCTTCAGCGCATCAAAGAGCATCTCGAACGCTTCCTGCCCGTTCGCTCGATGGCGCTTTCCGAAGAAGAAACAGCGTTTGTTGCCTCTCTGTTCTTGCTGACCTCAAAACCCGTTATATATGCTGCGAATGTCTCGGAAGACGACGCCGCAGATCCTTTCGCCTGCCGGCACGTCAAAGAGCTTACCGAGGTTGCGGAGGCCGAAAAGGCGCAGCTGATTACGGTATGCAGCAAAATGGAGGAAGAAATGTCTTCCCTCGACGAAACGGAGAAAAAAGAATTTTTATCGGAGCTCGGCGTTTCGGAGTCGGGCCTGGATCAGCTGATCACGGCAGGCTACAGAACGCTTGGGCTGATCAGCTTCCTGACTGCCGGCCCCAAAGAGGTGCGCGCATGGCCGATCCGAAACGGCACAAAGGCGCCTGAAGCTGCGGGAAAAATTCATTCCGACTTTGAGCGCGGCTTTATCCGTGCCGAAATCGTAGCCTTCGCGGATCTTATGGAATGCGGATCGTATGCCGCCGCCCGGGAAAAGGGGCTTGTCCGCTCCGAAGGAAAAGATTACGTCATGAAGGACGGAGATGTAACGCTCTTTCGCTTCAACGTATGAAAACGTCAGCCGTATAGCTTGGCGATATATACCGCAAGCAGTGTGAGCGCCAGAACGGAAACGCAGAATAATGTGAACAGAACAACCTTTTTCGCATGCATTTTTATAACCTCCCAACTTTATTTATAAGAAGGGAGCGTTATTTGTAAAAGCCTGCGGAGGTTAGATCTGCGTTAATTTTTGTTTTTGCGCCGTTTGCTCGTGAGAATTCCCAGCAATAAAAGCACAGGGAAAAGAATCGCCGCCAGAATTCCCGCGCGCAGATTGTTTCCGAAACGACTGGAAACGAGCCCTACAAGCGTGGGCCCGCCGGAGCACCCAAGGTCGCCGGCAAGCGCAAGAAAGGCAAACATTGCGGTGCCGCCTCTTCGAATTGTTGCAGAGGCCCGGCTGAACGCACCAGGCCACATAATTCCCACGGACAAGCCGCATATGGCGCAGCCGATCAGCCCTGCCGCCGGAATTGGGATCAGGGAAATACAGAGGTAGGAAAGGATACATAAAATTGCACTTCCTCCCATAAAGCGGTCAAGATCAATTTTATCGCCGTACTTTCCGTAAAATGCTCTGGAAATTCCCATCAGTACCGCAAATGCCATCGGACCGGCAAGATCGCCGACTGTTTTGCCGACACCGAGCGCCTTTTCCGCGAAAGCAGATGCCCACTGGCTGACGGACTGCTCGCTGGCCCCGGCGCAGACCATCATCAGCAGGAATACCCAGAATATTTTTTGGGACAAAAGCTCTCGGAGTGTAAGCCCCTGTTCTCCTTCTTTTATCAGAGAAGCAATCGGCGCTTTTGCGAACAGAAAAAGATTTGCCAGCGGCACGGCGGCCCATACAATGGCAAGAATTTTCCAATTGGATATCCCGAAAATCCGAAAGAAAACCGTGGAAATCAGAACGACCGCCACGTGCCCCCAGCAATAAAAGGAATGCAGGAGACTCATGGCCTTTTCTTTATTTTCCGTCGGACAGGATTCCATCACGGGACTTACAAGCACTTCCAGAAGACCGCCGCCAACGGCGTAGATAATAACCGAGAGCAGCAAGCCGACAAACGGGTCGGAAAACGCCTCCGGCAGTACGGTAAGCGAGAGCAAGCCGGCCGCCGCGCAGATGTGCGCGATCAGCATGGAAGCTCTGTATCCAATTTTGTCAACAAATCCCGCCGAAGCAAGATCGACGGTGAGCTGGATTCCGAAGTTTACGGTAACGAGTAACGTAATTTTAGAGAGCGGAATTCCATAGCCCTCCTGAAATCTCAGAAACAGAAGCGGAACAAAGTTATTAATGATTGCCTGTACGATATACGCGATAAAACAGGCGTTCATGGTTCTTTGAAATTTGTTTTTCATTGAAACGGTCCATCCTTTTTCCCTGGATTCTGACGGCAGCCTCCGCATTATATCACAGCTTTCCAATCCGTGCGCATGTTTTTATTTTATATGCGCGGTACAGCGAGGAATGCTATTATTTTGTGGAAGTTTCCGGCCGGATCATATAAAATAGCTTTGTGAAAGGAGGAAGCTCTGATGAATGTTATTTTGCAGTCTCGGGACCGTGCGGCATGCTCCGATAAAACCTTATACATATCGGATCTTGACGGAACGCTGCTGCGTCTTGATGAAACCGTCTCCGCCTTTACCGCGGAAACCGTCAACCGCCTGGAAGCGGAGGGAATCCTGTTTTCCTACGCTACGGCACGCTCCTATCTGACGGCGTCGAAGGTGACCGCCGGAATCACCGCGCGGCTTCCTGTAATCGTATACAACGGCGCGTTTATCATCGACAGCGGAACGAGGGCAATTCTGTCTTCCACGTATTTTACGGAGGCAGAAGCAGAGGAAATCGAAGGAATCCTGCTTCGCAGTCAAATTTTCCCTCTCGTATATTCCATTCTGAACGAGGAGGAGAAATTTACTTATTATGAGGACTGCGTTACTCCCGGTATGCGTTTCTTCCTGGACAGGCGGAAAACCGATACCCGGCGCCGGCCGGTTCCTCGCACGGAACCGCTTCGTATGGGACGCGTTTTTTATTTTTCCTGTATCGACAGCGAAGAGAAGCTGCGGCCCGTTTACGGCATGCTGAAAGGACGATTTCACTGTATTTTCCAGCGCGATCTTTACAGCGGGGCACAGTGGCTTGAGATTTTGCCGGAAGACGCGACGAAAGCGCATGCCGCACGGCGGCTGAAAAATTTGCTTGGCGCGGATCGTGTGGTATCGTTTGGCGATGGGAAGAATGACCTGCCGCTGTTCCAGGCCTCGGATGCATGCTATGCGGTTGCGAATGCCGTTCCGGAGCTGAAAAAATGCGCGACGGCGGTCATCGGAAGCAACCAGGAGGACGGCGTCGCCGCCTGGCTTCGCGCAAACGTTCTGGCAGCAGAAGCATAAAAAACTGCGGTGCATCCTTTTGGATGAACCGCAGTCTCTTCCGCGCCTGATCCGGCGCGGTACGTTTCGGTCTTTATACTGCGCAAACGTTTACCGCGCGCATTTTGCCGCTGTTCTTCGGATCCTGCTCCATGTCGAACGTAACCCGCTGCCCTTCCGAAAGCGTTTTAAATCCGTCTGCTACGATCGCGGAAAAATGAACGAACACGTCTTCGCCGCCCTCTTCGTTTGAAATAAATCCGAAGCCCTTTTCCGGGTTGAACCATTTAACGATTCCCTTATACATACAAATCCTCCCTAGCTATTTTCTGATTATCCGCAGTCATAAAAAAATCACATGTTTTTGTAAATCATCATTAACGGACAAATGACTTACAAAAACATGTGAGATCAAATGTACAACAGATTACTTTTTTATATTACTATAACTATCGAAAAAGGTCAACAGTTTTTTTGAATCGCACGCGGCTTGACGAGGACGCGGAAAACGGGTACAATAACGAAAAATCATGGAAAGAGGCGCTGCGATGAAGAACAGGTAATTTCGGAAGAACGAGACAAAAGAATGCTTCTGCTATGAAAGCGGAATTTTTTTGTTGCCGTGATCGGATTGCCTGCCTGCAGCATCATATTCATTTTTTCTCTGCTTGTGTAAGCGTATTTTTCATGTAAACGAAAAAAATCCGTTCTTACGGCAATGCGAATTTTGGATTGGAGGAATTTGCATGTCGAGGATCCAGATACAGAATTTGACATTTTCTTATGACGGGAGCTGCGATACTATTTTTGAAAACGTATCGTTTCAGATCGATACGGACTGGAAGCTTGGGTTTACAGGCAGAAACGGGAGAGGAAAAACGACGTTTCTGAATCTGCTGCTTGGGAAGTATGAATACAGCGGAAAAATTACGTCGCCGGTGGAATTCGGCTATTTCCCGTTCGATCTGAACGGAACGCTGGAAAGCATGCTGGACGAAATCCGCGCATTGGGGATCGGATGCGACGAATGGGAAGTAGAACGTGAAATCGGAAAGCTGGGACTCCGGAGCGACGTCTTGGCGCGTCCGCTGCGCACGCTGTCGAAAGGGGAACAGACGAAAATCAAGCTTGCGGCGCTTTTTTTGAAGGAGATCGGCTTTTTGCTGATCGACGAGCCTACAAATCATCTTGATGAAAACGGGCGCGCGCTGATGGCCTCTTATCTTGCAGGGAAGAAGGGATTTATCCTCGTATCTCATGACAGAGCGCTGCTGGATGCGGCGACGGATCATACGCTTTTCATCAACAAAACGAATATTGAAATACAGCGCGGTAATTTTTCCTCCTGGTACCGGAACCGAGCGCTTCGGGATCAGTTTGAAGCGGCGGAAAACGAGAAGCTGCAAAAAGAAATCAGACGGCTTGAGACGGCCGCGGCGCAGGCGAAGCATTGGGCGGATCAGGTCGAAGCATCCAAAATCGGCGGAGGCGTGTGCCGCTCGGAAACCAAAAGCATCGGCGGACGCGCTTACATCGGTGAAAAATCGCGGCGCATGCAGCAGAGACGGAAAAATCTGGAACGCAGCCGGCAAAGAGCTGTCGAAGAAAAGAGCGCGCTTCTCCATGATTTGGAAAAAAATGAGGAGCTTCGAATCCGGCCGCTTTCATACCGTGCGGAGCTGCTTGCCGAGTTCAGGGGGATTTCCGTTTTCTTCGGGGAAAATGTGATCTGCGATGCCGTTCGTTTTCAAATAAATCGCGGCGACCGCATCGCGCTGCACGGGGAGAACGGCTGCGGCAAAAGCTCGCTTCTGAAGCTTTTGCTTGGAGAAGCCGTTCCGTACCGCGGCGAATTTTACAAGGCGAGCGGCCTGAAAATATCGTATATCCCGCAGGACGCTTCCTTTCTGCAAGGCAGCCCCGACGCATATGCGGAGCAATGCGGCGTTGATCGTACGCTTTTTAAAACGATTCTGAGAAAGCTTGATTTTTCGAGGCTTCAGTTTGAAAAGGATATGGCGTGCTACAGTGAAGGGCAGAAGAAAAAAGTGCTGATTGCGCGTTCTCTCTGCGAAGAGGCGCATTTGTATATCTGGGACGAGCCGCTCAATTACATCGATGTTTTTTCTCGCCTGCAGATTGAGGAGCTTGTGTCAAAATACCGTCCCACGCTTCTTTTCGTAGAGCACGACCGCGTATTCCGAGAAAAAACAGCGACGAAAACGGTGGAGGTAACGAGAGCCGGCCGGCGGTATTCGGAAGCAGTTATTCCAGGATGAGCGTAAACGGACCGTCGTTCAGAAGCTCCAACTGCATCTCGGCGCCGAAGCGCCCCGTCTGGGTATCCGGGACGGCCTCGCGGCAGCGTGCCGTGATATAGTCGAACAGCCGCGAAGCATCCTCCGGGGCGCCGGCCGCGCCGAACGAAGGACGGTTCCCCTTTCGGCAATCGGCATAAAGCGTAAATTGTGAAACCAGCAGCAGGCTGCCGTTGACATCGGACAGAGATCGGTTCGTTTTCCCGCTCTCATCCTCAAAAATGCGCAGCTTTACGAGCTTGTCCACCAGCCGGTCCGCATCAGCCGTCGTATCTTCCCTGCCGATTCCGACCAAGACCAGAGAACCCTTTCCAATCTGCGCGATTCGGACGCCATCGACCGTTACGCTTGCGTGCAAAACCCGCTGGATCACAAATTTCACGCCAACTACCTCCCGGAAAATAAAATCACCGCTCATTATAACCGGAATCTGTCCGATGTCAATCTCCGTCAGAGCCGGTTGCTTTTTTTGAAGATCGGTGTAAAATGGAAAAGCGGTTTAATACCATGTTTTACGTAAATACTATAAGGGAAAGGAAGTGGGGATATGACCAAAATTGCTTTTTTTGACACAAAGCCTTATGATAAGCCGGGCTTTGAAAAGTATGGGCCGCCCGCCGGCATCGAGTTCAAATATTACGAATCAAAGCTGGATGCCGATACCGCCGGTCTTGCCGAAGGCTGCGCAGGAGTCGTCGCATTCGTAAACGATTCTTTAAACACGCCGACGATCCATCGGCTGTATGATATGGGAATTCGCCTGATCGCGCTGCGCTGCGCCGGATTCAACAATGTCGATCTTAAAACGGCATGCGGAAAAATGCACGTCGTACGCGTACCCGCATACTCTCCCTATGCGGTTGCGGAGCATGCCATGGCGATGCTCCTGACTTCAATCCGACGGATTCACAAAGCGTATAACAGAACGCGCGAATTTAACTTCAGTCTGAACGGATTGACCGGCTTCGACCTGCATGGCAAGAGCGTCGGCGTAATCGGTACGGGAAAAATCGGAAAAGTATTCATCAACATCTGCAGGGGCTTCGGCATGAATGTCTCCGCATACGATCCGTACCCGGATCCGTCGGCAGGAATTCGCTATGTCACATTAGGGGAGCTGTTTGCACAGAGCGACATTCTCTCGCTTCATTGCCCTCTTACGAGCCAAACGCAGCATATAATAAATGCCGAGACGATTTCACAGATGAAAAAGGGCGTGGTGATTATCAATACCTCGCGCGGCGGCCTGATCGACGCGGAGGCCCTTACGGAGGGGATCAAGAACAAACAGGTCGGCGCCGCATGCCTCGATGTATATGAAGAGGAGTCCGAGCTTTTTTATGAAGATAATTCCGGACATATTCTGCAGGACGACGTACTGGCGCGGCTGATTTCCATGCCGAATGTGCTCCTCACATCCCATCAGGCGTTTCTGACGGAAGAGGCTTTGAACAATATTGCAGAAGTAACGGTTCGGAATATCAGCGCTTTTCTCAAAGGGGAGAAGCTGGAAAACGAAATTTGCTATCAGAATCTGCTGCAGAAACAGAATTAAAAGAAAAGGAGAATGATGTGATGGAAATCAAACTGACAAACGACAATTTTAAAGAAACGGTAATGAATTCGGAAAAACCGGTTCTCATCGACTTCTGGGCAGCGTGGTGCGGTCCCTGCAGAATGATTGCGCCGATCATCGGGGAAATTGCGGAGGAACGAAAGGACATCCTCGTATGCAAGGTCAACGTAGACGAGGAAGAGGCGCTTGCGGCTCAATTCGGCATTTCCAGTATTCCTACGATTGTAGTTATGAAAAATGGAAAAATTACGGCAAAAGCGGCGGGATACCGTCCGAAGCCTGAGCTCCTGCAGCTGCTGGAGATGGGAGGATCATGAAGGTACGCTATAACGAAGACGAAGAAATCGTCAGAACCGTCAAGGAGGGCCTGCTCCGGCGCGGCGGCTATTGCCCGTGCGTAGTGGAGAAGAACGAAAATACAAAGTGCATGTGCAAGGAATTCCGCGAACAGATTCAGGATCCGGATTTTGAGGGGTATTGTCACTGCATGCTGTACTATAAAGAAAAATAACGATAGATCGGAGCGCTTTCAATGACGAATGAAGAACTGTACGAAATTGCCAGCCGCGTGCGCGAAAACGCTTATTCCCCGTACTCGCACGTAAAGGTCGGCGCAGCCCTTTTGACGGGAAGCGGCGCCGTTTATACGGGCGTCAATGTGGAAAACGCATCCTTTGGGGCAGCGATTTGCGCCGAACGCAGCGCGGCCGTGCAGGCGGTCGGAAATGGAGATCGGGAGTTTATCAAGATCGCTGTGGCGGTATCCGGCAGCAGAGTGAAGTCTCCCTGCGGAATTTGCAGGCAGTTTCTGGCGGAGTTTTCAAAGGATCTTACCGTCATCTACGAAAAAAACGGCGCGCTTACGGCGCAGAAGCTGTCCGAGCTGCTGCCGGAGTCCTTTGCGCTTTGAAAAAAGGCGGTGCGGCGTTAGACGTAAAATGGTATCGCTACGACACGATTGATTCCACGAGCAGCGAGGCGCGCCGTTTGCTGCAAAGCGGCGCGCTGACGCCGCCTGCCGTTGTTCTTGCGCAGGCGCAGACGGCCGGCCGCGGCCGCCAGGGAAAATCATTTTATTCTCCGGGGAAGACGGGAATTTATATGAGCATTGTAGTTGATTTTCCGCAGGAAGCTTCAAGCGCTGCATTGCTTACGATCCGTGCGGGCGTCGCAGTATCGGATGCGATCCGGGAGGAAACGGGGATTGAAACCGGAATCAAATGGGTGAACGATATTTTTTTGGACGGGCGAAAGGTCTGTGGGATTTTAACGGAATCCGTCCTTCAAGAAGGAAAGCGCCGGGCGATTCTAGGGATCGGGATCAATGTGACGACAGAATCCTTTCCCCCGGAGCTCCGAAGTACGGCAGGCGCGCTTGGCATGCTGGGTGCGGAGCGTATGGATTCGCTGCCGGCTGCAGTACTTACGCATATCCTGCGGCGGATTTCAGACGGGGACGACCGCGCCGTGCTGGAAGAATACAAAAAGCGCTCCGTCGTGCTGGACAGAATCGTTTCCTACGAGCGGGACGGGATTGCGTATGAAGGCCGTGCGGCGGACATCGATGCAGACGGCGCATTGATCGTCGAGCTTGGCGCCGGAAAATTTGATTTGCTGCAGAGCGGAGAAATCAGCTTGAAAACGTGGAAATAAAGGCGGCGGACATGGCGGAGAACCGGAAAAACTACAAAAAAACTTGGGCGGCGTGGCTTCTGACGTTTCTCGTTTCGCTGAGCAGCGTATCCTGCGCAGTGCTGGCCAGACCGGAATACAAGGCGGATCCGCAGCATCCGGCGGAATTCCGGCTCGCTGACGGGGCGGGGCTTGCCCGGCTGCAGCTTGACGACCGGGAGCTCGAGCTATATGACCGGATTGACGCGGCGCTTCGAAATTATGAGGATCAGATTTCAGAGGGCCTGGAGGACTACAGCGACGACACCATCGTGAAAGTATACAGATACGTTCTGATCGATCATCCCGAATATTTTTGGCTGCGGGACGGCTATCTGCTGAAATCGGCCACGGGGCTTTTCCGAAGAAAAAAAGTGCTGGAACCGCTATATGCAGTTGAAAGGGAGCACATCGAGGCATACCGCGAGCAGATCGTTCGCATAAAAGATGAAATTCTGGATACGGCGGAAACGCTGCCCGGGGAGTATGAAACGCTGCTTTACATCCACGATTATCTGGTAAGCACCGTGAAATACGACACGGCGGCGTACACGGATATCGATACGGAACAGCCTTCCTCGCGCAGTCTGGAGAGTACGACCGCGTACGGCGCTTTAATTAACGGTACGGCGCTGTGCGGCGGCTATGCGAAAGCCTTCCAATATCTGGCGGAAGCCGCCGGGATCCGATGCACCACCGTTACAGGGCATAAAAAAGATGGAGAGCCGCATATCTGGAATCTTGTCATTCTGGACGGCGAGGGCTATTATGTAGACGTCACATGGGACGATCCCGTACCTCTGTCTGAAAATGAAAATTCAGAAGAACGCGGAGAGGTGTTTTATAATTATTTTTGCATCACTGAGGAAGAGCTTCTCCGTACGCACGTCATAGATGGGGAAGACAACATCGCGCTTCCCGACTGTACCGCGGAAACGTATAATTATTTTATTTATCATGACGCCTATCTGGAGACCTACTCGCTGGACGGCGCGGCGCGGATCCTGCAAAGAGCTGCCTCAGCCGCGCAGAAAATGGCTTATATAAAGTTCAGCGGAGAGGAAGATATGGATCTGGCGATCCGCGAGCTTTTTGAAGAAAAAGAAATTTTCGATATCTTAGCTGCCGCCGGCTGCGAAACGGGAACTGCTTCTTACAGCCGCGACGCGGAGCATTCTATTTTAACGGTGAATTTCGGATATGTATGAATCGTTGACGGGCGCGATCAAAAAAAGCAAATATCTTGTGTTTTTCGGCGGAGCGGGCGTTTCGACGGAAAGCGGAATACCGGATTTTCGCAGCACAGGCGGGCTGTACGGCGCCTCGTTTGAAGGCTATTCCCCCGAGGAAATTCTCAGCGCTTCCTGCTTTCAAAGCAATCCGGAGCTGTTTTATAAATTTTACAGGGAAAAAATGCTGTTCCCCGGCGCAAAGCCGGGGAACAGCATTTTGCGCTGGCTGAGCTGGAACGCCGCGGCAAATGCCGCTGCGTCATCACACAGAATATAGACGGTCTTCACCAGTCCGCCGGCAGTAAAATGGTTTTGGAGCTTCACGGGACGGTTCATAAAAATCGCTGCATGCGCTGCGGCAGAACGTATGCACTAGACGCGATCCTGAAAAGCGAAGGACTCCCTCGCTGCAGGCTGTGCGGGGGACTGATCAAGCCTTGCGTAACCCTGTACGGGGAGCCGCTCCCTGAGGGCGTATTCGAAGCGGCTGCCGCCGCAGTTCGGCGAGCCGATCTTCTGATTATAGGAGGCACCTCCCTCACCGTATATCCGGCGGCGGGACTGGCTTCCCTGTTTCAGGGAGACTGCATTGCGATCCTCAATCGGGATGCGACGCCGGCGGATCGTACGGCCGGGATTGTGATCCGCGATCCTGTGGGAGAGGTGCTGGACGCTGCGGTGAAAGCGGCGCTGCACTCGTCAGACCCGTGACCGTTTCCCCTTTATATTCCGCAAAATATTTCTGCGCGGAAATTCCCATTACTTTTTTGAACAATCGGGAAAGATAGCTCTGATCCGTAATTCCGATGCTTTCGCCTGCCTCCTTGAGAGAAAGGCGGTAGTTCTGCATCAGCAGGCGAACGGCGCCGATTCTTTCCTGATTTGCGTATTGCCTGATCGGGATTCCATTCACTTTTTTAAATACGGAATTCAAATAATTCGGTGTTTTGCCGAGCTCTCGCGCCAGCTCTGCAAGCGTAAACCGGCGGTTTAAATTTTCCGCGACATACCGCTTCATGCCGTTGGAAAGCAGATACTCCGAAGGGCTGTATAAATGAGCCGCTCCATCCGCCCCGGATTCGTAGACGCGCGATATTTCGCTCAAAATTTCAAGCGTCATCGCGGTGGCCTTCAGCTGTGCGGCAGCATCGCGAAGCTGGAATTCCGTGATGACCTCTTTCAGCTTTATGCGCAGATATTCCAGACGGGGCGTGATTGGAAAATAGAGCGGAAGCAAAATGCCGCATCCGCTGTCGGTTTCATAGTCTCCGTACAGATTTACGGTATGATGAACATGCTCCGCATCGCCGCGAAGACTGATTTTGTTTTTTTTGACCAGCAGCAGCATCCCGTTTTCCGGCAAAGTATAACGGCTGCCGCCGATGCAAAGCTCGCAGCTCCCTTTCTCAATATAGGAGAGCTCTACGCTTTTTTCATTTCCGGGAAAATCGATTGCGTGATAGGGGAGGATTGCTGTATGGGCGAACGTCATATGCGGAAATTCCTTCCAGTTTATATTATAGGTTATCATTGGCCTGCCTCCTGTTTTATATATTATTCGTTTATCGTTGTTTTGTCCATATATGATTCGATTTTCCATATCTTTTTTTCGGCGGGCGGGGTATGCTGATTTCAGCCTTTTAACGGGAGCTGATGATATGACCGTTTCGGAAAAACTGAAACAGGAGATCGACTGTATGCAGGATCGGAAGCCGATCGGCGCGTACTGGCGTTTCCTGGGCTACCGCGCGCATTACGACGAGCCATTTGTCCTTGCGAAAGCGTGGGGGATCAAAAGCATTTTTGAAAATTATGAAAAACATATCTATCAAAACGACCTGATTGCCGGCTCGCAGAAGGGATTGTTTCTGGACGCATTTGACGACGCAGAGCTCGGAAAGGCGCTGGAAATCTGTTCCTGCTTTGAGTTCGGAAATTTTTCCAATAACTTTGATCATTTTGCGCCTGAATACGAGCGCTTTTTATCCGAAGGGATTCCCGGCGTCCTGAGGCGGATCGAAGAATCGGCGGAGCGCCACGGAAAGGATCCGGAAAAGCTCTGCTTTCTGAACGCGGCGAAGCTGGTTATGGAAGGCTTTGCAAATCTGTGCCGTTCCTATGCCGAGGCGGCGGACCGTGCCGAAAAGCCTGAGATCGCCGGTGCCTGCAGAAGAATTGCCGAGGCGCCCCCGCAAAGCTTCCGGGAGGCCCTGCAGCTTGTCTGGCTTACGTATCAGGCTTTCTTATGTGAAGACCGATACGCAATGGCGTTCGGGCGCATGGATCAGTATCTTGCTCCGTTTTACCGGAGAGATCTTGAAAACGGAACGCTGTGCTATGACGATGCGGTTACGCTTCTGGAAAGCGTGTTTATCAAGCTCTATGAATTCCGGCGCTTCCGGGGCGGCGACGAAGTCGCCAACATCTGCATCGGCGGGATCACAAAAGAGGGAACGGATGCGGTCAACGCATTAAGCTACGCCATTTTGGAGGCCGTGGAACGCGTCAGAATCCCGGGACCGAATTTATCCGCAAGAATTCACCGAAAGACCGCTGATCCGTTTGTAATCGCTTGCCTGAATGTCATCGGCACGGGAATCGGATATCCGGCGCTGATGAATGACGAAGTCAATATTCCGGCCTTGATCGCGGCGGGCCATACGCCGGAGGATGCTGCAAATTATTGTATGGTCGGCTGCATTGAAAATTTTATCCCCGGAAAGGAGCCTCCCTGGTCGGACGGAAGGTATAATGCGCCGCTGGCATTGGAGGCCGTGTTTAATAACGGAAGAAGCATTCTTTCCGGGCGGCCGGCGGGACTGCCGTGCGAACTGGATAAAATCTCATCGATGGACGCGTTTCTGACTGAATTGAAAAAGCAGATGGAATTTCTTGCCGCGGAATATATGGTCTGGTTCCGCAGCTCGAATATGAAGATATCGGTAAAAATGCGGGCGCAGCCGTTTCTCTCCTGCTTCTGCGACGACTGCATCGATCGGGGACGCGACGTTCTGGACGGCGGAAGCAGGTACCCCTCCGTTCACGGCGCGGTATGCATGGGAATCGGAACGATGGCCGATTCGCTTGCGGCGGTGGAGTCTGTCGTATTTTTACAGAAAAAATATACGCTCCGGGAAATTGCGCTGGCGCTTAAGGCGGATTTTGCCGGCTATGAGGAGCTGCGGAGGGATCTGCTTGCGGCGCCAAAATACGGAAACAATGATACGCTTGCCGATCAGTATGCTGTCTGGTATCTCGATACCTGTCATGAAATTTTTGACCGTTACCGGACGGCGGACGGCGGAAGAATTTATATTGCCATGGGTTCGAATATCAGCAATATTGCTGTAGGGACGGCGACTGCCGCTACGCCGGACGGACGGCGCGCCGGCAGGCCGATCAGCGACGCCGCTTCTCCGACCTACCGGCAGGACCGAAACGGGATTACCGCAGCGCTGCTTTCCTGCGCTAAGCCGGACTATAAGAAAGCCGCGTGCGGTACGGTGCTGAACAGGAAATTTACCTCCGGCTTTTTTAAAAACAAAACGAATGTCGAAAAGCTTTGCAGTCTGATTCGGACGTATTTCGAGCTGGGAGGACAGGAAATTCAAATAAACGCCGTATCGCGCGAAATTCTGCAGGACGCCGTGCGGCATCCGGAGGAATACCGGGATCTGATGGTCCGAGTTTCCGGCTTCAGCGCGTTTTTCGTGCAGCTTGATCCGGCGATTCAGAATGATATTCTTTCCAGGACAGAATATGATGCCTGATTCCGGAACGATTACCCGAATTCAGCGTTTTTCAACCGGAGACGGGCCCGGAATCCGTTCTACTGTTTTTCTGAAGGGCTGCAATCTCCATTGCAGCTGGTGCCACAATCCGGAAACAATCTCGCCGGAAAAAGGGCAGCGTATGTTTTATGCCGAGCTGTGCCGGGGCTGCGGCAGCTGCCGCAGTGCGGGAATCTGTCCGAACGGCGCGCTGGAATTTGTGGGATCGGAACTTTCCCCGGCAGAGACGGCTGGGATTCTGTCGGAGGATGCGCCTTTTTATGCCAATTCCGGCGGAGGCGTAACCTTTTCCGGAGGAGAACCGCTGCTGCAGGCAGAATATGTACGCGCCACGGCCGCGCTGCTGAAAGAAAAAGGAATCCATATTGCAGTGGATACGGCGGCCTGCACAGCGTATTCGGCCTTTGAACGTTTGAATCCCGTCACGGATCTTTATCTGGTTGATTTGAAGGGGATCGAGGAAACGGCCTGCCGGGAAAAAACCGGCGCGGATCTAAAGCTGGTTCTGGAAAATATCAGAAAGCTTACGGACGCGGGAAAGACGGTCGAACTGCGGCTTCCCGTTATTCCGGGGTACAGCGATACCGCGGAATACATGGAACGCGCAGCGGCTCTGATCTCAGCGCTTCGTGTCGAAAGCGTTACGCTGCTTCCGTTTCATAGACTGGGCGCGCCGAAGTACCGCGCGCTCGGTCTGGAGTATGAATATCAAACCGTGCCCGGAGTAGAACGCAGTCTGCTGGAACGGCTTTCCCGAGCCTTCCAATGGCAGACGGTAAAATTTTAAGGAGGAACGAATTATGAAAAAAACAGCAAAAGCAGCGGTTTATACCGGCCCCGGCCGTCCTTTTGAAATCAGGGAATATCCGCTTACCCTGCCGCCGCGCGGCATGGCGATGCTGGAATTAATTGCCAGCGGAATTTGCGGGACGGATCTGCATATTCACGACGGTAAAATTCCAATGGAGCCGCCCAAAATAATCGGTCATGAATTTATCGGCCGGGTGGCGGCGATCTCCGAGGAGGACGCCGAAGCTTCCGGAATCCGGATCGGAGACAGCGTGATCGTGGATATTGCCTGCCCTTGCGGAGAGTGCGTCCTCTGCAGAACGGGGGACGACGCAAATTGCGTGAACATGCGTGCGACAAACGCCGGAAACCCCGAAATTCCGCCGCATTTTTACGGCGGATATGCGGAATACAATTATTCGCCTATCAAAAATCTCGTGAAGCTTCCGGACGAAATCGATCCTGTAACGGCGTGCGTTTTTCCCTGCGCGGGCCCGACCGTGCTTCATGCATTCCGGCTTGCGGAAGAGGCAGGATTTATGGCTGCGCAGATCCGTACCGCCGTTGTGCAGGGGCTGGGGCCCGTCGGCATGTTTGCAGTGCTCCTTCTTTCTGCGCTGGGCGTACCCGAAATTATTGCCATCACGGCGCGTCAGGTTCCGCAGCGGGAGAACGCCGCGCTTGCGTTTGGCGCGACTCGGGTTCTTGCGCTGGAGAAAACGCCTTTTTCTGAAATAAATTCCTATATACGGACATTGAGCAAAGGAGTCGGCGCTGATCTGGTTCTGGAGGCATCCGGAAATCCGAGGGCGATTCCGCAAGGCATGGAGCTGCTTCGAAACCGAGGCTTCTATTTGGTCCCCGGGCAATACTCCGATAGCGGAGAGGTCGCGATCAAGCCGCAGCTGATTACGTTCAACGCGCTTCGGATCATCGGCTCTTCCCAATATTCAATGTGTGACGTAGAGGCGTATATCGATTTTATGCTTCGCCATCCGGAGCGGCACGAACAGATCCGCAGTCTTGCGGCAAGCTATCGGGTTGAAGACATCAATCAGGCGTTTTCCGACGTAAGAGCAGGCAAAAATATTAAGACGCTGCTTGTAAAATAAACGCCTGCCATTTATGGCGCGCGGAAAGGGAACCGAAGGAAAACCGGGAGAACAGAAGCGATGGAGCGGTCTATGAGATAAAAAAACCACGGCTTGCCTTTTCTTGGCGAGCCGTGGTTTCCCTGCGCCTGTGTTCTGACACAGAACGCCGCGCGGATTACTCGATTGCAATATATTTCTTCTCGGGAAGCTTTTTGGCATCCTTCTTCGGGACGCAAAGCTTTAAAATACCATCCTCCAGCTTTGCGGAGATCTCGTTTTCCGTGACGTTTTCGCCCACATAGAAATTCCTCGAGCACTGGCCGCTGTACCGTTCCCGTCTGATGTAATGGCCATCCTGATCCTTCTCGTCCTTGTCGAGCGTCTTCTGAGCCGTAACCGTCAGGAATCCGTCTTCCAAATGGATTTTAATATCCTCTTTCTTAAATCCCGGCAGATCGATAGCTACCTCGTAAGAATTTTCTTTTTCCTTTATATCCGTTTTCATAAGGTTCTTACCGTGCTTTCCGTACAGCGGATCATGACCTCTGGAAGCTCTTTCAAAAGGAAAATCAAAAAAATCATCAAATAAACTTTCACCGAAAATGCTTGGCAACATAAGTCATTCCTCCATTCGTATTTATAATCTGTTGCGTTTTAGTATTTGTACCGTTCCCGGAAAATATACGTCCGAAGCTTTCCGGCGTACCTCTTCCTTTTCGGTACGCCTATATTATAGCACGATTGTTAGCACTGTCAACTGGTGAGTGCTAATTCCTTTGTGAAAAAATTGTGAAGTCCCGATTTTCCTTGATTTTACGGGCTTCACGCCGGTTTTTCTTTTTGTA
>CAJFUB010000036.1 GCA_904420095.1 uncultured Clostridia bacterium
CTTCCAAGTAAAGAAGAATTGCAAAAATTGTTGGAAGACAAAAATTTTGAATAAAAGTATGTGAATACTCGACAGAGTATTTTGTAGTACGTTACGACTAATATTTTGTGACTTTTCATGAATAAACTGTGAAAAGTCCAATATAAGGCAGTACCATTTTCTGATTTTGACATTTTCGTTACGAATGAATTTTTTGAGGGTGGCTGATATTGAACATATCAAAAGTCACAAAGGAGAGCTTTTATCATGGACCATTTTGAACTAGTATCAGAATACAAACCTACCGGCGACCAGCCCCAGGCCATCGAGCAGCTGGTCAAAGGTTTCCAGGAAGGAAACCAGTGCCAGACGCTTCTGGGTGTCACCGGCTCCGGTAAAACCTTCACGATGGCAAACGTCATCCAGCAGCTAAATAAACCTACATTGATCATCGCACACAATAAGACTCTGGCGGCACAGCTCTATGGCGAGTTCAAGGAATTTTTCCCGAACAATGCCGTAGAGTATTTTGTCTCATATTATGTTTTATTCCAAAACATCTAACTATACATGGAATAGGCCGTATGATCCATGGGAATATGACCGCATGATTGAACAATATCCATGTATTGACGAAAAAACAGGGCGACGATATAAAAAAAGTACCTGTTCATGCACCAGGAGTTAGAAAAGGGGAAACAGGAAAAGAATTGAGAGGTAAATTACCTCCTGTGGGTAAGCATTGGCAATATACACCAGACAAACTTGATGAATTAGATGCTGCTGGAGAGATATATTGGAATCCAACGGGAAATCGCAGACGAAAGGTTTTTTGTGACTCTTCAAAGGGTATTCCAATACAGGATATATGGTTAAATTATAGAGATTCGATTAATCAAGCCCAAAAGACAACCGGCTATCCAACTGAAAAAATATGGATATGTTGAAAATGATTGTAACGGCTTCTTCTAATCCGGGGGATATAGTATTAGATTGCTTTGCTGGTAGTGGAACAACTTTAGGAGCAGCTTCTGAAAATGGCCGTTATTGGATTGGTGCAGATAATAGTATGGAAAGTTTAAAAGCTGTTCTTAAATGATTTACAGATGGTCTTGATGTGTATGGTGATTATGTAAATGGCATGACGTATGAACAATATTCATTAAATTTGGAAGAAAAGTGTCTGTTTGCTATTTTGACATTAAAGTAAAATGAATTTTGTGTAAGGAAGGTGTGCTATGTTGAAAAAACAACAAGATGAATTTGTAAAATATAGTAATTTGAGAAAGGCGGAGAGCATATGAGGACAAAATTAATTTATTCAAACATTGAGGATTCTCCAGGGTATGGTGCTGGAAGTGGAGATACTGAGAGATATGAATATGAGTGCCCATGTGGTAAAGGAAAAATAGTTGAAGAACATGATAATATACCGGGATTTCGCGATCATGATGTATATATTTCTTGCGAAGAATGTAGGAAAAAGTATACTTTAGATACCAGTAAAGGAGTAAGGAATTGGGAACTTATTGAGAAATAATATAATTGAATATACAGAAAATCAGCAAGCCAAAATAAATGATGTAATTGAAGTAAAAAGCGGCGTAGATTTGTACGGAAATTAAATAAATATAGTTAAAAGCAACAAAGGACACGCCGCGTTCGAATAAACACCCCTCCGCCTCTGCGCCGATCCGTCACGCGGTTCCGCCACCTGGATTCGTACGCTCTTGCGCTTCTGTTATGTACCGGTTCGCCTGCGTGGTAAACAGTTCGTAGTAGATTCCTTTCTTTTGCATGAGCTCCGTATGATTTCCGACCTCCGCCAGAAGACCGTTCTCAAGAACAAGAATTTTCGTCGCGATTGTGGCGCTTGACAAGCGATGGGAAACAAAGAAGGTTGTTTTATCCTTGCGCAGCTTATCGAATTGCTGGAAAATTTCCTGCTCGGCAATGGCATCAAGCGACGCCGTCGGCTCATCGAGAATCAAAATATCCGAATCAGAATAAAATGCCCTTGCAATCGCAAGCTTTTGCCATTGTCCGATGGAGGGCTCGATGCCCGTTTGCTCAAATACGCGCATCAGCGGCGTGTCATACCCCTTTGGCAGCCGGCAGATAAATTCGTCGGCAGAGCTGGCCTCAGCGGCCTCTCTGACCGCATCCGGATCGATCGGCTTTGCAATTTCGCCAAAAGAAATGTTTTCGCTCACCGTGAAGGCGTATTTGCCAAAATCCTGGAATATAACGCCAAACATGGCGTAAAGCTCGTTTGTATCGTATTCGCGGATATCGTGCCCGTCGAGAAGGATTCTGCCCTGCGTAGGATCATAAAGACGCGTCAAAAGCTTGAGCAAGGTGGTTTTTCCTGCGCCGTTCAGTCCCACAAGAACAACGGTGTCGCCGGGATTGATCACACAGCTGATGTTCCTGAGCACATCCCGGTCCGTTCCGGGATAACGGAAGGACACATTTTGAAATTCAATTGTATGTCCGACATGGCGTGCCACATGACGCGCCTGCGGGAGCGTCGGGACGATATGTCTTTTTTCATTCATAAAAACAATCATGTTATCAATAAACAGCGTCCCTTCGTAAATGCTTGACGTGGTTGTGACAAGCGCTGCCACGCAGCTGGCGATCGAGGTGAGCGCGCCCGTATAAAGCGAGTAGTCGCCGATCTGACCGCCGCCGATCGTGACGGTGTAGGCAATGAAGAAAAACAAAGCGCAGTTAACGGCGGTCGTAACAAGAGAAATAACGATTCCCCAAATACTTTCACCGGTGATCAGGCTCTTTATGCCGGAGAAATAGCGAGCAAAAACTTTATTATAATTAAAGATAAAAGTATCCGACAGACCAAAAAGGCGCAGCTCTTTTACCATATCCTTGTTAACAAGCATATCGGAGTAATAGGACATTTGCCTGCGCTCTTTGGAATGATGCCGCATGTACTTAAAATTTTTCTTGCGGTACCAGTAAGTTATGACCGCGCTTGGAAGGGACAGCAGAATGACTATAAGCGGCGCGAACCATGCGACGGCGGATAAAATGACAATAAAGCTGACGGCAGAGATGATTGTACTGATGATATTGAAGGTCGAGCGGATGACTTCAACCGGACGCGATCCCGCTTCTCGGTTTGCATTCTCAAATTTTTCATAGAATTCCGGCATATCGAAAGAGGCGACATCGATTTCCTTTGCCTTGTTCATGATTTTACATTTTACATGGTTCGTTACCAGCTCGCTGGAAATACGAGTTATCATATTGCTGATGCTGCTGACCAGACTGACAAAGAACATATACCCGAACTGCAATAGCATTGCGGGCAGCAGGATTGTGCAGATGGTTGTGAAAACGGGGGCTTCCAGCGTCAGCACATCCGCGACGCGGTTCAGTAAATTCGCAGAGATATAGGCCGAAAGAACAGGCGATATCCCGTTGAACGCAGCCAGAAATACCATCATAATCAGCAGAGATTTTTTCGCTTCCCAAACAAGCTTAATGATATAAATAAGCCGCGAGAAAAAACTATGCAATACTCTTTTCAGGTAACCGGGTATTTCGCCGATGCTTTTTGGCAGCGGCTCCTTTAATTTTTCATTTGCTTCGCTTGGGGGCGGTCCTCCGAATCCCCCGGGTGCTCCGGGTCCCATTTTTATTCCTCCCTTGTCAGTATAAAATTTTACCCACAGGTTTTGCGGTGCCGCAAAAAAATCTGTATAAAATAGGCGGCGGCGCCGGCCGCAAGCAGCGCGGCGCCGGCAAGCCAATACCATCGCATTAAAGTATTAGAAGTGCCGTAGATCTCCAAAACGCCTTTTATGATGCTTCCCACCGTCAGTGCGGCGATGCCGGAATGATAGAGATTGCGTGTAAGCGCATTCGGATAATTCTTTCCCCCTGCAAAATTCAGAAGGAAGAACGGCAGCGTTCCTCCGGCAAGTGGAAAAGCGAAAGCATAAATCATAAAAAAGGAATAAACTCCGTGGCTGAATCCTTCATACACCGCGCCGAACAGCGCGCAGAAGAGAGAAATGAGCAGATAGATAAAGGCGGTTTTTTTTGCTCTTTTTGCATTTTCATCAATATCCGACATATACAATGTCGCTCACGCTCCTTTCTCTGATGCTCTTGCCGTCGGTGGTGGGGTTATTGATCACTTCGCCGTTAAAGTATATGGTAGAGGAGCCGCCGCCGTCAAGGTTATAGGCAGTCGCAGCTCCGATCGACTGCATAAATTCCGCAAGCTCGTAAAGGGTAAGCCCCTCGCTTTCCTCGGTCCGCCCGTCCGATACGACAAACACATAATGAAGCGGTTCCAGGATGCCGATCGCGGTGCGGGGATTGCTTGCCATTGCTTTGCCGACCTCTTCTGTTTCAGTCACGGCGATTTGTCCGTCTATCACCAAAGCCGGTCCGAACGACAAAATCTGCCACGCGCCCGCCTCCAGCAGACTTTGGGCGGAAACGCTCGTTTCGGTTATGATTTCAAAGGAACCGTCCGCATAGATTACAAGAGCCTCCCGACCGCTTGTCGCTTTGTCACGGTAAAGAACGCCGTTGCGAAGGACGTACCCGCTTTCCTGCGTTCCGTAGTAATCTCCATTAATGGCAAGAATGGCGCCGTTGTCGGCTGCAATTGTCGAGGTTTTGTCGGTGACATTTTTACCGTATGCGTTTTTGGCAAGGGCTGTTTGCAAATATTCAGCTGAAGAGAGCTGTACGTCGGCCGCATAGATCGTTGTGTCCTTCTCTCTGTATTCGGTTATGGTAATGGAAATATTATCATCCGCATAGGAGACGGCGGTCAGGATCGGAGAAGCGCCGCCTTGTCCGGATTCGCTGCCTCCGCCGTCGTTTTCCGGCTGTACGATGGAATATACTCTCTCGATCACGAAGGTATCCATCAGTACATATACCGTGAATGCCGTCAGGAACAGCGCGTATAGAATGCCCCAAAGATATTTTTTCATTTTATCAGTCACCTCCTGCGCTTTTTTTGATTTCGGTCGCGCCCCTTGCAGGCGCTGCGTCCGGCGTTCCGTCCCGGGCGACGACATCAGCTTGCTTCAAATTCGCCTGAGGCCGAACCTACCGTAATGGTATAGCGTTCACCCGATACGATCTCGGGACTGCTGAGAATTACAACGGAAAAGGAAAGCTCCGGTGTGTAGGATAGGAGGAGATTGCCGTTTTGATCTTTGAGTGTAATGGCGGTACCGGAGGATTGATTGCCGACGCCGACCGCGATCACACCCTGCACAGAATTACTGAAGGTCTGAGCCATACCGGATGCGCCTGTGCCGATAAAGGTGCCTCCCGTAATCGTTGCGCTTATATCATAATCGAGCGTTGCGGTATCGCCCTGCGTCGGGCCGACAACGACGGTATATCCGCCGGAAATGAGAAGCGTGCCGTTGGCATCGATCCCGTCGCCGGAAGCCTTTATATAAAGATTTCCGCCGGAGATAACGATGCTGCCATTGGAAGAGGAGGACATCCCGCCGCGTCCGCCGAACATACCGTCTCTTCCGCCTGTCGTGCCGCTGGAATCCACGCCGCCAGCGGCGTTCAGACCGTCGTCGCTGGCGGTCAGAGTAATGTCGCCGCCCTGGATTTCAATGTTCAAGGCCTCCAGCCCCTCATAGCTTTCGGAAATATTGATCGTACCTGCTGTAACGGTAAGGGTTTCCTCTGCGTGAATCGCATCGTCGCCGGAGGCAAGCGCAAAGGCGCCGCCGTTTATCGTGATAGAGGCATCGGAATGAATTGCGTCATCTGCAGAGTCTATCGTGATGGTTCCGCCTGAAATAAGAATGCTGGCAGCCGCCTTGATTCCCTTCATGCTGGTACTGCTGTCAGACGCAGTGGAAGAGGAAGGGGCTCCGCCCCTGCCGCCCATAAAGCCGCCCCAGAAATCCGAGGACTCATGAGTGCCGTTTTCACTGCCTCCGCCGGCAAGGATCGTAATAACGCCATCCTCCAGCTGCAAGTATGCTCCGGCGCTGATCCCGTCGCCTTCGGCCTCGATTTCAAGCGTACCGCTCGAAATATAGACGAATCCGAGCGCCGTATCCTCCGTATTTTCTGCATGAATCCCATCTTTACCGGCGTCGACTGTAATCGACGCATTTATGAGCCTTACGCTGTCGTTTGCATCAAGCCCGTGAGAAGCGGAATAAATAAAGTATGTGCCGCCCGTGATAACAAGATCGTCCTTAGATACGATGCCATGCCCCGCCGGCGAATGAATCGTAAGCGTGCCGGATCCGTTCAGCGTCAGATCCTGCTTTGAGAATATAACGGCATCTATATTATTCTCGTCGATCGCGTTGAAGGTCCCGCCATTGGAAAGAGTGTTCTCCGTACCGTCGGCCAAGGTGACAAAAACCTTATCTGCTTCGAGAATATACAGCGGAGCAGAGGTTTTGCTGCTGATCTCTACGCCGTTCAGAACCAACTGCAGCTTGGCGGTATCGGGAGCGTCTACGAGAATCATACCGTCCTCTAACGTACCGGAAAGGATATATGTGGCCTCCTCCGTAATCGTGACCGTAGTTCCCGAGATCAAAACGCTCTCGGAGCTCGCCGTGGCGGAGCTGCCGTTCAGCTGAATCAGAATACTGTCTTTCACATCATAATCCATAACGTAATCTCTGTTCGTAAACATATCTGTATCGGTTTGCGAGAAGTCAACCTCCGCTGGCTCGGCGGCACTGTCGGAAAGCTCGGCAGTGCCCGAATCCAATGCAGTTTTCGTTCCGCATCCGCTGAGTATGCCAGGCATTAAAACAACTGCTAAAATGATGGGCAAAAGTCTTTTCATCACAAAACCCTCCTCTTTTTATTGAAGCTCTGATGCAGCGGGTTCCTGCTTCGACACTGTGATTTCCAAATTCCCGTTACGACAGCGAAGCTTATGGATCGTTTCTTTTTCCCTGACCGCATCACGAACGCAGCCTCCTTCCAGGGGCCTTCCTGCGGCAGTATACTCTGCGAACCTTAAACGGAGTAAAAGATATGAAAAAAATTTTTATTGCTTTGGATTTTTATTTCACTTAAGGTTAGCAGGGTAAAATGGCTCCGACACAATAAAAGACGTTTATGAAAGGAAACTGCTTTTTTTGCTGTCATATGATATAATCAATAAAACGGGACGAGGAAGATGCAGTATGAGAATTTTATTAGCGGAAGACGAACGTCCTCTTGCAAGGGCAATCGTTAAAATTTTTGAAAAGAATAATTATTCGGCTGATGCCGTACACAACGGCGAGGATGCTCTGCTGTACCTGGAGGCCGGTAATTACGATGCTGTGGTAATGGACATCATGATGCCGAAAATGGACGGGATCACGGCGCTGAAAAAGCTGCGCGCCGCGGGCAATCAGATTCCCGTGCTTATGCTGACGGCAAAGACCGAAATCGACGACAAGGTGCTGGGACTGGACAGCGGCGCCAATTACTATCTGACAAAGCCGTTTGACACCAAGGAGCTGCTGGCCTGCGTCCGCGCCATCACACGGACGCAGGCGGAGGTCGATACAAAGCTGTCAGCCGGCAACATCACTTTGGATCGTTCTACCTTTGAGCTGGCCTCTCCGACGGGGAGCTTCCGCCTGGCAAACAAGGAATTTCAAATGATGGAGCTTCTGATGGCGAATCCGCATCATATTATTTCCGCCGAGCGCTTTTTAGAGAAGATCTGGGGCTTTGACAACGAAGCAGAGATCAATGTGGTTTGGGTATATATTTCCTATCTTCGTAAGAAGCTGGCTGCTCTGCACGCGGATATTACCATCAAATCTTCCCGGAACGCCGGATATTCTTTGGAGGAAGAGGTATGATTCGGAAGCTGAAGCTCAAATTCGTTGTGCTTGCAATGACGGCTTTGTTTGCTTTGCTGACAATGATTGTTACGGGAATGAATCTGATCAACTACGGCTCCGTCGTTGAGGAGGCGGATATGATTTTGTCTGTCCTTTCGCAGAACAAAGGCGCATTCCCCGATTTTGAGGGAGAGCAGGGCGGGCGTCTGCCTCATAACATGTCTCCGGAAACGCCCTATGAATCCAGATACTTTTCCGTATTTCTGAATGAGTCGGGCGAAATCATCAGCACGGATATCAGCAAGATCGCCTCGGTAAATTATGATTCCGCAGTAGAATATGCCCAAACCGTATTAAACAGAAATGAAACGCAGGGCTTTATCGGAGAGTACCGTTATATTTTCTGCTCGGAGCAAAATGGCTCCCGCATGATTTTTCTTGACTGCGGGCGAAGATTGGATTTCTTTTACAATTTCCTGTATACGAGCGCCGGAATGGCACTTGCCGGGCTGATCGTAGTATTTTTTGTGATCTTCATTCTGTCCGGGAAAATCATCAAGCCTATCGCCGAAAGCTACGAAAAACAAAAGCGGTTTATCGCCGACGCGGGGCATGAGATCAAAACCCCGCTTACGATCATCAATGCCAATGCCGACATTCTGGAAATGGAGATTGGGGAAAACGAAAGCCTGGCAGATATCCAGCAGCAGACAAAGAGGCTGAAAGCTCTGACCAATGATCTTGTGCTGCTGGCCCGAATGGAAGAGTCCGAGGAAACGATGCAGAAAATCGAATTCCCGATTTCCGAGGTCGTTGCCGAAACGGCGCATCCTTTTCGTACGCTGGCATTGCAGCAGGGGAAAGAGTTTGTCTGCAGCATCCAGCCGATGCTGACGCTGAAAGGAAATGATAAAGCCATCCAGCAGCTTGTTTCCATTTTCATGGATAACGCTTTGAAATATTCTCCGCCGGGCGGAACGATTACGCTGAACCTGGTAAAACAAAACCGCTCCTTATATCTGTCTGTTTTCAATACTGCCGAGACTGAGATCAGACAGGAGCAGCTCAGTCACGTTTTCGACCGTTTCTATCGTACCGACGCTTCCAGAAACTCTGAAACCGGAGGACACGGCATCGGACTTTCCGTAGCGAAGGCCATCGTAACGGCGCACGGCGGCAGGATCCATGCATCGTCACAGGACGGCCGTTCCTTCCGTGTCACGGCCGTTTTCCCCCTGTAAGAAACGGGAATGCTTTTCCGGTCAAAAGCCGGATGATTTTTTGTATTTTTAACTCCGCTTAAGTCTGCTAAGGTAAAATACCGAAACTTACAAGCGGAGGTGTGTAATGCTTGACACAGGAAGAATTCTATGGTCCCGCCTATGAGACCATGAAAAAGGCAGAAGGACAGCTGCTGGATTTGATTGCTTTGTATTCCGCTGCCAAGCGGGAAAGGGAAGGCGTCAAGCCGGTGGTCTACTGCTGCTCGCGGATCAAGACGCCGGACAGCATGCTGCGGAAACTGGAAAAGCGGGGCTTGGCGCAAACCGCTGATGCGGCGTTGCAGGAGGTATTTGATGCGGTTGGAGTGCGCGCGGTCTGCGCCTTCGCCGAAGACGTGTACCGTCTTGTGCGGTGGCTGCAGCAGCAGCCCGTTCTCTGCATTATGAAAGAGAAGGATTATTACGCATATCCAAAACCAAACGGATATCGCAGCTACCATATTCTGCTGAAAATCGCAGACGGAGCGGGAAAAGGCTGCCGCGCCGAAATTCAGGTGCGCACGATTGCCAATGATTTTTGGGCCACGCTGGAGCACCAGATCAAATATAAAAAGGACATGCCGAACGAGAAGCTGATCCGAAGCGAGCTGAAACGCTGCGCCGATGAAATCGCATCGGTAGATCTGTCTATGCAGACGATCCGTGATATCATAAGAGAAAACGCATAGGGCAGAAGCAGAGAAAAACGATTTTTTTCTGTCCTAAGAGAAAAATGCCGAATGCTTGGCGCGCTCTCAAAATAAATTTTTGCCGCTGCATTTTACGGAACATGCAAATTCTTGGTTTACATAAATGATATAAATGTTATAATAACGCTAACATTAAAGGTCGTTCGTATCAGCAGCTTTGCTGCAGGAGGGTGCCGCTTTGAAAAACCTATACTTTGCCTGTACAGAAATAAAAGACGGATTTTGGAAATTTTATTCGGAGCTTGTAAGAAACGTAACCGTACACAGCGTATATGAACGCTTTTGCGAGACGGGACGTTTTGATGCGTTTCGCTGCGACTGGCGGGAAGGACAGCCGAACAAGCCCCATATATTCTGGGACTCTGATGTGGCCAAATGGATCGAGGGAGCCGCCTGCCTGATTGAAAAAAAGAGAGACGCAGGGCTGGAAGAAATCATTGATCATACGGCCGGGCTGATTGAAAAGAATCAGCGTGAAGACGGATATTTCAACTCCTATTTCCTGACGGTAGAGCCTTCCGCGATTTTCTCCCGCCGCTCCGACCATGAGCTTTACTGTACCGGACATCTTATCGAAGCCGCAATTGCTTACCATATTGCTACGGGCAAAGACCGGCTGCTGAACTGCATGCTCAAAAATGTCGACTATATCTACCGGATTTTTGTAGAAGAGCAAAGCGCCGGATTCGTCACTCCGGGACATGAAGAGATCGAATTAGCGCTTTTAAAGCTTTATGAGCATACAAAAGATCAAAAGCATCTTGCGCTCGCGCGCTTTTTTATTAACAGCCGCGGCAATAACGAAAAAGAAAAAAACTGCAGAAGCGTTTACGCGCAGGACGATATTCCGGTCAGAGAAATTCGCGAGGCCGGAGGACACGCCGTGAGGGCGGGCTATCTCTACGCCGCTATGGCAATGCTGGCGGGAATCGACGGCGACGCCGAGCTGAAGGCTGCCTGCAGCCGGGTGTTTTCCGATATCGTTAACAGTAAAATGAGCATAACCGGCGGCGTCGGCTCCGAACATACGGGTGAAGCCTTTTCCTATCAATACGATCTGCCCAATACAAGCGTTTACAATGAAACATGCGCCGCGATCTCGCTTGCCCTGTTTGCCGGTGAAATGCAGCGGCTGGAGGCAAACGCTCTTTACGGCGACACGATCGAGCGCGTCTATTACAACGGCTTTCTTTCAGGGCTTTCTTTAAGCGGCGATAAATTTTTCTATACGAACCCTCTGGAAATCGACCAGAAGAAATATAACCGCAAAGGGGAATATCAGCCGCCGTCCGAGCGCGTCAAAGTATTTCAATGCTCCTGCTGCCCGCCCAATGTCGTACGCATGCTGGCCTCGCTCCCCAGATATATGTATACAATAGAGGAAGATACGGTTTATTGCAGCCAGTTTGCCTCTGCCGAAACCAAGCTCACGATAGGCGGCAGGGAAGCCAGACTGATTCAGAAAACAAATTACCCCACGGACGGGAAAATAGAATTTCAATATTACGGCGAGCCGATGACGCTGTATGTAAGAATCCCGGGCTGGTGTACAGAGTATAAGGGGGAAACCGAAAACGGATTTGTCAGATTCCGTCTGACGAATGGGGAAAGCGCTGCGGTAGACCTGCCAATGAAGCTCCATTTTATCGAAGCAAACCCCAATGCGCAGGATAACTCCGGCCGGTTCGCTGTGATGAGAGGCCCGCTGGTATATTGCATGGAGGGCATCGATAACGGTGAAAATTTAAGAGACATCACGCTGCTGGAATCCGGACGCATTGAAATAAGAGAGGAAGAGGGGCTCCCTGCGCCCGCGATCTATATCGATGCGGAACGCCGAGAAAAAACGGCGGAGCTTTATCGGCTTAAAAGCAACAGCCGGATAAAATTCACCGCAAGGCTTATTCCGTACTTCAGCATCTGCAATCGAGGCGCTACAGATCTGCTCGTCTGGACCATGGTAAAATGATTTAATAATTTACATCGCAGCATTTTCCGGGCGCCGTATGCCGCGTGCCGGCCTGCAGCATTTTTTACTCCGCTTAAGGTTCGGAGCTTAAAATAGAAAAAAGATTCTGATGGCGCGGCCGCCGTCAGAAATAAAATTTTTTCGAAAAATGCGAGAAAGGCGGAGGAACACAATGGCGACAATCATTCAGCAGGCGGTAAAAGGAAAACGGAAAGCGATGATGCAGCTGTACGAGGCAAATAAGCAGAAGGTATATTATATTTCTCTTCTTCTGCTTGGCAACGAGGCGGAGGCTGCAGAGGCGGCGTCCTTTGCGTTTAAAAACGTATGGGGCGGCATAACGGCTCACGCAATTGCAAGCGAGAGGGAATTTACCCATTTGGTGATCCGCAGGGTGGCGGACTACTGCAAGAAGAAAATCTGCAAACAAAATCCAAAGGCCTTCCGCGTTCCGCCAAACCGCAATTTTCTGCTCGGGGGCGACATCGCCTCCGTTTCGGAAGGCACCGACGTTTCTTCCGCGCTTCCTGCGGCGCTTCCCGCGCTCCAGCGGTTTATTCTGGTTCTTCACAGCGTGGGCGGATATTTGCCGGAGCAGCTTGCCAGCCTATTTAAATTTGACTTGAAAACGATCGGGTTGGCGCTGGATGCCGAGCCGGCCTGCGTGGAAAGAGCTCTTCGCGGCTGCGGTGAGAATCAATGGACTTATCAAGCGTGCGTCGAGGCGATCCGAAACGGAGAAAACCGCGTAAAAATTCCGGCTTCCGTTGAGGAACAAGCGGCTTCTGCCATCGACAAAATTGCAGCGCCGATCGAAAAAAAGAGAAAGAAACGGTTTGCCATGATCGGCGCCTGTACTGTCGTATGCGTGCTGCTCGTCGGGATTGCCGTTCTTGCAGCGCGAAACAGTGGGAGTTCGACAACGGGCGGTGAAACAGATGTCGTTACGAACAACGACACGATGACCTCTGTGATTTCTTCTCCCGTTATTGATCTTGACGAGACGCTGACCTATTACGCCGACATTGAAATCGCAGAATACGGAACGATCACGGTTCAGCTCGATCAAGAGGCCGCGCCCGTAACAACGGCCAATTTTGTGAATCTTGCTCAGAACGGATTTTACGACGGACTGACCTTTCATCGCATTATAGAGGGCTTCATGATGCAGGGCGGCGATCCCAACGGAGACGGCAGCGGCGGCTCGGAGGATTGTATCGTAGGCGAGTTTTCCGAAAACGGATATGAGAACAGCCTGTCCCATACAAGGGGGGCGATTTCTATGGCTCGCGCTGATGACTACGACAGCGCAAGCTCTCAGTTTTTCATTGTTCAGGAGGACAGCACGTATCTTGACGGGCAGTATGCCGTATTCGGGTATGTGACCGAAGGGCTGGAGGTTGTTGATGCAGTGTGCGAAGCGGCGGAGCCTACCGACAATAACGGCACGATCGAAGCTGAGGCGCAGCCGGTTATTACCTCAATTACAATCAGAACGGAGTAATCGGTTTGTATAAATTACAAAACGCGGCGCGGCGGCCCGATCATCTTGACAGGAACGTGTTTATTCGTATAATAAATACGCATCTGACGCTACGGAGGAAACGATATGAAGCAATGTATGGATTCGGATAATCTTCACCGCAGATTAAAAAAGATCATCGGGCAGGTTCAGGCGATCGACAGAATGGTCGACGAAGACGTGCCGTGCGAGGATATTCTTTCCCAGATCAATGCGGCAAAATCTGCTTTGAACAAGGTTGGTCAGGTTGTGCTGGAAGGACATATCAAACATTGCGTCAGGGACGGCCTTGCGCACGGAGACGCAGATAAAACCATCGAAAACTTCACCAAAGCAGTAGAGCGTTTTGCCAACATGCAGTAAATCCGCATAATTTACAAAATACAGCCGGACACGGCTGTATTTTATTTTTCTTTCTTGACAACCTATACCCGTATATGTATAATCTGCCCGTAAAGATTGTCAGCATGGAAAGAGGGCGTGAGATGAAACACTTTATGAAAAAAATCGAATGGCTGCTGAACCTTGGCGGGATCAAAAAGGACGTCGTCCTGCTTGCTGTTTCCGGCATTGCTCTGCTGTTTAGCATCTTTCCTTTACGGCCGATTCCTTTTGACGCGGCCTGGATCGCGATTGTTTTCTGCGGGCTTCCGATTATTCTGGAAGCGGTCGTCGGATTGGTTACGCAATTTGACATCAAAGCCGACGTGCTCGTTTCCCTGGCGCTGATCGCATCTGTCTGCATCGGCGAAATTTTCGCAGCGGGCGAGGTCGCGTTTATTATGCAGCTTGGCGGTTTGCTGGAAGAGCTGACCGTCGCAAGAGCGCGCGCGGGCATCGAAAAGCTGGTACATCTGACGCCGCAGACTGCAAGAATCATTACGGACGGCGCGGAAAAAATCATTCCGGCCGAGCAAGTAAAGGTCGGGGACGTGCTCCGCGTTTTGCCGGGGGAAACGGTTCCCGTCGACGGAACGATTATCAGCGGACAAACATCGGTCAATCAGGCCGTTATGACAGGCGAATCACTGCCGGTTGATAAAACCGTCGGAGAGGAAGTCTCCAGCGGCACGGTAAATCAGTTTGGAGCATTTGAAATGAAAGCGGCTAAAGTCGGTGAGGACAGCTCGATCCAGCGGATGATCCGGCTTGTACAATCCGCAGACGCAGGGAAAGCCAAAATCGTCGGCCTTGCGGACCGCTGGGCAACCTGGATCGTAGGGATCGCACTGACCGCGGCCGCGCTCACCTGGCTGATTTCCGGAAATATAATCCGCGCAGTGACGATTCTCGTTGTGTTCTGCCCCTGCTCTTTGGTGCTTGCAACGCCGACGGCGATTATGGCGGCGATCGGGAATGCAACAAAACACGGGTTCCTGGTGCGCGAGGGCGACGCGCTGGAGCGCCTTGCAAAAATTTCTGTCATTACCTTTGACAAAACGGGGACGCTCACGCACGGTACGCCGCAGGTAACGCAGATCAAAAGTCTTTCTGATGATACGGAAACGCATTTGTATGCCCTTACGGCTGCCGCGGAGCAGTACTCTGAGCATCCGCTAGGGAAAGCCATCGTCCGCTGCTATCGGCAGAGCGCCGATGCCGCGCCGCTCCTCAATGCATCTGATTTTAAAATGCTGCCGGGACAGGGCGTTTTGGCGTTCGTGCAAGGCAGAGAAATCCTTGCCGGAAATGAAAAAATGCTTGCGGAAAACGGCATTGCTCATACCGCCGAAAGAGAAGAGGAAGCGCTCCTTGCAAAAGGGAGCACGATCGTTTATATAGCCGCAGACCGCAGACTTGCCGGCTATATTGCTTTGTCTGATACGGTACGGGAGGAAAGCGCCGATATGATAAAAGCGTTGTACCGGATCGGCGTAACGCCCGTTCTGCTGACGGGCGACAATGAAAATACCGCGGCTGCCATTTCAGAACAGCTTCAGATTCAGGAAGTACATGCGAACTGCCTGCCCGAGGACAAACTCGGTTATATCGATGCGTTTCAGGAAAAAGGCGTATCCGTCTGCATGATCGGCGACGGGATAAACGACGCGCCTGCGCTTAAAAAGGCCAATGTGGGAATTGCCATGGGCGGCGTCGGCAGCGATATCGCCGTAGATGCTGCGGATATTGCTTTGGTGGATGACGAAGTCAAGGAGCTTCCTCATTTGGTGTCGCTATCCAGAAAAATGATGAAAACGATTCGGCTCAATCTGATTTTTTCCATGGCGCTGAATTTTGCCGCTATCGTGCTTGCAATAACGGGTGTTTTAAATCCCGTCATAGGCGCGCTTGTACATAACGCGGGCAGCGTTCTTGTCATTATCAATTCTGCCTTTCTGCTGAAATGGAGAAAAAAGCGTCTCGTAATGCAATAAATCCAAGATCTCGTTCGCTTTTTGCCAGGAGAACGGTTCGGCGGCTGCCGGGCCGTTTACGCGTGCGAGGCTTTGTATTCTTCTCCCCAATCCTGCATAGCATCCAGGATCGGCTTCAGACTTTTTCCAAGCTCCGTCAGAGAATATTCGACCCTTGGCGGTACCTCCGCATAGACCTTGCGTGCGATCAGCCCGCTTTCTTCCATTGCCCGGAGCTGCGCGGTCAATACCTTCTGCGATACGCTGCCGATTGACTTTTTCAGCTCGCCGAAGCGCTTCGTTCCGGGCATCAGATCCCGAAGAATCAGTACCTTCCATTTATCGCCGATCAGCATCAGCGTCGTTTCCACAGGACAGGCCGGTAAAAAAGCTTCGTTTTTCTGTTCTTGCATATCGAAAACCTCCGTCTCGCGATATTCCGGAAATGGAACGTAAAAATGATAGCACAGATATTTTTTCGCTGTCAATGCATTTCGCATTTGCTGAAAAATCTTTTTATTTCACTATAGTTTCTTTTTGGTAACTATAGCACAAAATTGTGCTTACTTTACGTATGAAACTTACGCTTGTATAATAGAAACAAGAGCTGCGGAGAACGGCCGTTCCGAGGCTCCCGGGAATAAAATCTGGAGGGATAAATTATGAATAAAAACGCATTTACAACAGTGAAGCTTGCAAAAGGGGAAATGAATGTTTACGATTTCGGAGGCATCAAGCTGCATGCCTATAAAACAAACGACTTGATCAGCGACGAGGTATTTGCGGTGGAGAAGGATGGAAAAGCCGTTCTCATTGAGTCGCCTTGCTTTTTTGACAATATCGGAGAGCTTGCGGATTATCTGAAAAATCTGAAGGTCGAGGGGATGCTGGTGGCTTACCATGGCGCCGGCGGGGCCTTCCTGCCGGAAATCCCAAAGTATGCCACGCAGAACGCCATAGAATATTCGGAGTCCGGCGGCGGAAAAACTCTGATTCAGAATTTTACAAGTGCATTTGGAGAGGCCTTTGACGCTTCTGTGCATAAAATTACGAACGTGATCGGGGAGGGCAGGATCACGATTGGCGGAATCGCTTTCGACATCCGGCAAACACCGGAGGCCTTCGACGTAGAAATTCCCGAGATAAATGCGGTATATACGCATATGCTTGGTCATGACTGCCATTCCATTATCGCTGGAGCCGGTCATGCGGATTCCGTAATTGCTCAGCTTAAGGAATATATTGCAAAAGGCTACGATTTGATTCTGACCTCGCATTATACGCCGGAGGATTTGAAAGACGCTGAGACGAAAATATCCTATATTGAAAGTCTGAAAACGATCGCGGCAACATGCGCGGATGCGGAGACATTCAAGAAAGAAGTAAAACGGAGGTATCCTGCGTACGGCGGAGAAAATTATCTGGACATGACGGCAGGCTTTTTCTTCTCTTGAAGCGGTGGGAGGCACTTATGACACAATCCGAAAGAAGACTCTATTTGATTACAGAGCTGCTCAAAGAGCGGAAGCAGTCCGACGGCCTGGAATTTCCTTCGGAAGAGGACGCGCAGCAAAAACTGCTGCGCGCCCTGCTGAACGTACGGCCGCCGCGCCCTGCCGACAGAAAGCTTTTAGAGATTCAGGATGCATATTTGCAGGAGGAAATCAGAAGCGCCGGCATCACCGATCTTGCGGAGCTTAAACCGGTGCGGGACGGTATCTATCTTTGGCGGGGCGATATTACCGCGCTGCGCTGCGATGCTGTCGTTAATGCCGCAAACAGTCAACTGCTCGGCTGCTTTCTTCCCTGCCACGGCTGTGTGGACAATGCGATTCACACGAAAAGCGGCATCCAGCTGAGGCTTTACTGCGATGCGCTTATGAAGCAGCAGGGGCATGAGGAACCGACAGGGAAAGCCAAAATCACGCCGGCATACAACTTGCCCTGCAAATATATTCTGCATACCGTAGGGCCGATCGTTTCCGGAACCGTAACGCAGCGGGACTGCGAGCTGCTGGCCTCCTGCTATCGGTCCTGCCTGCAGCTGGCTGCGGAAAACGGCTGTAAGAGTATTGCCTTTTGCTGTATTTCTACGGGCGAGTTTCGCTTCCCCAACGAGCGGGCGGCTGAAATTGCCGTGGAGACGGTAAACTCCTTTCTGAATACTGACGCCAGCGGAATTTGCGTCATATTCAACGTATATAAGCAGATTGATATGGAAATTTACCAAAAAATTTTAGGAGTGAACAGAGAATGACAAAACGAATCTGCACAAAGAGCATAACCGAGCAGCTTCGGGAAATTCTGGACAAAACAGACGCCGTCCTGATCGGCGCAGGGGCAGGGCTTTCCACCTCGGCCGGGTTTGTATATGACGGAGAACGATTCCGGAAATATTTTGCGGATTTTGAAGAAAAATACGGTTTTCATGATATGTATTCCGGCGGCTTTTACCCATATAAGACGCTGGAGGAATACTGGGCATACTGGAGCCGGTATGTTTTCCTCAATCGCTACAGCGATGCGCCGAAGCCGGTTTACACCGAGCTGTACGAGCTCGTCAGAGAGAAGGATTACTTTGTCCTTACCACCAATGTGGACCACTGCTTTCAAAAGGCCGGATTTGACAAAAAGCGTCTCTTCTATACGCAGGGCGATTACGGTTTGTGGCAGTGCGCAAGGCCCTGCTGCCAGAAAACCTATGATAACAGGGAAACGATTCTCCAGATGGTAAAACGGCAAAAAGAAATGCGGATCCCGACGGAGCTGATTCCGTACTGCCCGGTCTGCGGCGCTCCAATGACAATGAATCTCCGCTCCGACGATAAATTTGTGGAGGATGACGGATGGCACCGCGCCTCCGACCGGTATACGGATTTTATCAGACGCCATGAAGGAATGTCCGTACTTTATCTTGAGCTGGGTGTAGGCATGAATACGCCAGGCATTATAAAATTTTCTTTCTGGCAGATGACCTATCAGAATCCGAAGGCGGTTTATGCCTGCGTCAACTATGGAGAAGCCTATGCGCCAAAAGAAATCGCGGACCGGTCAATCTGTATTGATGGAGATATCGGAGAGGTATTAAAAAAATTAAAATGATAAGCAACAGATTCAATGTCCGTTTGCTACCGAGGCATATTTTGTGCCAGCTGCTATTGGAGATACTTATACTGCTATTTATCGTTTCAATCGTGTCACTGGTGGTTAGAATAATGAATAGATGAAAAATGCTTGTATTTATGCGTGTTGTGAAGAAATCGACTCACAATCGTGTCATAATTGGTTTGGATAATTTGACGCGATTGAATCGATTTGTTTTGAAGAAAAATGTACTTTCAATCCATAGAAAAGTGCGTTTGCAAATAAAATAGGAATGTCAAACTGCAAAATTTCATTTGACTTTGATTGTCCCGGACAGTACAATATCATTACTAAAAAAAGTGAATTCGCACGAAAATAAGGAGCAGATATGAAGATTGAAAGAAACGCTTATCTTCAGCAATTGATTCAGAAAGAGAATAACGGAATGATAAAAGTTATCACGGGAATACGAAGATGCGGGAAATCCTATTTGCTGTTCGACATATTTAAAGCATATCTGATGAAGAATGGGGTAAAGGAAGATCACATTATTGAAATTGCCCTGGACGGCATCGAAAGCGAAGAACTCAGAGACCCAAAAGTGTGCTATCAGTATGTCAGAGGTGCGGTAAAGGATGGTGACACATATTATCTGATCCTGGATGAAATACAATTTATGCCCCGGTTTGAGGAAGTCTTAAACAGTCTGCTCCGTATAAAAAATCTGGACGTTTATGTTACCGGAAGTAATTCCAGGTTCCTGTCCAGTGATATCGTAACAGAGTTTCGGGGAAGAGGCGATGAGCTCCGGGTTTATCCCCTCTCATTCTCAGAATTTTATTCCGTTTACGACGGCGACTTTGAAGAGGCCTGGAATGAATATATGACTTATGGAGGATTGCCGCAGATTGCCGGATTTCAAACAGAACGTCAAAAAGCAGAATATTTAAAAAATATTTTTACAAATGTCTATTTGAAAGATGTAATCGAAAGAAATAACATTCAAAACGTGGATGAACTGAATACCCTGGTTGATATTCTTGCTTCCGCCATCGGAGCTCTGACAAATCCTACAAAGATTTCTAATACGTTTGTAAGTGAGCGTCAGTCACGTTATACCAATAAAACAATTTCCAGGCATATTGATTATCTGGAAGAAGCGTTTCTGATCTCCAAAGCAAACAGGTATGATATTAAGGGACGAAAGTATATTGGAGCAAATTTGAAATATTATTTCACGGATGTAGGCCTTAGAAATGCAAGGCTGAATTTCAGGCAGCAGGAACCAACCCATCTGATGGAAAATGTTGTTTACAACGAACTGCTTATACGTGGATACAATGTTGATGTAGGTATATTGGATGTATTTTCAAATAACACGGATGGGAAAAAAGTTCATAAACAGCTTGAGGTCGACTTTGTAGTCAACCAGGGAAGCCAAAGATACTATATTCAGGTTGCCTATGATATGACTTCGAAAGAAAAACAGCTTCAGGAGTTTCATTCTTTGCGCAGTATTCCGGATTCATTTAAAAAAATCATCCTTGTCAGCGGGACTTCAAAACCCTGGAGAAACGAAGAAGGGGTTGTGATTATGGGAATGAAGTATTTCCTGCTGAATCGGAACAGTCTGGAATTTTGATTTGTACAGTAAATTCGCAGGAGGTGCGCAATAAACAATACGCCAGGCATTATAAAATTTTCTTTCTGGCAGATGCTCGATCAGAATCCGAAGGCGGTTTATGCCGCGTCAACGATGGAGAAGCCCGCGCGCCAAAAGAAACCGCCGCTATCTCCATCTGTATTGGTGGAGATAGCGGGAACATATTAAAAAAATTAAAGTAAAAAGCAACAGATTCGAAGTTACTTCCTGCAAATGCATTTTCGTTCGGTTCTACACATTTCCACAATACAACTTGTAATTTGCTTAAATTGTTGCTATAATATACTCTGTAAATCTTGAAAAAAAACTCATAGTATAATAGTGGAACTTCGTAAGGAGAATCGTATTATGGCGATTGTAAATGATGAACAGGTCATGAAAGTATTGCGGCAGTATAACCCGTGGTGGCGCATACCTTCCGCCATCAAGGAGGAAAGCAAGCCGCAAAAGAGACTGGCCTATTATGAGGCGTTGAAAACGATTACCCATAAGAGCATCCGAAGGTTTGCCGTTTTATCCGGCATGAGGCGCGTGGGAAAGACAACGATTCTGTATCAGATGATCGACCACCTGATTGACGAAGGCATAAATCCCAGAAATATTCTGTACGCCACCTTTGATAATCCGATTCTGAAACTCGTCAATGCGGAGAATGTGCTGTCCATCTATGAAGCGATGTACCCGATTGAAGGCGCAAAGTATGTCCTCTTTGATGAAGTGCAGTATACCGAAAATTGGGAACTCTGGATGAAGGTGATCTACGACAGCCGGAAGGATATTCGGCTGATCGCCACGGGATCCGCCAGCCCTGTCTTAGAAAAGGGTTCCGCAGACAGCGGCACAGGCCGGTGGAGCGTTCTCAAAATCCCTACCATGTCCTTTTATGAATATTGCAGGCTGCTTGAACTGGATTTGCCTCTCCTGCCGGAGGATTTACGCTTATCGGAGCTTAAAAGTATGAATCCGGCGCAGCTTGGCGATTTGATGGATCAATTCGCCCCGCTGCAAAGTCATTTTAACCGTTATCTTATGATCGGCGGTTTTCCGGAGCTGGTGTTATCGGACGATGACGCCTACGCACAAAGGATGCTGCGGGAAGATGTGGTGGATAAAGTGATCAAGCGCGACGTGCTGTCGCTCTTTAATATCCGAAGCCCGCTATTGATGGAAAAACTGTTTCTCTATCTGTGCATGAACTCCACGGAGATTTTTAATGCAACGACTGCGGCAAAAGAGCTGGAGAATACCTCTATCACGACGATTGAGAGCTACATCAAGGCGCTTGAGATGTCCAATCTCATTTATCTGGCAAAGCCAATGGATGTGGGCAGCAAAGGCGCTCTAAAAGGAAAACCGAAAATTTTTATTGCAGATGCGGCCATCCGTAACGCAGTGCTGATGATTGACGATGTGCTTTCAGATGAAAAGGAACTGGGCGCAATGGTGGAAACAACCGTCTACAAGCATATGGTTTCCTTCTATCAGGGTAGTCCGGCAAGCCTCGGCTATTTCAGAAAGGCAAAGGACAATCAGAAAGAGGTCGATGTGGTGATAGCGCTTCCCCGCCAGAAGATTCTCTGCGAAGTGAAATACCGTAACAATTCCCACATTGCGGCAACGGATGCTATTGTCGAGCTGTGCCAGGACGAGAAATCCAAAGTAACAGACGCCTTTTTAATCACAAAACGGCTTGACGATTTTGGCGTCGCCAAACACGAAACAATGGTACCTATTCTGCGCGTCCCTGCCATCGCTTTCCTTTATATCTTAGGAAAGACAGAAGCAGAGGGACAAAACGGAAAACTGTAGAAAGGACTTAATTTTTGGTGCGCAATAAACACAATACCCAGGCATTGTGAAATTTTCTTTCCGGCAGATGATCGATCAGAATCCGAAGGCGGTTTATGCCGCGTCAACGATGGAGAAGCCCGCGCGCCAAAAGAAACCGCGGACCGGTCTGTCTGCATCAATACAGATCGGAGAGGCTCTGCGGCAGCAGAAAGACGGACGCCCCGGATGCTGAGAATCCTGCATTCAAGCGCCCAATAAAAATGTACAATTAAGACAGTCGGCTTGAAGAAGACTGGCTGGGCTATATTGTTCCTGCAGAATGTCCGAAGACTTGACAGAATTCCGCCTGCGCATTATAATTTGTAGCCTAACACGTTGACGAGACGAGTACCTTATGGAAAGCTCCCAGAGAGAGATACCGATCGGATCCCAACTCCGCAGGCTGCGAGTATCTCAGCGGAACAGAAAGGGAAAACGACCTCTGAGTGGCCCCAATCCGGTCCGGCGATTCCGTTATCATCACAGCAGAGATGTTCCATGGGTGCGTCCGATGGAATAATAAGGGTGGAACCGCGGATCCACTGTGAGTGATTCGCCCCTTGCGTTAACTGAAAACGCGAGGGGCGTTTTTTGTTGTACTGAATCTGAAAGGAGAACTGCAGAAATGAAAATTACGTTGAAAGACGGCACCGTACGCGAATATGCAGAGGCAAAAACCGTACTTGAGATTGCAAAGGATCTGAGCGAAGGCCTTGCAAGAGCAGCCTGCGCGGGAGAAATCGACGGCGAACGCGTAGATCTGAGAACGGAGGTAGACCGGGACTGCCGCCTGAATATCCTTACATTTGAAGAAAAAGGCGGCAGAGACGCGTTTCGGCATACGGCGTCTCATATCCTGGCGCAGGCGCTCAAGCGCCTTTATCCGAATGTGAAGCTGGCGATCGGACCTTCCGTCGACGACGGCTTCTATTATGACGTCGACAGTGAGGAACCGCTGTCCGCGGATGATTTTCCCGCGATCGAAGCGGAAATGAAGAACATCGTCAAGGAAAATCTGGCGCTGGAGCGCTATGAGCTGCCCAGAGAAGAGGCGATCCGGTTTTTTGAAGAGAAGGGGGAGCCGTATAAAGTAGAGCTGATCCGCGATCTGCCGGAGGACGCCGTCATCAGCCTGTACCGCCAGGGCGAATTTACGGATCTGTGCGCAGGACCGCATCTGATGTCGACGAAAGCAGTCAAGGCCGTCAAGCTGATGAAAATCGCAGGCGCTTACTGGCGCGGAAGCGAGAAAAATAAAATGCTTACCAGAATCTACGGAACGGCTTATCCCAAAAGCTCGGATCTGGAAGCGTATCTCACCATGCTGGAAGAGGCAAAGAAACGAGACCACAGGAAACTGGGCAAAGAGCTGGAGCTGTTTCTGTTTGCGGAAGAGGGCCCCGGCTTCCCGTTCTTTTTACCGAAAGGAATGGTGCTGAAAAATACGCTGATGCAATATTGGCGCGAAATTCACGAGCGGGAAGGGTATGTGGAAATTTCCACTCCTATTATGCTGAACCGCCGGCTGTGGGAGACCTCAGGACATTGGGAGCACTATAAAGAAAACATGTATACGACCGTAATCGACGGAGAGGATTTCGCCGTCAAGCCCATGAACTGTCCTGGCGGCATGCTCGTTTACAAATCGCAGCCGCACTCATACCGGGAGCTTCCGCTGCGAATCGCAGAGGTCGGACTGGTGCACCGCCATGAAAAATCGGGCGCTCTGCACGGGCTGATGCGCGTAAGGTGCTTTAATCAGGACGACGCCCACATCTTTATGACGCCGGATCAGATCCGGGATGAGATCAAAGGCGTGGTCCGGCTGATCGACGAGGTCTATCAGCTTTTCGGATTCAAATACTTTATTGAGCTTTCCACCCGACCGGAGGACTCGATGGGAAGCGATGAGGATTGGGAGCTGGCAACGGAAGGCCTCCGGAAGGCGCTGGAGGATATGCAGCTGGATTATACCGTAAATGAAGGGGATGGCGCGTTTTACGGACCGAAAATTGATTTTCACCTGGTCGACGCCATCGGCAGGACCTGGCAGTGCGGGACCATACAGCTGGACTTCCAGCTTCCGCAGCGCTTTGAAGCGGAATATATCGGAGCGGATGGAGAAATGCATCGGCCGATTATGATCCACCGCGTCTGTTTCGGCTCCATCGAGCGGTTTATCGGCATTTTGACGGAGCATTTTGCCGGGAAGTTCCCGACCTGGCTTTCTCCGGTTCAGGTAAAAATCCTCCCGATATCCGATAAGCATATTGAGTACGGCGCTCAGGTAATGGCGCGGCTGAAGGAGGCGGGAATCCGCTGTGAGCTTGACGAGCGTCCGGAGAAGATCGGGTATAAAATCCGCGAAGCGCGAAACGAACGCGTGCCGTATATGCTTGTCGTCGGACAGAAAGAAGAAGAAAACGGTCTGGTTTCCGTAAGAAGCAGATTTGCGGGAGACGAGGGACAGAAGGAACTCGAGCTTTTTATCTCCGAGCTCAGCGAGGAAATCAGCAAACGGCAGATGCGCGAAGAAACGGCGGCAGAGGACTGATCGGCCGCCTCGCTAAAAAATTCATGCGGATTCCGGAAAATCGTTCAATCATTTTTTCCGCAGTTCATTGAAAAAGCACGGGCTGTATGATACAATAAGCCCGTTGCTTTTTTTCGGAAATCCGGAAATAAAAGGACAGAAAGGATGCGGAACATGAAGAAATTGGAAATGCTGTACGAGGGCAAGGCGAAAAAGGTTTACAAGACCGATGACGAGAACGTATATATTGTTGAATACAAGGATGACGCAACGGCCTTCAACGGGCTCAAGAAAGGTACGATCGCGGGAAAAGGCGTGATCAACAACAGAATGTCCAACCTGATGTTCCGGCTTTTGGAGGAGAAAGGAATCCCGACGCACTATATCGAAGAGCTCAGCGACCGGGAGACCGCCGTCCGGAAGGTCGAGATTGTTCCGCTCGAGGTCATTGTGAGAAACGTCGCCGCGGGCAGCTTTTCCAAGCGCTACGGCGTTCCGGAGGGCTCCCCGCTGAATTGCACGATTCTGGAATACAGCTATAAAAACGACGAGCTTGGAGATCCGCTGATCAATGATTATCATGCGATCGCGCTCGGACTTGCGACCAGGGAGGAACTGGATCAAATCGCGGCTATGACGTTTGCGGTCAACGATGCGCTCCGCGAGATTTTCGAAAAAGTAGGCATTATTCTCGTGGACTTTAAAATTGAGTTCGGACGCTGTCCGGCGCTGGGAGGAAAGATTATTCTTGCAGATGAGATTTCGCCCGACACCTGTCGGCTTTGGGATGCAAAAACAAAAGAAAAGCTTGACAAGGACAGGTTCCGCAGAGACCTCGGCGGCGTGGAGGAGGCGTACAACGAGGTGTTCAACAAATTATTCAAAAAAGCCTGACAGCGGATGCCGTACACGGTTTGCGTATACGGCATTCCGACATTTTACCCTGAAATAAAAGGAGACTTTTGCAAAAATGATGACAGATGGGCTACATGAAGAATGCGGCGTTTTCGCCATGTTTGACAACGACGGCTTTGACACCGCGCGCATCACATACGCCGGGCTGTTCGCTCTGCAGCACAGAGGACAGGAAAGCGCCGGCATTGCCATTAACAAGGACCGGGAAATTACATTATATAAAGACAGAGGCCTCGTGCAGGAGGTCTTCTCGTCTGACGTGCTCGATAAGCTGAAAGGCAGAATGGCGATCGGGCACGTGCGCTACAGTACGACGGGGGAAAACAGCGTGCTTAACGCGCAGCCGCTCGTAAGTCGGTACGTTAAGGGACAGCTTGCGATGGCCGTAAACGGCAACCTTTCGAATTATCGTGAATTGAAGCATCGTCTGGAGCTGGACGGGGCAATTTTCCAGACCACGAACGATACGGAGATCATCATGCACCTGCTGGCCCGCGCGCGCATGAAGACGGGGCGTGTGGAAACGGCGCTTGCGGAGGTCATGAAAGAGCTGAAGGGTTCCTACTCTCTCGTTATGATGAGTCCGCAAAAGCTGATTGCATGTCGGGATCCCCAGGGAATGCGTCCCCTGTGTATTGGCCGGATCGATAATTCCTTTGTGATTGCCTCTGAAACGTGCGCGCTGGACACGGTGCGGGCGGAGTATGTGCGGGAAGTCGAGCCGGGAGAGGTCGTTGTGATCGACGCCGACGGAATGCGCACAATCCGCAGCAACTGCGGAGATCCGAGGACTTCCCGGATCTGTATTTTCGAATATCTTTATTTTGCGCGCTCTGATTCCGTCATTGAGGGCATGAGCGTACATGAGGCCAGAAAGCTGACGGGTAAAATTCTTTCGGAAACGTATCCCGTGGAGGCGGATCTTGTGGCGGCCGTTCCGGACTCCGGCATCGACGCCGCGATCGGATACGCCCAGGCCGCGGGGATCCCGTATGGGAAAGCGCTCGTCATCAACCGGTATGTCGGGAGGACCTTCATACAGCCCTCGCAGGAGCAGAGAACTACGGCGGTACGACTGAAGATCAACGTTTTGAAGGACGCCGTGAAAGGAAAACGGATCGTGCTGGTAGACGACTCCATCGTCCGCGGCACCACCTCCGCAAAGCTTGTGGAAATGCTGAAGGAAGCGGGGGCGAAAGAAGTCCATATGCGGATCAGTGCGCCGCCTTTTATATGGCCCTGCTATTTTGGCACGGATATTCCTTCAAAGGAGCATCTTCTGGCCTGCCATTATACAGTCGATGAAATCTGCAGGATGCTCGGCGCGGATTCTCTCGGCTTTATGCCGGTGGAGCGTCTAAAGGAAATCGTCCCGGAGATCCGCTGCAGCTTCTGCGACGGATGCTTTACCGGAAATTATCCGTATGAGCACGAGGACTGAATGATTCGGAAGGAGAAACGAGAGAGAATATGACGAGCAGCAAATCAACGTATGAAACGCCGCTGAATTCCAGATATGCCAGTAAAGAAATGCAGTTCCTGTTTTCCCCGGATAAGAAATTCAGAACGTGGAGAAGGCTCTGGATCGCCCTGGCGGAAAGTGAAAGAGAGCTTGGCCTTCCGATCTCGCAGGAGCAGATCGACGAGCTGCGCAGGTCGGCGGACGATATTAATTATGAGGCGGCGGAGGCGCGCGAACGCCTTGTGCGTCATGACGTCATGGCGCACGTATATGCATACGGAGAACAGTGCCCGGCGGCAAAGCCGATTATCCATCTGGGGGCGACCTCCTGCTATGTAGGCGACAATGCGGACGTTATCATTATGCATGAGGCGCTGGAGCTGATCCGCGAGAAGCTTGTCAACGTCATGGCCGCGCTTGCGGACTTTGCGATCCAATACAAATCGCTTCCGACGCTTGGCTACACGCATTATCAGCCTGCGCAGCTGACGACCGTGGGAAAACGGGCGACTTTGTGGCTGCAGGATCTTGAAATGGACTACGAGGCGCTGCAGGAGCAGCTTGCCAAGAAGAAGCTCCGCGGCGCGAAGGGAACGACCGGTACGCAGGCCAGCTTCTTAGAGCTTTTCGACGGAGACGGCGAGAAGGTAAAAAAGCTGGATCGGCTTGTCGCGGAGAAGATGGGATATTCCGACGTATTTGCTGTAACGGGACAAACCTATCCGCGCAAGCTGGACAGCCAGATTCTGAACGTACTGAGCGGAATCGCGCAATCCGCCCATAAATTCTCGAACGACATCAGGCTTCTGCAAAATTTAAAGGAAATTGAAGAACCATTTGAAGAAAATCAGATTGGCTCTTCCGCCATGGCATATAAACGCAATCCGATGCGGAGCGAGCGGATCGCCGCTCTTTCCCGCTATGTCATCGCCGATGCGCTGAATCCGGCAATGACGGCTTCCGAGCAGTGGTTCGAGCGCACGCTGGACGATTCGGCAAATAAACGAATCAGCGTTTCGGAGGCGTTTCTCGCAACGGACGCCATTCTGGGAATTTATCTGAATATCGCCCGGGGACTCGTGGTTTATCCGAAAGTAATCGAGGCGCATCTCAAAAAAGAACTGCCGTTTATGGCAACGGAAAATATTTTAATGGATGCCGTCAAGCGCGGCGGAGACCGTCAGGAGCTTCATGAGAAAATCCGAGTCCATTCCATGGCGGCGGCGGCCCGCGTCAAAACGGAAGGGCTGGAAAACGACCTGATCGACCGCCTTGTGGCTGACAAATCGTTCGGCCTGACGCCTGATCTGGCGGAGGAAATCCTGGATGCTTCAAGATTTGTAGGCCGCGCGCCAGCACAGACGGAAGAATATGTCGCGCACATCCGGACCGCGATTCTGGATCGCTGGAAGGACCGGCTCGGCATGCAGGCAGAGCTTAATGTCTGATACTATTAGGAGGTAAAACTATGATTAGAGCTATCGTAGGAGCAAACTGGGGAGACGAGGGAAAAGGAAAGATTACCGACATGTATGCGGCAGATTCGGATCTTGTCGTTCGTTTCCAGGGGGGCGCCAATGCGGGACATACCATTATTAATGAGAAGGGGCGTTTTGCACTTCACCTTCTTCCGTCCGGCGTATGCTATGAGCATATCGTAAATATCATCGGGAATGGCGTCGCACTGAATATTCCCTCGTTTTATAATGAACTGAACGCGCTGAAGGACATGGGGATCAATCCTAAGATCCTGGTTTCAGACCGCGCGCAGATCGTTATGCCGTATCATGTGCTTTTCGATCAATATGAGGAAGAGCGTCTGGCGGGAAAACAGTTCGGCTCCACAAAATCGGGAATTGCGCCGTTTTATTCTGACAAATATGCGAAAAACGGAATTCAGGTATGCGATCTGTTTGATTCCGCACGGCTCAGAGAGAGAATTGAAAGCATTCTGCCCGTGAAAAATATCCTTCTCAAGGAGCTGTACCACAAGCCTCAGCTCGATGCGGAGGAGCTGTACGAGACGCTGCTATCCTATAAAGAAATGATCGCGCCTTATGTGGCGGATACGTTCCGTTACGTTTACGATGCCGCGGAAAACGGCAAAAATATCCTGCTGGAGGGACAGCTTGGCTCTCTGAAGGATCCCGATTTCGGAATTTATCCGTTTACAACGTCCTCCCATACGCTGGCCGGCTTTGGCGCGGTCGGAGCGGGCGTTCCGGCGCGGAAAATCGAAAAGGTTACCACGGTGGTAAAGGCGTATTCGAGCGCAGTCGGAGCGGGCCCGTTCGTCAGCGAAATTTTTGGGGACGAGGCGGAGGAGCTGCGGCGCCGCGGAGGCGATAAAGGAGAGTACGGAGCTACAACCGGACGTCCCCGCCGGATGGGATGGTTCGACGCGGTCGCGACGCGCTACGGCTGCCGGGTTCAGGGCTGTACGGAGGTCGCGCTTACGGTGCTGGATGCGCTCGGCTATCTGGACGAGCTGAAAATATGCGTCGGTTATGAGATCGACGGAAAAATCACAAAGGATTTTCCGGTCAGTCCGCTGCTTGAACGCGCAAAGCCCGTGCTGAAGTCGCTCCCCGGCTGGAAATGCGATATCCGCGGGATTCGCAATTACAAGGAGCTTCCGGAAAACTGCAGGGCGTACGTGGAATGGATCGAAAGCGAGCTTGGCTTCCCGATTACCATCGTTACAAATGGACCGAAGCGCGAGGACGTCATCGTGCGTCAATAAATTTTTTTAAGTTATAAATCAAACAAATCTCGGAATAATATCCTCGTCGGAAGACGCGCTGCAGCACGCGTGAAAGATGGGGATATTATGATTTTAAACTATATATTTAATCGAATAAAAGATAAAAGCAGCACGGGCAGAGGGGCGGACGCCGCGCGGGCGCCCGTCGGCGTTTTTTTGACGGCGGCCGAGAATGAAAGCTTTTTAAAAGGCCGTTTTTTGAACAGCTCAGATTTTAAAACGCGTATTTTTACTTTCAAAGGGCCCGGAGGTAAAAATGAAAAAGCGCTCCTTGCCTTCATGGATGGGCTGACGGATTCGGCCGTGATCAACGACAGCATCATTAAGCCGCTGATGCATGGCCTGCGGAATTTTACGCCGGCAAGCACGGGGCGCAAAAGCAAAGTCGAAAGAATCAATGACGTCCTGCTTTCCGTGGGAGAAATCGAGACGGCGGCAGATTTGGACACGGCCATTTCCGGTATTTTAAACGGCGACTGCGCCATGTTCGTAGAGGGCTGTACAGAATGTACCATAATCAGCAGCAAGGGCTTCGAAAAACGCGGCGTGGAACAGCCCTCTTATGACATTTCCATGCGCGGACCGCGCGAGAGCTTCAATGAAAATCTTCGCACGAACACGAGTCTGCTGCGGCGGCGAGTGAAAAACAGCAGGCTTACATTTGAAAGCATGGTAGTCGGCAGAAAAACAAACACGAATCTCTGCATTACTTATATTGACGGACTTGCAGATCCGAAGCTTATCGCTGAGATCAAACGCAGAATCGGTTATATTAATGTGGATATGATACTGGAATCCGGATATATCGAAGAATATATTGAAGACAGACCATTCTCCATTTTTGCGACGATGGGACTGACCGAGCGCCCTGATGTGCTGGCCGGAAAGCTTTTGGAGGGACGGGTAGGAATTCTGATCGACGGCTCTCCCTTTGCGCTGACTGCGCCGTATTTTTTTATAGAAGCCTTTCAGAATCCGGAGGATTACTATGCGAGATCGACATATGCAAGCATTGTGCGGATTTTCCGCTATCTGGCATTCTTTTTAAGCATTCTTGTACCTGGGCTTTACGTAGCCCTGACGAGTTATCATCAGGAATTGATTCCGGCCTCCCTTCTTTTCAGCATGTCAGCCTCAAGCGAAGGGGTACCGTTCAACTCTTTTACGGAAACTGCGCTTTTTCTGCTTATCTTTGAGCTTTTGAAAGAAGCGGGCATTCATATGCCGAAAAATGTAGGGCAAACGATCAGTATCGTCGGAGGACTGGTTATGGGAGAGGCAGCGATTCAGGCCGGAATTATCGGCGCCCCGGTCGTTATCATCATCGCTTTTACGGCAGTATCCAGCTTTGTCGTACCCATGCTGAGCAATGAGGTTACCATGCTGCGATGGATTTTTTTATTCCTGGGCGGTCTGCTCGGCGGATACGGGATCAGCATCGGAATAATATGCCTGACAATCCATGTAACCGGAATTTACTCATTTGGCTACAGCTATTTTTCTCCCTTTTTCCCCTGCCGCCCGGAGGACCTCAAGGATACCTTTCTTCGTGCCCCGCTGTGGATTATGCGGAAACGGCCTGCGGAGCTGTCGCCGGACGATCGAACGAGGGAAGACACGCCGATCCCTCCTGACAATCATAACGGAGGCTGATACGCATGAAAAACCGCGCATGTGTTTTCTCCTGCCTGCTTTGTCTTATGATCTTCCTGAACGGCTGCGTTCGCAGCGGCACAAAACGCGAGCTGGAGGCGCTGGCAGTCGTAATGGGGATTGCAATGGACAAAATGGATGAAAAGAGCGGGCCGGAATCAGAACGCCTTCTGCTGACAGCGCAGGTAGTGCGCAATATCGCTATCAGCCAAAACAGCAGCCAATCGGAGGGAGGCGGCTCCGCATCGGAAGGCGACCTGAGCAAGCCGTATTGGAACGTACAGGTCACGGGCACAGACCTGCTCGAGGCCCTGCGTTCTGCGGTGCATATTACCAACCGGCGCCTTTACGTCGCACAGAACCAGATTCTGGTTATCGGCAGAGAGCTTGCGGAGGACGGAATCGCAAAATATTTAGATTACTTTTTTCGAGATCATGAAACGCGCTACGACGTCAGTCTGATCGTCTCAGAAGGAACGGCAAGTGAAATCCTGAACGTTGAGTCGCATCTGGAATCTTTCCCCGCCCAGGATCTGAACAAACTGATTGCGCGCCAGCAGGACGATTCCCATGCGCCGCGCTGTACGCTGTTTTCTTTTTTCAGAGATTACAAGACGCCCTATAAGGCCTCGCTTGTTCCAATGGTGCGTGTCGCTGCGCCGGAAGACACGGAAACGCAGTCACCTTATCTGTATGTTGCGAAAAGCGCTGTATTTAAGGAAGACAAAATGGTCGCGGAGCTTGACGAAAGACAGACGCGCGGCGCGCTGTGGATGCTCGGAGAAGTGCAGCGCGGCGTGATTACTGTCAACTATGAAGGAGTTGAAGTAGCCATAGAAATTTTAGACGGATCAGGTAATTATCAGGTCGAATACAGCGACGGAAGGATCAAAGTGAAAGCAGATATAAAAATGACGGGAAGCCTTGGAGAGCTGCAGGGAAGCCGGACGGTGGACGCATCCGTGATGGACGCGCTGGAAAAGACCTGCGCCGGGGAAATAGAAGCGGAAATCCGCTCCGCCTTTCGCGAAATGCAATTAAACGGTGCAGACGTACTGGGGATCGGCGAGGCATTTTACCGTTACCGCCCTCAGACATGGAAAACGATTGCAAACCACTTTGAATCGCTTTATCCGGCCGCGGAGCTTACGTGCCGGATTGATGCGGATATTATTCGTACCGGTTCTCTGCTGGAACCGGCTGATGAAAATGGCAGGGAAGCGTATGACTAGGAAACAATTCATTTTTATCATTGCATGCTTTATACAGGGGTCATCCTTTTATACCATGTATTATTATCATATGGCAGGAAACGAGGCGTGGCTTTGCCTGCTGGCCGGAATCCTTCTGGGGATGCTCGTTGCTTATTTATACGGCGCTCTTGGCGATTCCTATCCCTCCTGCTGCCTCGTTCAAATAAACGAAGCCGTTTTCGGCAGAATCCCCGGTAAAATCCTCTCGTTTTTCTATCTCTATACCTTTATCGTCTCCTGTTCCATGACAATGCGGGAAACAAGCCAGTTTGTCGCGGGAGACCTTCTGATGGAAACGGACTGGATTCCTATTCTCACAGTATTTGTACTTGCCTGTGCATGGGCGTCGAATGCCGGTACGCGATATTTTGCATCGGTCAGCACATTTATGTGTATTTTAATGTATGTGTTTACTGTGCTGCTTTTTCTTTTGCTGCTGCCAATGATTGAGTTCAAGCATCTGCTTCCGCTTGGCGGACACTCTGCCTTGGAATACGGCAGATCGGTTCTTTACTGCACTTTAATGCCGTTCAGCGAGCTCGTGGTCTTATTGTTTTTGGTGCCGGATTTTAAAGAAGCGCGCGAACAGAAAAATCTCTGGAAGCAGTTCGTACTTGGGATCCTGATCGGCGCGCCGTTTATTATTATTCTGGTTCTGCGCGATACGCTGGTGCTGGGACCGCTGCTGACTGCTTTTTATTACCCTTCCTATGAGGTGGTCCGGCTGATCAATTTTAATGTGCTGTCGCATATTGAAAGCCTGTACGGCGTCCTGCTGATTTTTATATTGTTCTTTAAAAGCGCCGTTATTTTCTATTGCATAACAAAAGCCCTTGCACGGATTTTCGGCTGCCGGAAAAATATTGTTTTTACCGCATTTACCACAGGTCTTATGCTGCTGTGTACCCAGCAGCTCTGCAGCTCGAATGTTTCTTTGATGAATTTAGCCCTCCACCGGATTCCATATGTCCTGCTTGCCGTACAGGTCGGACTGCCGGCTCTTACGCTTGCAGCTTCCAGAGTCAAAAATACAGTGCAGAATAAAAGGAGCAGTGTAAAATGTGGCTGAGCATTCTTGCGGCTGCCGGCGTTGCCGTTTTGGAATATTTTACTTTACAAACCTACCGGGGCTTCCGGCAGCTTCCGGCTGCTGCAAAAGCGTATCATTTCCGTGTCCTGTGGCTGTCCTCCGCGCTGATCCTGATCCCGCTGCTCCTTGGAGCGCTTGGCGTCCCTTTGCCCGGATTGCTGTGGACAAAATAGCTTCCTGCGGGAACCAATGTCTCGCTTGCAAAAAACTGTATGATTTGGTAAGATATACCTGTTATTTCCAGCGATTAAACAAGCGAAATCCTGCATATAAATAGATTAACGGAAGACAAGTTCACCCGCGGGAAACGGGTATCATTCGGAGCGTTGGGATTACGGTATTTTAAACAGATACAGCGGGGTGTAAAACAAATGAGAAAAAGCCAAATTATAACTTTAATTATATTATTTATCGCAGTCAGCCTGTTCATATGGATTGGAGCGTGCAGCGATCGGGAAAATGATCCTCCGGATCCGGATGCGACGCTTCGAATTACTTCTCCGGGGACGGAAACCGCTACTCCGGAGCCGGCGCAGGAAACGCCTGAGGCGCCTGTCACGACGCCTGCTCCGGATCCGACAATAACGAAGCCGGTGGTTGACTTTACCCAGGTCGACGGCCTGCAAACCGCAGAGCTGGCTCTCGACGTATCCTTTACGGACTATGTATTTACGGATGAAACGACGAAGTCGGTCATGGATCAGAGTACATATATCCTGTCCAATCCCGGAACGGACTCGCAGGATATCTATATGTCCTTCCTCCTGCATTATTCTGAAACAAATGACAGAGTAACGGAGCTTCTTGATCTGGCAAAAGAGAAAAATGTGAAATTTACGTTTTTCCTATCCAGCATGTATCTGAACGACGATCAGAACCTTGAGCTCATCAAAAGAATGCATGACGAAGGCCATACGATCGGCACAAGAGGCGACAAATCAATTGATCAGCTTTCCGCGTCCTCAAACGCTTTGTACGATTCCCTGTGGGCGATGGAAACAAAATATCAGTCCATCTTCGGCACCGACGAGAGAATGTATTTTTACGCGCCTGACCAGGTCTCCGAGCGCAATATGAAGCTTGCCAATCTGATGGGATATACCGTTACTTTTAAGCTGTGCAATTTTGTAACGAACGCCGGCTCCCAGCCGCAGACGTACAACGGCGTTGTATTCCAGTCGAGTAATATTACGGACGATCTGATCGATCAGGTAACGGGATATGTCGACTGGGGACTGTCGCAGGGATATACCTTTAAAGGCTTTACAAAATAAATCCGAAAGGGTGAGGGCAATATGACAAAAGCGGTACTGACGGTCATCGGATGCGATAAAGTCGGCATCATAGCGGCCGTAACGGGATATCTGGCAAAAGTAAACGTAAACATACTTGACATCAGTCAGACCATCATGGACGATATTTTCACAATGGTCATGCTTGTCGATGTTTCGGCGGCCAGCGAGGGCTTCAGCGAAATCGCGGGGAAAATAAAAGAAATCGGAGCGGAGCTCGGTCTCCAGATGCAGCTTCAGCACGTGGACATTTTCAACTCCATGCATAAAATATAAGGCGGTGGAAGGATGTTCATACCTGCAGATGAAATTACGCAGACCATCAGAATGATTTTAAAAGAGCATCTGGATATCCGAACCGTTACGATGGGCATCAATCTGCTCGACTGCGCCTCTGACGACCTCGGAACCAAATGCTGCAAAATTTATGACAAAATTACAGAAAAGGCCGGCTCGCTTGTAAAAACGGCATGCGAGATTGAGGCGGAATATGGAATTCCGATCGTAAATAAAAGGATTTCCGTAACGCCGATCAGCCTGCTGTCGAACACGGATGCAGAGGGCTGCGTCCGGATTGCAGAAACGCTGGAAAAAGCCGCGGACGCTGTGGGTGTAAATTTTATAGGCGGTTACTCGGCGCTCGTTCATAAGGGCTACACGCAAAGCGAGCGCGCGCTTGTGGAGTCCATTCCGGATGCGCTTCATGCCACGACTAAAGTCTGCTGCAGCGTCAATGTGGCGACAACAAAAGCCGGCATCAACATGGACGCGGTACGCGACCTTGGTATTCTGATAAAAAAGGCGGCGGAGCTTTCCGCCTCTTCCGGAGGCTCGGACTGCGCGCGTCTCGTGGTGTTTGCCAATGCGCCGGAGGATAACCCGTTTATGGCCGGCGCATTCCACGGCGTCGGAGAGCCGGAATGCGTGATCAATGTAGGCGTAAGCGGACCGGGCGTTGTAAAATGCGCGGTGGATACCGTCCGCGGACAGGATTTTACGGTGCTTGCCGAAACAGTCAAAAAGACGGCCTTTAAAATTACCCGCATGGGACAGCTCGTGGCAAAGGAAGCGAGCGAGCGTCTGCAGGTTCCCTTTGGCATCGTCGATCTTTCGCTTGCACCTACCCCGGCAATCGGCGACAGTGTTGCCAGAATTTTGGAAAGCATGGGACTGGAGCATTGCGGCGGCCCGGGAACGACAGCCGCGCTTGCCCTTTTGAACGATGCCGTCAAAAAGGGCGGTATCATGGCGTCCTCGCACGTAGGCGGCCTCAGCGGCGCGTTTATTCCGGTCAGCGAGGACGAGGGCATGATCGACAACGTGCTTAGCGGCGCGCTCTGCATTGAAAAGCTGGAGGCAATGACGTGCGTGTGCTCCGTTGGACTGGACATGATTGTCGTTCCGGGAAGTACGGACGCCGCTACGATTTCCGCAATCATTGCGGATGAAACGGCGATCGGCATGGTGAACAATAAGACGACGGCCGTCCGGATCATACCTGCGCCGGGGAAGGTGCCGGGAGACATTGTGGAGTTCGGCGGTCTGCTGGGCAGCGGTCCCGTAATGCCGGTCCGGCAATACGACTGCAGCGCCTTTATTCAGCGCGGCGGAAGAATCCCGGCGCCCCTGTTCAGTCTCAGGAATTAAGTGAGAATATAGAAGAAATGTTGCTTTTTGGTTAAGAAGATGGTATACTCAGATAAATGAGAATATAAAAAAGAAACGGAGGTACGGCCATGGACTCTCATGGTGCTGATGGCAATTCTGAAAAAGCAGCGGAAACCGGAAGTGCAAGAAAGAAAAAAGTAATAACAGATGCCGATCTGCAAAAAAAGTCTGTTAAATTAGTAGTCGTGCATCTTCGGAAAAAGGTAGACCCCAACGCTGCGGGGATTGACCGGGTATTAAACTGGCTCAGCGATATGGAGACTCTGCTGGAGCAGGACGGATTTGACCGAAGCGCGTACCTGAATATGCGGCAGCAATTATACGAGGCCATCGAATGGGTATTCGATGTCGATCTGCGCCACAAGCTGCGTAATTCGTGGTACAGCTACGGCAAAGCAATGGACAAAAAAGTGCCGCGCTCGTAAGCGTGGATTTGTACATGACACCATCCCGTGCTGCGCAGAGCGCAGACGGGATATTTTTTTGCGGAAACGCTTCGGAAAGCGGAGAAAGGAGACAGACAATGCGGACAGGCATATTCGGAGGGACGTTTGATCCCGTGCATAACGGGCATCTGATTTGCGCGGACGCGGTTAGAAGGCAGCTTGCGCTTGATAAAGTCGTATTTGTTCCTGCCGGCGTCCCGCCTCATAAAATTGCGCGAAGGATCACGCCGCCTGAGGACCGGCTTGCCATGCTGCGCGCTGCAATTGGAGAGCGGGAGGGCTTTGCGGTGAGCGACATTGAATGCCGGAGAAGAAAGTATACGTATACGTATGACACACTGATCGAACTGCGCAGGACGGCGGCTGCGGACGAGGAATTTTATTGGATCATCGGAGCCGATACGCTTGCAGATGTTTTCAACTGGTACCGCAGCGCCGACGTTTTCCGCCTGTGTGCGTTTGCCGCCATGAAGCGCCCGGGCTGCGATGAGACGGTTTTTCAGCAGAGTCTGCGAAAAGCGCAGGAGGCGGGCGCGACGGTTCTGGTTGCCGACGTTCCGCAGATCGACATTTCAGCAACACAGATCAGAGCTGCCGCCGGCGCAGGAGAGGAAATTGGCGCTTTCGTTCCGGAGCCGGTCCGGGCTTATATCCGGCAAAAGAACCTATACCGGCCTGCGCAGCTGCATTTTTCCGAAATCTACGAGGATGTGGAGACGCTTCTGAGCCCGCGCCGGTTCACGCACAGCATCGGCGTCATGGAGGAAAGCGTGCGCCTGGGAGAACGCTTTGGCGCGGATCGTGAAAAGTGCAGGCTTGCCGGCCTGCTGCACGACTGCGCAAAGGAGCTTACGGAGCAGCAATATCGCTGGCTCGGAATAAAAACGGACGCTTCCGGGGAATATGACGGAAAACAAGTATTGCTGCACGGAGAAGCCGGTGCTATACTTGCAGAGACGCGTTACGGCGTCAGAGACCCCGAAATCCTTGCGGCAATTCGCTGGCATATCACAGGCCGGCCGGAGATGGGGCTGCTGGAGCAGATTCTTTTCGTCGCAGATTACACGGAGCCAGGGCGGGAGGGCGCAGTGTTCGACCTGGTACGCGAAACGCTTCGAAAGGGCTCCCTGCTGCGGGCGGTGCTTGCAGAGTGCGAGAGCACCATACAATATGTTATAAATGGGAAGGACAGGCAGCTCTGTACGCAAACGGTGCGGACGAGAAATTGGGCTTTAAAGAAAATTGCTGAGGAGGCTGAGCACGTTGGATAAAACAGAAAGCAGACAGCTCACGGAAGAGATTGTAAAGATCCTGGACGGCAGGAAAGCAAAGAGCATCGAGGTAATACATACCGAAAAGCTCGGCGCCATAACGGATTATTTCATCATATGCAGCGGGACCTCCTCCACGCATCTGCGGGGGATTGCAGACGAGGTGCTGGAAAAGCTGAAGGAAAAAGGCCTGCAGTGCGCGCATTTGGAAGGATACGATACGGCAAATTGGATTTTACTGGATTACATCGACGTCGTAATCCATATTTTTCAGGAGGCGGACAGAGAATATTATAATATAGAAAGACTTTGGAAGGATGGAAAATAAGATGTACGAAATTTTTTTTACGGATTGCGAGGGGAAACTGACGGTGCTTAAAGAGCCGCAGGACGGCTGCTGGATCAATATGCTGGATCCCACCGCGGAAGAAATTGATCTTATCAGCGGTCTGGTGCATGCTGAGCGGGATTTCATTACGGCCGCGCTTGACGAGGAGGAACGTCCGCGGATCGAATCGGAAGACGACTGCACGCTGGTGCTTACCGATATCCCCGTGGTAGAATCGACAGCGGAAAGCTCATATAATTTTATGTATTCCACAATGCCGATGGGCATTGTTGTATGCAAAGAATGCGTAATCACTGTATGTCTCAAGAAGACGCAGCTGATTAAGGATTTTTTGGATAACAGAGTCAAAACATTCGCGACCTTTAAGAAAAACCGTTTCTTACTGCAGCTGATGTACAGGAATGCGACATATTATTTGCAGTATCTGCGCCAGATCGATAAAATCAGCAATAATATTGAAAATGATCTGCACAAATCGATGAAGAACAAAGAGCTGATCCTCCTGCTCTCCCTGGAAAAATCGCTCGTTTATTTTTCCACATCGTTGAAGTCTAATGAAATCGTGCTGGAAAAAATGCTGAAGTACAATTATGAAAATATCAGCATCCGCAAATATCCGGACGACGAGGATCTGCTGGAGGACGTTATCATCGAAAATAAGCAGGCGATTGAAATGGCAAATATTTACAGCAATATTTTGAGCGGCACGATGGACGCCTTCGCTTCCATTATTTCCAATAATCTGAATATCGTGATGAAGCTGCTGGCGTCCATTACAATCGTAATGGCGATCCCTACGATTATTTCCGGATTCTTTGGGATGAACGTCGGGATCCCGCTTGAAAATATGCGTGGGGCGTTTTACATTATTTGCGGCGGTACGGCGCTGACCTGCGGAATCGTCGCCTGGATTTTATATAAAAAGAAGATGTTTTAAAGATGATAAAAGCAATTGTTTTTGATTTTGACGGCGTGATCGCCGATACCGGACGCGACATTGTGGCTTCTGTGCAGGCGGCACAGAAGGAATACCGGATGCCCGTTTTGGACTATGATACGATTCTTTCTTATGTGGGGCACGGTGCCAAATACCTGCTGGACTGCTCCATGCCGGAGCTTCCCGAGTCTCTGCGTGCCGGCGCGCTGGACTGGTATAAACAATACTATGAAGCGCATCCCTGTGAAGAAACGCGCCTTTATCCTGGATTTTCGGAGCTGGCAGAGGCGCTTTCGCAAAAGGGCGTTTCTATGAGCATCGTATCGAATAAACCGGAGGCGATCACAAAGCGAATCGTAAACCGCCTTGGGATTTCGCGGTATTTTACCAAGGTAATTGGTCCGGAATCCGTCTTACGCATGAAGCCGGATCCCGAAGGCCTGCTTCTTTGCCTTTCTGCGATGGGCGCGGAACCGGAGGCGTCTCTGATGGTCGGGGATTCGTATACGGATATTCAGGCGGGAAAAGCGGCGGGCATGCATACGTGCGCCGTCCTCTACGGATATGGAGATAAAGCAAAATTAAAAGCGGAGAACGCTGATTACAGCGTCTCCGCGTCCATTGAGATTCTGAAAGGTCTTGAATCCCTGTAAAAGCAGTGTCTCAGCTCATGGCAGTAAATTCCTCATATTTGCTGTTTTCGCTGTCGTAAGAGGATTTCAGCAGCTTTCCGCTTTCGTTTTTCAGATAAACAGACGATTCGGAAAGGTTGATGGTACTGCTGCCGTACGCCTCGCTGATTTGCGTCGGTTCATTAAGCAGCAGCTTTTCTGCGGAGGCAGTATACAGACTTCCCTCGGAAAGATAAAAGATTGCGCCTTCATATACGTTGATCGCATCGGCATGCAGCCCGCTGAGCGTATCCTTCCCGCTGCCGTCCATCAGATACCGTACGATGCCGCTGTCGTTTAGGACATAGATCCAGTCGCTGTCAATGACAAAGCTCCGGCAGGCTTCGTCAATCAGAAGCGTTTCCCTGCTTTCCTCTTCCGCCTCGGCCGTTGCAGCCGGTGAAGCGGTGCTGCTTTCCGTATCGTCGGCGGGATTGGACGGCATGGAATAAATAAAGCTGTCTTCCGCTCCCAGAGCATAAATTACACCGTAATACAAAACAAAGCTTTTATATACCCGCTCGGTGCCCAGCTCGGTGACTTCTCCTGTAGCGATTTCCGCCTTCCCGATTTTCCCGGCTTCATCCAGATAATATACATATTCCCCGCTGACGCAGATCGATTGATAGCTGCCGTCGAGAAAAACCTGCTCTTCCAGGTTTGTTTTTTCCTCAAGGCCATCTCCGCCGACCGGTCCGTCGTGAACATAACAAATCTTACCGTCTCCGTTGATATAAAACACATAGTAGGCCGTTACATTCGACTGGTCGGCATACGTAATGTAGTCGGTAACGACATTCAGAGAAGACGCATCGGTCTGAATAAGATCCTTCGTATCGTCGCCGAGCGCTGCAAAAATATGCGTTTCCCCGTTATCGTCTGCGGAAATGAAATATTCGCGTTCGTCAATGACAACTACGTTTGCGTCATTTATAATGTTCCCGTAAATGTTGCCAATGTCAGACAGCACGGGCTGAGGCGTGGCGGTCGGCGCCGCGGTAGCCGAACCCGAGGCGGTCGGCGCGGAAGGATTTTCGCTCTCGCCGGCAAACTGGTTATATAATACATAGGCCATGATTCCCACGATCACGACCGTAAATACGATCGTGACAACGTCCATTACCTGCAGCTTATATTTTTTCTTTTTCTTTTTCTTCGGAGCATTTTTTGAATTTTCTGCGGCGTCCGGCTTCTTATTTTTTTCGTCATTTTCCGGTTTCCCGGCGTCTGCTGCCGGCTCAGCCGTTTCCGCAGCTTTTTTTTCTGTTTCCTGATCCATAGCTTCACCTCATGATTCAAAACAATACCGCATTATCTTAACGCGGTATTGTGACGTAACTGTGTTTTTTTATGATATTTTACGGAATTTGAGAAGCGCGCTGGCACGAGGCTCACTGATTCGTACGTTCAGGCCCTGCTCGATCAGCTCGGCGCCGCCGACGGTCTTGACAGGCTCTCCGTCGTAGCTGAAAAATTCATATGTGCCGTCCGGGTCAATATCGAACAGACGTACCCGCATTTCTGCTACAGGGCTGTTGTCCCGCCGGAACATCTGGATGATGCCCTCTTCCTTCTCGTAATCCTTAAATTCCCACCCGATCCAGGATTCCAGATCGTTGGACCAGGGAGTAAGCGGGAAATAATCTCCGTAGAAATACATGTTGGTTTCTCGCCATTCCTTCTCGAATCTGTGTGCGTTTTCATAATTGTTTTCCGGATTCCGTACGTCGTAGCCGTAAGTAAACCACGGAATGTGCGCGCTCCGGAGCGCGTACAGATCCAGCTCGGCGCCGTATCCGGGGCCCGTGACCGGGGTTCCGAAGTAAGGCAGCCACTGATAAAACGAGTAGTGCATGGCCTGCTTCTGCTGGAAGCGAGAATAGTCGGCATCCGTTTTATGGAGCGAAACAGATCTGCGCATGGTTTCCAGATCGTTCCGTCTGCCCCCAGAGGCGCAGGAATCCAGCATCATGTCGGGATATTTTTCAATCAGCGCGTCCCAATAGGCAAGATAGCCGGTCACGCAGTGATTTTCGAGAAAACCGTGACGGCCTTCGCCGGAATTATTTTCATGGATCGCCCAGTGTCCGAGTGGATCTATATTATAATCCTGACGGTATAGGTGGATTCCGCCTTTCTCCATGACCGCAGAAACGCGTTCTACCAGATAGGCTCTCAGCTCTGGAACGGACATGTTTGCAAGCGCACCGTTGACCAGCCATTCCGGATGCTCTGCCAGATAAGTATCTCCGGTGATCCGCTCCGGCTCGAACCACAGCAGTGTTTTTGCGCCGTGCTCCGCACAGTGCTTTGAAATATCAGCCATCTCGCTGGGGAATTTGTTTGTGTCCATATACCACGAGCCCGTTTCTACCCAGCAGGAAATCGGAACTTCTCCCTTGGGGTTTTTGAAATACCAGCCGGCATCCATCCACCAATAATCCAGCTTCAGGCCGTTGCGAAGATACGTATCGAAGGCTTCAATCTGATTCTGATCGGTTGCGTCTTTCATTTCCCCGTAAATCCAGGACGTACTGGCGGCACAGTGCGGCTGAAACAGCTCTCCGCCGACAACTCTTAAATTACAATCGATCAGCCATCTTCTCCAGAGATTCAGGGCGCGCATCTCTGTTACCTGATAACCGGGGCATTTATTAAAGGCAAGGAACGTCATAAGAGGAGTGCGGATCTCCTCTCCGGGCTTGAGATACCCCTCCAGCGTTGCCTGGCCTGCCGCAAAATGCACGCTGCCGATCCGATGCCTCGCATCGAAATGCGCTTTCCACTGACCGGCCCAGCCCACGGAAATTACGGCTCCGATGTCTCCATAATACAGCCTGTAAAACGGCAGCTGATAATTTGTCGGTCTTCCGCCGAACGGCTCAAATTCCATGGAAAGTCCCGTATTGAGATCGACGCGTTCCGGCTTCATTGCCTTCTGGTCTGCCGAATCATCTCCCAGAAAATACTCGAGCACCGGTTCGCTGCCGCTGAAATCCAGGTCGGCGGCATTGACGCAGCGGATCGCCGGAGAATTTTCTTCGCCCGTATTTCTAAAATGAAGAACCCATTCGAATACCGCGTACTCCGGATAATACGCGCACTCTGCTTTCACCTCCACGCCGCTTTTGTGCCGCGCGGTCAGGACCATTTTCCGGATTTCGTATTCAGCGTGCTTTTTGCTGATCCGTTCCGATGAGGTTTCTTTGGAAACAAACGGAAAATCGTCGTTAAATCCATGGTATGCCGTCTCGCCGATCCGGAACGAAAACGGAAGATTTTCATACGATTGGAATAGCTCGCCGTACCAGGCGCCCGCTCTTTCTTTTTCCGCGTTTAACGTGCTGACTCTTGCCATATCCAGTTACCTTCCTTTTTCTGTAATCTATGTATAAATCATTCGTCTGTCTGTTTCTTTTTCCCCGCGTCACGGGATATCCAGCCGGAACTGCGCCGAGGCGGACCAGCGGCCTGCGGCGAAATCATAGCCGCGCAGCAGGATAAAATGCCGGTAAACCTCCACGATTAACCCCTCGCTGCCCGGCTCCGGAACGCTTCCTCCGCTTTCCACGGTTCCGTTCTGATCCGTCCATAGATATGCAACGGACGCCGCGTTGATATAGCTTGCGGCCTTCCCGTTTCCGGGGAGGAACGGCTGCAGGGAATCGAATTTCCAATGCGTATGTCCGGTAAACAGAACAAGTCCCGGGAAACGGTCCGTTACTGCGCGCAGCTCGGCATCCTCGATAACACCGTGCCAGCTCTGGACCAGGGGATCCACGGAACACAGAGAGCCGGAAACCGTATCGCGAAGCGGCTGATGCAGAAATAAAAACGCAAGTGCCTTTTGCCGGGCCGCCTTTTCCAGCTCGGCGGTCAGCCAGGCGCGCTGCCGCGCCGAAATCGGAACGTAGCAGTCATTTTCCTCCGAATTCACGGAACGGTCCGGGCCCAGGAAAATAAAATAGTTTCCTCCGATTACCGAAAAATGGTAGAACGTTTCGGAATCCGTATGCGTATATCTTAAAAAAGCCGCCTTCTGCGCCTCGAAGCTTGTCCGATAGCCAAGCTCTCCGTGGTATTTGTAAAAATGCATGTCGTGGTTTCCGACAGCGAAATGCATGGGCGGAAGGCCCCGCTCCCGCGCTTCCGTCCAAAGAACGGAAAACTGTTCCCATTCTTCTGGATAGCCGTGATTTGTGACGTCTCCCGTACACATAATTCCGATCGCATCCGGAACGAGATGAAGCAGACGGGAAAAGCAGTTTTTCAGATGACGGTTGTGTATGTGCTCCGGATCTGCCGTGACATGCAGGTCGCTGATTACGGCAAAGGAAAACAGCTTTTTTTCCTTTACAGAAAACGGCTCTGTCCCGATTTCCATAGCGTAACAGCAGGCGGCTTCGCTGAACTGCGTTCTTTCCGCATTGTAAAGTACGGGAAAGAGCAAAAGCGCTTCGGCTCCCTCCGGAACAAGCAGCGCCGCGGGAAACCGATACCGGATTTCTTCCGGTCCCGGACTGTTCAGCTCCGTAATTTTCGTATAATTGGCAAGCCGCTCGCCCGCCCGGCTTCCCCAATATAAATTGTAACCTCTGAGCCGTTCCGAGCAAGCGGGAGTTACGACAAGCTCGCCCTCTGCGCAGCCGCAGCTTTCGCCCTTATGCATATAAACCGCGGCGGCCGGCAGAAATGACGTTTCGTCTGCGTGTGTCATTTTTTCCCTCGCTTTCCGAATTGATCAAGGGGATGATAGCATAGTTTCCTATAAAATGCAACGAAAGAAGCGAAAGAGAAAGAAGCTTTTACCGCGCGCGGCAAAACGTTATAATATAATTGTAAACACTTGGATACAATAAAAGAGAGGCGGTGTTTTTTTGAAAAATAAGATCATAAAGGCCGCTCTGATCGTGGCGGGAGCGTTCGTCACGAGTCTCGGCCTGAATTTGTTTCTGGAACCAAGCGGGATTGCGCCGGGCGGTATTTCCGGTGTTGCGGTGTTGATCAATAAAATTGCAGGAGGCAGGATTCCGGTCGGCGTACTGACGCTGATACTGAATATTCCTCTGTTCATTGCAGGATATAAGGAGCTGGGGAAAGAATTTATTATAAAAAGCGCAGTCGGAACGATTCTGTATTCCGTTATGCTTGATGTTACCGTATATCTGGTTGAACCGATGCAGCGTTTCTTTTCAACGGAAAATTACGGAGAGGCTGGGCATACCATGCTGTACGCAATCTGGGGAGGCCTTCTGATGGGAATGGGCTTCGGATTAATTTTCCGCGGCGGCGCTACGACGGGCGGAACGGACATCGGGGCGCGCCTTTTGCAGAAAAGGATGAGCTGGCTGACGCTGGGGCAGCTGGTACTTTCATTGGACGTGGTTTTTTTGCTTGTCGTAGCATTGACCTACCGTTCGATCCTTGCTGCGATGTATACGGGAATCGCGGTGTTTGTTTCTTCCAAAGTCATTGACATCGTAGAGGCAGGGGTAAATTACGCAAAGGAAATTTATATTTTTACAGAGAAGCCGGAGCTTCTGGCCTCGGAAATCCTGCGGCAGCTCGAGCGCGGCGTTACAAAACTGAACGGCGAGGGCATGTATACGGGAAAGCCCGTAGACATTCTGTGGTGCGTCGTATATAACCGGCAGGTTCCGCAGCTCAGAAGGATCGTAGATCGGCATGATCCCAATGCTTTTATTATAGTAAACGAGGTTCGTGAAACGAAAGGGCTGCACGGATGATCGTCGCGATTCGATGTTTCGTTAACAATTAGTTATTTTATTAATACATTTTAATTCATAATCTTGCTGTAATATGGCTGATGTCGGGGGCAATAGTAACCGTTCTCTTCATTTTAACCGATTGTGAATCTCTCCCCTAATAATTCACAGAAGAACGTTACATTGCTTCCTTCTTTTTTTATCTTTTTGCGTGTTTACAAAAAATTTATAATTATCTTCGCCCAAAGCCGGGAAAAGGGCTTGCCAACCATATGACAAAAGAGGTATAATTCGCCTGTTGCGACTTGACAGACTGAGAAGCAGGAGATTGCTGCCGCACGAAGTGATCGCGTGCATGGGCAGGGAACTCATGTGGAGAATGTCCGATTCGTGAAACCGGGCGACAAGTCATGCACAAAAGCTGTATGATACCGTATTTTTAACGATGATTGATGCCCAGGTTGAAATCCTTCTGAAGAAGGATATTTCAATTTGGTTTTTTTATTGAGAATCGCTGGAAACACACGGCATGGTGACAGAAAAGTGCAAGCTGTTATACGTAACAAAACATCTAATAAAGAAAGAGGTTTATGTATGGCAAACAAACAAAAGATCAGAATCAAGCTGAAGGCCTATGATTTCCAGCTGCTGGATCAGGCCGCACAGAAAATCGTCGACACGGCGAAGCGTACGGATGCCGTCGTATCCGGACCGATTCCGCTTCCGACCGACAAGGAAATCGTAACCATTCTCCGCGCGCCCCATAAATATAAGGATGCCAGAGAACAGTTTGAAATGAGAACGCATAAAAGGCTCATTGATATCCTTATGCCTTCTCCGAAAACGGTAGACGCATTGATGCGCCTGGATCTTCCCGCAGGCGTGGATATAGAAATCAAGGTCAAGCAGTGATGCAGACCGCATTACCCGGGTTCTTTAGAATTTGTGACTAAAGAACCGGTCAAGTTCCCTTGCGGGAACCAATAACCATTCAGGAGGTAAAGCTGGAAATGAAAAATTTTATTTTAGGAACAAAAGTCGGAATGACACAGATCTTTGACGAAGAGGGGAAATGTACTCCCGTTACGGTCGTTCTTGCCGGGCCCTGCACCGTCGTTCAGAAGAAAACCGCGGAAAGCGACAGCTACAGCGCCGTAAAGCTTGCTTATCGGGAAGTTGATAAGAAAAAGCTGAACAAGCCGGATCGGGGACTTTTTGAAAAACTCGAAATGAGCGGCTTCAAATATCTCAGAGAATTTAAACCGGAAAATACCGACTCTTTTGAAATCGGTCAGACAATTACCGTTTCGGACATGTTTAAGGACGGCGACAGCGTCGATGTCAGCGGCACGTCGAAGGGAAAAGGCTATCAGGGCGCCATCAAGCGGCACGGGCAGAAGATCGGACCGATGACGCACGGCTCAAAATATCACAGAGGAGTCGGCTCCATGGGCGCCAATACGGATCCCGGAAAGGTTTTCAAGGGAAAGAAAATGCCGGGCCACATGGGTTCCGAAAGAGTTACGGTGCAGAATCTCACGGTAGTCAAGGTCGACGGAGAAAGGAATCTTCTTCTTATTAAAGGCGCGATTCCGGGACCAAAGGGCGGACTGCTTGAAATCAGAGAGTCTGTGAAGGCGTGACGCGGGAGGAGGAAGTAATTATGCCAAAAGTTAATGTATATGATATGCAAGGAAATGTCGTCGGGGAGATCGAGCTCGACAGCAATATATTCGGGGTTGAAATCAATACGCACTGCATGCACGCGGCGGTTGTCAACAATCTCGCAAACAAGCGCCAGGGAACGCATTCTACTCTGCTGAAAAGCGAAGTCAGCGGCGGCGGCAGGAAGCCGTACCGGCAGAAGGGAACGGGCCGCGCAAGACAGGGCAGCACAAGATCCGCGCAGTGGATCCACGGCGGTATCGTGTTCGGGCCGAAACCGAGAGACTACAGCTACTCTATCCCCAAAAAGATGAAACGGCTGGCTCTGAAATCGTCCCTTACGAGCAAGGCGAACGACGGAGATATCATCGTGCTGGATTCTCTGAGCTTCGGCGAGATCAAAACCAAAAACATGGTCAACGTGCTTCGGAATCTCGGCGTGGACAATACGGCGCTTGTCGTAATTCCGGAAAAAGATTTAAACGTCGTGAAATCCGCGAGCAATATCAAAGGGATCGAAACGGCTTATGTGAACACGATCAATGTATATGACATCCTGCGTCACGGTAAGTTCATCGTAACCAAAGACGCGCTGAGTAAAATTTCGGAGGTGTACGCATGAACGAGTTTGATATTATCATCCGTCCTCATATAACAGAGAAAAGCACAGATGCCGCGGCAAACGGGAAATACACTTTTGTCGTTGATCTCAACGCTACAAAAATCGACATCAAAAAGGCGATCGAGAAGATTTTCGAGGTCAAGGTGCTCGCCGTCAACACGATGCGCTATGACGGCAAGAAAAGAAGCCGCAGACAGGCGTCGGGCATGGCCGTCGGATATACGGCGAAATGGAAAAAGGCGATCGTTACGATCGACACGGATCCAAAGCCGGTCGAGTATACGGTCAACGGCGAAAAGAAAACGAAAAAGTATAAGAATGCAATCGAAGATTTCGGATTCGTTCAGTAAGGCAGGAGGACAGGAAAATGGCTATCAAAAAGTATAATCCGACAACCCCTTCAAGAAGATCGATGACAGTATCCACCTTCGAGGAAATTACGGGCAAAAGTGAAATTAAAACCTTAATGGCTCCTGCGAAGAAGCATTCCGGAAGAAACTCTTACGGAAGGATTACTGTACGGCATCGCGGAGGCGGGGCGAAGAGACAGTATAGAATAATCGATTTTAAGAGAGATAAGGACGGAATTCCGGCAAAGGTCGCATCCGTTGAATACGATCCGAACAGATCCGCGAATATCGCGCTTCTGGTTTACGCGGACGGGGAGAAGAGATTTATTTTGCATCCCGAGGGCCTCAAGGTAGGCGACAGCGTCTTATCGGGGCCCGAAGCCGACATTTTACCCGGCAACGCGCTTGCGCTTTCGGACATTCCGGTTGGTACGGTGATTCATAATATTGAAATGAAGCCGGGGAAAGGCGCTCAGCTGGTTCGGTCGGCGGGAGCTTCCGCACAGCTTATGGCGAAGGAAAATGGTTTCGCGCAGATCCGTCTCGGTTCTGGCGAGGTCCGTATGATTCCGATTCTCTGCAAAGCGACGATCGGCCAGGTCGGAAATCTTGACCATGAGAATATTTCACTGGGAAAAGCAGGACGTAAGAGATGGATGGGAATCCGTCCTACTGTTCGCGGCGTCGTGATGAACCCCTGCGACCACCCGCACGGCGGCGGCGAGGGCAAATCCCCGGTCGGTATGCCGAGCCCCGTTACTCCTTGGGGAAAGCCGACGCTTGGCTATAAAACGAGAAAGAAAAACAAGCCTTCTGACAAGTATATCGTCAGAAGAAGAAACAGTAAGTAATCGTTAAGGAGGTTGCAACATGAGTAGATCAGTCAAAAAAGGTCCTTTCGTGCAGGAAAGACTTTTAAAGAGAATCGAAGCGATGAACGAGAAAAACGAAAAAGTCGTTATCAAGACATGGTCCAGAGCGTCGACGATTTTCCCGCAGATGGTAGGCCACACGATCGCTGTCCATGACGGCAGAAAGCACGTGCCGGTATATATTACGGAAGAAATGGTCGGACACAAGCTCGGTGAATTTGCTCCTACGAGAACTTACAGAGGTCATGTGAACAAGAGTGAAAAATCCAGCTCTGTCAAGCGCTGATAAAAAGGAGGAATTTCTTTGGAAAGAAAAATTATGAGTGAATCTGAGCTTCTTTCAAGAAGAGAAGAGCTCATCGAAAAATATAATTCTCAATCTCGTCAAAGCAGCAAGCCCTTTATTCTTTCAAAGCGTGAACGCAAGGTGCTGGGGATCGGCAGAGATCAGGGAAAGGCTACGCTGCGGGGCGCCAGAATCTCTTCCAGAAAGGTCAAAATCGTTCTGGATCTGATTAAGGGCAAATCCCTGGAGGAAGCGTACGCAATTGTCAAATTTACTCCGAAAGCAGCGTCCGAGATGATTTATAAACTCCTGCATTCTGCGGAAGCAAACGCCGTGAACAATTTCGAGCTTGACAGCGAGAAGCTTTATGTCGCCGATTGCTACGCGAATCAGGGCCCGACGCTCAAGAGAATGCGCGCCGTCGCAAGAGGCCGCGGAATGCGCATCAATAAGAGAACGAGCCATATCACGGTAGTATTGAAAGAAAGAGACTAATGGAGGAGGTTGAATATGGGACAAAAGGTTAATCCTCACGGACTGAGAGTCGGAGTCATCAAAGATTGGGATTCCAAATGGTACGCAAACAAGAAGAACTTTGCAGATTTTCTTGTAGAAGACAATAAAGTAAGATCGTATGTAAAAAAGAAATTATACAGCGCGGGTATTTCCAAGATTAAGATCGAAAGAACCGCCAACAAGCTGCTTCTCAACATAGAAACGGCAAAGCCCGGTTTCGTAATCGGAAAAAACGGCGCTATTAAAGACGAGCTCAAAGCAGAGCTTGAAAAAATGACGGGGAAAATCGTTGCCATCAACGTCCTTGAAATTAAAAATCCGGATATGGACGCTCAGCTGTGCGCCGAGAACATCGCCAGCCAGCTTGAAAAGCGGATCACATTCCGCCGGGCAATGAAGCAGGTAATGCTCAGAACGATGCGCTCCGGTGCGCTCGGAATCAAAACGGCGTGCAGCGGCCGGCTTGGCGGCGCGGAAATTGCGCGGAGCGAGCATTATCACGAGGGCACAATCCCGCTTCAAACGCTCAGGGCCGATATCGACTACGGGTTCGCAGAGGCGAACACGACGTACGGAAAGATCGGCGTAAAGGTATGGATTTATAAAGGAGAAGTCCTTCCTGCTATTAAGGCCGGCAACAAGGCGAATTCAGAAGGGAGCGGTGAATAATTATGTTGATGCCGAAGAGAGTCAAGCACAGAAAAGTGCAGAGAGGCAGAATGAAGGGTACTGCCTCAAGAGGCAACGTCGTATCAAACGGTGAATTCGGTCTCCAGGCTGCGGAATGCGGCTGGATCACGAGCAACCAGATCGAAGCCGCCCGTATCGCGCTGACACGTGCCATCAAAAGAGGCGGAAAAGTATGGATCAAAATATTCCCGGACAAACCGGTTACGAAAAAACCTGCGGAGACGCGAATGGGTTCCGGTAAAGGCTCGCCCGAATACTGGGTGGCCGTCGTAAAGCCCGGAAGAGTCCTGTTCGAGGTTGCCGGAGTCAGCGAAGAATTATGCAGAGAGGCGCTGCGCCTTGCAATGCATAAGCTTCCCGTCAAGTGTAAAATCATTGCGCGCGAGCAAGCGGAAACGGAGGGTGACGTTCATGAAGGCTAAGGAATTCAAGGATCATTTAAGCAAACTGTCGCTTGAAGAATTAAAAAAAGAAGAAGCGTCTCTGAAGGAAGAGCTTTTCCGGCTTCGCTTCAAAAACGCGACGAGCCCGATCGAAAACCCGATGAAGCTGAAGTTTTTAAAGCGCGACATCGCAAGGGTTAAGACGGCGATCAGAGCGAAAGAGCTTGCCGCGGAGCAGCAGTGATCCGCTTCGGAAGGAGGTAGTTTAACTTGGCAGAGAGAAATTTAAGAAAAACAAGAGTCGGCAAGGTAATCAGCGACAAAATGGATAAGACCATCGTGGTGGCGGTTGTCGACAGTGTGAAACATCCATTATATAAAAAGGTCGTTAAGACCACGTATAAATTAAAAGCTCACGACGAAGCGAACGAAGCAAAAGTGGGAGACACTGTAGAGGTTATGGAAACCAGACCTCTGAGCAGAGAAAAACGGTGGAGGCTTGCTTCTATTATTGAAAAGGCCCGCTAAGGCGCATAGGAGGTAAAGGTTATGGTACAAGTACAAACACGCCTGAAAGTAGCAGACAATACCGGCGCGAAGGAATTGATGTGCATTAAAGTAATTGGCGGAAGCAAGCGCCGTTATGCCAATATCGGCGACATTATCGTTTGTTCTGTCAAGGCTGCTGCGCCCGGCGGTATGGTAAAAAAAGGCGACGTCGTCAAATGCGTCATCGTTCGCACAAAAAGAGGCGTTCGCCGTGAGGACGGAACCTATATCAGATTTGATGAAAATGCGGCCGTTCTGATCAAAGACGATCTCAACCCCAGGGGAACACGTATCTTTGGACCTGTAGCCAGAGAGCTGAGAGAAAACGACTTCATGAAAATCGTTTCGCTGGCTCCGGAGGTTCTTTAATCGGAGGGATATAAGTTATGAGTATGAATATAAAAAAAGGCGATAAAGTGGTAGTTCTCAATACGCGCCGTCAGAAGGACAAAAACGGGAAGCCCAAAACGGTTACCGGAAAAGTTCTCGCGGTTCTTCCGGAAAAGGAGCAGGTAATCGTCGAGGGATACAATATGGTCAGCAAGCATAAGAAGCCCAAGGGCCGTACGGAGCAGGGCGGTATTATCAAAAAAGAAGCCCCTGTCCATGTTTCCAACGTTATGGTCATCTGCCCGAAGTGCGGACAGCCTACAAGAACGGGGCATAAGACCATTGAAGAAAACGGCAGGCAGATCAAAGTCCGTGTCTGCAAGAAAAAAGACTGCGGCGCCGTCATTCCTACCACCGATTATACGAAGTGATTCCGAAGGGAGGACAATAAATGTTAAGGCTGAAAGAAAAATACGATAACGAAATAGCGCCTGCCCTGAAGGAGCAGTTTCAGTATAAAAGCGTTATGGAAATCCCGAAGCTTGAAAAAATTGTGATCAATATGGGCTTGGGAGAGGTAAAAGAAAATCCAAAGGCAATTGAATCCGCGGTCAGCGATCTGACCATGATCACCGGCCAGAAGCCGATCGTAACAAAGGCGAAAAAATCCGTCGCCGCATTCAAGGTGCGGGAAGGAATGAATATCGGCTGCAAGGTTACTTTAAGAGGCGTAAAAATGTATGCCTTTGCCGATAAGCTCATCAATATTACTTTACCGCGGATCAGGGACTTCCACGGAATCCCCGGAAATTCATTCGACGGAAGAGGAAATTACGCGCTGGGCATCAAAGAGCAGATTATTTTCCCCGAGATCGAATACGATAAGATCGATAAAGTCCGAGGCATGGACATCATATTTGTGACAACCGCAAAAACGGACGAAGAGGCCAAGGCGCTGCTCAAAATGATGGGTATGCCGTTCGATTCGTGATAAAGGAGGTAGACCATGGCAAAGGTTTCAATGAAGATCAAGCAGCAAAGGACACCTAAGTATTCTACAAGAGCATATAACAGATGTAAAATCTGCGGACGTCCTCACGCATATATCAGAAAATACGGAATTTGCCGTATTTGCTTCAGAGAATTGGCTTACAAGGGACAGATCCCCGGCGTTAAGAAAGCCAGCTGGTAATCGAAATATAAGGAGGTTGGCACAATGCAAATTACTGACGTTATAGCTGATATGTTGACGCGGATCAGAAACGCGGGAACGGCAAAGCAGGAAACGGTCGACGTACCGGCTTCGAATGTGAAAAGCGCAATTGCCCGGATTCTTGCGGAGGAAGGATACGTAAAAGAAGTGCAGACGATCGACGACGGCAAGCAGGGCGTGATTCGCTTGTATTTGAAATATACCGACAGCAAAAGACCTGTTATTTCGGGAATCAAAAGGATTTCAAAGCCCGGTCTGCGCGTGTACGCGTCAAAAGACGAACTGCCGAAGGTGCTGGGTGGTCTCGGCGTTGCAATTATTTCGACTTCAAGCGGCATTATGACCGATAAAAAAGCGAGAAAGCTCGGAATCGGCGGAGAAGTAATGGCTTATATTTGGTAAATAAATCTGAAAAGTACGGTCCTGTGAATCGGACGGTACGGAATCTTAAGATTGGAGGAACAAAAAATGTCAAGAATCGGCAAAAAGCCTGTGACAATCCCTGAGGGCGTAACGGCAGAGCTTTTAGACGCTCATACGCTGCAGGTGAAAGGCGCGAAGGGAATGCTTACGGAGCATTTTCATCCGAATATGCAGATCAGCATCGAAAACGGGGAAATCCTTGTTGCGCGCAGCTCTGACGAGAAGCAGGACCGCTCTCTTCATGGCCTTACGCGTTCGCTGATCCAGAACATGGTTGACGGCGTGACAAAGGGCTATGTCAAGGAGCTTGAAATCAACGGTGTCGGCTACAGAGCGGCGCTGCAGGGGAAAACGCTCGTTCTGAACGTCGGCTTTTCTCATCAGATTAATATGGACCCGCCGGAGGGTATCACAATCGAGGTTCCCGCACAGAACAAAATTATCATCAAGGGAATCGACAAGCAGATGGTGGGCGAATTTGCGGCGAAGGTAAGAGGCAAGAAGCCTCCGGAGCCGTATAAGGGCAAGGGCATTAAATACGTCGACGAGGTCATCCGGCGTAAAGAAGGCAAGACCGGCGGCGCCGGAAAGAAATAAGAAAGGGAGTGACGCAATATGGCAAAGAAATTAAGTAAAAATCAGCTTCGTCAGAGAAGACATCTGCGTGTCAGAAAGCATATCAGCGGAACACCTGAACGCCCGAGACTCAATGTATTCAGAAGCCTTTCCAATATTTATGCACAGATCATAGACGATACGACGGGAAATACGCTGGTATCCGCGTCTACGCTGGAGCAGGCCGTTAAAGAAAAAGTTTCCAACGGCGGCAATGTGGAAGCGGCGAAGGAAGTCGGCAGGCTTGTAGCGGAGAAGGCTCTGGCTGCCGGAATTACAACGGTCGTATTTGACCGCGGCGGTTACGTATATCACGGAAGAGTCAAGGAGCTTGCCGAAGCCGCTCGTGAAGCCGGCCTCAGCTTCTAAAGGCGTAAGGAGGATAAACTATGGAACATAATAATTCCAACACATCAGAGTATAAAGAGAAAGTCGTACATCTGGGAAAAGTTACGAAGGTTGTAAAAGGCGGACGTAACTTCAGATGGAGCGCCCTTGTAGTGGTAGGCAATGAAAACGGACGCGTCGGCGTCGGCCTTGGCAAAGCAGCCGAAGTGACAGAGGCGATTCGTAAGGGCGTTGAGGACGCCAAAAAGAATATTATCACGGTTCCAATGGTAGGCACGACGATCCCGCATGAGATCATCGGAAAATTCGGCGCAGGCGAGGTGCTTCTCAAGCCGGCCGCCGAAGGTACCGGCGTAATCGCAGGCGGCCCTGTCAGAGCCGTTATCGAATTGTCGGGGATTCGCGATATCAGAACGAAATCGCTGCGCTCCAACAATCCTATTAATATGGTTCGTGCGACGATCGACGCGCTGACTTCTATGATGACGGCTGAAAAGGTCGCGAAGCTGCGCGGAAAAACGGTCGACGAGATCTTTGAATAAGGGGGAAATACAATGGCAAAATTGAAAATAACTCTTACGAGAAGCACGAACAGCGTAATTAAGAATCAAAAGGCTACGGTTCAGGCATTGGGACTCAAAAAGATTGGAAGCTCGGTGGAACGGGACGACACACCTCAGGTCAGAGGGATGATCAAAGTGGTCGAGCATCTTGTCAAGGTCGAAGAAATATAACAGGAGGTGTTTCCATGAAGCTTGATGAATTACGTCCTGCGGCAGGTTCCAGCCGCGAAGCATACAGAAAAGGCAGGGGCCACGGATCCGGCAACGGGAAAACAGCCGGAAGAGGGCACAAGGGCCAGAAGGCACGCTCCGGAGGCGGAGTAAGGCCAGGCTTCGAAGGCGGGCAGACGCCTTTATACAGAAGAATCCCCAAGAGAGGGTTCAATAACAAGATTTTTGCAAAGGTCTACGCTGAAGTGAACGTTTCTGCTCTTGATGTTTTTGAAGATGGCGCCGTAGTCGACGCTGCCGCGCTTGCGGAAGTCGGTCTTATTAAAAAGCTGTATGACGGAGTAAAAATTCTCGGAAACGGTGATTTAAATAAGAAGCTAACGGTAAAGGCCGTTCGTTTTACGAAAAATGCATCTGAAAAAATTGAAAAAGCAGGAGGAAAGGCTGAGGTGATCTGATGAAGTTTAAGGACATTATCGTCAACGCTTTCAGAGTGAAAGAGCTGAGGAAAAAAATGTTTATGACCCTCATGCTTATTCTTGTTTTCAGAATAGGATGTATTATTCCCGTGCCTGGCTTGACGGACAACGCGTTCAGTCAGCTTTCCAACAACGGAATGTTCCGACTGTATGATATGCTTTCGGGCGGCGCGTTCCAGCAGGTGTCTCTGTTTGCAATGACAATCAGCCCTTATATTAACGCGTCGATCATTGTCCAGCTGCTTACCGTAGCGATTCCCGCACTCGAAAGAATGCAGAAGGAAGGACCGGAGGGCAGAAAAAAGCTGAGCAAAATCACAAGGTATATCACACTTGGGCTCGCTTTGTTCCAGTCCATCATGATGTACTTCAACATCCAGTCGGCAACATATAATGTATTCGCCGATTCCGGAAAATTTGACTTTTTCACGTTCCTGATGGTAATTTTTTCCTTCACAGCAGGAACTCTGGTATTGATGTGGCTGGGCGAAAAGATTACGGAAACCGGTATTGGAAACGGAATTTCCATTATTATCTTTGCCGGAATCGTAGCCGGAGCGCCGAGCGCGGCCGTTATGCTGTACGATATTATTAAAGGCGAGAGCATGCAGTCGGCTCTGTATGTCAGAATTATTCTCGTAGCTGCGATTCTGATCGTATTTCTGGCCGTTATCATTGCTGTCGTATGGATGGAGGGCGGTGAACGCCGGATTCCCGTTCAATACGCAAAACGCGTCGTCGGGAGGAAAATTTACGGCGGACAGAACACAAACATTCCCCTCAAGGTCAATTCGTCGGGAGTTCTTCCGATTATTTTTGCAATGTCCATGCTGCAGTTCCCTGCGACAATCGTTGCGTTTATCGGAAAATCGTCGAGCACAACAGGCTTTTCAGGCTTTATTAATTCGTTTTCTCAGGGGCAGGGCTGGCCTTACATCATCATTTATGCACTGCTGATCGTAGGGTTTACATTTTTCTATAACATCGTATATTTCGATCCGGTCGATATTGCGAACAACCTGAAGAAAAACGGCGGATTTGTTCCCGGCCTCAGACCGGGCGCTCCGACGGCGGATTATATCAAGCATGCTTCGCGCCGCGTTACGTGGTTCGGATCGATTTTCCTTGCGCTGCTTGCGATTGCGCCTTCTCTGATTCAGAAGATTACTTCTTATTTTAATTCCGAAATAGGAAGCATTAATCTCTGGTTTGGAGGAACGACGGTTTTGATCCTCGTAGGCGTTGCGCTGGAAACGGTGCGTCAGCTCGAATCTCAGCTGCTGATGAGAAATTACAAAGGATTTTTGGATTAATGTAACTGGTGGAGGGAAAGATGAACTTAATATTATTAGGACCGCCTGGCGCAGGCAAGGGTACGCAGGCACTGGAGCTGTCTCAGATATTAAAAATTCCTCATATTTCCACCGGTGAAATCTTCAGAGATAACATCAGAAAAAACACGGAGCTTGGCAAAACGGCAGACATCTATATATCGAAAGGTGAGCTTGTGCCGGATGAGATTACGACACAGATCGTAAAAGCTCGTCTGGCACAGCCTGATTGCCAAAAGGGCTTTATACTGGACGGATTTCCCCGAACGATCCCGCAGGCCGAGGCGCTTGAGCGGATCCTCGGGGCGTCCGGCAGAAAAATCGACTGGATCATTAACATCGTAGTGGATGAGGATACCATTGTAGAGCGTCTGTCGAACAGAAAAGTATGCCCGGCATGTAATGAGACTTATCATATGAAGTTTAATCCGGCAGAAAACAATCGATGCAGAAACTGCGGGACACAGCTTGTGGAACGCGAAGACGACAGACCGGAGGTAATCAGACACAGGATTGCGTCATATCATAAAAAGACGGAGCCTCTTATAGACTTTTACCGGCACAGGGGAAAGCTTTTGAATGTCCGCAGTGAAAATTCAATTCCGGAATCACTGCAGAACACCCTGTATGCGCTTGGATTGAAGGGAATCTGATGGAATGATCAACATCAAATCGAAATCGGAAATTGAAAGGATGAAGGACTCGGGTAAAATCGTTGCCGAGGTTCTCCTGAAGATCGAAGAAAATATTTCGCCCGGCATTACGACAAAAGAACTTGACAGAATCGCCTCAGACTATATAATAAAGAATGGTGCCTTTCCGTCCTTTCTCGGAGTGCCGAATTATTACGGAGGGATCAAGTTCCCCGGTGCGATCTGCGCCTCTTTAAACGGCGAGGTGATTCATGGAATCCCAGACGGCCGCCGTCTGCGGGAGGGAGATATCATCAGCGTTGACGTAGGCGCATTTTACAACGGGTTTCACGGAGACGCGGCGCGGACTTTTCCCGTCGGAAGGGTTTCCGAGGATGCATTGAAGCTGATCGAGGTAACAAGGCAAAGCTTTTTCGAAGGACTGAAATTTGTACGACCGAACAACCGGATCTCCGACATATCCGGAGCGATACAGGATTATGCCGAATCTTTTGGTTATTCGATCGTAAAGGAATACACGGGCCACGGCGTGGGGCGCGAGCTCCATGAGGATCCGGAAGTCCCGAATTACCGGACAAACAGACGGGGACATCGGCTTGCCGCGGGCATGGCGATCGCAATTGAGCCAATGGTAAACCAGGGCGGAGCGGATATCGTTCTTGCCGCCAACAAATGGACCGTCTATACGAAAGACGGAAAGCTTTCGGCGCATTACGAAAATACGGTAATTGTGACGGATGACGATCCGCTGATCGTAACGATGTAGGAGGATGATAGTTTGTCGAAGGAAGACTTAATCGAAGTAGAAGGCGTGATCGCTGAAGTACTGCCGAACTGCATTTTTAAAGTAGAGCTTGCAAACGGACATATGGTGATTGCCCATATATCAGGCAAGCTCAGAACAAATTATATTAGAATCGTGAAAGGGGACCATGTCACCCTGGAGTTGTCTCCCTATGATCTGGATCGCGGCCGGATCGTCTGGAGAAAGTGAAGGAGGTTTGTGCCATGAAAGTAAGACCGTCAGTGAAGCCGATCTGCGATAAGTGCAAGATCATTAAAAGAAAAGGCAAGGTTATGGTTATTTGCGACGCTTATCCGAAGCATAAGCAAAAGCAAGGCTGATGATGCGGCCGGACGAGCTCTCATCCGGCTTGACGAAAGCTTACGAATGGGAGTCAGGAGTATTATCATTTTGAAGTGCGGCTGCATGCTTGGCATGAGCTTCAGAATGTCGATATATACAATTTATATTATATATTTTTGCAGAAAAGAACAGGAAATTTACGGAGGTGTATTTGCGAATGGCTCGAATTGCAGGTGTGGACTTGCCGAGAGAAAAACGTGTTGAAATCGGATTAACATATATTTACGGAATCGGAAGATCGAAATCGAACGAGATCCTTTCGAAGACGGGGATCAATCCGGATACGAGAGTCAGGGATTTAACCGATGATGAAGTCGGAAAATTAAGAGATATTATAGATAAGGAATATGTGGTGGAGGGAGACGTGCGCAGAGAAGTGTCTCTCAATATCAAGCGTCTTATGGAAATTGGCTGCTACAGAGGCAGACGCCATAAAATGGGACTTCCCGTAAGAGGACAGAGGACAAAAACCAACGCCAGAACGAGAAAAGGTCCCAGCAAGACTGTAGCCGGCAAGAAGAAATAAGGAGGTTTGATTATGGCTGTTAAGACCAAAAGAACTGTCAAGGGCAAAAGAAGAGAGCGAAAATTCGTAGAATTCGGTCAGGCTCACATCCGTTCCAGCTTTAACAATACGATCGTCACGATTACAGATAAATCCGGCAACGCAATTTCCTGGGCAAGCGCCGGCGGTCTCGGGTTCCGCGGCTCTAAGAAGAGCACGCCGTTTGCGGCGCAGTCTGCCGCTGAGACGGCGGCAAAAGCCGCGATGGAGCACGGACTGAAATCCGTTGAGGTATATGTCAGAGGTCCCGGAGCGGGCCGCGAGTCGGCAATCAGAGCGCTGCAGGTCGCCGGCCTTGACGTTACGATGATCAAGGACGAGACGCCGATCCCGCACAACGGATGCAGGCCGCCCAAGAGAAGAAGAGTTTGATTACGGAGGTGTAATGCAATGGCGAAATATAATGACGCGTCCTGCAGACTTTGCAGAAGAGAGGGCGAAAAGCTTTTTCTGAAGGGTACAAGATGCTATACGGAGAAATGTGCGATTTCCAGACCGAAGAGAGGCTACGCCCCCGGTCAGCACGGACAGGCCCGGAAAAAGCAGTCCGAATACTGCCTGCAGCTCAGAGAAAAACAAAAAACAAAAAGATATTACGGTATCCTGGAAAAACAGTTCCACACATATTTTGTAATGGCAAGCAAAAAAAGCGGAGTGACGGGTGAAAACCTTTTAGTTCTGCTGGAAAGAAGACTGGATAACGTCGTGTATCGCCTTGGACTCGGCTCCTCCAGAGCGGAGGCAAGACAGCTCGTTTTGCATGGGCATTTTACAGTGAACGGCAAACGTGTCAATATTCCTTCTTTCCTTGTTTCCGCAAACGACGTGATTGCCGTCTGTGATAAAAGCAGGACGAACGGCAGAATTGCGGAAATTCTGAATGTTACAAGCGGCCGTGCGATTCCGGAATGGCTTTCCTTCGATGCGGATAAGCTGCAGGGAACCGTGCTGACGTATCCGAAGCGTGAGGATATTGATTTACCTGTACAGGAGCATCTCATCGTAGAATTGTACAATAAATAATGTTCGCCGTGAGTAGCTACATTCCAAGGAGGGATTACCGTGAATGAAATTGTAAAGCCGAGAATAGAATGCGTGGCGACAGATGAATTTGACCGTTACGGCAAATTTGTCGTTGAGCCCCTTGAAAGAGGATACGGAATAACATTGGGAAATTCACTCAGGCGGATACTTCTTTCGTCTTTGCCGGGCTCTGCGGCATTAAATATCAAAATCAAAGGCGCGTGTCATGAATTTACGACGATACCTGGCGTTGTCGAAGACGTAACGGAAATTATACTGAATATAAAGTCTGTTGCGTTTAAGATCTATTCGAATGATCCCGAAGCCACAAAAATCGTAAGCATCTCGAAATCCGAGAAGGGTGAAGTGACGGCGGCTGATATTGTTTGCGACTCTGATATTGAGGTATTGAATCCCGAGCAGCACATCGCTACGCTGAACGGCGACGCGGAGTTCTCCGTCGAGCTGGAGGTCGGCACGTCGACCGGCTGGCGGCCGGCAGATAAGAATAAAACGCCGAATATGCCTTTCAGCGTCATTCCGATCGATTCCCTTTTCTCGCCGGTGCCGAAGGTCAATTATAACGTTGAGAATACGCGCGTCGGAAACGTGACGGATTACGACAAATTAACGCTCGAAGTCTGGACGAACGGCGCAATGACGCCGAAGGAGGCCATCAGCGAAAGCGCGAAAATCCTTATCGATCAATTTTCTCTCTTTGTAAACCTCGACGAGGAAAAAGAAACAAAGCATGTCGTCGTAGAGAAGGATCTTTCGGGAAAGACTGAAAAAATATTGGAAATGAATATAGAGGACCTTGATCTTTCCGTTCGCTCTTACAATTGTCTGAAGCGCGCTTCCGTAAATACGGTAGGCGATTTGGCGGACAAGACGGAGGAAGAGATGATGAAAGTGCGGAATCTCGGCAGGAAGTCTCTGGAAGAAGTGATCCAGAAGCTGGAATCTCTCGGACTTTCGCTCAGAAAAGAAGACGAATGAGGTCACAGACACATTAGACAGGAGGGTATATTCAAATGGCATATAGAAAGCTTGGCCGCTCCGCGGATAAAAGAAAAGCGATGCTGAAGGGCCTTGTAACGGCGCTTTTGCAGAACGGATCGATTGTAACCACGGAAACACGGGCCAGAGAAGTACAGAGCATTACGGAAAAAATTATCGCCAAAGCGGTTCGGGAGGCCGATAATTTCACGACGAGACAGGTCAAGGTAAGCAGCGTTCCCGTAGATTCGAAGGGAAAGCGGCAGACAACGGTCGTGACTTCAAAGAACGGAAGGAAATATACGAAATTTACCGACCGTGAAATCAAGACGGAGTTGGTTCGGATCGACAATCCGCAGCGCCTTGCAGCCAGAAAGCAGGCGATTGAGTGGGTATACAAGGTCAAAGACGCAGAAGGCAAGAACCTGAACATCGTAAACAAGCTTTTTGACGAAATCGCTCCCAAATACAAAGATCGTAAAGGCGGATATACAAGGATCTATAAAACGGGACCGAGACGCGGCGATGCGGCTCCGATGGCGATATTGGAATTAGTATAATGAGGCAGGCTTTATAAAGAGCTTGAAACGGGGATTGTCTTCTGAGATAATCCCCGTTTTTTCCAGCAGGGGTTTTTGTAATGGCGGATTTTATCAGATTTGAAAATGTTTCCTATACCTATGACGAAACGGAGGAGGACGAGCAGCAGTCCCAAAAGCAGCCGGTCGTTCCGCAAAGAATTCATTATGCCGTGGAGCATGCCGATTTTACGATTCAAAAGGGCGAGTTCGTAGCGATTGTCGGGAGAAACGGTTCGGGAAAATCTACGCTTGCCCGCACCATGAACGCACTCCTGCTTCCTTCCGAGGGCGTTGTCTATGTTAATGAGATTGACACAAGCAGGGAAGAGATGATCTGGGAAATCCGAAGTCATGTCGGCATGGTATTTCAGAATCCCGACAACCAGATCGTCGGAACCTCCGTGGAAGAGGATGTCGCGTTTGGAATGGAAAATCTTGGCGTCCCGCGCAGTGAAATGCTCCGCCGCATGGATTGGGCGCTTGAAACTGTAAAACTGGGAAAAGAACGAAAAACAGAACCGCATCTGCTTTCCGGCGGACAGAAGCAGAGATGTGCAATTGCAGGAATTATCGCAATGCAGCCGGACTGCATCGTGCTGGATGAAGCAACGGCCATGCTGGATCCGATCGGGCGCAGAGAAGTTCTGGCACTGGTCGAAAAGCTGAATCGGGAGCAGAACATTACGATTGTACACATTACGCATCACATGGATGAGGTTGCCCGCGCAGACAGAGTCATTTTAATTGACAGAGCCCGGATTTTGGCAGACACGACGCCCAGAGAACTTTTTTCTGATGTAGAACGCGTCCGGGCGGCCGGCTTGGAGGTGCCTCAGATTACGGCGCTGATGCATCTCCTGAAGCAGCACGGCCTGCCTGTGCCCGGCGACGTGATTACGGTAGAAGAAGGCCTTGAGGTACTGACAGCGCTTCTTAGGAAGAACGAGGTGGAATCATGTCGCTGAAAGTCGAAGCTTTATCTTATACGTATATGAAAGGGACGCCGTTTGAAAAAAAAGCTCTGGACAACGTTACGTTCGAAATAGAAACCGGGGAATTCGTCGGAATCATCGGACACACGGGCTGCGGAAAATCAACGCTCGTACAGCATTTCAACGGCCTGCTCAAGCCGGAGGAGGGCAATATTTATATTGACGGGAAGCTGATGAACCACTCGAACATAAAAGAAATGCGGAAGCAGGTCGGACTTGTGTTTCAATATCCCGAATATCAGCTCTTTGAGTCGACGGTTTATAAAGACATCGCGTTTGGAATCCGTTCCGAGGGCCTTTCTCATGAGGAAGAATACAGGAGAGTGCTTGACGCGGCAGAAAAAACAGGACTTTCGGAGGACCTTCTGGAGAATTCCATCTATGATCTTTCCGGAGGACAGAAACGCCGCGCCGCAATCGCAGGGATTATTGTGATGAATCCGGAAATTCTCGTGCTGGACGAACCCGCGGCGGGGCTGGATCCGGCAGGGCGCGACGATATTTTACAATTTGCAAAACGCCTGCGGGATGACAACGGCATTACGGTGATCCTGGTCTCTCACAGTATGGAGGATATTGCAAAGCTGGCCGACAAAGTTATCGTACTGAATGAAGGAAAGCTGGAAATGATGGGAACGCCGCGCGAGGTTTTCCGGAACGAGCAGCGGCTGAATCAAATTGGCTTGACCGTTCCGCAGATGACAAGTCTTTTCCACCGGCTTGGCGGGCTTCTGCCGGAAAGCGGGATCCGAAAAGAAATTTTTACCGTGGAAGAGGGAGCGGAAGAAATTCTGCGTCTTCTGGGAATACGGCGGGGTACGGGAGGAACAGATCTATGAGGATTGCGATCGGCCAATATGTGCCCGGAACGTCCGCGCTTCACAGGGCGGATCCGCGGACCAAATTCGTTCTGACATTCGCATACATGGTCGTGGTTATGATTGCGGACAATTACGCCGCGTATCTTGCTGCTGCGCTTTATCTTGGCGCAGCTTATGTATGCGCGCGGATCAACGTCGGAAAAATCCTTCGCAGCCTGCGCCCGCTTATCATTATGATGGTATTGACTGCGCTTCTGAACCTGTTTTTCTACCGGGGAACTACCGTATGGATTGAAATCTGGAAAATAACGATTTATAAGGAATCCGCATTGTTCGCGCTCAGAATGGTGCTTCGAATCGTTCTGCTGGTGCTTGGCTCGTCCGTACTTACGTATACCACAACCTCGGTGATGCTGACGGACGGCCTGGAAAGCCTGTTCTCGCCTCTGAAGAAAATCCGATTCCCCGTACATGAAATCGCCATGATGATGAGCATCGCGCTGCGCTTTATCCCGACCTTCATGGATGAAACGGATCGGATTATGAAAGCCCAGCTGGCGCGCGGCTCGGATTTCGACAGTAAAAATCTGATCAGTAAAATCAAAAGCTATATCCCGATTCTGATTCCGCTGTTTATCAGCGCGTGGCGAAAGGCGGAAGAGCTGGCTACGGCAATGAACGCCAGGTGCTATCGGGGCGGAGAGGGAAGAACGAAATTCAAAGTGCTGAAATTCACATATATAGATCTTATTTTGGTTATTATAACAGCGGCGCTTTTGGCGGCTGTTGTATTAGCAAATCATTTCGTGTAAAATGAGATTGACATTTTCTGGGAAGCGGTGATTTTATGAAACGGATATGGTATCAGTCTTTTTCCTCTTTTGCACTCGCGCTGCTTTTGTGCTTTGGCTTTCTGTTTTGCGCGCAGGCGGAGACGGCTTCCCCGTCTATTGCTGACGCTACGCCTGCGCTGATTGAGCCTGCCTCCACATCGGAGGCCGCCGCTTCGGCTTCGCCGGAAGCGACGCAGGGCATTACTCCCGCCGGAGGAACGTATTACGATAAAGGTCAGGTCGAGGCATTCGACGGCACGCCCGACGGCACGGGCAACAGCGCAGGAGAAATCGTATTCATGCTGGCGATTTTCCTGTTTTGCCTTTTCTTTGTGGTAGAGGCCGTCGTACAGTGGATCCGCAAGAAAAAATAATCCGGCCGGCGGGAAGGCAGAAGGGGAGAAAACCTGCGATGGACACAAATAAAAATTGTGAGCTGCTGGCTTATTATAATGCCCAGCGGGATCCGCTCACGCATAAAGGGGATTACGGCCGTGTTTTTATTGCCGCCGGCTCGGAGGGCATGACGGGCGCCGCCTTGCTCTGCGCGGAAAGCGCGCTGCGCGCCGGTGCAGGTCTTGTCTATCTTTTCGCACCGGGCGGACTTTTGCCGGTTTATGAAATGGCGTGCAGGGAAGCCGTGAAGATAAAGATCGGGAACGGTTCCGATTTTTGCTTTCGGGAGCGTCATGCTTCCCGGATCGCCAAAGCTATAAAAGCTGCTCCCGGACGCTGTGTCGTGGTGATCGGGCCCGGACTTGGGCGTCTGCCTGATACGGAACGCTTTGTGTACGGGCTCATGGAGGAGCTGGATGGCTCCGGAGCCGCAATCGTGCTTGATGCAGATGGCCTGAACGCATACCGCGGGCAGGCAGGACGCCTGATACGTTCGGCTGGAGCCGGACGCCTTGTCCTGACGCCCCATGCAGCGGAGCTGTCGAGGCTGACGGGGATTCCGCTGGATGAAATCGGCCGCGACAGAAAACGCGCGGCGCTTGAGACTGCAGGAATGACGGGAGCTGTCACGGTCCTGAAGGGCAGCGGAACCGTTATTGCCGATGTTTTGCCGACAAAGGAGGTTCTCTTAGCAGTTAACGACAGCGGTAATCCGGGAATGGCGACGGGCGGAAGCGGAGACGTTCTGGCGGGAATTCTGGCGGGAATTTTGGCCTCTGATTGCGGCGAAAGCCCCTCGGATTCTGATCGCCGTTTCTTTGATCTGGTGCGGTGCGGCGTATATATCCACGGAATCTGCGGGGATCTCGCAGCCAGGCGGTACGGGCAGCGTGCTGTAAAAGCGGGAGATCTGACGGAAATGCTGAAAGAGGTGCATCAATATGGCGGCTGACCGAACGCACAGAACCTGGGCGGAGATCGATCTTGACGCGATCGCGCATAATCTGCGGGAAATTCGCAGGCATACGGACAGGACCGCGCAAATTATGGCCGTCGTAAAGGCGGATGCATACGGACACGGCGCGCCGCAGGTCGCGCGAGAAGCCTTGGCGCACGGAGCATCCTGGCTGGCGGTAGCGATGCTCGAGGAAGCGATAGAGCTCCGAAGGAAGGACATAAAAGCTCCGATTCTGATCCTCAGCGACAATGAGCCGGAATGCGCGGAAACGGTGGTCGCCTGCGATGTCCGGCAGGCGGTATCTTCTTACGATATGGCGCGCAGGCTTTCCGAAGCGGCAGGCAGGCTTGGCAAGAGGGCGAGGATTCATCTCAAAATCGATACGGGAATGGGCCGAATCGGCTTTTCCCCGGAACAGGCTCCGGCAGAAGCAGAACGGATCGCCAGGCTGGATGGAATTGAAATAGAAGGTATTTTTACCCATTTCGCGGTGGCGGACGAATCCTCGGAGGACGCGGACCGGTATACGGAGCGGCAATACAGAACGTTTTGCGAAACGTGTGAAAGAATTGAGCGGGAACGTCATATACATATACCGCTCAGGCATGCGGCAAACAGCGCGGCAATTCTCCGGTTTCCGCACATGCATCTGGACCTGGTGCGCGCCGGCATCATACTTTATGGATTATGGCCTTCTGAGGATTTAAAGGCCTGCGGTGCGGATCTCCGGCCTGTCATGACGCTGAAATCCGCAATTTCTCATGTCAAAAGCGTAGAGCCGGGCAGCAGCCTCAGCTATGGCAGGACGTATTGTACGCACGAGCCTGCTGTGATTGCGACGATTCCGGCAGGATATGCGGACGGCTATTTTCGGGTTTTGGGAAATCGCGCTTCTGTCTTGCATGAAAAAACGGGCGTGCGGGCACGTGTGGTGGGCAGAGTCTGCATGGATCAGATGCTGGCCGACGTTACGCAGGCGCGGCAATGCGGACCGGTGGAGCCGGGGGATTCGGTCGTGCTTTTCGGCGGAAACTGTGATAAAATGCCGAGTGCAGACGAAATTGCGGCGCTGGCGGGGACGATCAATTACGAGGTGGTCTGCGCCGTGAGCCGGCGGGTGCCGCGCATCTTTCTGAAAGACGGCCTGGTAGCTGAAACCGTGAACCGATTACTATAAAAATTTTAGAAATATGCCGGCCTGCGGTGTATTTCCTTCTGAAAAATGGATACAATGTGAATGGAGGGCTTTTTATGGCAGCAGCGAGAAGGATCGAGCTGACACTCCCGGAGGGCCTGCTGGAAACGGTGGACTCGATCGCAGAGAAAGAGAACATAACCAGAAGCGAATGTATCGAAAGCGCCATGCGGTTTTACATCGAAGAGAGAGAAAAGCGGGATCTGCGAGATCAGATGATACAGGGGTATCAGGAAATGGCAGAAATCAATATCACGATTTCGGAGGACTTTTTTTCTGCGGAACAGGAGCTCTGGTTTACAAAGGAATAAATTTTAACGTGAAACGGAGTTGATTTTGTGCTTTCAGTAAAGCGTGGCGATATTTATTACGCCGACCTGAGCCCCGTCGTCGGTTCCGAGCAGGGAGGAATCCGGCCGGTACTTGTACTGCAGAATGATATTGGAAATAAATACAGTCCTACGGTCATTGTTGCCGCAATTACCTCGCAGATCAATAAGTCAAAGCTGCCGACGCATCTTGCCATCAAAGCCGATCAGTTCGGCATTGCCAGAGATTCCGTCATTCTTCTGGAGCAGCTGCGGACGATCGATAAGAAGCGTCTTCGTGAAAAAGTCTGCCATATCGATTCGGAAAATATGAAGAAAATCGATTACGCACTGAAAGTCAGCCTTGGACTGGTTGATCTGGGTACATAACGAGTATCCCCCCGATGTCAGTCAGAGGTCCGTTAAATACGGAAACGACGGAAAACCCATACGAGACGGAAAGCTCCCGCAGCGCTCCGCCCACCTTTCCGTAAACCAGAAGGCCAAGCTCTTTGTCGAAACCGCAGCAGCCTCCGATCAGACCGTGATTATAGCCGTCCAAAATGATTTTTTGCGTATCGGTAAAATATTCGGCGCACAGCTCCGAATCCTGCAGCTTCCGAACGGCGGAAAGGATTCCGTGATCAGAGGAAAGAATCAGAAGCTTCCCGCTGCGGAGCGGGATCGATACGGAGGAACAGCCGCAATATCCCTGGCGGACGGGACAAAGGGAGTATCCGCTTTGCAGCAGCATCTTTCTTACGAGCGGATCGGTATACTTCGGATTATGAAAATAAACCCTGCCTGCTTTGAGCACATTATACGGGATGTTTTCCGGATAAGCGTTTCCCAGCGGCGTTTCGCCCCGGACGAGACGGATGCCGCTTCCCCGGAAAAGCGCTTCATAATCGAGCCCGGGCGCGCAGACAAGCGTCCGGTCGTCAATTTTTGTAAATTGAAGATCGGCATGGCCCTGCTCGGGCGGCGGAAGCAGAGCGCAGCGGGGCGCCTCGATCAGGCGTCCCTGCGTACGCAGGAATTGTTTGGTTTCCAGGCTGACGGAGCCGTTTATGACGAAGGCTTTCATAACAAAATCATTGTAGTTTATTTTTTTTCGGTTTGCAATCGCATGTAATAATTTTCTCGTTTTGGGTAATTCTAATAGCGGCGGTGTCTGCAAAAATCTGCAAATTTTTGTATATTCCGCTATATTCGGCAAATATTGCAGAAAGGAGCTGATGATCCATGGCAAGAAACGGTTTGGATCGCATTGCGCTGATTCTCGTAATCATCGGCGCGATCGTCTGGCTTTCTGTCGGGTTGTTCCAATTTGACTTTGTAGCGGCGCTGTTCGGAGGCGCTACTTCTACGGTCAGCAGAATTATCTATTCTGTAGTAGGCGTTGCAGGAATCTATTCCATCAGTCTGCTGTTCAGAAACAGAGAAGAAGCTGTCAGGGAATAATTACCAGCATATAATATCGAAATTGATGAATAATAACATCGTCGTAACAAAGCTGTAGGATTACAGCTGTCACGACGGACCGTATTCCTTGTTATTACGGGAAAAATACGGGTTAAGGAGGTAATAGTTATGTCTAATAGTAAAAGCAAAACTGCTTTTGATAAACTTAAGTATGAAATCGCAAAAGAAACTGGCGTGAATCTTAAGGAAGGATACAACGGCGATCTGACTTCCAGAGAAGCCGGTACGATCGGCGGAAACATCGTTCGTAAGGTATTCGAAAGCTATACGGGAAACAACTATTTTACGGGTTCGAAAAATCAGTAATGATCGGACGGTAATTTAATTTGATCAGTGTCCGCCGCGGGAATTCGACAGAATAAATCCTGCGGCGGATGCATATGTTTTACAGGAAATGAAAACCGTAAGGGGAGCCTGCCAGATGTCCGATCTTTTAAAAGCCGTCCTGTTTATTATTTTGTCGCTGACCGCTGTCTACATAATTTTCCGCCCGGCGCTGTTTCCGCGCTGCGCCTGCTGCGGCCGCGTTAAATTCCGGACGTATTTCCGTTATTTTGCTCCTGTTACTATGCGTCTGACGCGAAAAGGCGACATCTGTCTCTGCCGGGACTGCTGCCTGAAATACAATATCCGCTCGATTTCGGATTTCAGAAAGCGCAGCGAGATCAAGAAACGAATGGAATATAAAAGTAAATATTTATAAAACATGTTGACAATATAATTATATTAATATATAATTTCTGATATAATTTACCAAAATTGTATAATAATTTTATGCTTTAAGGAGTGTCAGAAATGAGGGAGCAAACCGGAAAAAAGCTCTTTCTGCGCATGATTGCATTTGGATTGGTATTTATATTGCTGAGCGAGGCGATCCCGGCTGCTGCTGCGGCGGATCTGCTCCGCAGCGCGCTCAGGGAGGATTCGTACATAAATTCTGCAGAAAACGGCGTTATCCCTGCAGAAATTACGGAGGAGCCGTCCGAAGCTGCAGCGTCGGAACCGTATGTTTTGGGAGAGGACGAGTCCTTACGCGATGAATATACGAAATATTTCAGACTTTCCGATGGCTCTTATGCTGCCGCTGCTTACGAAGAAGCCGTTCATTATCTGGACGGAACAGGAAGCTGGAAAGAAATCGATAACCGGCTGGCGGACAGCGCGTCCGCCGACGACGGGTTTTCCGGTCTGGAGAACCGTCAGAACAATGTAAAAATAAAATTTGCAAAGAAAAGCAATTCCCGTTATCTCTATCGAATCAAGGACGGCAGCTATTCGATCTATGTCGGAGCCGATCAGAAAGGCGCCGCGCCGGTTTATTCTGTGTCAGCCGTCCTCCGCCAGAGCGGCGCAGAGGAGGACGCGCCAGAAAAACGCAGCGTAAACGAGGCCGCCTCTCTGAGGAAAAATATTGCAGCCGTAACGTACCCGGGACTGTGGGAGAATACGGATCTGGAATACGTTGTAAACGGCACTTCCGTCAAGGAAAATATTATAATCCAGAAAGCCGGCGGAGATTACCGCTATTCTTTTACGATCAAGCTTAAGAATCTGGTTCCTGTGATGCAGGAAGACGGCAGTATCGGACTGAATGACGCAAAAAGCGGAAAGCAGATTTTTCTGATCCCCGCCCCGTATCTGTACGACGCGGCGGGAGCCGTTTCCGACGCGGCAGCCTATACAATTACGCCGGAAAACGGAAAGAATCATTATACGCTAACGATCCTTGCTGACGCGGACTGGATTGAAAACGAAGCGCGTGTATTTCCGGTCACGCTAGATCCGATTCTGGTTAAGGACGGACTGCGCACACAGGTGCGCGACACATTTGTGAAGGAAGGATCTCCAAATCAAATCGCGCCAAACGGAGCGGATATCCTGTATTTAGGATATGACAGTCTGAGTACAGAACGGCGCAGACGCGTTTATACAAAATACAACAGTCTGCCGGAGCTTCCATCCTCCGCAATCGTAACGCAGGCTCTGCTCTATTATTACCAGATGCCGGCTTCCAGTCCGGGCTACAGCGGCACGGACGGCCTTGCAGTTACCGCGCGGGAGGTATTGGGAAGCTGGGATTCCGCTACCATCAAATGGAATAACCAGCCCTCTTTCAGCAGCACGGTTTTGGACTATATTATTGCGGGCAGTAATACAAACGGCACGTTTCTGACGTGGGATATTACTTCTGCGGTGCAGAAATGGTATGCGGGCAGCGCAAACAACGGCGTGATACTGATGCCTGATACGGAACGGACGGCCTCCTCCTCGGCAGGCGTTAATGCAAATGTACGACTTGCGTCTTCGGACAACGCGAATCAAAATTATATGCCGGCATTGCTGATCAGCTACCGCGACAGCAAGGGGCTCGAGGATTACTGGACCTATGAAGCCTTTGAACTAGGGGATGCCGGCACGGCTTACGTCAACGTATTCAACCGAAATCTGACCTTCGTACACAATTTGTATCAGACGCCGGGAAATATTCTGCCGATCAACGTTTCCATCATATACAATAGTTCCTTAGCCGGGAAATGGGGCAGCGACCTTTGTCCCGTCAACGGCAGCACGCTTTGGGCGGGCTCCGGCAATAAGCTGAACGTATACGAAAAAATGTATGAGAAAACGATCTCAAGCCGTCTTTATTATATCCATGAGGACGCGGACGGAACGGAGCATTATTACTATGACAGGGATAATAATGGAAAGTTTGTGAGCGAGGACGGACTGGACACTACAATTACAAAATCGGGAAGCACTTATACGATGACTAATCCAGACGGCCTTACCAAAGTGTTCAATTCACAGGGAAATATCTCATATATTAAAGATAAATACGGCAATTACAAATATTTTAACTATACGTCGCAAGGCTATATTACAGGAATTTCGGAACAAAACGCGGGCAGCACGACGCGGAAGCAGCTGGTTACATTTACAAATGATGGAAACGTCAGTCTGCAGATTTCCGGCGCCCCAAGCGGAACGGACAAATATACGTTGGGATATTACATCGGAAAAATGACGTCCATAACACATTACAGCCGGAATTCCGGAAGCGAAGCGTGGGAGGATCAGATTTGGATCGAATATGATGAAGCGCACAACAGCAGGCTGTCGTTTGTTCATTCGATCAAGAACGATGTGAAGCTGATTTTTTCATATGACAGCCAGAATCGGCTGACACAGATAGAAACGCAGAAAAGCGGAACATGCGTAGGAAAGGTCGGCATCTCGGATTACGGAGATAAGACGGTCCGCTTCCGCTCCTGGGGAAAAGACGAGATTTACGGAAACGGCGACGATCTTTATACGGTATACACATGCGACAATTACGGCAGAGCGATCTGCAGCTATGTAACGGATCTGAGCGGAACGGTACTGGGCGCCGCAGCCGCAAAATACAACGATGCGGAGGGTACGAAGAAGCACAATACTGTGGCGGAAAGCTCCGTAAAGAATGCGACATCAAAAAATCTTTTCCTTTATTCCAATTTTGAAGAGGATTCCAATACTAATCCGATTCACGATCACGCATTTAACGAGACAAATGCCTGGATGTACTATACGACAGAAAAGGCTTATCTGGGCAAGCGCTCTTTAAAAATCGACGTTCCGGACGACGACGTGAATCTGGCCTATACCTCTGTCAATTTAAGCGGCGGAAAAACGTACTGTTTTTCTACCTATGTAAATACCGCAGACATGAGCGGAGATTTCTATTTTTATCTTTATGATTCGGCTGCGAATGCTGAGCTCGCCAGAGTATATGTACCGGAAGGGAGTACAGACGCATCCATTGAGAACGGGTGGCGCCGGATTTTCCTCACGGCCGACATTTCTACCACCGGCGTTTATTATCTCTGGATGGCGTTCAGCGGGTCCGGAACGGTATATCTCGACTGTATGCAATTTGAGGAGGCGTCCGCGCCCGGCAGATACAACATGATGGAATGGACGTCGTTCGGAAACGGACAGTACGCAACCAACAGCACGTACAGTGAAAGCGGTTATCCGATCGCAAAAGGATGGAAGCTGAACGGCTCGCCGAAGCAGATCACCTTCTTCAGTCAGGAGATTGAGATCAACCGACCGGGAACGGATACGTATATGCTGTCGTTTTGGGCGCAGTCAAATTCTGTGCGGCTGGGGACGGATCCGACCAGAAGCAGCTGCAAGCGGACGTTTGAAGTACATGCGGAAATTTTTTACACGGATGGAACAAACGAGCTTAAACGTGCAGAGGTGAACCCGCAGAACCGCTCCAGACAGCTGATCACGATGCCGATCATACCGAATGCAAACAAGACGGTGGATTATATCACGATATACGGCGTCTATAATTACAACGCAAACGTTTCTTATGTGGGAGACTTCACGCTGACGCTGGAGCCCGCGCAGGCCTATACCTACGATGGCGAGGGAAATGTAAAAACAGTGCAGACTGCTACAGGGGATTCGCTTCTGACATATGCGGCGAACAACCTGGATCTTTCGAAGGAAGAACTGCCGAACGGAGACGAGTACACATATACCTATAAGAGCAGTCCCTCCGGGATTAAAGCGGATATCGCAAGCGTCACGAACAAGAATCATGTGAAGGTGTCGTACCAGTACGATCAATACGGAAACATCACAAAAATTTCAGCGAACAACACGGCAGGAAGCAAAACTTATGTGAATCGTTATGAATACGGGGACAACGGAAATTATCTCACGGTTCAGAAGGATGCGCGGCTGAAGAGTACGACATACACGTACAACTATAATAACGGCCTGCTTCAGAGAATTGTCGATGCGGGAGGAAATGCTACCTCTTATCTGTATAACAGTCAGGGGAAGGTCGAACAGATTTTCAATGATTTGAATCAAAACGGAGCGCGGGAGAGCAGCGAGGCCTATGCGCAGTACGCCTATAGCGGGAATTTGCTGACGAGCCTGAATAAAGGCAATCTGCAGTACGGCTTTCTGCATGACAGCCTGGGGAATCTGTCGCAGGTAAAGATTACAGGAAGGGAAAGCGCGCTCGCAAGCTATACCTACAGCACGGCAGGCGGGTATCTGACAAAGCTGACATACGGAAACGGTGATTTCACAGAGTATACATACGACAGCCTGGGGCGGCTGACGGCGGTTTACAATAATGGTGTGAAAACATGCGAATACAGATACAATAAAAACGGAGCTCTGTATAGCGTCATCGATCTTGAAAACGGGATCACCACAAGCGTGGATTATGACAGCCTGGGCAGAACAATCCGGCTGTATGAGTCGGATGCGGACGGAGCCGTTTTATCATTGGAAAATCAATACGACGCATACGGAAGAGGGATTCAATCGACGTATCTGTATAACGGCCAGGCCAGAACGTACAGTCTGCTGTACAAAGCCAACTCAGACCTGATTGAAAGCATCAGCCTGCCAAACGGAGCAAAGGCGTTCTATACGTACGATTATTTGGAGCGCGTCAGCGGAAAGACGGTAAAGACCAGTGAAAACGGGACGGTTCTGGCGGGAACGGCGTATGAATACAGCATCGGCTATGAGCCGGGAATCACAAGCAGCCTGATTCAGAAGGTTTCACTGGACGTCAGCGACAATGAATATACTTATGTATATGATAATCGGAACAATATTACGCAGATCCGAAAAAACGGGCAGATTATCCGGAAATATACATATGACAGCCTGAACCAGATGACAAGCGAGATCCTTCTTGCGCCCGGGGCGAGCACAGGAAAGAAATATACGTATACCTATGACTTGTACGGCAATCTTCTGAGCAAAAAAGAAGAAAACTATACGGCATCCACGGAAGCGACGTCGAACGCCAGCACAAAGCAATACACATACGGAGACAGTACGTGGAAGGATTTATTGACAGCATGCGGAAATCTGACATATACTTACGATGAGATCGGAAATCTGACCAGCACGACAAATACAAGCACGGGAGAGGTGACGGCATACAGATGGGAGCGGGGACGCCGGCTGGAACGGATCGAAAAGGGAACAAGCATAACGGAATACACCTATAACGCGGACGGAATCCGAATCGGGAAGAGCGTGCCGGGAGGAACGCTGCGCTACCTTACAGACGGTACGAGACTGGTGAGTCAGATCGGGACGGGCGTGGGGAAAACGCTGGATTTCTACTACAATGCGGGCGGAGAGGCGATCGGCTTCCGCTACGGAGGCGCGGATTACTACTACGGAAGGAACGTGCAGGGCGACGTCATAGAGCTGTATCAGAACGGAGCACTGATTGCGACGTACGAATATGACGCGTGGGGGAAACTGGTGAGCGTTAAAAACGCGTCAGGCGCAGAAATTGCGGATACATTGGAATCGACGCATGCGGCGGCGGTCAATCCGATCCGGTACAGAGGGTATTACTACGATCATGAGACGGGCTATTACTATCTGAACAGCCGCTATTACGATCCTGAGGTTGGGCGGTTTATTAATGCAGACAATCAGTTAACGACCGGCAGTGATATGACCGGAATGAACCTGTTTGCCTATTGCGGAAATAATCCGGTAAGTAGGATTGATCCTACCGGAGAAGCGTGGTGGCATTGGGCGCTCGGTGCCGTAGTAGTTGCGGCATGTGCTGTAGCAACCGTTGTCACAGCAGGTGGTTTTGTAGCAGCGGCAGGCGCAGTAGCGGCCGTCGGAAGCGGCGTTGCAGCGGCGACAACTGCTTCGACTGTGGCGGCCGGAGCATTTATAGGATCAGCAACTGCTTATGGAATATCTGTAGTATCAGCCGCTTCTACTTCAAATTCTGTAAAAGAGTTTAATGACAAGGGTAATTGGGGAACTGTTGCGACAACCGTCGGCGGTGCTGTTTTAGGTGGTGCTGACGGGTACGCAATGTCTAAAGCACAAACACCAACAACGACCGGTAGAGGCATACAAAATCCAAAAGTTAAAGCCGCAGTTCAAAAAGGACAAGCAATGCATAAACAGATGGATTACGGTCCAGGAGTAGTAAAGGAGAAAATTATAGCTCCAGGTTGTCGAGTAGATGGAATAGACTTTAACAATCGAATTATTTATGAATTGAAACCGAATAACCCACAAGCAATTGCCAGAGGAATAAGCCAATTGAATAGATATACTGCGGCAGCAAGTCAACAGTATGGTGGAACATGGACTGGTGTGCTTAAACTATATGATTAGAGGTGAATTACATGATTTTTTCTCATAAAGATTACTTGACTTATGAATTACCAAATGATTGGTGTTCGGAAGATGAGGAAGAGAATCTTCTTATATACAATCCGAATGGTGAAGGAGCCATAACTGTTTCATTCTTTAATATCTTAGAACTGAGAGAAACATTGGATGAACACATTAGCATTATGGCAAAGAAATTTATTGATCAAAACGGAATTATACTTCACAACCCACTCATTCTTTACGGTGCTGAGACTAAAACAACATTGTATGGAACGGGAACAACATCTGATAACTGGTTTATCAAACTATGGATTGTAGCAAAGTATCCCAAGATCGTGTTTGCTACATACCAGTGCGAGAAGAAAACATCGGAAGTGAAAAAATGTGATACTATTATTAATAGTATGAATTTTTCGTTCTAAACATCCATAGTTCTAAAATGTTTCGGGAGAATCCTGACAAGCTTTGCCTTTGTGGTATCACAACGGTATTGTTTACTGGTACAGAGCAGAACGCATTCGAGACAAGCTATTACTATCTGAACAGCCGCTATTACGATCCTGAGGTTGCCGGTGGATTAATGCGGATGATTCTGGAATTTTGTTGGAAGACCAGGATGATTTACTACAGTAAAACCTTTTTGCTTACTGTTTCAATAATCCCGTCAATATGTTTGATCCTACAGGTGAATCTCCTGCTAATATTATTGGAGGAGTTATTGGTGGCGCATCTGGCTCTGCATTGGGCTACCTGCTGGCTGATGCGCTTGGACTAAAAGGTTGGAAGAAATGGGCTTTGATCTCTGCCGCTACAGTTGGTGGTGCAGTACTTGGTGCTTTCCTTGGGCCATATGTGGCTAAACTGGGCGGCAAAGTCGCAGCGAAACTTGGAATAAAAACTGCAACCAAGGCTGCATTTAAATCAATAGGTAAAATAACAGCACAAAAAATGAGCCATATCAATGTACCTAAGCATCTATGGGGAAAGGTACTAAAAAAGTAACGAATAAAGAAATTGAAAACTTAATACAACAAGCAGTTAAGAAAGAGTCGTGGGAAACATTAAAAGGAGGCGTTTCTAAAATTACATATCGTTATGGAGGCGAAATAATTACTGTTACGGGTAAAATCATAAATGGCGTTTTTAAAGTTGGGGATGCTTGGGTGAATCGATAAGGAGGTGTAATAATGTCCGATAAAATAATTCAACTAATTCGTAAGATGGAATATGAAAAAGCTTATTTATTGATGTGTTCATTGCCTTTAGAAGAAAAATGGGAAGTACTAAGTACCGATTTATATGATGAAGACCCTAAAATTATTTATGTGTTTTTATTATATTTAATAGCAACTGATGGCAATGAAGCTGAATGGCAATATTATTGTTGTTTATATTTGATATACTGTAATCCATTCTTTGACGATACAATGAAGCTTGCATCGTGGCATATAAAACAGGCTATAAGATTAAACCCAAAGAATATAGGATATAAAAAGCAAGTTATTTCAACTTTTTATTCTTATTCAGAACAGTATTTTTCACATAAAGAATACTACCAATATGCTGTAGATGTGTTAAAAGATGACCCAAATGATTCAGATGCAAAAAAATAATACTGTAATACTGTCCTAACCCTAAAAGGTTTCAGGAAACTCCTGATGTTTGCTGGTACAGAGCAGAACGCATTCGAGCCGTGGTACTACTATGTATCCAGCTGCTATTACGATCCTGAGGTTGGTCGGTGGATTAGCCCGGAACCCAATGTACATGAAGGCGAATTTGATGAAAACGCTGGACTAATCGGATACAATGTATATGCCGATTGTGCTAACAACCCTGTCAACAACCTTGATCCCACAGGAGAATTTTTAATATCTACGGCTATTCTGATTGGTATTGGTATTGGTGCATTGATTGGCGGCGTTGCAGGCGGGGCCTATGGCTACAATAAGGCTGTAAAAAGCAATGTTCCCAAAGGACAGCGTTGGAAATACGTTGTCGGATATGGTGTAGGTGGTGCAGTTATTGGAGGTGTGATAGGAGGATTTGTAGGCTATGGTGTAGGTGTTGCCCTGGGGTGCAAAAGCCTCAAGTTGATTAGTTATAAAATCTGTATGTAGAAACACAATGCATCATATTATGCAAAGCAAACATGCATGGGGACGAGTCCTTAGCAATGCTACTTGGAATAATGTTAAAGGTTTAATCAACACTACTATGAAAAAAGGTGCGACAACACTGATTAACAAACAAGGTAGAGCCTTAATTTATGAAGCCGTTAGAAACAATGGTGTCGTCCGATATGCTATTATTGACGGTGTAATTAAAATATCTGATGCGTGGGTGAAGACGAGGTGATAATATGATTTTATACAGCGATGAATATACTCGAAAGTTTGAGCTTGAGGGAAAATGGATTCATTGTGTCCAGTATTTACATGAAAAATGGACGGCAGAGAGAAAAAATATTTCGCTATTTTTAAAACTTTCGGTTAACGCTTGGTATACCTTGACTTTAGATGGACCGGAACTTTCATTGAAAAAAGGCGAATATGACACATTGACCGATATGCTGTGTAATTGTTTCGAGCATTTCAATGCTACATTTTCTACTAATGAGAACTGCCAATGGCTATTCGGATATATGATGGAAGTTAGAACAGATTTGTTTCTCAGCTCTGGATTAGAGTATAGCACAATAGAGCATAGGGGAAAATCTTTAATTGAGAAAGCAAGCAACAACGAAAATCTGTTTGCACAACTACTATTTGCGTTGGATAACTGTTCTGAAAAAGAAATCGAAAGGAGACGGAAAAAAGTCAGAGAGCATATATTAGAGTATTTTGATGATTCGCAGGAAGTTGACCAATATTTTATAGAAATTTTAACAGTAGCAGTTGGGTAATTACAAGATTGGTCGTTAAGCACTTCTGCCGTTAAGCAGAATCAAGAACAACACTAAGAGATGTTGCTATAGAACCACCTGTAACCGAGCTAAGAAATCTTGTGATATTACCTCAAAGTTATCATGTATCATTACATACCGCTATAGATCACAATTATGTTACTGAAAGATTGCGGCCAGCTGCGGGAATCCGATGGGATTAGGTTTCGTATATTTACTTCCTCTCAAGTCGCAGAAAAAGCATTAACACATGTAGGGCCATTTTACAAATTTGCAAGATAAGGAGTATTTTAAAATGATTGATTTACAGGCGTATCTTGAAAAGAAATTGCGTGATGTTATGTCGGCTTGGAATGAGGCCGATATCTATGCCATTTCATTTTTTGTTTACGCAAATGAGACATACGAATATGATGGATATTCAAATATTACGCAATTTTCTGTGAGTTATAATACTGAAAGGGATTGTGATAGCGCGGGGGAATTATCTGAGGAACGATGGAATTACGCTTTTTGGCGTCAAAATGAAACACCGATAATTGAAGCTAATAATGAAAATGAGGGCATGAAAATCCTTTTTGAATGGTACGAGGAAAACGGCGTTTATAATATTGGATATGAAAATTATGACGCCTGTTACGATAGTGAAATGCGATATATCGGCAGAGGTCCCGTCGAATATTATGAATTGCTTTCGGAAATAACCGCTGTTGCAAAAAAATTACAAAATAGCGGCTTTGTTAAGAATAAATTCGGCAGACCAATTCCTATTATCGTTCACGATTTGGAATATCCGTGGTATATTATCGAAGCAACCCAAAAAGCCAATCCAAATGGAGAAGCCGATATATTTTTTGCTGCGATGAAGGAACTGGGTTTTATGGACCGATAGGAAATAACGCGGCTCATGTCAGTTTTGTAAAAGAATAACGGCGAAAGCATTATTAATGCACAGCCTGGTCTTAACATGCTTTATGATTTCTTTGCTTCTCGTTCTTGCAAGCCTCGCCTTTGGGGACAAAAGGCAAAGACATTAGGACAATCCCAAGCCCTTAAAAAGGTTTCGGGAAACTCCTGATGTTTGCTGGCACAGAGCAGAACACATTCGAGACGGGGCACTACTATGTATCCAGCCGCTATTACGATCCTGAGATCGGGCGGTTTATTAATGCGGACAATGTTATCGCCGGAGTGGGCAGATCGGTACAAGGCTAAAGTATTGAATTCCAAAGTGTTTTCATCCTATAACGGGACTTATCATTTTCTTACTTGTTTTGGCTTCCTCTGCTGGCTGTGGGGGAAATTCGTATTCGTTTAAAGAACCGATTGATGAAATTGAAAGCATAGAAATTGTTTCGGCAGAAAACAGCCTTGAATTTACAGTTCTAAAAACTCTTTCAGAAGAAGAACAGGAAGATTTTTTAGAGCGGTTTCAAACGAGGGAGTTTCATAAATATCTTGGCGCCCGCCGTCAGTCCGTTCCTTAAAAAAGCAGCGGGGCGCAGCCGGATTGCTGCAGCCCCGCTTTTTTCCCGCCTGACACGTTCTCTGCGTGAGGCGATTCTCGAGACCTACTTATTATTCCAGATCGGCGTTCCTTCCTTATCAAAAGAGATCGTTTCCAGCTCTCTGAAAGAGGACAGCCATGTTACAAATGACGAGCCGTCCTTTCCGGCGCTGTAATAATCCATTAAAGTGACGTCTTTTCCCGTGTTGGTTTTACAGGTAAAGGCGGCAAGGCAGTCGCCCTCGTCTTTCATAACGGCATTCTTTAACTCGGAAATTGTAAATTTAGTAGTAGGACGCAGCGATTCATTATTCTGGAAAGCAAGTAGCAGCGGACCGTAATAGGCAGAAACCTTTGCGGTACCGGTTTCCGTCATCCAGAAATGAAGCTGCATATCAATCTGAAGTGTAATAACATCTCCTGGATTCCATGTTCTGCGGATCTCATAGTACTGACCGGCTTGAACACCCTGGCAGGCTTCTCCGTTAACGGATACGGCTGTATTCTCCGCCCAGGCAGGAATACGAAGCTTCAAAGAAAACTCTTCTGATTTTGTCGGCGTTACTGTAATTTTTACGTCGCCATATTTCGGATATTCCGTTTCCTGACGCAAAGAAACCGTATTCCCGGAAGCGGTTGCAGTTTTAATATCAGATGCGCCGTAATAATTCAGATATAATCCGTCAGAATCCGTCAGCAAAGCCCACTCGGCAATCTGCGTAATACCGCGGTTCCCGTTCGCCTGGCAGCAGGACATGTCGCGCCCGCCTTCGAAGGAATGGCCTTCCAGTACGATCAAAGCAGGCTCTCTTGTTCCGCTGGAAAGATTCATATAAGTAAATTCTCTGTCGTTCTCCAGCAAAGTACCTAATGACGCGTTATAGAACGAGAGCTCCAGCTCGTCTGCGACATATGAATTTTTGCTCATTTTTAAGTAATCAATTGTGAAGGAGGTCCATGCAACAATATTACACGTTTCACTTCCGTCGCCATAAGGATCGCCGTTTGCACCCTCGCCCGTTCCGAAGCTTCCGGTGTTATGTCTGTCATGTTCAATAATTCCCCACCACAGGGATTCCATTGCGTTTCCGTAAACCTCTTTGCCTGTTACACGGTATAATACTGCCAGCGTTTCTAAAGTGTGTAAGCCTTCCCAGCGAGGCTGCCCCATTTCATAGAAAGCCAGGTTTTTTTCGACGCCTGTAAGCCAGTCACAGGCCAGCATTGTTTTCGTATAAAAATCTCTGTACGGAATTTTCCACTCCTCATTTACGATATATTCGGCAGCCTCCAGGTACTCCTGCTTTCCTGTCTGCTCATACATCAGAGCAAATGCATGTGAAATTGAGAAATTACATTCTGCCCAGTTCTGAGATGCAAAAGTATTTCCGCCGGCTATAAAATAGTTATAGATACAGTCCAGCGCGCGGGAAGCAACCTCCAGGGCATCTTTATTTCCTGTAATCTGATACCAGCGGCACAAGCCATAAATACAGTGATATTGCCCCCATGTGTCCCATTTGCCCCAGTTGTTTTCCGGATCGCTCAGTACGTCCTTATTAAAACGCACCGCTTCGGCCCACGGGCCAAGATAGCCGTCCTCCTGCTGCGCCTCTTTCAGGCGCGCAACAATTTGATCGCCTACCTCTTTCGTTTTTGGATCGTTATTCAGAAGGTAAGTCTGCGCAAGACCGGACAGGATTTTCCCCGGAAATTCTCCGTGCCACATGGTTTTTGCCAAATCGTTATGCTCCGGATCCATAAAGGCATCAAACAACCCGGGATTTTTCTCCAGGACAGTCTGCACCCAGTTCACCTCGTTAGCGGTTAAAATATCTCCTATGGCGCCGCTGATATTCATATTCGTTACATTATTTCTTAACATACCAACTTTATCCTCCACCTGTGGTTGTATGATTGACGGTACCGCTTCCGGCTCGCCGGGGGCGTTTTGCCCATTGCTGCACCCAAGCAAACAGAATAGCACTGCCGCACAAATCAATAATAGAACAGCAAATCTTATCTTACTATATTTCACTGCTTCGCACCCTTGCCCTTTTTCCTGATCACAATAAATATTATTATGGCTGCCGCTATGAGAATTACAGCTGCGATGACTACGATCAGTATAACATTGCTGCCGGACTTTTTCTCAATATTTTTATCTGCGGAAGGAGCTTCCGTTTTTGGGGCGCTGCTTGCCTGCGGCTTTACAGTTGCTGCAGGAGTCGGCTCTGCCGTCTGTACGTCTGTCGGCTCGGGAGTAGATTCTTCTGTCGGCTCTTTCTGTACAATCAGGCAGTCGAATAATGCGTAATTATCGTAATAAGCATTTCCGTCCTCTCTTACATTATCTTCTCCGGTTGTAAAAGCGGTTTCATGATAAATTGTAACCGTGTGCCAGCCGGGAGACAATTGGTCTGTCGCAAAAATTACGGTACTCCTTACAGGAAGCGATCCGTCGCCCGATTTAAGGACATTGTGCGGCGTAACTTCAGCCAGAATTTCACCGTCCACGTCAATCATTATCGTTGCAGCATAATAAGTCTCTGCGAACGCTACCGCCAGATACGTTCCTTCAAAATCATACGAAAACGTAGCAGAAACCTGACCGACATTCGATATTACGCTTCCGCCGTACGCACTTGAGCATGTATGACGGATCCCCATGTCATATGGCCACTGATATTGAATTTCTTCATTGGTATCATCAATGACAGTCAAGTTCAGATTGTTTAAAATATCCTCCGTATAATCGGACATTCTGCTTCCTTCCGTTACTTTATCGATCGGCTGTTCTTCTGCCTGCGTACCTTTTACTATAAAGCAATCGAAAAACGCATCATTATCGTAATATGCCGTTCCGTCAGCTTTTACATTATCCTCGCCTGACGTATATGCAGTTTTGTGCGTGATCGTAACAACATGGTCGCCTTCTGCAAGGTCGTCTTTTACAAAGATTACCTTACTGTCGCCAGGCGCTTCTTTTTCAACGGACGCATTGTGGGGCGTGAAGCTGCCATACTCTGTATCGTCGATCGTTACAACAATTTCAGCGGCCCAATAGGTTTCTGCAAAAACTACTGCAAGATATGTGCCGCTGAATGCGTATGTTATCGTTGCGGATACCTGTCCCATTGAAAATATCACATTGCCTCCATAGGCCGATTCGGAAGCAGCACGGTTATATAAATCATAGGGCCAGCCGTAGAGTATATCTGGATCAGTATCATCTACAAATTTATAGCCCGCCGCATTTAAAGCCGCTTCGTCGATTGAAAGCACAGATGTCCCCACCTGAATATCAGGCTTTATCGCCGCAGCGTCGCCTTCTTCGGCAAAACTGACAGCCTGGAACGTACTCAAAATGAATATTATTAAACACAATAAACATGCTGAAAATTTTTTCATATTATGCCTCCGACTTTCTTTTTATTACTGCAAATATTGCAGCCGCTGCCGCAGCTATGATACAAAAAGCTGCCGCAAAGCTTGTTTTGTCGCCTGTAACAGGAATGTTATCTCCTGATCCCGGCGTGTTTTCAGGAGCAGGCGTAATTTCTGGCTCTGTCTGGTTGGAATCTGCCTCCACAATAAAGCAGTCGAACAGCGCATAGTTATCATAATAAGCATTTCCGTCTTCTCTTATATTATCTTCTCCTGTAGTATAAGCGACCTCATGCGTAATTGTAACGGTATGCTTCCCTTCTGCCAGATCGTCCTTTACAAATACCACTTTACTCTGGGAAGGTACGGAACCGTCTTCTGTTTTGACAGCGGTATGAGGCGTAATTTCTCCGACCTTCTCTCCGTCAATCGTGATAATAATTGTGCATGCATAATATACTTCTCCGAATGCCGCCGCCAGATATGTGCCTTCGAAATCATATGAGAAGCTTGCGGATACCTGACCGACATTTGAAATTGCATTTTCGCTGTAGGCGCCGGGGCAGCTGACACGGATCCCAAGGTCATACGGCCAGGCATATTGAATGGCCGGATCATCATTTCGGATGGCTTTCAGGCCCCAATCCGCAAGCATCTCATCTGAATAATAATTCATTTTCGTATTTACCGTTACCTCATCAGGAATCACTCTGTTTTGATTTTCAACGATCAGGCAATCGAAAAATGCATCGTTATCGTAATACGCATTTCCGTCAGCTTTTATATTCTCGTCTCCCGATGTATACGCGGTTTTATGGGACACAGTAAGCAGATGCTCGCCCTCCGGCAAATCATCTTTTATAAATATAATTTTACTGTCGCCCGGAGCCTCTTTCGGGGCGTTTGGATTATGCGGCGTAGCGCTTCCGCATTCTGCTCCGTCGATCGTTATGATTATCTCTGACGCCCAGTAATTTTCTGCAAAGGCTACCGCCAGGAAAGTACCTGTAAATTCATATGTAAAAGATGCAGATACTTGCCCAAACGCAGAGAGTGTTCCTCCGCCATACGCCTGCTCCGATGCCTGACGGTTCTCCAAACTATAGGGCCAGCCGTATACGATATCCGGATCCGTATCGTCTATAAACTGATACCCCGCCGCATTGAGGTCCGCCTCATTGACGGCGGATACGGACATTCCGACGGTCAGCGACAGCGGCGCGGCCAGCGCTGCCGTGCTTCCGATGCTGCTTATAAACAGCAGTAAAACAAATAAACCAACAATTCTCCTTCTCATAAAGCCCTCCTAAATTTTGTTTTTGATTTTAAACCATGTTTTATATAAACTGCCTGTAATGCCCAAATGCGCAAAATCACACAGCTTAAGTCCGTTACTTAATTTTATAAATAAACCGCCGTTTTCGGAGCGGCCCGGCCTGCATGCCAGCATTTCCGCCATATTCATTGGCGGTATTTTATTTAAATCAATCGCGGGATTATTTGTCACGTCGGCGCCGTACAAAACGGGACCGAAATATACACTGTATTTGCCGCTGCATTCGAGCTCGCCTTTTAAAAGGCGCACCTTTGTGTGGAACGCAATCTGAATCCCCTGACCGCTGAAGGAAGCTTCTAAAATAAAATATTTCCCCGCATCGGCGGCATAATGCCGGCCTTCGAACACTACCTCGGCGGCCGAAGCCCAGCCGGGGATTCGAAGCGCTACTTTTTTTATGCTTTCACTGGATACAGATGCCGAAACGTTCCCCGCGCACGCATAGTCGCCGTCGATTTTTATATGGGTGCCATCCTCCAGCGTTCCCTCAAATCCGCCGTAGTAGTTCAGATATAACGTGTCTTCTTCTTTCATCACCATCCATTCCGACAGAAGACCGATCCCCTGCGGCGCGATGGAGGAGCTGCTGTTTAGCTCCGGAGAGCCCGGACGGCTTTGAAATACAAGCGACTGACAGCTGGAAAGCTTCAGACCTTCCATAGGAGTATTGCTGGCAAACCATCTGCCCGTAGGGGAAAAGGAGCCGAGAATTGCATTGTAGTGCGCCTGCTCCAGCAGATCCGCGATAGAAACGTCCTTGGTACGCTTCAGTACGTCAGCAGCAAACGCGTTGTATGCAATGACGCCGCACAGCTCTATCCCTCCGTTGACAAACGGCGTTCCGATTGCCTGCTCGTCTGTAGAAAACGCGCCCGTATTGTGGATATCGTTTTTCATAATGCTGTAAAATATGTGTTCTGCCGTTTTACTGTAGGCTTCATTCTGCTGTATGCTGCCCAGCTCGTAAATTCCCCTTATGATGAGCAGGCCCTCCCATCTGTTGTTGGGAAACTGGTAATATTCCGAGCCGTTCGACGCGTAAAATATATAATTTCCGCCTTCCTCTGTAGCGACATCCTCCATGATTTTCAGCGCGAAATCTAAATATTCTTTGTTTTTTGTTTTCCCATATAATAAGGCAAAGATGTGGAGCGGCGCCAAATTCATTTCCGCCGAGCCCATATCAAGGATGCGGGAGCCTTTTGATTGCGTATAAAAACGAGACGTGAAGCATCCGGCGATTTTGCAGACCGCTTGCATAAGCTGATCGCAGCGATACAGTTCTGACCATAAAAACAAACCGTACATGATATAATAGTGGGACCAGGCGTCCCAGGTCGAGCCTCTGCTTTCCGGCGTCTGTGAGTATGCTCCCGTTAAATGACATTCCTTTTGAAAGCAGCCGATATATCCGTCCTCGGCAATGCACGTAATTAATTCGTCTATGAACTTCTGCATATACAAATACAGCTTTTTATTTAATGTCAGCTTATATATATAATAGGCGCCGATCATATATTTGCCGGCAAATTCGCCGGACCAGGGCAGAAGATCTCGATATGGCTTTAAATCTCTTTCATGGAACATATCCAGGATAGCGGGGTTGCTTTCTCTGAGACCTAAAAGCCAATTACTGATTACATTTTCCGCCAATTCTCCGGCATAACCGGCTATGCGTATTTGCTTAAAAAATACAGAATCCATATTTTCCATCCTTTCTTATGACAAAAATGATAACAAAACCGTTGTGCTTTCTCAACCAAATATGATATACTGATTATAGGAATAGTATACGAATCCTATAAATACGCAACAGAAAAGCAAGTGAGCAATTTGAATTCTGAATTATTATACCGATACAGTAAGACAAAACAAAATAAACCGGGCTTCACTGTCGTTAAGGGAGAACCGTACAAAACCCTTTTTGAAATTTCGGATCCGTGTAAAAACGATATATTGTTTGCCACATACTGCTCAATCAGCTGCTTCGGAAAATACGACTGCTTTGCCGATTCTCTCTTAAACAGAAACCCTGTCAGTACGTTTGACCTTATTTATATTTCCAAAGGCGAGGCGACTGTAAATTACAGCAAGAACGACAAAAATATGAAGGACCTGATCCGCACGGGCGATGTGTTCATTGCGTCCCTGAATTGTTCCTACCATATTACGCCGAAGAAAAACAGCACGGTTATCCTTCTTTCGCATTACGGCGTAATAGGTGAAAAATATTACGAGTTTATTTGCCGTAAGGAGCCGTGCCGTATCGTGCCCATGTCTCACGATACGTCTTTTCAGGTTTATCTTGACAATCTCTATTTTTATGCTAAATATGCTTTTCAGGTCAACAAGATACTGGCGATCAATACGCTGATTCAAATTTTTACGAAGATCTATCTGAGCTCCTTAAACCCTGAGGAATATAATATTTTAGGCCAGCCCAGCTGGATCCAGCAGGCTCTTTATTATATGGAAAATAATTATATGCATAAAATCACTGTCGCAGACGTCGCCGGAGCCTGCGGCTTAAGCGCTTCCTATTTTCATAAACTGTTTAATGAATATACGGGGCAATCCCCGTATGACTATTTGAAAAAGATTCGTCTGACGCGTGCGCGCACCATGCTTTTAGAAAGCAACGACCTGATAAAACAAATCGCCATTTCCGTAGGAATGCCGTCGACAAACCATTTTATTGAAGCTTTTAAGAAGGAAACGGGCCTCAGTCCTGAAAATTATAGAATGAAATATAAAAAATGATTCTTCGCGATCCGCGAATCGTAAACTCGGGAGCCCTGAAGACTGCGAGAAGAAAAACGCGGCGGCAGTTTGGAAAAAAACGCTGCCGCCTTGAACATTTTATCCTTCAGACAGAGGTTATACTGAATTGGAATGATCTGTCTGCTCCTTTGAAGGCAATACGTCGCTGAACATGATCAGGTTTGACGTTATTTTTTCATTTTCTGTAAGAGGCTGAAACGTTCCTTTCTCATAAAGAAAATCCATTACCATTAAAGCGACGGTTCGACCGATAAAGCTGCTCACCCCTGTGCTGATGATTAAATCCTGCATTTGCGGAGGAAAGTCTTTGGCCTCGATCATGGCGATTTCCAAAGCCTGCTCTGCAAATGCGTCTTTCAGCTTGGAGGAGCAGGCCGGGATTTTGGCAAAGAAATCGTCCGCATTTCCCAAAACCATCATTATATTTACCCTGTTGTCCGCTGTCAGAAATGCTCTTTCCTTCAGACGCTTAAACTTTTCGTCGTTTGCGGCATTCTCCTGGATTGCTCCTGTCACGAACTCATAGAGGTATTCATAATCGGAAGTGAGGTTATTCTCCCAGCCTCCCGCTCGAGAGCTGTATCTTGTATCTACACTCCAGGAAAATACGGACGGATATTTTTCGGAACCTCTTGTCATATCACCGCAAGCCCAATAGGAAGGTAAGTGAAGCGTAGGACGATACGCTGCGTCCGACTGCTTTTGAATAAGATTAACCCATGCAATATATTCGCCTCCGTCAGTCGTTTTGATGATATACTTCGAGAGATCTTTGCTGATTGGGATGCCGCATCGATTTGATACGCCGTAGAAGACGGCGGCCGCCTCCAAAAGCTCGCGGTTCCCGTCCGGAAGATATACATTTTTAACCTCTTTGACGGCCTCCCTGACAAGAGGTACATATTCTTCTGCAAGAATTTCAGCGATCCGAAGCTGGAGCTTCAGTCTGTTTTCCTGTAACTCAAGGGAATATCGGCCCGAATCAAACCTCACGTAAGTAGTATACCGATTTCCGGCTGTCTTGACCAGGAATCCGTTCTCCTCAAGAAAATTTATTTTTTCTTCAAGATAAACGGGAGTAATCGCCAGCTCCTCTGCGATTTCTTCTTTGGTTTTTGGAGAATAATAAACGCTGTATACAATATTGAGATTCTGCCTGTCTCTCAAATAAAATTCCGGCCCGCCGTTCCTCCCGGGCGATCCGCTGTGTCCGAAGCCTGTCGCATTCATTGGGGACAGGCCTAATTTCCCGATTTTTCTTTCCATTAATAAGCCCTCCTTTAATTCAATTCTCGCTTTGTTTAAGTGCCATTTTACGGTTCCCTCAGGAATCTCCATTTCTTTTGCAATAACAGAAATGGATTTGTCTTCATAATAAAAGCGGTAAACGATCTGACGGCGTTTTTCCTTCAAAAAAGCGATTTCTCTGCGGAGCCGACTGAGCTCCTCTTCAGATTCCTCGAAAGCATCGTTTTCCCAATAAGGAATTTGCATTCCGTCGATAGAAATCCCTTCATGCTTCTTTCTGGATGAAACATATTTGGAATATACATAATTACTGATACGCCAAATATATCTCTCCATACTGATGATTTCATCGGCCTTTCGCAGAGAAAGATATACTTCGCAGACGATTTCAGCGCATAATTCTTCTGCTTCGTCATAGGAGTAGGATTTCTTTATAGCAAACCCGTATATTTTTTTCAGATATTCTGTTATGATTTGGTCCGCTTTTTGTTTGTCCACGGTGATACTCCAATGCTGTTTGATAATATAGTGAGCGAATCCGGAGAAAGGTTGGCGGCGCTTAAAAATTTTTTAAATTATTATAGCACAAAAACATTTCGCTTTCTGACAGGCGCCCTGAGCCCGCGCCTTTACAAATTTCTTTGCCATGGCTATAATTGATTGGGTAGAACGGGAAGCAAGGTGTGGATCGGTGAAAATTTTATCAGCGGAAATTTATAACAAACAAAAGAAAATTTCTTTGATCTTTGAGCATGAAACCGTGCCGGACGCGGAAGAAACCGAACGTCTGAAATATTATTGGAAGAATAAATTGAAAGCCGGAGACGGGGTACAGATCGAAGTACGGTTCCGCGTTCCGGAGGCAAACGATCCGGACGAAATCCCGCTGCCGGAGGAGCCGCCCGTTTTCCAGCAGGAGCCGGCGGCGGAAACAGTGGCCGTTCCATTCAGCATCGAGGAATATGAAGCGGCACAAAAAGAAAGCATCCGGCAGGCAGCCAGAAACATGAACGGTTCCGCGGCCGCGGAAGGCGGCTACGGCGGAAGCGGCGGAACGCGCGCCAGGAAAAACAGAGGCGAATACAATAACCGCGGCGATGGGAAATATTCTAAAAAGAAAAAGCTTACCCCGGCGGAAGGAGAAGAGCTCCGCAGGGACTCCCGCGGAAACAAAATTTATCTCGGTACGGAAATCGACAGCGTAATCAGCAAAATGTCCGAGATTGACGCCGATTCCGGCTATGTCGCCGTATCCGGAAAAATTTTTCGCTATGAGGACAGGCAGATTCCGAGCGGAGCCTATATCGCGATGCTCGAAATGACGGACAATACCTATTCTGTGGTGACGAAGTTTTTCTTCGACGAATTTGATTTGAAGTTCGTACGCGCTACCTTTAAAGAAGGCGGATACATTACGGTATACGGACAAGCGTCGCAGGATAAATATACAAGAGAGCTTACGATTATGGCGAGGAGCATTACCGAATTCAAGCCGGTATTCCGGCAGGACAATGCGCCGGTCAAACGCGTAGAGCTGCATCTGCATACGAATATGAGCGCGCAGGATGGACTGACGCGTCCTGCCGAGCTTGTGAAACAGCTGGTAAAATGGGGACATGAGGCCGTTGCGATCACGGATCACGGAACGGCACAGGCCTATCCCGATATGTTTAACGCAATGAAAAAAGCAACAGCGAAGGGCGAGCCCGACGCGCTGAAGCTGATTTACGGATGCGAGTGTTATCTGTGCGACAGAACGCCGGAGATGACGGACGAAGAGGCCAAAAAGCTGCCGTCCTGGCATTGTATTATCCTCGTCCGCAATCTTGTCGGGCTCAAGAATTTATACAAGCTGATTTCGTATTCCAACCTGAACTATTATCACAAAAGGCCGCGGATGCCGCGCTTCGAAATCGAGGCGCACCGGGAGGGTCTGATCGTTGGGAGCGCCTGCTCGGAGGGAGAGCTGTTCGACGCAGTGCTGCATGAGGAACCGGAGGAGCGCCTGGAGGAAATCGCTTCCTTTTACGATTATCTGGAAATCCAGCCGCTGGAGAATAATATGTATCTTGTGCGGGACGGCATGGTGGAAAGTCTGGATTCCATAAAAAACATCAACCGCCATATTATAGCGCTCGGGGATAAGCTTGGAAAAATGACGGCGGCGACCTGCGACGTACACTTTCTGAATCCCGAGGATGCGGTGTACAGAAGCGTTATGATGGCGGCTCAGGGCTTCCGGGACGCGGACAATCAGCCCCCTCTTTATCTCAGAACAACGGAAGAAATGCTGAAGGAGTTTGATTATCTCGGAGACCGCGCCTATGAGGTTGTCGTGGAAAATACGCGCAGAATCGCGGATCAGATCGAAGTCATCCGCCCGGTGCCTGACGGATTTTATCCGCCGGTCATAGAAGGCTCCGACGAACGCCTGCGCACAAGCTGCTATGAAAAAGCCCATCTGATTTACGGGGAAACGCTACCGGAAATTCTGGAGGCGCGTTTGGAGAAAGAATTAAACTCAATCATTAACAACGGCTATTCCATTATGTATATCACCGCAAAGGAACTGGTTGCCGAATCGGCGCGGAATGGATATCAGGTCGGCTCCCGCGGTTCGGTCGGATCGTCCGTCGCCGCATTTATGGCCGGGATCACGGAGGTCAACTCCCTTCCTGCGCATTACCGGTGCGATCAATGCCATTATTACGAATTCCATGAAAACGAAGGATACGACTGTGGCTTCGATCTTCCGGAGAAACTCTGTCCGAACTGCGGGATTCCTCTGATCCGGGACGGCTATGACATCCCGTTTGAAACGTTTCTGGGCTTCAAGGGAGACAAGGTTCCGGACATTGATCTGAACTTTGCGTCTGAGGATCAGCCGAACGCACATAAGTACACGGAGGTTTTGTTTGGAAAAGGCCACGTGTTCCGCGCCGGCACGATCGCCGGGCTCGCGGATAAATCGGCGCGCGGCTACGTGCTGAAATATCTGCAGGAACGGGGAAAGCAGGTTTCCAACGCCGAAATCAACCGGCTTGCCAGCGGCTTCGAGGGCGTCCGCAAAACAACGGGACAGCACCCGGGCGGGATCATCGTAATTCCGAGAGATAAGGAAATTTACGATTTTACGCCGGTGCAGCATCCGGCAGAAAAAGAGAATTCCGATACGATTACGACGCACTTCGATTACCATTTTCTGCATGACAATATCCTGAAGCTTGATATTCTCGGCCACGATGGACCCGCCATGCTGAAGCTGCTGGAGGAATATACCGGAATCGACAGCCTGACCGTAGATATCAACGATCCGGAAATGCTGTCGCTGTTCAATTCCTCGAAAGCCCTGGGCCTGAAGGAGGAGCTGCTGAAAAAGCCGATTCCCCTCGGCACGCTGGGCATCCCGGAAATGGGAACGAATTTTGTAACCAAAATGCTCCTGGAAACGAAGCCCTCCTCTATTTCCGAGCTTGTGCGCATCTCCGGCCTTTCCCATGGAACGGACGTGTGGAACGGCAACGCGCAGACGCTGATTCGGGAAGGCACCTGCACGCTGTCGCAGGCGATCTGCTGCCGGGACGACATCATGCTGTATCTGATCAATAAACAGCTGGATAAGAAGATGTCCTTTGACATTATGGAATCCGTACGGAAGGGCAAGGGGCTGAAGCCGGAGTGGGAAGAGGCCATGAAAGAGCACGGCGTGCCGCAGTGGTATATCGATTCGTGCAAGAAAATTAAATATATGTTCCCGAAGGCGCACGCCGTGGCGTATGTTACGCTTTCCCTTCGGATCGCATGGTACAAGCTGTATCAGCCCGTCGCATATTACGCCGCGCGTTTTTCTTTAAAAATCGAGGATTTCGACGGAGCCTCCATGATTCACGGACTGGATCGGATGTACGGGAAAATGGCGCTTTTAAATTTGATCAACGATAGCGGAGACATGGATTTGGAGGAGGACGGAGACCGCGATCCGGAGGAGGACGATGCGGGAGCCTCTGGCCGGAAGGGAGACGTCAGCGCAAAGGACAAAGCGCAGGCGGCGCTTTACAGCCTTCTTGTTGAAATGTACGCAAGGGGAATCGAATTTCTTCCGGTGGATCTTTACAAATCTGATGCAAAGCATTTCAAGCCGGAAAACGGCGCGATCCGCCCGCCGATCGCCGCTTTCCAGGGCGTGGGGGAAGCAGCGGCAATGAGTATTGTGAAGGAACGCGACCGCAGGCTGGCGCGCGGCGAAACCTTCCTGTCGGTTGAGGATCTCCAGCTCAGCGCCGGCGTCAATAAAAGCGTAATCGAAACGCTGCGCGCAGAGGGCTGCTTCGAGGGCCTCCCCGATACGAATCAGATTTCTTTATTCGACCTGTTCGCCTGAACCGCCCGCCTTGCTTGACGTTTTTGAAAAACGATTATAAAATAAGGACGAAATTCAGCTCGGAAGGAGTTTCAGGCGGCTTGTATATCTGCGCGTTGGTCGGCCCGAGCGGGACGGGCAAAAGCCACAGAGCGCTTTGGGTGGCGAAGGAACATAATATTGACTATATCATCGACGACGGGCTTCTGATCCGCGGGAACGGCGTAGTGGCGGGCAAGTCCGCCAAACGGGAAAAGACGCGCGTCGGCGCCGTCAAAACTGCGGTTTTCACGGATGACGAGCATGCGTTCGAGGTTTCTTCTGCCCTGAAACGGAACAAGGCAGACCGCCTCCTGATTCTGGGGACCTCGGACGGAATGGTGGCGAAGATCGCCAAACGGCTGGGGCTGCACGGAATCGACGAAACCATTTATATTCAAGATATTTCCAGCCAATATGAAATTCAGCAGGCGCTGAACACACGGCGCACCGAGGGCAAACACGTCATACCGGTGCCGACATTGGAGCTGAAAAAGGATTTTTCCGGCTATATGCTGGATCCCCTGAACCTCCTGCGCCGCAAGGGGCTTGGAGACTACGAAATGGTCGGAGAAAAATCCGTGATCCGGCCTACGTTCAGTTATCTGGGACGGTATACCATTTCCGACTATACGATTTATCAGCTTGCGGAGCATATTACCAAAAAATGCGAGGGCGTGTCGAATATCACGCGCTTCCGCGCCGAAAAATCGGAGGATGGAATCCGGATCGAAATGGATCTTATCCTGTATTACGGATATAAAATTCCAAACGTTTTCCGGAAAATCCGGGACGCCGTCATTCGCGAAATCGAAACGATGACCTCTTTGAACGTATCCTCCGTTTCCCTGACGGCGAAGAGCCTCGTCCTCAAAGAGGATTATAAAAATAAAAACAAGGATTTTGTGATGGCATGAAAGAAACGATTTATACGATCCCTGTAAACGAAGCATTTGAAAAGCCCTGCGAATGTCCGATGTGCAATCTGGAGAATCGTTTTGAGAACGACCGCGTCAATTATTATCTCGGCCCCTCCCTCATGGAGCCAGAGAACCGGATTGAAACAAACGAAACGGGCTTTTGCGCAAAACATTTTAAGCAGATGTACGATACGCGGGCAAACCGGCTCGGTCTCGGTCTGATCCTCCATACGCATCTTCACGAACAGAATCAGAAGCTGGACCGGCTGGCGCACGGCGCCGCGGCGCAGAACGCGGAGCCCGCCAAGAAATCGTTCTTTGCTTCCCTGAAAAGCGGAGGGGACAATGCAAAGACCGCCGAGAGCTTACTGACGTATCTTGAGGAGCTGGAGTCCGGCTGCTGCATCTGCCGTGATCTTGTCAAAACAATGGAGCGCTACTGCGAGGTCATCACGCATTTATATTTTTCGGAAAAGGATTTCCGGAACCGGTTCGACAGCGGGCTGGGCTTCTGTATGCCGCATTTTGGGATGCTGCTGCGGGCCGGAAAGAAAAATCTGTCCGGCGCAAGGCAGGAGGAATTCCTCGGCGCGCTGATCCGCATGCAGCTTTCGAACCTCAAACGCATCGAAGGGGAGGTCGAATGGTTTACACAGAAGTTTGACTACCGCAACCAGGACGCCGACTGGGGCAATTCCAGAGACGCCGTTCCCAGAAGCATTGAAAAATTGACCGGGCTGTCGGGACTGGGGCAATAACGGTGAACGCTTTGGAGGTTACGGAGCATTTTACATCCTACGGACTCCCGTACGTGGAGATCCGGGGATGCGAGGACTTCGATCCCGTACATATTTTTGAATGCGGCCAGTGCTTCCGGTGGAACCCGCTTCCTGGAAACCCCCGGATTTATCTCGGCGCCGCGGGCGGACGCGTGCTGGCAGTCCGCGCGGAAGACGGCTCCGAAGGGAAAATCATCACGCTTGCAAACGCGGGACTGCGGGACTATTATGCATTTTGGGAAAACTATTTCGATATGAAACGCGACTACGCTGCCATCCGCCGAACGCTTTCGGAACGCGACGCGTATTTGAAGGAGGCGGCCGCGCTGGGAAGCGGTCTGCGTATTTTGCGGCAGGAACCGTTTGAAACGCTGATTTCTTTTATTTTATCTTCCAACAATAATATTCCGCGCATCAAGGGCTGCGTCGAGCGTCTGGCGGAGCGATACGGCGCGCCGATCGAAACGGAAGCTGCGCTCAACCGATATCTGCGTGAAAATTCATCCGTTTCAGAGTGGATCCCGTTTTACGCCTTTCCGTCTCCGGAGCGACTGGCAGGAGTTTCCGCAGAAGCGTTCAGCGCCTGCTGCAGAGCCGGTTACCGGTGTGCATATCTGGAAAAAACGGTTCGGCGCTATCTCGATACGCCGATCGATCCGGAGGCCGTCCGCACCGCGCCGCTTCCCGCGGCACGCGGCCTCTTGCAGATGTACTCCGGCGTAGGCCCGAAGGTGGCGGACTGCGTAATGCTGTTTGCAGGAATGCGGACGGACGTTTTTCCGGTAGACGTTTGGGTTCGCCGCGTACTGGAAGAGCTTTATTTTCGGAGAAGGCTGCTGCCCGGCGAGGCGGAAGCATTCGTATCCGCGCGGTTCGGTACGCTGGCAGGCTTCGCGCAGCAATATCTTTTCTACGGGATCCGGGAGTACGGCGTCGATTTCCTTCTGCAGCGGAATGCGGGCGTCTGTTAAAAATTTTTATAGCATAAGAAAAATTTTCTGTTGACTTTAGCACAATAAAGTACTACTATAGCAATGCATTAAACTGCGGAACATGAGAGGTCCAAAGAAACGGGAAAGGAAAATGGTTATGAAGAAACGGAAAATTGCAAAAATGACAGGTCTGCTGCTGGCTGCCGTCCTCTTGACGGGCTGCTTTGCGGGCTGCAGCGGCGGCGGAGATCAAAACGAACTGATTATCGGAATTACATATTTCGCGCCCATGAACTACATGGAGGACGGAGAGTTGACGGGGTTCGAAACGGAATTTGCCACGGCCGTGTGCGAAAAGCTCGGTATGACGCCGAAATTCCAGGAAATCAAATGGGAATCGAAGGAAACGGAGCTGAACGGCAACGCGATCGACTGCATCTGGAACGGCATGACGATTGACGACGACAGAAAGGAATCCATGCAGATTTCCGTGCCGTATATGCGGAATAAGCAGGTGGCCGTCGTTTTGAAGGAAAATGCGGAAAAGTATAAGGATCTTACCAATCTTGAGGGCGTTACGGTCGTTGCAGAGGCGAAATCTGCGGGAGAAACGGTGGCGACAACGGATGAAACATTCCAGGATGCTTCGTATACGCCGGTCGATGCACAGTCTAAGGCTCTGCTTGAGGTAAAGTCCAAAACGGCAGAAATCTGCCTGGTGGACTACGTTCTCACGATTGGCTCCATTGGAGAGGGCACGGACTACGAGGATCTTGTCGTGCTGGAAAAGGATTTCGCTCCGGAGGAATACGGAATCGCCTTTAAAAAGGGCAACACGGAGCTTTGCGACAAGGTGAATCAGGCGATTCAGGAGCTGGCAGACGAGGGCAAGCTGTATGAGATCGCTGCAAAATACAAGCTGGAGGATCTTCTCCTGATCCAGCCCAGCAAATAAGATACGGAGCGGCTTACATGGCTGAATTCGGAGAGGTAACGTTAAGTTTATTAAAGGGCTTCGCGCAGAACTGTCAGATTTTTCTGTACACATTGATCGCCGCGCTGCCGCTGGGCCTGATTATTACGTTCGGCTCGATGGCAAAATTCAGACCGATCAAATACCTTGCAAGAGCTTTTGTCTGGATCATCAGGGGCACGCCTCTGATGCTCCAGCTTTTTATCGTTATGTATGTGCCGGGCATCGTATTCGACGTCAGAATGCCCAGCCAGATTCTTGGGATCGATCAGAGGCTGTTCTGCGCGCTGATCGCATTCATTATTAATTACGCCGCATATTTTTCGGAAATTTTCCGCGGTGGGATTGAAAGTATTCCAAAAGGACAATACGAAGCCGGCCAGGTACTGGGAATGACCAAAACGCAGATTTTCTTCCGCGTGGTACTGATGCAGGTGGTCAAACGCATCGTACCGCCGCTGGGCAACGAAGTGATTACTCTGGTGAAGGACACGTCTCTGGCAAGAGTGATTGCTGTCGCCGAGGTGATTATGACCGCGGAACGATACGGAAGCGTCGGAATCATCTGGCCGCTGTTTTACACGGGCGCGTACTTCCTGCTGTTTTGCGGCCTGCTTACGCTGCTGCTTTCGTATGTCGAGAAAAAGCTCGATTATTATAAAGGATAAGGTGGTAACATGGCGCTGCTTGAGGTGTCCGGACTTCAGAAAAGTTACGGGAAAAACGAGGTGCTGCGCGGGATCGGCTTTACCCTGGAGAAGGGAGACGTGCTTGCCGTCATAGGCTCCTCCGGAAGCGGCAAGACGACGCTGCTCCGATGCCTTAATTTTCTGGAAAAGCCATCCGGCGGCAAAATTACCGTAGGCCCCGAGGTTTTGTTTGACAGCGAGGATCCCGCGACCTATGAGGACAAAGACGTGCGCAGAAAACGCCTGCATTTCGGGCTTGTTTTTCAGTCCTTCAATTTGTTCCCTCAATATAACGTACTGCGGAACATTATGCTGGCTCCGTCGCTTTTGCTGAAGGAACGTAAGGACTATAAGGAAAACAAAGCAAAGCTCCTGAAGGAAACGGAGGAAAACGCGTATGCCCTTTTGGAGCGGGTAGGCCTTTCCGAAAAGGCGAAGGCGTATCCCTGCGAGCTGTCAGGCGGACAGCAGCAGCGCGTTGCAATTGCCCGCGCGCTGGCTTTGAAACCGGAAATTCTGTGCTTCGACGAGCCTACGAGCGCGCTTGATCCGGAGCTGACCGGAGAGGTGCTGAAGGTCATCCGGAGTCTGAAATCCTCCGAAAGCACCATGATCGTCGTAACGCACGAAATGGAATTTGCCAGAAACGTAGCGGACCGCGTCCTTTTCATGGCCGACGGCAGAATCGAAGAAGAGGGCACGCCCGAGGAAGTGTTTGGAAACCCGAAAAGCGAACGAACGAAAGCTTTTTTTGCAAATTACAGCCAAAGATACTGACAGACAGAGGGAATGCCGCATGCAAGAGGATAAAATCAGAGAGGAAGAACAGGAAAGACTATTTGCAGCAATCCTTTCGCTGGAAAGCGCAGAGGAGTGCCGCTGCTTTTTTGAAGATTTGTGTACGATCAAAGAACTGAACGCAATGGCGCAGCGCCTGGAGGTCGCCGTCCTCCTAAAACAAGGAGAAACGTTTAACAACATTGTCGAAAAAACGGGCGCTTCCACCGCAACCATTTCCCGCGTCAACAGATGCCTCAGATACGGAGCCGGCGGATACCGCAGCGTGCTGTCAAAATAAGATTGTGCGGAAATGCGGAATATGGTATGATAAAAGGCGTGCCAAGACATACTATGCTTGATGAATTAGACACGGATTTTCACAGAAAGGCAGGGAAATTCAATGGATTATGTAGAAGCCGCTTCGGCGCTGGGAGAGGCGATCAAGGAAAGCCCCGAATTTATCGCATGGCAGAATGCGGAGCTCGCACTCCTGCAGGATGAAAAGGGGCAGGATCTGATCAATGATTTTAAAGATCTTCAGAGAAAGATCGTAAACGGCTCGCGAGACAATATGGATAAGGACGAGCTGGAGAAAATTCGCGATACTCTGATGGACAAGCAGAAAGAGCTGAACGAATATGAAATTACCAAGAATTACTTCGACGGCAAAAAAGGCTTCGAAGACATGATGCGTACGATCAATGATATCATACAGCATTTTATCACGGGAGACAGCGGATGCGGCGGAAGCTGCGCCACCTGCGGCGGCTGCCACTGATCTTTTACGCGCGAAACGGAAGGAGATTATCGTGTGGCGGAACTGACCCCTATGATGAAGCAATTTCTTGAGATAAAGGAGCGGTGCAAGGACTGCATCCTTTTCTTTCGTCTCGGGGACTTTTACGAAATGTTTTTTGAGGATGCCGAAATCGCATCCAGAGAATTGGAACTCGTTTTAACGGGGAAGGACTGCGGGCTGGCGGAACGAGCGCCGATGTGCGGCGTGCCGTATCACGCCGCCCTTTCTTATATCGGCCGCCTGGTCTCGAAGGGCTATAAGGTCGCCGTCTGCGAGCAGCTGGAGGACCCGGCGCTGGCAAAAGGAATCGTGAAGCGCGACATTGTCCGCATCTACACGCCCGGCACCGTCACGGACGAGCAGATGCTTTCCCAGAAGAGCAATAACTATCTTGCGGCGGTTTATGAATTCCGGAGCATGTACGGTCTTGCAGCTGCGGATATCACAACGGGCGAGCTTTATCTGACCTCTCTGACGGTAGGCAGCACCTATAACCATCTGGCGAACGAGATCGCCAGGTTCGCGCCCTCTGAAATTATCGTAAATAAAGGAGCCGCCTGCGCGGAGCGCCTGCGGAATTTTACCCGGAACCTTGGAAACGCATACATAACGGAGGCTCCGGAAGAGCTGTTCGGCTATGAGGCGGGAAAGGCGCATTTGTCCGACATCAAATTTACGGGCGCTCAGAAAACAAACATGCTGCAGGCTGTTCTGAAAAACGAGCTTGCCGTGCGCAGCTGCGGCGCGCTGATTTCATACATGGAAGATACGCAGAAAATGCATCTGTCCGATCAGATTACCGCCGAATACTACACGGTAGACGAATTCCTGACGATCGACGCCGCTTCCCGGAGAAATCTGGAGATCACGGAAACGCTCAGGGATAAAAATAAAAAGGGCTCGTTGCTTTGGGTGCTGGACAAAACGGTGACGCCCATGGGCGGCCGGCTGCTCAAAAAGTGGTTGGAGCAGCCGCTGATCGACGTTGACGCGATCAACGAACGTCTGGACGCCGTAGCCGAGCTGAAGGACGCGTTCCTGCTCCGGAGCGAAATCCGGGAGCTGCTTGCGGGCGTTTACGATATGGAGCGAATCGCCGGTAAAGTTACTCTTGGCACGTGCAATGCACGCGATCTTGCTTCTCTGCGGCAGTCAGCGGGAAAAATGCCGTATATCCGCAATACGCTGGCCTCCTGCAAAGCGCCGCTGCTCCAGCGCATCCATGCGGAGACGGACGGCCTGGAGGACGTCTGGACGCTTTTAGATCAGGCTATCGAGGAGGATCCGCCGCTTGCACTGAAGGAGGGCGGAATTATTAAAAAGGGATATCATCCCGAGGTAGACCAGTGCCGCCTGGCTTCCGTAAATGGAAAAACGTGGCTCGCAGAGCTGGAGGCCAGGGAACGCGAGGCGACGGGCATAAAAAACCTGAAGATTGGCTATAACAAGGTGTTCGGCTATTATCTTGAGGTGACGAAATCTTATCTGAATCTCGTCCCGCCTACATACATCAGAAAACAAACGCTGGCAAACAACGAACGATACATTACCGACGAATTGAAAAAGATGGAGGACACGATCCTGGGCGCGGAGGAACGCCTCACGCGTCTGGAATTTGAGGTGTTCTGCGAGGTGCGGGAATTCGTGCTCCGGCAGGCGGACCGACTGAAGGCAACCGCCGCGGCGATCGCAAAACTGGATGCCCTTGCTTCGTATGCAGAGACGGCAGACCGTGAGAATTACTGCCGTCCGGAGATCCTCGGAGAGGATTCTTCCGTGATTTCCATCCGCGACGGCAGGCATCCCGTAGTGGAAAAGATGCTTTCCTCCGGTGATTTTGTGCCGAACGACGCGCTGCTCGACTGCGGAGAGAATCTGCTTCTCGTAATTACCGGACCGAACATGGCCGGAAAATCGACCTATATGCGGCAGGTCGCGCTGATGATCCTGATGGCACAGGCCGGATCCTTTATTCCCGCGGCGGAAGCGCAGATTTCGGTAGTGGACAAGCTTTTCACCAGAGTCGGCGCGTCCGACGATCTGGCGTCGGGGCAGAGCACGTTTATGGTGGAAATGAGCGAGGTGGCGAACATTCTTTCCAACGCAACCGCCAGAAGCTTTCTGATCCTTGACGAAATCGGGCGCGGAACCAGCACGTTCGACGGTCTCAGCATTGCCTGGGCGGTATTGGAATACATTGCCGGCACGCTGAAATGCCGCGCGATGTTTGCAACGCATTATCATGAGCTGACGGAGCTTGAGGGCACCGTCCCCGGCGTCAAAAATTATTGCGTGGACGTGAAAAAGAAGGGGGACGACATTGTTTTCCTCCGTAAAATGAAGCGCGGCGGCGCCGACGGGAGCTACGGAATTTCCGTGGCGGCACTTGCGGGGATCCCGAAAGTCGTAACGCTTCGAGCGCATGAAATTTTACAGGGCCTGGAGGAGCAGGATATCCGGGAGAAGGGAAGGCACGGCCGAAAAACGCGGCAGAAGGCTGGAGGCGCGGCTTCAGAGGAATACGGGCAGCTTGATCTGCTTTCCTTTACGGCGAATTCCGTCATGCAGGACGAGATCGTCAGCGAGCTGAAGGATCTGGATGTGCATTCTCTGACGCCCATCGAGGCGATGAATATTTTGTACCGGCTTCACCAGAAGGCCGAAAAAAGAATCTGACGGAAGGATAAATCGGATGGCGACGAGAATTGTCTCGCAAGAGGAACGAGAAAAACAGAATTATTACATGCAGTGCGTGCGTGATTTCAATTCCGGCCGGGGCGGCCGTCCTGCTGCCTGCATTAAAACGTTTGGCTGCCAGATGAACGAGCACGATTCCGAAAAGCTTGCCGGCATGCTGGAACGGATGGGGTATGAGCTGGTTCCCGACGAGACGGCGGGCAAATACGAAGGACGTTTCTGTGATCTGATTCTTTTCAACACCTGCTGCATCCGGGAAAATGCAGAGGAAAAGGTATTCGGGCACATCGGCGCTTTGAAGGGCGCAAAACGGGCAAAGCCGGAGCTGCTTACCGCCGTATGCGGCTGCATGACCGAACAGCCGCACGTTGTCGAGGAAATTAAGCGGAAATATCAGAATGTGGATATCATATTCGGCACGCATAATCTTCACCGCCTTCCGGAATTTCTCTACAGTGCGCTGATCGATGGACGGCGCGTGTGCGAGCTTTCTCATACAGAAGGGGAGGTTGCGGAAGGTCTGCCGGTAAAACGCGCCAGCAACTGGAAGGCCTGGGTGACGATTATGTACGGCTGCAATAATTTCTGTACATACTGTATCGTACCGTACGTGCGCGGACGGGAGCGCAGCAGACGCAGGAACGATATTTTGCAAGAAATCGATGCGCTGGCGGCCGGCGGCGTGCGCGAGATTACGCTGCTTGGACAAAACGTCAATTCCTACGGCAAGGATCTTGACGAACCAGAGCGGCATGAAAGCTTCGCGGCGCTGCTTTCCGCTGTCTGTGAGCGCACGGCGGGCAGCAGCCTGCGGAGGATCCGCTTTATGACGTCTCATCCGAAGGATCTTTCGGAGGAACTGATTGAGGTCATGGCCAAATATCCGTCCGTCTGCAATCAGCTGCATCTGCCGGTGCAGTCCGGCAGTACGGAGATTCTCCGAAGAATGAACCGGCGCTATACCAGAGAGCAATATATTTCGCTGGTGGAAAAAATCCGCTCCAGGATTCCGGAAATTACGCTCTCTACGGACCTGATCACGGGCTTCCCGGGAGAGACGGAGGAGGATTTTCGGGAAACGCTGGAACTCGTGCGAATGCTCCGCTTTGATATGGCATATACATTTATTTATTCTCCCCGCGTGGGAACGCCGGCGGCCGCCGATCCGGATCAGGTGGCGGAAGAGCTGGTGAAGGACCGCTTCGGGAGGCTTCTGGAGCTGCAGAATACGATCAGCCGCGAGAAAAACGAAGCGTGTACGGGGAAAACGTTCGAGGTGCTCTGCGAGGGCGTCAGCCGTACGAATCCCGCGCGCCTTACCGGAAGGACCGAGGGAAACAAAATCGTGAATTTTACGGCGGACGGCGTTTGCGCCGCCGATGCCGAGGGAAAGTTTGCAAAAGTATATATTGACGCCGCGCAGACCTGGTCTTTAGAGGGGCGCGCGCTGGAATGGGAGGAATCGTAAATGTACCGGTCGGTTTTGGATTTTAAAGAGACGCAGATCGCGATTAAACAGGTAAAAGACTATTTTCAGAAGGAATTGGCGGAGGCGCTGAATCTGATGCGCGTAACGGCGCCTTTAATGGTAACTAGGGATTCGGGCCTGAACGACTGCCTGAACGGGACGGAACGTCCGGTACAATTCGATCTGCTTGAGACGAAGCAGGAGGTGCAGATCGTGCAGTCTCTGGCCAAGTGGAAGCGCTTTGCGCTGGGCAAGTACGGCTTCGGCCCGGGAGAAGGCCTTTATACGGATATGAATGCCGTGCGGCGCGATGAAATGACGGACGCGCTGCATTCCATCTATGTAGATCAGTGGGATTGGGAGCTGGTAATCAGGAAAGAAGAACGAAATATTGAGATGCTGAAGCGCACAGTGCGTAAAATTTATGCTGTCCTCAAAAAGACGGAGGCGCATATCCGCGCGCTATATCCCGATCTGGCCGAAGGCATGAACGGCTTTTGCCTCCCGGAGGAAATCGTTTTTATTACGTCGCAGGAGCTGGAGGATTTATATCCCGATCAAACGCCGAAGGAGAGAGAGTCGCTTTACGCGCGCGCCCACGGTGCGTTTTGCCTGATGCAGATCGGCGGAAGGCTCCGTTCGGGAATGCCGCATGACGGACGCTCTCCGGATTATGATGACTGGAATCTGAATTGCGACATTTTACTGTATTATCCGGTTCTGGATCTTTCGTTTGAAATTTCGAGCATGGGAATCCGTGTGGACGAGGCTTCTCTTGCGGCGCAGCTTGCGGAAGCCGGCTGTGAGGATCGGAGGGAGCTTCCGTTTCACAAAGCGATTTTAGAAGGAAAACTGCCCTATACCATTGGGGGAGGCATCGGGCAGTCAAGACTTTGCATGTATTTTCTTGATAAGAAGCATATTGGGGAGGTTCAGGTTTCCGTCTGGCCTGCCGAGGAGGAAGAACGGCTCCGTGGAGAGGGCTGTTACCTCCTGTAATTTCTTTGCTGGCGCCCGCGGCTCGTTCGATTTTTATTATTTTTGTATTTGCGGGTATTGGATTTTTTTCGCCTTCTCCGAACGACGAGAATGCGGATAATGATTGCGGTTAGAAGAGCGGCGAGAATTCCGCCCACGATGGCGGCAATGAGGGGAAAGGTGTCGTTTTGGCCTTCCTGCGGATTGCTTTGGGCGGATTCCTGCGGTGAGCCCGGCTCTGTTCCGGTACCCGAGGGACTTTCCTGCCCGCCTGCGGAGCCTGTCGGCTCTGTGTTAGGCGTTGGCGTGGCAGGCTCCGGTTCCGGAGTAATCGGCGCGGCTCCGCTGTCTTCCACCGTAATGCGGATGTAGTTTTCGCTTGTCATGGGCAGATAGGTGCCGTCCGTTCCTTTCACCGCCGTGATGTTGGCTTTGCCCTCGCCTACGATCACAAGCTGATCTCCTACCACCTGCAGTACATTTTTGTCGTTGCTTTCAAAACGCATTTCACCGTTTCCGCTGCCGCCGGATGCGCGCATTGTAATGGGCTCGTCTCCTACCGTGAGCTGCGTGGGCAAATCTGCGATTACGACAGGCGCCTGTTCCTGCAGCGTTATTTTCGTGCCGCTGCCTTTGGACAAGCCGTAATGTTCCGCGATAGAGGCGGCGGTCGCCTCCGCTAATGCTTTGAGGTTCGCGTCTTTGGATAAAAACGTAAGATCGGCCTTGTTGGAAAGATATCCGTGCTCTATAATCATCGACGGGATATTTTCCTGCACGCAGAACCGGATGATGCCGTAGTAGTCGGCCTGCTGACCGTTCGGATAATCATAATAGTCATCATGGGAGAGAAGACTCGTCTTGACGCCTATTTTTTTCATTCCAAGCCCTTCAAATTCCGACAGGATTTTTTCGGCGATCGCCGAGGCTTCCTCGGCCAGCTCCGGCCTGTAGTTTCCGGCGGGAACAAAAATTTCGCTTCCTCCGAAATAATCGGCGCCTTCCAGCGCGTTCATATGGAGCGAAACCATAAGATCCGCGTTCAAATCCGCAGCGGCCTTCGCCCGGGATAAAATCGAAAGCTTCGTATCTTCGTACCTTGTCATGTAGACCTTCACGCCGCCGTATTCACCCAGCGCGTCCCAGAGATAACGAGTTACCTTCAGATTTAAATTTTTTTCGTAATAGGTGGTGCCGTTTAACGTTCCCTGCGTGCCGTTGTCGTTCCCTCCGTGCCCGGCATCCAGTACGATGACCGTTTCCTCCGCCGCGCCGGACGGGATCGTCAGGGCGGCCAGCAGAAACAAAACTGTTATGACCGATAAAAACTTTTTCCTGATTGCTCCTGTCATGTTCCTCATCCTTTGTAATTTAAAAGATCTTTTGTTATAAAGCGTGTCTAGCATACCACAAAACAATGCGTCCCTCAATAAGAAATGCGTTTAAATTTTGTATGCAAATTGTATTGTTTTTTTGACCGTCTCAATGCGAGAAAAATCGTTAAAATTCCGGACAAATCGACGAGATTCGGCAGCTCCGGCGACAGAGCGCAAAAGCCGGAGCTACCGGTATGGAGCTTTTACTCCTCAAGCCAAGCTTTAATAACGCTTCCTTCCTTCCCATCCATTGCAACATATAAGCACCCACAATCAACCAAATGATCAATATCCTTATTCCGTTGATCTATTGAATATTCGAAACGCCACACGTTATCCTCCGTGGAATGAACAATAGAAATCAATGTATATTCAGATAATTTCCCTTTTTCATGAAGTTTTTCTATTATGGTTGTAGCGACCTCTATTGCAATCTGGGTTGTCTCAATTGGTTTTATTTCTTCCAAAACATCTTCACGCAAATCAATAGGAAACTGAATTTGATCCCACTCTATACCACACCAGTCTATTTCAGTAATATAAACGTCCTCCATAATATCATCCACATTTAGTTTGCTGCTGTTTGAAACATTACTGCAACCCACAAGAAAAAATAATAAGAGCATCAAAGGCAGTATTTTTTTCATCGTGTCTCCCTTCTGTCAAGGTGTTGGCCAAGCCATATGCGCACAATCGAATGCGCACGTTCCGTTTTTCCGCGTTTCTGTGTCGGCTGATCCTGACTGTCGTATGAAAAAATCAGCGTCGCATTATTCTTGATCAAATGAATAAAGGACAGCCGGCCGTTATGCGCTTCATCATATTCGATCCAAATGCAATCACGCGCAGAAAACGCTTTTTTGTTTGTTTCCTCATTTCTGGCATTCTTTAAAATACAAAATCATTATACAATTTTGGTAAATTATATCGAAAATTATATGTTGATATAATTATATTGTCAATATATCAGGTAAATATTTACTCTTATGGTTGTAGCGACGTTTCTCCCAGCGACAGATGATACTGGCGGTTCGTTTTGAACTTGATGGCGGCTTTTGCAGCAAGGAAATTCTCGGCATATTGAATAAGGGATATACGAAAGCGTATATCTTGCGTTATTACTGTGCAGAATGTAGTTTTTTTAAAGAAAAAATTTGTATACGGTCTGAAACCTGACAGTAGTTGTCAGGTTTAACATTGATAATAGAGTTGCAGCTGTAAAAGATTAGGACGCTAATCGAAAACAAAAATTTCTAAAAGAAAGAAGGAAAATAAAATGGCATGTAAAGGTACTAAACACGCGAAAGCTACGGCTGAAGCAACACAGGCGACTGCCGCCACTGTTCAGGCGGAGGTAAAAACAACAGAGGTGCAGGCTCCCGTGAGCAGACTTTTGTTTGGTGTGGATTCTAAAATCCAAGCCAATGATATTCTGCAAAACAACATTTCTGAATTTGAATGGGTAGTTCGCAATAAGGTATATCCTAACTTTTGGGGACGAAATCTTGTGGGCGAAAACGCTCTTACAAAGGATGAAATCGCATTTATTCATTCAAAGGGTTGTAAGATAGCTGCTATCTATACAGATTCCGGAGAAAAGAAGACCGAAGAACAGGGTAAAATTGTTGTAAAGAAAATCGATGTTGTAGCTCTTGAACTCGGTATTCCTAAGGGAACGGCAGTGTTCCTCGAAGTAGTAAACGGCGAAGATATTAGCCGTGATTATATGAAGGGCTTTGCAGCAGATCTCGAAGAAAAGGGCTTTGTTCCAGGATTTAAGGCTAATACCGATGCTAAGTTCGGCTTTGACCGTGAGTTCAGCCGTGGTTTGCAGACTGATCGTGAGATTTTTAAAAAGTGTCTTGTATGGGCAATTTCCCCCAGTCTCGCAGAATATGACCGTGTAACCACCACTCACCTTATTCATCCGGATAATTGGATGCCTTATGCACCCTCCGGTATTACCCGTAACGATATTGCCGTATGGCAGTATGGAGTTAACTGTCATCCTATCAATGACGATGCGGGTATTGAAATCACCTTCAATGTGAACCTTGTAAGAGATAGAAAAGTTATCATTGACAAAATGTTTTAAATTAAGTATGATAAGGAGGAAAAATAATGATATGTATAAATTCAGTTAATGTGTATCCAAATAGTGCAACTATTACCAAAGGACAATGGTATTACGATGCTTGGGCGGGTATATCTTCTAACTGCCCTGAATGTGCAGAGGTTAGATGGTACAGTAGTAACACTTCTATTGCAAGCGTAAATGAAACTACAGGATATATTTACGGAGTAAACACAGGTACAACAAGGGTTTATGCCCAGGCTACTGACGGTAGTGGAATAAGCGATTATATTACTGTAACTGTAATTGCACCAATACCCGTAACAGGAGTAGCGGTTTGCCCTGCGCATAAAACTATGGATGTGGGAGAAATGGATTATCTTTGTGAAACTGTATATCCGTCAAACGCTACGAACCAAACAGTTATTTGGTGCAGCAGTAATGAAAGTGTGGCAACTGTCGGGACTTACACAGGTTTTGTAAGAGCAAAGAAAGCAGGTACTGTTACCATTACTGCCACTACTGTTGATGGTGGGTATCAGGATTGTATGACGATTTATGTTCGCAAGAACAAAATTTACCAGACGAAAAATACTTATAGATATAACTGCGATGGATGTCTTCCTGAAGATTTAGAGTATGATGATATTTCTGAAAATGATTTAAAAGCAATGGACTGGATAAACTGGTCTGATTTTGTGTTTACAACACCAGCAACATTCAGGTCTTTGTGGGAAGATATGGCTACCACGTTATTCTCTACTGAGCCCTTACAAACAGTAGTACTTGATATGATTGAACATTTTATGTCCGGGGATGGAAGCAATTATAGCAATTCAACATTGACAGAAAAAGTCCTGGAACATGAATCAACTCAAAATTATATTACTGCGGTTAAGAATTGTATTGCTCAGTTGCTATGTCAGTACAATGGTGACATAAGAGTATTAACTTATACTGCTGGTAATAGAGATAATAATCCACTCGTTAAATTGATGCAAACAAATAAGATATATCAGCCAGTTTATAATACCGTTAGTGACAAGATCAATGGATTGACTATTTGCATTGATGGTTTGTGGGGAAATCAAATTGAAGTAAAAGAGTATAATAAAACAGGTAATTCATATTCAGGAACACTTGTTTTTACACTCTATGATCATTTTGGACTAGATGCTGCCGATGTAGAAAAATACGGTTTTTTAGCAGGATTTAAATCTTGGTATATTCTTCAACATAACGAAGAATATAACGGAGAGTATAAGCCGTTTGTTACAGTAATCAACTTCGAAGTGCCCTTCTCGGGAACAATTTAAGGAGGTAAGTAAAATGCTTACAAAAGCCAATAAAAATGCCGCGCGAATGATTGTTAAGATTGTTATAACTGTTATGATTGTTATGATTGTTTTAGCTTGCTTGTGTGTATGTTCTATATATATTTGGTTTACGTATACGTCAAAGTGGAAGTATAATGTTGAAAACTTCGAGGTATTTCAGGAGGATTTTCAGACAGTTGCTGATTTTTGCCTGGAAAATGTCGAAAAAAATCCTGAAATCATATACTTCAATTTAAGTGGGAATAACACAATTTACTGCGGAACGAAAAGCGATGCGCAAGAGATGGATGTTTCGAATGATATTATAAACAGCTTTCGTAACATAGAACATGCTTTTCCGGATAGTGATGCAAAATTAGATGTTATATATTGTGCGGATGGCGCGGTTTATTTTACTACTCATAATGGCTTGTATTCGGTAATTTACTCTCCGACTTCAAAGCCGACAACACTGTCTGGCGGAAATACAGAGGCCGACACAAAAAAAATAACAGACGATTGGTATCATGCAGTAAAAAAATAATTTTTCAACCGCACCTTGGAAAGGTGCGGTTGGTTTTTATGCAGATTTGTCAAACATGTATTGTAATCCTACGGGCCCTCCGCTGAGAATCTATGCTTTGATCTTGACTTGCTTTGAAATTTATCATATAGTAATCTCAGATATGATAAAAATATGATTTTAAACGTGCGAAAGAGGGGCTTCTTTTGCTGCGGAATGCTTTGACGGCCGCTGCGCAGTGTGGGAACAGGTCGAGCAGGCTTCTCTTCCGCTCCGCTGAGAAAGGAGCAGCCGTATGAAATCCCGCCCGTTTTTCTTTTTTAAACGTATAAGATTTTTCCTCATTGCCGTACCGGTTCTCGTCGCGGCGGTCCTGCTGGTCGACGTGGCCGGCCGCCCGTCCCGCATCGATCTGGACGAAGTCGCCTGCATTACGGTCACGGCTTATTTCGACTGCTGGAACGAGGAGCATTCCGTTACGATCCGGGAAAGGGAATTATTTGAGGAGACGGAAAGCCTGGAACGTTCGCTGGGAAAGAAAGCGCGCAGGTTCGCCATTCTGAAATGTGTAAAATGGTCCGTTTCCTTCGCTTACCATTATAAAGATCAAAGCGTCGCATACAGGAAGTGCTCGGGGAATATGAATTTTGACGAGGCAAAGCGGCTCGTTCGGACGTTTATGGATTCCGTCGAAAATAATAAATTTTAACAAACGCAGAGATTGCTTATTCAGCGCGCGCATAGTATAATTACCGGACAAAATAAAGAAAAGGAGAGATGATTGGATGGATTTTCCAAACTCATTTATAAGAGCCGGGAAAGAGACATGCTCGCTTGACCACTTTGTCCCCGCTCCTTATTTCAGAAAAACGTTTGCGATCAAGAGTCTGAAACAGCTGAACAGCGCCGCGGAGGCAAGCGTAGTGCTGTGCGGCCTCGGCTTTTATGAGCTGTATATAAACGGAAAAAATATTACGAAGGGGCTTCTGGCTCCATATATCAGCAACCCCGACGATCTGATTTATTACGATGCCTACGATATTCTTCCGTATCTGAAAAAGGGCGAGAACGTCCTCGGCGTATGCCTCGGCAACGGCCTGCAGAACGCATTCGGCGCTTACTGCTGGGATTTTCAGAAGGCCAAATGGCGGGCTGCGCCGCAGCTTGCGCTGCGCTGCACGATCAAATTCCGGGACGGCGAAGCCATGGTAATCGAAAGCGACGAATCCTTCAAAACGGCGCCCTCTCCCATTCTTTTCGACGACCGTCACTGCGGAGAGTATTATGACGCAAGATTGGAGCTTCCGGGCTGGAATGAACCCGGCTTTAACGACAGAAAGTGGCGCTTTGCAGAAAGGGCTCCCATGCCCCGTGGAGAGGCCAGGCTCTGTCAGGCAGAGCCTATTGTCAAAGTCGGAGAAATCAAGCCCATATCGATTACGGAAGAGGAAACGGGCTTCCGCTATGACTTCGGAGAAAATAACGCGGGACTGTGCAGGCTGCGCGTCTGCTCGGACACGCCCGGCCAGCAGATCGATCTGGTCCACGGAGAAGCCTTAATCGACGGAAAGCTTTATACGCGGAACATCAAATTCGACGAAAACGATTATGTGCAGAAAGACATCTACTACTGCAAGGGTACGGGAGAGCCGGAGGAATATATGCCGCGGTTTACGTATCACGGCTTCCGGTACGTGCTTGTGCGCGGCATTACAAAGGAACAGGCGACGCCGGAGCTGCTGACGTACGTTGTTTTCCATTCAAAGCTGGAAGAACGCGGCGGCTTCCAATGCTCGGATGAAATTGTAAACCGGCTTCAGGAGGCGACGCGGCGCAGCGATCTTTCCAATTTCTATTACTATCCCGTCGACTGCTGCCAGCGTGAGAAAAACGGCTGGACGGCGGACGCCGCGCTTTCCGCGGAGCATATGCTCATGAATCTTTCCGTCGGAAACAGCTATAAGGAATGGATGCGGAACATCGCGAAGGCCCAGAACGACGCCGGCGCGATCCCGGGCATTATACCGACCGGCGGGTGGGGCTTCGCATGGGGCAACGGCCCGGCGTGGGACAATATCATCGTATATTTACCGTTTTACACCTATCAATATACCGGGGACAGAGAGATTCTGGAAATTTCCGCGCCTACGATCTGGAGATACCTGAACTACATCATCGGAAGAGCGGATTCCCGCGGGCTTGTGGCCATCGGCCTCGGGGACTGGTGCCCGGTCGGAAAGATCGAGGATCAATACAACAGCCCTCTGATCTTCACCGACAGCGTGCTGACAATGGATATCGCGGAAAAAGCCGCATACATTTTCGAAACGCTCGGTATGCCGCTCCAGAGCCAATTTGCAGCAGAGCTTGCCCGCAGGACAAAGGCCGCCGTACGCAAATATCTTGTTGATTTCGACCGGATGCTTGCGCTCGGGAATTGCCAGACCTCGCAGGCCATGGCGCTGTACTATCATATTTTCGAAGGAGGGGAACGGACGAAGGCCTTTGAAAACCTGGTGGAAATCATCGCGCGCGACGACGATCACATCAATCTCGGCGTACTGGGCGCAAGAGTGATTTTCCATGTGCTGACCGACTTCGGACGCAGCGATCTGGCATATAAAATGATTGCCCGCACGGATTATCCTTCGTACGGAAACTGGATAAAACGCGGCGCCACCACGCTCTGGGAAACGCATCAGCCGGAGGGGGGCAGAGTGCTGTCTCTGAACCACCATTTCTGGGGAGACATCAGCAGCTGGTTTATCCAGGCGCTTGCGGGGATCCACTACAATCCGCATCGCAGCGATTTTGCGGAGGTGGAAATCCGGCCTTCCTTCGTGCCGCAGCTTGAAAACGCCTCCGGCTTCCATATCTGTTCCTACGGAAGAATTCTTTCCTCCTGGACGAGAAAAGAGGATTCCATTGTGCTTACGGTGGAAATTCCGGAAGGCATGAAGGGCATGATCCTCCTGGAAGACGGCTGGAGCTTTGAAGACGGCAAAGCCTGGAGAGAGGCCGTTACAGGCAGCTACACGCTCCGGAAGAAATAACGAACGGAGGCGGCGCGATGAAACGGGAAATCAGAAAGGAATGCGACGGCTTTTTAAAATATATCAACGAGAGTCCGACGCCTTATCACTCGGCAACATATCTTTCCGGGATGCTTGCGCGTGCCGGCGCGATCCGTCTGGCCGAGGAGGACGAGTGGGAGATTCTGCCCGACCGTCTGTATTATCTCGTCAAAAACGGTACGCTGCTTTCCTTTTTTCGAATCAGCTCCCGAAAAAAGCCGCTGGAATACGGCTTCCATATCGCCGGCGCGCACCATGACGCGCCCGGCTTTCGTGTAAAGCCGGCCGTCTCTACAGTGGATGACGGCTACGAGCGTCTTACGCTTGAGCCCTACGGCGGCCTGATCCAGCATGTCTGGCTCGACAGGCCGCTGGCCTGCGCAGGAAGAATTTATTACGATAACGGCGAGAAAACGGACAGCGCCGATTTTAATATCCGGAAACCGTTTGCCGTGATCCCGAGCGCTGCGATCCATCTGCTGGGCAGCGTCAATGAGGGCGCCAAGTTCGATCTGCAGACCGAGCTCCGTCCCTTTGTCGCCCAAAGCCCGTCGGGCGAGCCCTCCTTTCTGAACTATGCCGCTAAGGCGGCCGGCATTCCGAACCGGCGCATTCTGAGTTTTGATATTGTACTGTATGATGCCGCTCCGGCCGGCTACGCCGGGCTCCATGATGAGTTCCTGTCCTCTCCGCATCTGGATGACTGCGAGATGGCGTATGCGCTGACGGCGGGAGCCGTCTCGGAGGATGCCGCGGATCATTCCTTTGTCGCATTCGTTTACGATCACGAGGAGTGCGGCTCCGCAAGCGACCGCGGGGCGCAGAGCGGCGTCTTTGAAGCTTTGCTGGAGCGCCTGTGCGGCAAGCTTGGATACAGCAGGGAAGATCTGTTCCGCACAATGGCCCGTTCCGTGATCTTTTCCGCCGATATGGCGCATGCCGCGCATCCATCTTATCCGCAGACGGGAGATCCCGACACGAAGGTACGCCTGAATCGGGGACCGGTCTTAAAACTCAACGCGAATCAGTCCTACGCCACCTCTGCAAGCGGCAGCGCTTATTTTAAAAAGCTCTGCGCGGAATCCGGCATCCCATATCAGGAATATGTCAACCGGAGCACGATCCGAGGCGGACGGACGATCGGGCCAATGCTTTCCGCAAAAAGCGGGATGATTGCAGTCGATATCGGAAATCCGCTGCTTGCGATGCATTCCTCGCGCGAATTTGGCGGGACAGAGGATCTGTATCACATGCGGAGACTATTTTCCGCGTTCTTTTAAAAGATCACGAAAGCTATTCCAGATTAACGCGCAGCGTGGCCTGAGGGCAGACGCTGCGTATTTTTTTGATCTGCGCCGGAGCGGCCTCCAGAGGCCTGTGGCTGAGAAGAATGCTGCAGCAGTCTCTGCACTGCGGCAGAATCGGAAATTCGCAGCCGTATTCATCCTTCAGGGAAAATTTCCCGTTTAGACACTTCTTCTTTTTGCCGCCGCATTGGCCTTCGTCAATATAGCAGTGACGGCTGCGCATCAAAACAAGGCGTCCTTGCACGACAACCTCCGGATTTACTGCGGATGCGGCCGCACGAAGACAGGCGGCGGAGGCCTCCGGGGAAAGCGCCGCGCGATTTACGCCAAGGTCTCCCAGACAGCGCAGCGTCCGGCTGTTTACGGCGTTCAGACTGTAATCGCAGCAAGTCAGAAACGCCTTTGCATGAGCCTGCTGCGCTTCCTGCAAACAGACCAGATCGCCGGGGTTTTCGCAGAGAAACCCGTCGATCAGCGAACCGGCCCACCGCTTCAGAAGGAGCGGAAGCCGTTTCCGAGCCTCCGCCCAGGCCTCGCCAAGAGAAACAAAAGGAAAATATAAAACAATCTTGCAGACGCCGGCCCGACGCAGCGCGGCAATGCGGTTTTCCATGCGGTTCAGGAAGTCGGAAGCCGGATCATAAAAAGACTCCATGGGAAGGTAAAAGGTGCGCGGCTCGCTTCGGTATGGGCGCAGCGCCTCGGGAACGTCGTCTTCGTCAAAGGAAAAAAAGCGTTCGGCCTGATAGAAGAAAAACGAGAGGCCGCCCTCTGCCGGGCTCGCGCTTTTTTTGTATATCACAGGTGTACCGACGGCAGCGGTGCGTTTTGCAGCACGCATCTCGGATAACTGCCCGGCGCAGTCTCTGCGCAGCGTATTAAGAACGGAGACCGGAAGAAAGAGGTCCGGCTCCAGATCAATTTGCAGTGTTTCTACAGAATAGGGGGTATCTCCCAGCTTCGTCAGCTGTTTCCGCACGCTTTCCTCCGTAGCGGGCGCATGCTGCGCACGAGCCGCCGGGACGGCGGCTTGCGCCAGAGCGAGGTTTCCGTCCGCATCTTCCATTTGCAGAGAGGGCTTTTCGCCGCTGCGCGCGGAAAAAAGCATCCGAACGCGGATCTTTTTGCTTTCGCCCGTGAGCGTTTGCTCCGCGCGTTCGCGCAGCGCCGGATCGTCCGTAAGAAAAAGCAGATAAGGTCCCTTCCCGCGTGCGCCAAGCGTCCCGACTGCCGTAATGTCTGCGGTTTGGGGTGTTTTTCCTTTTTTTACAGAATTTACCGTTCCGCCTCCTGCGGCTTTGTATTCCGTCTCGCCTGCGTCATAAATCGTAACGCCGTCGCCGGCCTTTAAAGGGTGGGCGTCGGAATCAAAGCGGACGGAGAAGCGAAAACGAGTCAATCTTTGCGGAAGCGTATCCGGAACGGGCAGTCTGATGGGAAACTCCTTCAGTCTGCCGCACGGCAGCCCAAGGCGGCCCGCAGAGCGGAATGTAATGTCGCCGGCCGGCAGCTTCCCGAACAAATACCCGGAGGTAAAATCGCCGCGCCCAAAGAGCAGGCGCAGCTCTGTCAGTTTTTCGGGAATATCTGCGACAGAGCCATCTAATGCCTGGCGGTAATACCGCGTGACTGCAGCGACATATGCGGGAGATTTGAGACGGCCCTCGATTTTCAGCGAGCCTGCTCCCGTACCGGCAAGCTGCCGGAGCCAGGGGAGGGAGGCAAAATCGGCGGGACTCAGCCGATATGCATACGGCGTACGAAGTCCGTCCTCTATGAGCGCATATTTCCGGCGGCACGGCTGCGCGCACTCGCCCCGGTTTCCGCTGCGTCCGCCGATAAAACTGCTGAGCAGGCATTGGCCGGAAATTGACATGCAAAGCGCGCCATGACAGAAAACCTCCACATCCATAATTCCCGCGCTGCAAAGCTGCGCAATTTCCGCGAGAGAAAGCTCTCGCGCGGAAATACATCTGTCAAAGCCCAGATTTTTCAGGAAATGAAGTCCTTCTTCGTTGTAAACGCTCATCTGCGTGCTGGCGTGCAGCTCGCACGGAAAGTCCCGTCGGCTTTTTCCGATTTCGGCGGCAAGTCCGAGATCCTGCAGAATCAGCGCGTCGACGCCGAGCTGCGCCGCCTTTTTTGCCGTTTGGTATCCCGTTTCAAACGTTTCTTCAAAAAAAAGCGTATTCAGCGCAAGATATACGCGCACGCCGCGAATGTGGGCGTAACGCAGCGCCTGCTCCAGCTCTTCAAAGGTAAAATTCTCGGCGCCCATTCTGGCGCTGCCTGTTTTCAGGCCGAGATAGACCGCGTCCGCGCCGCTTTGTACGGCGGCCTTCAGACAGGCAAAAGAACCGGCCGGAGCCAGGAGCTCCGGCGCCGGGACGTCAGGATTCATCGTACATGTCGTGATTTGCGGGGAGATACGTGCTGCCGCTTACGCTTTCATTTGTCCGCTCCGCCGCAAAATTCTGATCCGGAGAGGCACCGTGACGGGCCAGAAGCAACTGCTTGGATAAGGTGTCGATCTGCTGCTCCGCTTTTGCAAGCTGTTCGTCAAGCTCCTGCTTTTCGATCTTCAGCCTGTCGTACTCGTCCATCATTCTCTTGATTTCATTTCTGAGCGTATTAAAATTTTTCTGTGTTTTGAAGAGCTCGTCCGTTATGGAAATGGAAGCCATAACGATCGCCGTCTGCTCTCCAAGCTGGATTCCGCTTTTGGAGGCGGCGGCGACCTTGGTATTCAGATAATGCTCGATCCGGTGCATGTATTCCTCCGGCTCGTCATGAAGCAATGTATAGGTTTTCCCGTTTATCGTAAATCTGATTTTATTTTTCTCAGCCATGTCGTCGCCGCTTGCCCTTCCTTCCATTCTTTTTTCTATTTTACCAAAAATAGAGAGGAATGTACATATAAAAAATTTTTTATTTGCGGTAAAAATAGTTGACTTTTCTAAAATTAGTGTTATACTCAATAACAGTAATGATTACTGTTATTGATTTTGCAGCATTACAGAAGCAATTCACGAAACGCTTGTGAGAAAAAGAATGGAGGTAATAAGAATGAAGAAGTTTGTATGTACGATTTGCGGTTATGTTCACGAGGGAGACAGCGCTCCCGAATTTTGTCCCGTTTGCAAGGCGCCGGCCGAGAAGTTTAAAGAGATGGAAGCCAGCGGCGGTCTGGAATGGGCTGACGAGCATAGAGTCGGCGTGGCAAAGGGCGTTGATGAAGAAGTCGTCGCGGGACTCAGATCAAATTTCGAGGGCGAATGTACAGAGGTCGGAATGTATCTTGCGATGGCAAGAGTCGCTGAACGCGAGGGCTATCCGGAAATCGGCGCCTTCTATAAGCTGGCCGCGTGGGAAGAGGCGGAGCATGCCGCAAAATTTGCCGAGCTTTTAGGGGAGTGCGTGACCGACAGCACAAAGAAGAACCTGGAGCTCAGAGTCGCTGCGGAGCACGGCGCGACGCAGGGCAAGAAGGATCTGGCTACGCTTGCCAAGAAGCTGAACCTTGACGCGATCCACGACACCGTTCACGAGATGTGCAAGGATGAAGCACGGCATGGAAAAGGCTTCGAAGGGCTTCTGAAGAGATATTTCGGCTGAGAGGCTCGCCGCGTAGAACGGAAGAACATATTTGAAAAAGAAAGCAGGCGGATACGGCCTGCTTTTCTTTTTTTGGGGCGCGCAAGGCGGAGCTTTCTGCCATCCTGTCTGCCGGCCGGCTCGTCGCTGAAGCCTTCCGCCTCGACGGCGCCGTAAAGTTTTTCCTCCATCTGGAACAAAAATCGATTACTAAAAAGGAATCCGGAACGACGGAAAAATGCTTGTAAATTCTGTCAGGATATACTATATTAAAATTATCAAGGAGAGTGACCGCAAGAACGGTCAAAGGGCTGAGCGATCAGTCGGTGCTTTGTGCGGAGGTCTTCGCTTATGATGCGGCGGGCAATTTCACCGATGCCGAGGACAGTGACACCAGCGGCCGGCTTGCTGTGCTTGGCGGCAGCGTATCTGTGGCGAAGAATGGATACGATAACATCGTATCACAAGTATTGAACTAAATCATAAGCTGCAGAACTCGCCGCAAAAAAGGCCGTCAACACGGCAGGAGCGTATGCATGTAGAAGTGACGGATCGGGGAACTGAATTGGCAATAGGTCTTAGTTTTAGCATCGCTGGAAACACTCGTTACAGGCGGGATTGGTGTCTGAGACGATGCTCCGACTTGGAGTGCGGCAATTGCTGCTTGGGGATGTTTAGCTTAAGTATATTTTCTGGGAATTAAGGTTAATGGGATCAGATGTCATTTATGTATTTGATCCCATTAATGAAAATAAAAAGTGTACAGAAGGGATTTTATGAGGCATCAAGACAATTCACATGATGTATTTCGTCGATATTATTTTAGAGGTTTTTTGATTTTAATGGCATATCTCCTTATAGTAGTTCCTATTATATGGCTTTATCCAAACCTTTGGTCTGCTGTGTTTTGCTTTGTACTTTTTCTTCCCGTAAAAATTCTTATAAGAATAACTGCAAATAAGACGTTTGCTTCTGTCTTATTTGAAAAACTTGATGCGTTTGCGTTTCAGAAGATTATAAACGATAAGCGCTTTGTTGCTCCTGTTACATATCGCATCGGTGCGGCAATATTCACCGGAGATTACCAAACCGTCGTCAATATTGCCGTATCGCAAATGCGAAAGAAGAAGTGTTCGATAAAAGTAAAGTCTTTCTGTTTAAGTATTTTGGCTCGCACGTATTTTGAATTAAGGGATTTTGAAAAATTACGGGCTCTGCTCGCAAAATATGAGGAGTATAAAGAACAGTATCCTTCAAAATCATTTTTAAGAACGACAGATTCCGTATGGAGATATTATCAATATTTTTTGGATCAAAATTACGAGGCATGCAAAGCTGTATGTCGGGAAAGAGATGCTGCACATAACCCTAAAGCGTTGGGTGCGAAAATCCAAAAACTGCAAAATGACTTCCTTTATGCGGTTGCTTGTTATGAAAACAGAGAAACAGATGCTGCAAAGGAGTCTTTTGAACACATCATTTCTTATGCGCCTCGGATGAACGTCGCAAGTATTTCACAAAAGTATGTCGAGGCGATCGAACAGAATCGATCGCCCTTGCTGCCTGATACGGAAGTTCTTCCCGATGACAGTTACCAGATGCATGATGCAAGAACTGCCGCTAAAATACGGCGCTATGGAATCATCAAGAGAATCGTCATCATCATAGTTGTTGCTTTGCTTGCCTTGACATATTATATAGACAAAAGGGAAAAAGATGAAATCCGTTCATTCGAAGTCAAACTCAATGACGCTTTGGCGGAGAAATATGGAGAAGCAGTTTGGATTGATCACTTTGGTTTGGAAAAAGGTGAGGTGTATGTTGCTTCTCTTTGCTTAGCAAAAAATGGTAATGAACTGGACTTGGTTGAAGTGGTATCATCGGACCGAGACGTAACATTCGATGTTTTGACGGTTGTGGAAGATATAGAGATCGATTCCTATTATTGCACTGAAGGTCCGTTCAACGACTATTATATCGGATATGAAATATCATCAAAAGAACCTGCCGCGGAACCCCTTTATTATTTATCAGAGTTTGACTATAATAACAATACATATTGGTTTTACATTGATTATATTGAAATAATCCCCAAAAACTGAATTATGACCGTGGATCAAGCTGCAGAAGTCTGATTTGAGTTGAGAGGCAATATATGAGAGAGAAGGTACGGGACTTAATATACCTTGATACAGAAAGATATACATCACTTGACAATCTGCGAGTATTTTATTGGGGTATTATCATTCTTCCATTTTTTATGGTGCTGATAGGAATTATCTCGATCAAAATGATCGGAGTATGCTGGAGGTCGTTGTTTCCGATTGTTTCTATTGCAGTGTGGAGCGTGCTCTATTGGATATTTGTTTTGACGATTCAAAGCAAGAAAACAAAAAAAACATTTGAGCTGAGATTTCTCGTAAATGGTATATGCGGAGTTTTTTTATCTTCTCTTTGGTGGATCTTCGCTGCCTCATTTAGTTTCCCTACGGACACTCCATTATTTGAACCCGATTTCCTGTTATTGATTCTGCCCTTTTATTTGCTTTTTACCGTGATTTATATCGCCGCTATTATTCTTGGTGTGCATAAAGGAATTTATGGTAAGATAAGAGAAAAAGGCCGCAGCCGGACATTTCTTATGATATCCGCTTATGCCGGGGCGATTTTGCCTGGTATGGGATCGGTTGGTATGAATATGTCGAGATTAATGCGAGCACATGCAAGCGAACGTGCACAAACAATAGCTGTGACGATTGGTATCGTCTTGTTGATTTTTCTTCCGGCAATCGCGCACATTAACTTCGTTCAGTATTACTACTGCAAAAAATATGGCATTACGTGCGATGAAGATGGGAACGAAACCTCACCTAAGTTGGAGCGCAAGCCGAAAGTCCCGAAACGCCGCGCGAGGAAAATAAAAAAAGTCAAGAAAAAACTTCCTCTCGCGGTCAGGATTCTCATCGGGATTGTCTGCACATGTGCGGCGATATTCCTTGCGCTGCTTATTATCGGATTTATCAGAAGCATATAGCTTTAGAATCCCGGCGTCATTCGGAAAGCGGCTTTCAGCCAAGAAGATAGGGAAATCTGAGAGAAAATCGCATAAAAAGCAATTTCTGTATATGGGATTGCTGATACATGGGAGACTGCTGCTGATTTCTTTGGGAACGCGGGCATTGCTGCGGGAGATTTCTTCCGGTTTGCTTGATTGGTAACGAAGACGGGGTATATAATAAAATGGTATCGTTTGAAATTGTTTGGAAAATGGATGATTTGAATCCTGGATTATGATCAAGTCAATCAGAATGCACCCTGGGATATTAAGCGGGATAATCCGTGAAAGCAACAATTTGGCGATATTAAAATGCCTGATTATGGCGGCGTTGCGGCAAAAGGTCTAAAAAATATTTTTTCAGAAGAGCTGCGTGATGCGTCCGCCTATTATGGTGATTCTGAAGAGGACCATGAAGCAATAAAGAAAGGAATTGATTTTTATTATGAAGATTATCCGAATGCAAAACCCGGCATTAACCGAACGATTCCATAATTTAAAAAGGAATCTTGTCATTCCACTTATAATGCTTCTGCTGTGCCTTTCTATGGGCGCATGCACGATTGATAACTATTCTCCGAAAGTATATGATGATTCAGAAGCGGTTCGGGAAATATATACAAACAATCAGGAAGATTTTTCGGAAATTGCTCTTTTGCTGAAAGATTCAGATTTGTTTGATTATCTTTATTCGATAGATAGAAAATCTATTTTCGGACCTTCAATCCCTGAAAGAGAGAAATATTTTACGGAAAACGAATATCAACAGCTGTGCGATTTTTTAGATCTATATCAACCATATGAAATTGGGAAAAGCAATGGATACTTGCGTTTTGTGTTCTTATGCGTAAATGAAGATGTCGTTTTATTTTACATGGAAAATGATGATTGGTTAGATTATATAAGTCAAGATTATGATGTGATAATGCTTAAACCTAACTGGTATATCGGGACACATCCAAGCGATGTTGAAAGAACTCAAAAGTAAATTTGAGAAGAAAACAAAAAGCAAAATCGATTTTGGGGCTGTAAAAATAGTACTAAATCGTTTTATACTGCAATTTGTCCTGCTGACTTCTTGTGCAGGCTCTGCAAGCTGTACTTACGACACCAGCGGAAACGTGCTCTCCGTAACCGACAGCACCGCCAGATCACGAGGACCTACGGTGCGCTTAGCGAAATGCTTCAATGGAAGATCGATTGTTGATGACTTGCGAAAATTGTTTCCGGAGCAGTGCCGAAAAGTCTCTTGTTTTATGTATCTGTTCTGCTTCTGGTTATTGCGTTTTCCTGTGTATTGGCAGTGTATATAGTCTTGTCAAAAGCATTTACTTAAAAAAGCATGATTTTGGATACAATTATATTTACAGTTTGGTTTTCTGAACGAGATATACTTGAATTTATGTGTTTTGCGATATAAAAGAAATCGCGGCGCATCTTTTTTGATGAACCGCGATTTTCGGTTTTCCCCGTATCCGAATGACGCCGGGATTCTAAAGCTATATGCTTCTGATAAATCCGATAATAAACAGCGCAAGGAATATCGCCGCAAATGCGCAGACAATCCCGATGAGGATCCTAACTGCGAGGGGACGCTTTTTCTTAACTTTTTTCATTTTTCTTGCGCGGCATTTCGGGGCTTTCGGCCTGCGCTCTAATTCAGGTGAAGTTTCATTCCCATCTTCGTCGCACGTAATGCCATATTTTTTGCAATAGTAATACTGAACAAAATTGACGTTTGCCAATCCTATAAGGAAAATCAGCAAAACAAAGCCAACCGCTACAACGGTGTACCGAATATCCATGCTTGCATGTGCCCGCAGAAATCTCGCAGAATACATGCCGGATATGCCGGCGCCTGGAAGAAGCTCGGAAAAAATCCCCGTCAACATCAAAGCAGTTTTGCTTTGACTTTTCTCCTTTATCTTGCTATAAATGCCTTTATGCACAAAGAGGATAATAACGGCCATATAAATCGCAGTAAAAAGCAAGTAAAAGAGCAGAATCCACAGAAAGAAATTCAATTCCGCAAATGGCGCGTCGGATACGAGATTAATGGCGATATACAATATCCAAAAGAGGGAAGACACAAATAATCCTAATATCCCATTTACAAGAAACCGCAATTCAAATGTTTTTTTTACGCGTTTGCTTTGAAGTATCAGCACAAATATCCACCAAAGCAAGCTCCATACCGCTATGGATACAAGCGGGAACAGCGATTTCCCCGCAATCCCCATAACAATCATTATAATTGGGATGATAAGAACTTTCCAATAAAAAACCTTTAAAAAGCTTAACGAGATATACCTTTTTGTATCGAGATATATAAAATTGCGCACTTTCTCTTCCATTTTGATCTCCTTATATTATCCGAATATTCCTGCAAAAAGCCCCCGATTGCATTTCCTGTCTCTTCAAATTTTTTAAGCAGTCGGAACGCTGCGGCGAATCGGCTCGGAAGAGAATACTTCATCTGCAATCTGCTTTAAAACAAAGATTTTCAGCTGCGGGTATATCTCTTTCATTTTCTCCTGTGCCGCCGCAAAATCACCCTGCCTGTGCATGGAAACACTGTCTAGAAAAGTTCTGTATACTTGTGTGCTCTCACTGCAATTAATCTTATCATAATGCGCTTTCATGGCGTCTGCATCCTTTTGCTGCAGATAAAACAAAGCCAGCCAAAACTCTTTTATATCGTTGCGCAGCAAAGCATTGATGTGCTCCAGAAACCGTTCGTGATCGGATTTTGAGAAATACGCAATCGCAAGCGCAAAATTCAGATATTCAATACTTTGGACTGTGGCTTTGGTTGATCGCCGGGCGTTATACTTCTTGTAAACCTTCTGAAGCTTTTCGCCGTCTTTTATCACCTCATCGTAGTTGCCGGCTGCAATATTATCTGCTATACGTTTGCCTTTACGTCTTAATAGAATCGCGCGTATGGTATTGAATACCATAATAACAGCAATCATAATTAAAATGACAATTAAGGGCTCAAAGTGAAATTCTACATTACCGACAGTTTTTGAAAGCATATCCACACCTCAGAAAAATTTATTTATCCTCCAATAAAGGGCTCTGATACCGGCTCATATAGATGCTAATGCATAAATGCCGGAATGAAAATCGTTCCGCCAGAATACGCCCCAGCAATTGCCAGACTGGCTACTACGACAGCCGTCTCTGGGCCGTTTAACGAGTATTTTGTATATATATAACCATCACCCGCGTTATATGCGACTTTATAAAAAATTCGTCCTGGTACACTAGTTCCAATTTCATGAGAAACATTATCCATGTGAATATTTAGAGAAGCTTGTGGCCCCGTGGATAAACCTGCACCATAACCATTAATATTGACATCAATACCTATCGACCATTCCCAAAATTCCCACAAATTTTCTCCTGCGGAGATAAAAAACGTTATAGGCTTTTCATTCCCAAAACTTTTATTATAGCCAATACCATCTTCATAAGTTGCAAGATAATAATACTGGTGATTCAATGTCTTTTCTTTTCCTATGCTCGCATAAAAACCAACATTATCCATAATTGCATTAACTATGTTACTTAAGCCATCCATAAGTTGTATGCCTGCATTGAAGAGAACATTTCCGGCAGGTTTTACAACATTGCTATCAATCCAAGCTATGGCGCTTTCTGCCGCATCCTTCACATCATTATAAGTGCTGGTGATCCAATCTTTTGCGCTATTATAGGTATCAACAACAAAATCTTTTGCGTCATTGTAAGTATCAACAATCCAACTCTTTGCGTCGTTATAAGCATCGACAACCCAATCTTTAACTGCATTATACTTATCCTTCAGCCAGCCTACAAATAGTCCGAACGGATCCACAAAGGACACGGGGTTGCCGTTTGCATAAGCATACCGGTTCAGTGTGATTGCATTGGAAATCTGTCCGGCGATCACATCCGCGTTGACGAACCGCTTCATATCCGGAGAGTAATATCTCGCTCTCATATAAATGAGTCCGTTGGTATCCGTCACAACGCCGTCTCTGCCGTTGTAGCCGAAGATTACCGCGCTCGTGCCCGTTCTGCTGATCAGCTTCCCGTAGGTATCATATGCGAATGTATCGGTAATGATTCCGTTTGCATCGGTAATCGCAACGGTGCTGCCTCTGCAGTCGAAGTGATACGTCCTGAACGTGCTGCCGGTCTGCTCTCCGATCAGCCCGAGTCCGTATACGTATTTCGTTACGTTGCTGCCCGTCGTCTTTGTCAGAAGCCTGCTGAGCCTTGCGTTGGTGTCGTAAGTATAGGCAGTATCTTCTTCGGCGCAAAGATTCCGGATTCTCACCTCCTCGGCGTTATACGTATAGGTGTGACCGCCTGCGGTAATGAGTCTGTTTGCAGAATCGTAGGTGCAGGACATCGAGCCGTTTGAGAGCAGGTTGCCGTCCATGTCATAGGACACGGCGCTGCCGCCGAACGCAACAAGCCGGTTGTTGGTATCATACTGGAAGCAGCTGTCCTCGGCGTCGGTGAGATTGCCCGCCGCATCATAAGCGAAGGTTTCCGCTGAAAGAACCGACTGATCGCTCAATCTTTTGATTGTTCTTGCAGTCACTCTACCTAAATTGTCGTAAGTATAGTATATTTTCGTAGAATTTGCAAGAACCTTCTCCTCGGTAATTCTGGAAAGATCGTCATAAACATACTCAAAGCCGGTAATTACCGCACCGGAAGAGGTTTTTTCCACGGTGGAAGTTACTCTCTGCTTATTGTCGTAAACGGTAGTCGTTACGCTGCCGTCAGGCTTGGTTACGCCGACCACGTTGTTGTTCACGTCGTAGGTATAAGAGGTGACTCTGTTTGCCCAGTCGGTGACGCGAATGAGATTACGGTTTGCATCATACGCGTAGGTAACCGCCGTATTGTCGGGGTAAATGAGCTTGGAAAGATTGCCGACCGCGTCATACTCGTAGCGGATGATTTTACCGTAGGTATCGGTGCAGCTCGTTACACGATTGAGCGCGTCAAACGTTCTGGTAATCGTGCCGTGGCTGTCGGTTACGGTAAGCACGTTTCCGTTGGCATCGTAGGTATAGCTCACGGTGCCTTCGGGAGAGGTGCAGCCCGTAATTCTGCCCATAGCGTCATAGAAGAACTGCCGGACCTGGCCGCGCGCGTTGGTCCGCTTCTTCCTGAGGCTCAGCTCGTTGTAGGTGTAAGACACCGTACCGCCCGAGACGGTCGATTCGGAAATCAGCCTGCCCATGTCGTCGTAGGTGTAATTGGTTGCACCGCCAAGCGGGCCGGCAAGCTGTGTAACGTTTTCAAGCAGATCGTAGGCTGACGTGCTCGTATTGTTTGCCGCGTCACGCACCGACGTATTCAACCCGCGAGAGTTGTAGGCGAACTCCGTGCGGCGGTTCAGGGAATCGGTTACGCTTTCGACCTTGCCGAGCGCATTGTAGGTATAGGTGACGGCCTTGCCCATCGCATCGGTAACAGTAAGGGGCAGATTGAGACTGTTATAAACTGTTTCACTGATGGTATTGCCCTTTGCATCGGCAGTCTTAATGACGTTGCCGGCCGCGTCGTAGGTTGTGGTAAACACATTGCCGCGCGCATCTGTAACGGTGGTTCTTCTGCCGAGCGCATCGTAGCCGTAGAAGACGGTGTTGTTCAGAGCGTCCTTGACGGAAACACACTGATTCAGGCAGTTATACGTATAGGTCGTAACGTGGTTCAGCGCATCCTTGATCGTGAGCAGATTGTTGTTTGCATCGTAGGTGTACGTTGTTACGTTGTTCTTAGCGTCGGTCGCGGTGAGCCGGTTGCCGAATGCGTCATAGGTGTAGGTTTTCGTGTTGCCGAGCGCATCAGTCTCGGAAAGCAGATCGCCGGCCTTGGAATACGTATACACGGTCGCTCCCGCAGCCGCGTTGGTGACCTTAACCACCTTGGACATTGCGTTGTACTCATACGAGGTCGTATTGTCCTCCTCGTCGGTAACGGTCAGAACGTTGCCGATTTTGTCGTAGGTCTTGGTAGTCACCGCGCCCTTTGGATTCGTTTCCTTCACTACGTTGCCGACCGCATCGTATTCATACTGAACCGTAGCGCCGTCGGCAAATTTTCTGGAAGTGATCCGGCCGCCGTCATCATAAGTGATGCTTGTCACGTTATTTGCCTGATCGGTGATCTTGATCGTTCTGTCCTCGCCGTCAAACTCATATCGGATGGTATGCCCGTCGGGAAGCTTGATGACGTTGTTTTTCATATTACCGTTGTAGGAATACTCGGTTTTATTGCCATTTGCGTCAGTAACGGAGGTCTTCTGATAGTTGCTGTCGTATGTGGTTACGATTGTTTTGTCATTTGCATCGATCGTGCGAAGCAGGTTTCCGCTCGCGTCATAAACATACTCTGTCACATGATTGTCGGCGTCGGTCCTGGAAATAATCTGCCCGATCGTGTTGTGGGCATAGCTTGTGGTATTGCCCATCGCATCGGTCTGCGACTTGAGCAGCCCGGCCTGATAAGAGTATACGATCGCATTCCTGCTTCCCACCTTCTTGGTCGCAGGCATTCCGTTTGCGTCGTAAGTATACAGAGTAACCGTCCCGCGAAGATCCGTGTGCTGCGTTATTTGATTGCGGCTGTTGTAAACAAAGGTTTCCTCGGGCACAACGCCGCCAACTGCGGGATAACGGATCTTGATGACGTTGCCCGCGTTGTCGTAGGTGAATGAAGTTTTATTGCCGTTTCGGTCCGTGACCTCGGCAGGCTTGTTAAAGCGGTTATAGACTTTAACCACGGAGTTGCCCTTCGCGTCCGTCTCTTTAATCACATTATAACGGTCGTCGTATTCATATGTTTTGGCATTCCCGTTTTCATCAGTGTATTTGACCAGCAGGCCGTTGCAGTCATACTCGCGGGAGCTCTGCTTGCCGTTTCTGTTTGTCGTGATCCGTTTGTCCTCTTCATAAGTGAAGACGGATTTTATGGAACCGGGAATGGCGTCCTTCTGCTCGATTACGCGTCCGAGCTCATCATACGTATTCTCAAAATAGCAAATACCCTTTGCGTCAGTACCGGATTTGATTCTGCCGTCTTCATCGTATGCATAGGTGAGCGTATTGCCGTTTACATCGCAGACTGCCGTGAGCAGATTTCCGCTGTAGGTAAGCGTAGCTTCTCTTGCCGCGTCATCGTAAACACGGACAATTTTACAGCTGGAATCCTTTTCCAGATAGATCTGCTTCCCGGACACGCTGTCGGTGATGGTAATCAAGGCGCCGGAATACGAGAGCAGCGTTTCGAAGCCCTGATGATCCGCGATCTTTGCCAGGCGGCCGTTGGAATCGTAGTATTCGGTCCTTGCGGAATTGCAATCAATGATATACGGATACTGACGGGAGTGGTCCACGGTCAGAACGTAGCCATTCTTGTCGGCGCTGCAGCAGGTGAATCTTGTAGCGCAGTCGCTTTCGGCGGTATATCGAGAGAAAATAGAAGGATTTTTATAGACCAGCGCCTCGCATTCCTTTACCTCGATATGCTTCTCATAGTTGTGATACCAGCCTGAGCCGAGATCGCCGCAGGCAAGCTGTGTGGAATCATAATGCGCCGACAGCTTTATGCCCTGGCCGCCGAACAAAGACAGAATTGTATTGGTCAGCAAATGCGCTCCCGTGCATACGTCAACGGGATCGGCAAAGGTACTGCCGTCTACTCTGTTCACCGGCGTTTCCTCCGCGCAGCAAACGACCGTCTGCTTTACGACGATTTCGCAGCAGGCGCATACGCCGCTGCCGTCCTGCGCAGCTGCGTAAATCATCGCTCTGCCGGCAGCTTTTGCCGTTACAAGTCCGGTATAGGCGTTAACCGCAGCGATGGAGGGCTTACTGCTGCTCCAGCGGAGCGTCTTCGTTGTAGCGTTGGCAGGGCAGACGACAGCCGTCAGCCGGTACGTATTTCCTTTATAAAGGACAAGATAGGTACGATTCAGCGTAATATCTTCCACGCAGACCGGATTCGTAACGGTCAGCCGGCAGGCTCCCACCGCGCCGCTGCCGTCCTGCGCCGTAGCGTAAATCATTGTGGTTCCTGCATTTTGCGCATAAACAAGGCCGCTGACAGAATTGACCGTTGCAACGCTGGAATTGCCGCTGCTCCAGGTTACGCATTTGTTGGAAGCATTTTCCGGGCAGACCGTCGCATACAAATACGCAGACTTTCCGGCGGTCAGCGTTTTTGCAGCGGGTGAAATACAGATCGAAGACACGAGCGTATCGCCAGTCACGCTGACCGTGCAGGAGGCGCTTTTCCCGCTCCCGTCTGCCGCAGTTGCCGTAATTTTTGCCGAGCCTTTAGAAACAGCCGTTACAACGCCGCTCTTTACTCTTGCAACATTATTATTTGAGCTTGTCCAATTCAGGCTTTTATTGCTTGCGTTATTGGGACAAACGGTCGCGGAGAGAGAGGCGCACTGCCCCTCCTCAAGAGAAAGGCTTGTCCGGTTCAGCGTTACCGACTCAACCGGGACCGTATTGCGTACGGTTACGGTAATATAGTCGCTGCAGCCGCTTCCATCGGTTGCAGTGGCATAGATTCTTGCTGTTCCGGCCGCCTTCGCATAGATGTACCCGTTCGCTGCATTTACGGTGGCAACATTTGTATTGCTGCTGTGCCAGGTCACGCAATTGCAGTCGGCATTGGCCGGACAAACCTCGGCAGAAACAGAGTAATACCAATTTCCCTTTTTTAACGTAACGCTTTTCGGATAAACCGTGACGGAGCTTACACAAATCATAGTATTTCCTCCTTTTAAAACATCTTGTCGATAATAACCTGTTCGTTGCGGACCAGGTTGAGATTGAAGGCGGTTGTCTTCCCCAGATCGTCCTCAATGGGATGACAGTCTCTGCCATACTGCCAGACGGCAATCTCGTTTCTCGTAAGACCTGACGGCGCGTACGGCATCCAGCTGTCGGGATGAATGAGGTGCGAGGTCGTAATGCCGTTGTATTCCTCTACGGTAGGAGCCACTGCCCATATCAGGCACTTCTTGAAGATCTCCTTATCGCTCTGCATTCCGCGGCTGAATTCATGGTCAAAGGCAAATTTTGCATCGGTATTCGCCTTGAATCCGGGCGTATAGCCTTCGACCATAAGGGTTCTGGCGAAGCCTCTCATAAAATCGCGGCTGGCGGATTCGCTCTCACCGATCTCAAGAAAGACAGCGGCTCCTTCGGGGATTCCGAGCTCAAAGGCGCGAAGATCGATCCTCTTTGCGAGGACCGAGCCCTGCTCCTCGGTCTGCTTTGCACCGTCATCGGCATAGATCGCCGCGATTTTGCAGCCCTTGCTGTGGAGAAAATCGATTTCCTCTTTGGTAAGACAATTTTCACCGGTAAGAAATCTTCCGTAGAAGTTCGGATAGATCTTGTTGCGGACGATCCACTCAAATTCCTCGATGTTGTTTTGCAGAAGATCGTTTGCCTGGATTGCGGAATCGACGCCGAATAGGAGGCGATTCACGGTTTTTGCCACTGCGGGCTCTGTGATAGAAGTCTTAGCGATATCCGCTTCAACGTTGATTGTTTTTGTTTTGTAAGTATTTCTACATGCCATAATTTAAACTCTCCTTTTTCTAAAATAAATTTGTTTTTTGTTTTTTTCCCTTGCGCCTGCGCGCATAGTAAAAATTTTAATGGCGATAATGCTTCCTGCGGAAACTCCGGAGCTTCTGTTTAATTAGAAATTGTTTCGTATCTTTGCCGGCAGAGGATACGCGCTCTTTCTGTTCTTCGCGCGGAAGTTCCCGCTTCTGCTCCCTCCTTTCTCGCATGCAGTTTATCGCCTAACACGGACAACTGCTGTCCGGATTAAAACAAAAAATAAAAAATGGGAGATAAATAGAATGGCAGAGGAGCATAAAGAAGTATTGTAAAAATACTGACCTATGCCAAGTGAGCGGGAAATAAGAAAACTCTATGTGAATGGACGAACCATTTGCATAGAGTTTTTCTTTTTGCTTATTTCAATTTTTCATCGTCTGCAGGACACGCAGCCGTCACCGGAGGGGACGATCTTGGGGGCTTGGGGGGATATCCCTCAACAAGCGTTTGGACGGTACTATCCGGCCAAAAACGCAAAACATATACATGTTTGCATTGCTTGCCGAATTACTTTCGATTATTTTTTATTGAACATCTCAACTTCAATTTCATGATTCTCAACAACAGATTCAATAGTTGTTCTTATAGGTTCATAAATCGATATATCTTGATTTACTGCCTCAAAACTTACAGCTAGACTATACTTTGCCTTAAATAAGCTACCCCATCCCTTGTGACCGCGTACAGCAACACAAAACGCATCACTCAGTTGGTTAGATTTGATTATACACCAGTCTTTCTGTAGCGTC
>CAJFUB010000037.1 GCA_904420095.1 uncultured Clostridia bacterium
AAATGAAATGCTCATGTACATGCGAAGCAGCAAAAAATACGGCAATGAAATCTCAATTAACGATCCGGTCGGCACCGATAAGGAAGGAAACGAGATCGTCATTATGGATCTGCTGTGCGACGACGATCTGTCCATGATTGAAGAGATCGACACGAGACTGCAGGCCGCGCGGCTTTACACCGTCATGTCGCGCGTGCTGACACCGCGGGAGATCGAAATCCTGGCGCTGCGCTATGGCCTCAGCGTTCCCGGAACGACGCGGGCAGAGCTCACGCAGCGGGAGGTGGGGAAAATATTGAACTGCTCGCGCTCCTATATCTCACGCCTGGAAAAACGGGCAATTGAAAAGCTGCGGAATACCATGGAGGAATAAACGCAGCAGAAGCTTTCAGCGCAAGGCGTATTTTTCCACATAATATTCGTAATCACGGCAGAATTCTCTGTTCTCGTTGCTTTTGATGCTGTTCAGATATGCATGCGTACCGAAGCTTTGGTGATCAAGCTCAATGATTGCCACGGCGATATTGGAGCAGTGATCGGAAACACGTTCGTAATTATTGAGCAGGTCGGAAAGGATAAAACCCGTCTCAATCGTACATTCTCCGTTCTGGAGACGCCGGACATGTCTGGATTTGATCTCCGATGTAATAAAATCGATCGCCTGCTCCAGCGGCTCTACTTTTTTCGCCGTTTCCACGCTGTCCGTTTCAAATGCTTCCGTCGTCAGGGCCAGAATTTCTTCCAAAGCCTTCGTCAATGTCGTAAGCTCCTTTCTGGCCTCGGACGAGAAGGAAATTCCCTTTTCATGGATTTCGTCGGCTGATTTTACCAGGTTTACGGCATGATCTCCGATTCGCTCCAGATCTCCGATGCAGTGAAGGAGCTTCGAGGTTGTGCGGCTGTCCGAATCTGAAAGCTCTTTCCCGGATAGCTTTACGAGAAAAGAGCCGAGCCTGTCCTCGTAAGTATCCAGATCATTTTCGGTTTTTAAAACCTTTTCAACCTGTTTTTTATCATAATTCTGCAGCATTCGGAGTGCAAGAAGAATATTGTCCTGCGCTGTGCGCGCCATTTTAACGGTGAGATTGTTGCACTCAGACGCTGCAAACGACGGCGTGTTCAGCAGACGCTCATCCAGAAATACGGGGGCCTTACTGGATTTTTTGCTTCCGGACTCGGTACGGATCACAAAATTGGCAATTTTCTCCAGCTGCCTTGTGAACGGGAACAGGACCGCCGTCGTAACAATATTAAAAATACTGTGTGAAACGGCAATTTCGAACGGGCCGATCGTATTGCCGAGAAATTGAAGCGGATTCAGAAGATTCACACCGTAAATAACGCAGAGGAAAAGCATTGTTCCGATTAGATTAAAGGAAATATGGATCACGGAGACCTTCCGCGCATTTTTATTTACGCCGATGCTGGAAATCAGCGCCGTAACGCAGGTGCCGATATTCTGGCCCATAATGATGGGGATCGCCGTGCCGTATGTGACGCTCCCCGTCAGAGAAAGTGCCTGTAAAATTCCTACTGAAGCGGAGGAGCTCTGAATGATTGCCGTAAACACTGCGCCGGCCAGAACGCCCAGAAGCGGATTGCGGAAGGCCGTCATAAGCGAAACAAATGCAGGACTGTCCGCAAGCGGAGCTACGGCGTCTCCCATCATGTTCATACCTGCCATCAGCACCGCAAAACCGATGCAGATGCTGCCCGCATCCTTTTTCCTGCTTTTACGGGAAAACATAATCAGCAAAATTCCGATCAGAGCGATGATCGGAGACAGGTTGGAAGGATTCAGCAGATTGATGACGGGATTTTCACTGTTGATTTCAGAAAGGCTTAAAATCCAGGCGGTGACGGTTGTACCGATATTGGAGCCCATAATAACGCCAATCGTCTGCCCGATTTCCATCAGGCCCGAGTTGACGAGGCCGACCAGCATTACGGTGACAGCGGAGGAGGACTGAATTGCAGCCGTAATTCCGAGGCCCAGCAGAAAGCTTTTGAAGGTGTTGGAGGTCATTTTCTTAAGAACCTGTTCCAGCCGCCCTCCGGCCAGCCGTTCCAATCCGGAGGACATGACATGCATTCCGAAAAGGAAGAAGGCCAGTCCTCCGAGCAGCGTGATCACCATAGTCCAGATATTATCCATTTTTCCCCATTAAACCCCTTGTTTTACAGAATTGCCATTTTCAGGCTTCTTTGGGGAATTGTATAATAAAAACGGATCCCTTGTCAATTTCACTTTTTACGGTGATTTCTGCGCCATGCAGGCGGGCGCCGTGCTTTACGATGGAAAGACCGAGCCCTGTCCCGCCGATTTCTTTTGAATGGCTTTTATCTACGCGGTAAAATCGTTCGAAAATCCGTTCCAGGTCTGCGGAGGGGATGCCGATTCCTGTATCCCGGATGGAAAATTTAACGAAATTTCGTCCATCCTGACATTCGTTCGCAATGTCTACGTACAGCTTTCCGCCTTCTTTATTGTACTTAATAGCATTTTCCCAGAGATTATAGATCATTTCAGTTAAAATCGGCCGGATTCCCATTATAACTGCTTTCTCTGTATGAATTTCGGAGGAAATGGCGCGGCGTTCCGCCTGGGCGCGCAGGGAATCGGCAACCTCTGATACGATTTCAGACAAATCTACGGGCTCCTTTGTAATTTCGCCGCCGTCCTCGTCCAGCTTTGAGAGCTTAATGATATCGTTGACCAGCGAAATGAGTCTTCCTGCCTCTTTGTAAATGTTTTCTGCAAAATGCGGCACGTCTTCCGGCTTGACAATCCCGTTTTTTATGATTTCCGCATTTCCCGAGATAGAAGTCAGCGGCGTTTTCAGCTCATGGGAAACGTTTGCGGTAAATTCCCGCCGGAGCCGTTCCCGCTCGTTCTTTTCCGTAATATCCAGAATGATCAGCGTGGCGCCGATGACATCCTCCGTGTCGGCGGCGCGGACGGGGCTGGCAATCAGGCGATAGACCTTTCCGCCGATTTCCAGATCGACCTCTGACGGCTTCCCGGCAAGCGCGCTGTCTACGGAGTGCCGGAACACTTCGCTGCGGTTGAGCGTGAGCACGCTCTGCTTGTGCGGCACCTTATCGGCGTTCAGAATTTTCAGCGCGCTTGGATTGCAGGTGAGCACCTCTGCCATATGGCCGACAATCACAAGTCCTTCTGCCATGTTTTCCGTTATGGATTCAAATTCCCGCCGGCGGCTGCGCAGCTCTTCCATTTGTCTTGCGATTTGTTTGTTCTGCGCGTCGATTTTTTCCAGCAGCGGAGCCAGCTCGTCGTATGTTTCCGCATTTTCCGGATGCTCCAGATCGATTGCATTGATCGGTCTGATAATGGATTTTGAAATTCTTCCCGCAAAGACCGCAGCCAGAATCAGGGAAACGATCAGGATCAGCAGGATGGGGGAGAGCATGACGACAACAACCGAAAGTACGGTATACTGCGTATCGGAAACGCGCAGCACGCTTCCGTCGTTCAGCTTTATTGCGTAGTAGATGATTTTTTCCATCTGCGTGCTGGAATAGCGCACGCTCTGGCCGCTTCCGCTTTCCAGCGCTTCCCGAAATTCTTCGCGGTCCGCATGGCTTTCCAGCTTCGCAGCATCCGTATAATTATCGTATAAAACGGTACCGTCTCCTGCAATCCACGTAATGCGGACATCTTCGCTGTGCCTGCGCGGAGAAGCGGAGAGCTCCTCCAGATACTGCGCGCCGGACGTTTCGATACCCTGGGCGACAAAAATCGCTTCGTTGCGGAACTCTTCCGCGCTTTTTTTGTTAAAGTAATAGTACAGCGCCCCTAATATACACACGATACAGGCCAGCCATACCGTGAGCGCTACGGCAAATATTCCGATAAAAATTTTTCTGTTCATGCTTATTCTCCGATTTTATAGCCGATCCCGCGTACCGTTTCTATGATTTCTCCTGCGGGCCCAAGCTTTTGCCGCAGCGTACGGATGTGTACATCTACGGTTCTGCTTTCGCCGTCAAAGCTGTAGCCCCAGATTTTATTCAGAATTACGTCTCTGGTGAGTACGATTCCTCTGTTCTCCAGCAAAAGGCAAAGCAGGTCGAACTCTTTCAGCGTCAGGCTGAGATCCTCTCCGTTTACACGGACGATATGCTTGGCGGGGCATACGTAAAGCTTTCCGAGCGTATATTCCGGATTGCGTTTTACGTCCTGCTCCGTCCGCCGCAGAAGCGCCTTGATCCGGGCGACCAGCTCCATCATTCCGAACGGCTTTGCGAGGTAATCGTCCGCGCCGCCGTTCAGGCCTACCACCTTGTCGTATTCGCTGCTTTTTGCGGTAAGCATCATGACCGGGATTTTCTTCAGGGAAGACGCCCGGACCTTGCGCAGAATCTCCATTCCGTCTTCCTCCGGCAGCATTATATCCAGTAAAATCAGATCGGGCGTTTCTGTTTTCAGCGCGTTCCAGAAATCTGAGGGCTTTGCAAAGCCGCGCGCCTCAAATCCGACGCTGTTTAAAGTATAGATTACCAGTTCTCGGATGCTGTCGTCATCCTCTATAAAATAAATCATTGCTTCATCTGCTCCTGTTCTGCTTTTCACATGCCGAAACCCATTATAACAGCTTCTGGCCGGTAATGGAATACTGTACCCATTCTGCAATATTGACCGCGTGATCGCCGATTCGTTCGAGATATTTTGCAATCATCAGAAGATCCAGACAGCTCACGTCGCCGTCTTTGATCAATATGAGCAGCTCATCCTTTACCTTTATAAAAAGCCGGTCTACAACGTCGTCGTATGCGGCGACGGCTTTGGCAAGCTCCAGATCCTTTTTGACAAAGGAATCGATGCTGTCCGTTACCATCTTGATCGCGGCAGCCGCCATATCGCTGATATGCACCTTGCTTCTCAGATTTTCAAAGCGAATATGCATTGTGATATCGGAAATATCGGAGGCCTGGTCGCCGATCCGCTCCATGTCGGAGATCATTTTCAGCGCAGAGGAGATTTTGCGCAAATCGCCTGCCACGGGCTGCTGCTGAAGCAGGAGGCGCATACAGAGATTTTCAATATCGCGTTCCTTCTGATCGATTTCCCGCTCGGTCTCATGCACTTTGTTAAATTGTACTTTGTCGTCATCGTTCCCATAAAGCAAAGCGTTTATGGCGATCGTAATCGCCTGCTCGCAGAGCGCTCCCATCGTGATCAGCTCTGCGTTCAGTTTTTCGAGTTGTTCGTCGAAGCGGTTTCTCATTATCCAAACCTCCCTGTTATATAATCTTCCGTCCGCTTATCGTCCGGCATGGAGAAAAGCTTCTCCGTCCCGCTGTACTCCACGATTTCTCCCAGCAGGAAAAATGCGGTGTTGTCGGAAATTCGCGCCGCCTGCTGCATATTATGCGTGACCATAATGATCGTATAATCATTTTTCAGCGTCACGGCCAGATCCTCGATTTTTGAGGTGGAAATCGGATCCAAAGCGCTGGTTGGTTCGTCCATCAAAAGCACCTCCGGCTTTACGGCAAGCGCTCTGGCAATGCAGAGCCGCTGCTGCTGGCCGCCGGAGAGCCCCAGCGCGCTCTTCTTGAGGCGGTCTTTAATTTCGTCCCAGATTGCCGCCGCGCGCAGCGATTCCTCTACGATCTGATCTAATTTCACTTTGGACCGGATTCCGTGCGTGCGCGGACCGTATGCAATATTATCATAAACCGTCATCGGAAACGGATTTGGCTTCTGAAAGACCATTCCCACACGCTTCCGGAGCAGGTTGATATCCATGCTTCCATAAATGTCCTCATTGTCCAGCAGCACCTTTCCCGTGATGCGGCAGCCCTCTACCAGATCGTTCATCCGGTTCAGCGTCTTGAGCAGCGTCGATTTTCCGCAGCCGGAGGGGCCGATAAACGCTGTGATCTGTCTTTCCGGTAAAACGATGTTGATATTCTTCAGCGCCTGAAACGCGCCGTAATAAAGATCAAGATTTTCAATTACGAATTTGTTCAAGGATGTCAGCCTCCCTTTGCTGTAATTTTACGTGAGATAAATGTGGAAAGGGCGTTAATCGCTACGACTAGGACCAGCAGGATCACCGCCGTCGCATAGGCCTCCTCCATATACAGTCCTTCGTTTAAAAGCGCATACATGTGTACCGCCAGTGTTCTCCCCGAGCCCATGAGGCTTTCCGGGATCCCAGCAACCGTTCCGGAGGTATAGATGAGCGCTGCCGTTTCTCCCACGATTCTGCCGATCGAAAGAATGACTCCGGCCAGAATGCCGGGAACTGCCGAGGGCAGAACAATACGGAAAACAGTTCTGAGCCGGCCCGCGCCAAGTCCAAAGCTGCCCTCCCGATAGGCGTCGGGAACGGACAGGAGCGCTTCCTCGGTCGTCCGCATAATTGTAGGCAGCACCATGATCGACATGGTGAGCGCGCCGGCCAGCATGGAATAATCAAATCCGCAGGCCAGCACAAAGAAGAGCTGCCCAAAGAGGCCGTATACGATCGAGGGGATTCCCGCCAGCGTTTCCGTCGTAGTGCGCACGACGCCGACGAGCTTATTGCCCTTTTTGGCGTATTCTGTCATATAAATCGCAGAAAAAATCCCGATCGGCCCCGCAATGAGCAGAGACAGCAGCGTGATGATCAGGGTGTTGATCAGCGCGGGCATCATGGAGGAGTTCTCCGTACTGTATTCCCAGGCAAACAGCCCCGCGTTCAGATTCGGAATGCCTTTTACTAAAATATATACAACCAGAGAGATTACCAGCGCCGCCGTAATGAGCGCGGACAGGGAGACAAGCACAAGCAGGAGCAGCGATCCGGGTTTTCTCTTGTAGGAAGCCAGCTTCTGCCGGAACGTCCGTTTATTTATCATCGTTTGCGTCATGTTATTTATCCTTCCTTTTAATCAGCGAAAACGTCAGATTGATAATCAATATAAATACGAACAGTACGACGCCGGTCGCCAGCAGCACTTCTCGGTGCAGATCCTGCGCATACCCCATTTCCATTACGATATTTGTCGTCAGCGTGCGGACACCGGAGAAAATGCTTTCCGGTATGACGGCCTGGTTTCCCGCGACCATCATGACGGCCATCGTTTCTCCGATTGCTCTGCCGACGCCCAGGATTACGCCTGCCGTAATTCCCGATTTTGCTGCGGGCACTACCGTTTTAAAAACGCTTCGCTCGTGCGTGGCGCCCAGCGCCAGCGCGCCCTCATAATAGCTTCTCGGCACAGCGCGGATTGAGGACTCGGCGACGCCGACAATTGTCGGCAGGATCATAATGCCAAGGAGTACGCTTGCGGTCAGCACGCTTTTCCCGCTCCCTCCAAACAGATCCTGCATGATCGGAACAATCACCACCAGACCGAAAAATCCGTACACGATAGAGGGAATGCCGGCCATCAGCTCTACGGCGGGCTTCAATATTTTATACAGCTTCTTAGGGCAGAATTCGGCCAGAAATACGGCGCACAGAATCCCGATCGGCACGCCGATGATAATTGCTCCGGCCGTAACATAAATGCTTCCGACGATCATGGGCAGAATTCCGAATCGGTTGCTGAGCGGCGACCAGTCCGTGCCAAACAGAAATTTCAGCGGTCCGACCTCGGCAATTGCGGGCAGGCCGTTGGCAAACAGAAAAATACAGATGAGCGCCACGGCCAGAATCGATGTACACGCCGCAATTAAAAACAAAATTTTCATTCCTGTTTCTTTTATGTTCTTCATATCGTTTCTCCTGCTGTTAACAGCGTATTAACTGCATTTTAACGGTGCGGATTTAAAAATTGCCGCCTGCCGCAGGGGCAGGCAGCGGGATGACAGGGGGGTCGGATTATTCGCTGAGCTCCGACCATTTCGTGATATTTCCGGTATAAATGTCTTTCACCTGTGCGCTTGTCATTGCGCTGACTGCGCAGTCGTTATTTACGATGACTGCGATTCCGTCGATAGCGATTACCGTAGGTGTTGCGCCGCTTTCGATTTCGCTGTCTTTCAGCTCTCTGGAGGCCATGCCGATGTCGCATGTTCCGTCGATCACGCCGTTGATCCCGGACGTGGAATCGTTCTGCTGGAGCTGAATATCAAGCTCGCTGTTAATCGCGTTGTAAGCCTCAATCAGTTTTTCCATCAGAGGCGAAATGGAGGACGAGCCTGCAACCTTCAGCGTGCCGGTGGGATTCGTACCCTCAAACGGGCCGTTGTTGCCTTCGCTGATGTAGCCGTTCTCTTCTACAACCGTTTGTCCCTCTTCGCTCATAATGTAATTGATAAAATCCTGAGCGGCTGCGCTGGGTTCTCCCATTGTCGCGATATTGAACGGTCTGGAAACCTTGTACGATCCGTTTTTCACGTTTTCGACCGTAGCTTCTACGCCGTCAATGCTGAGCGCCTTGACCTTGCTGCTGTCTAAGGAGCCAAGCGAGATATATCCAATCGCATTTTTATTGCCTTCTACGGAGGTCATCATAACCGCGGTGCTGTTGGATTCCTCTGCCGTTTTAATGGTTTTGTCTTCCTTCTCTCCATCTGCGTTTTCTTCCTCGATCCCGAACAGCTCGATAAAAGCGCCGCGCGTTCCCGAGCCGGATTCTCTCGTGATTACTGTGATTGCATCGTCGCCGGCGCCACTCCCGGAATTACATCCGGCAAATACGCCTACACACATCAGACCGGCGATCAAAGCACATATTGTTTTCTTCATTTTGTTCACCTCGTAATTTGTTTTGGATCCGCTTCCCGGATTCCGCTTTGAATTGTAAAACGACTGCGTTAAGCCTGTAAGCCTTCGTTTGTTAAATCCGGGTAAAATCGGCTGCATTTTTAGCCGCGCGTTCCGGTTCTATTTTTTACAATGTAAAGAAAAGAATACGAAGGAAAAGAAAAATAAATAAATCGGAAACAAATTATTATTATTTACCTTGTTGACAGAGCGCCTCTGCGGATTTATATATATTACATATGTAAAATTTTTTTTTGGGAGTGTAAAGTGAAAAAGAGATTCTTTCTATTTATGGGATTGTGTTTTTCCCTTGCCGCGGCCGTCTCCTGCTCGTCCGGCGGCGCGGAGGAACCGGCGGAAATAAAAGAAGCCGTGGAAGATACGGAGTATTCCATTACATATTATTGGGGACCGCCCGCGGAAGATTTTAACGAAGAAACGGTGCTGCAGATGAAGGAGGCGGGCTTCGATACGATCCCGCTGCAGCGTTTTCCGTGGGATCGGGACGCGCTGAAGGAGGCGGTCGGGCTGCTGGAAAAACACGGCCTGTACGCGGCGGTCAGCGACGGCAGGATTGCGGATCTTTATGCAGCCAGCAGCGCTCCCTCTCAGCGGCAAATTGACCAGGTCGTCGAGCGCGTTGTAGAGGATTATAAAGAATATGGCAATATCCGGGAATGGATTATCTGTGATGAACCGAGCGCTGCGAAATTTACCGTTTTGGCCAGGATCGTAGACGCATTCCGCAGGATCGATCCGGATCGGAAAACGTTTATCAATCTCCTTCCGCTGTACGCGCCGGAAGAGATGCTGGGAACCGTAAGCTATGAGGAATACGTCGAGCGCTTCTGCGAGATGGTGAAGCCGCACTATCTTTGCTATGACTATTATGATTTTCTCGGCCCCGGAGAAACGCAGAGCCGGCGGGGCACTTATCTCCAGAACATGGAAATCATAAAATCGGCGGCGGAAAAATACGGATTGGAAACGCGCGTTATCGTACTGCTTACGGAGCACGGCTCGTACAGCAACGTAACGCCCACGGAAATTGCCTGGCAGGCGAATCTTTCGCTGCTGTACGGAATGAAAAGCCTTTCTTATTTCACGTATTGGGAGCCGGACGATCCGAATTTTACGTGGTCCAACGCCATGGTGGACAGAGAGGGCCGCCTGATGCAGCATTATTACGACGTACAGAACGAAAACAAAACGACGCGCGTTCTTGGAAATGCGCTTTACGGAACGAATTCCGAGAAGGTTTTTAAAATCAATACCGAGCTTGTCTCCCATGTAGAAGAATACGAATCGTACGGAGCGCTCGGAGAAGTTTCCGGAGAGGATTTCCTGGCAGGCTTTTACGAAAACGGATCCTTCTTGCTGATGAATGCAAGTGCCGTAGAGGGCAGCGACCGGACGCTGACGACGGAAGCGCTCAGCAGCGGTCTGTTTTGGCTGAATCCTGAGACGGCGCGTTGGGAAAGCGTGCATTCCTGTTCATTTATTGAACGGAAAAACGGCGGTTACCGAATCACGCTGGAGGCCGGCGGCGCAGTTCTGCTTCGCGTGGAGAACTGAAAAGGCTGCACGGAATGGAGCCTTTCGGCAGCTTTGCCTTGACATGCGCAGCGGCAAAGAGTATAATCCGTAAAGGCTTTTGGTGGGGTGTAGCCAAGCGGTAAGGCACCAGACTTTGACTCTGGCATTTCGCTGGTTCGAATCCAGCCATCCCAGCCATGATGCGTGGCCCAAAAAGATGCGGCCACGGAAATAGCGCTAAAGTGCGAGAAAAACGGAGATTTCGAGAGATTTCTCCGTTTTTTTTTCGACTCTGAGGTTTTTTGAAATTTATAGATGCATTTCGGGCTTTTCGAACCTGTAGACAGATCCGAACCGACTAATATAACACAAATTGATAATTATTCTCTCAAAATGCGTTGTTAATTTCTTTGCGCTTCTGTTGTAGAATATAGATGTCGACAGAAAAAAAGCTTTGCAAGGCATTAACATGTAAGGAGGGAACCATGAAACTTACAATCGGTGAAAACATCCGCAATTTTCGAAAAAAAAACGATCTGACACAGGAGGCGCTTGCTGACCGTTTGGGTGTAACATATCAATCGATCAGCCGCTGGGAAAACGGAACAACCTATCCCGATCTTGAATTGATTCCTGCCATTGCCGAGGTGCTTGCCGTTACTGTCGACAAGCTCCTTGGAATGCCTCAGATCGAAAAAGAAAAACGTGCAACTGAGACGTTTGACGAGCTTCGCCGCGAGTGTATAAAACGTGATTATGATGCAGACAAGATCGTAAGTCTTCTTCGTGATATACGAAGAAATTATCTTGACAGCGACTCTGCATGGCGTCCGTGGTGTGAGGGAAACGACCGGGCCTTTCGCGATCCCCAAATACTTCCCGAGGTGCGCTTGCTGGCAGAAGCCTATCTTGAACGCCATCCTATGTATGCGCATACAATCGAAACAATGGCAGAAGTTGAGGATGAAGATCATTTAGAGGATTTTTTGAGCAAATACACGACATCCTTTGATTGTTCCGCGCGTGCATTATTATTTAATCGATATTGGCGGCGCGGCGATGCAGAACGGTTTGAGCCGGAACGCAGATATCAATTATATCAAGCCTTTAACACATTGCTTTGTCCTCGCTACCTGCTGCAATGGGGTGAAAATAATGAGCTCAAAGCGGCGGCAGATAAATTTATGGAAACGATACTCTCCCTAATTCGCTGCGATGCTGTGGATAATCGTCCAGATATGTGGATAGAGGATCGCATTGAACTCGGAATTAAATCTGCAGTACGTTCAATCTCTTCGGGTAATCCTGAAGAGGCGCTTTCGCAAATAGAGGCTGTAGTCAAATTGTTAGAGGAGACGATGATGATCACGGATGAAGTTCTGCTGCCGACATCAAACCGGTTTCTTGACGGAATGGAATGGCGGGCAAAAGAAGATTGGATGAACCGTGATAATAATCCCGACAGCCCGGAAGAACGAATGATCTCGTTGACTACTTATATGAACGGTATGAATAGTTGTTATTGCATATTCCCCAGCAGGTATTATGATGTTCTCAACGGAAAATCTTTTGACCGTATTCGTAATCATCCGGATTTTGAAAAACTTTGTGAGAGAGTAAAGGCGTTGATCGTAACAAGGCCAAAAGAAAATTAAAATCTACATGGCTTCGTTTACACGCATAGCGTTGTGCCCCGGAAGATAGGTTGGTCTGTCCTCTGCAAAATTATCGTGTTTAAATCGTACACACATCACAAGTTGAGTGCCTGAAAAAGATGCAGGCATGAAAAAACGGAGATTTCGAGAGATTTCTCCGTTTTTTCTACTTTGAAATTTTCCCCAATTTTGCAGATGCATTTCTGCGCCCTGGCGCTATTTTCAAGCCGATATCCCGATTTAAACCATCGAAATGCAAAATATACATTATCTAAATTATGTCTGGACTTGAATTTGCGAGCGGTTTTTAAAGAATCGAAAATGCGGCTGTTATGCAAATCCATAGATGCAATGCTTTTTGTCTTGGTTCGAACTGACGAAAGAATAGAATAATTCATAATTTTATGATTTAATTTTATAAAACCACCTATCCAAACTGATTTTTTCGCACTATAAGGGTGTAATTATGATTTCGCCTCAACGGAAAGGAGGAGAAAAGCTTGGACGAAAACGAAATCATACCGTATATAGAACCGATATTTCGTTTCTGTTATAAACGACTATCAAATCGATACGACGCCGAGGATCTTGCAAGCGAGATCATTTGCCACATTCTTGCAGGAATAAACCAATATCAAATTGAATCACTGGATGCTTGGGTATGGCGAATTGCTCGTAACCGATACGCACGGTTTATTGACAATCAGAATAAGAATCAGATCATACTGTCATGTGAAGATGAACTATTCGACGTTGCAAATTATTCCGATGTCGATGAAGTTAGCACGGAAGAGCAATATGAAACTGTATTTCGGTATTTGCATACGTTGTCCTCCGAGTACAAGGATATTTTTGTGAACTATTATATAGGAGAATTATCCGTCAAAAGTCTTGCAAAAAAATATTCACTCCCCGAAACAACAATCAAATGGCGCTTGCGCATAGGACGTCAAAAAATCAGAGATAGGATAGGAGAAGACAAAATGGATAAGGTATATCAGAGAATCAATTGGAATACTACTGTCTGTAACGGCAACATGGATCCGGACGCATATCTTCACACGCAGATTGCCCGTGCCATCTGCCTTGCGTCTTATGAAAAACCACTGACCGTAGAAGAAATCAGTATCAGCACCGGTATTCCCACAATGTATGTTGAGGATGAACTGCCTCGTCTTGAATACGGAGATGCGATTTGTAAAGTCGGGAACAAATACGTTACAAACTTTATTATCTTCCGCTTGAAAGACAGAAAAAAGACCGAAGCGGTTTCTGCATCGGCAGTCAGTAGGATTGCGGATCAAATGGAAACGCTTTTAACCAACGCGGTAGATAAAGTCAGGGAGATCAAATTCTATGGCAACGATTTTGGCATAGATAGGCTTGGCTATATTATCGTTCCATATCTGCTCAGACAGAAAATCCGTGATATAAAAAATAACCGTGTGAAGCTTGAAAATGGTCCATATCCTCCGAGACAGGATGGCGGCCACGGGTGGTTTATTGTTGAAGAAACAGCAGATGAAAGAGAATGGGCTGCAGAATACAATACGGGATGTAATGCTGCCATATATGATGAAGATAACAGCAAGAAAATCTCCCATGCATATTATTTTTGGATTGCTAAATATTTCGACCAAAATATTTACAGTAACAGAGGGATACGATGGCTGAGCCGAAATGGGATAATTGAAGCTTCTTCAAAGGGAACTCTGCCCGATAATCCTTTATCCGATGAGGATATTTCATATTTGATTGCCTCGAATCTTGTTGTAAAATCCGGGAATGATTATCGTTTTAACTTTCCGTACTTTACAGCGGAACAGTTCGGAAAATTTGCTTCATTGTTTGACATGAATGATGAAAAAACGGACGATCTCCTTGCGGAATGGATTGTAACGGTGCGTAAAAACTTTGAAAACTTTGTACCCAAGCATTTGCACGATCAGATCAATCAGTGGGTAAGCTGTTATCTGTATCAGATTATCGGATATGTTACCGACGAGCTGATCCGCCGCGGTGTCCTGCGTAAGCCAAACGCCGAAAAACCTTTGACGGATGGCGTGTTCTATGTCGAAGGGAAATATATCAATCCGTAAATGAACATTGCCGAGAGAAACCATTTGGTCGCTCTCGCCGACATTTACGTAGGCTTTGTTTGTAAGTGTGCTCTCATGAAAATGTGTCGCATTTTAATCGGCCCTTGAAAAACGCCACAGTCCGATAGCTCTTTTGCCGCCTCTTTACAAATAAGAATCGCTATTTTGATACAATGCGTATTATGAATAGCGATTCCTTTATATTGAAAAGAGGGGCGCGCAGGCGCTTGACTGATCGATGCTTAACAACAGAAACAACAATTTCAGATGAACAAATGAATTGAAAGAATTACATTCTATCTGTTATAATAATAAAAAAAGAAAGGATTCTCCGTTCTGCCGGAGAGAATGCGATGAACAGCGAATGCAGTAAATCAATAGATTTTCTATTAGAAAATGCTGGATCGGTCATTCAGTATAGACTTCGCAAGGAAATACTCAAGGATTTATCAGAAGGTGAAGAAGAAAAGCTGCTTGAGCAAATCTATAAATTGCCCCTGTTTAAACTTCTTGCGACTTATGTCAAACCGAATGGCTACATAGGGCGCGGGATGCATAGCTGGGACAACTGGCGTGGAACTGTTCTTCACGAAACGCCCCTTCAGGATGGAGAGTGCGCGGCAAGGCTGCTTTCGTATTATCGGATTCCCAAGACGCATCCGTTTGTTCACGGCTTTCTTTCCGCCATGCGGGAGGAAGAGACGCTGAAAAAGGAGTTCTCCTATATACCTCCGGAAATTTCCCGATATGAAAATCGGTTTGAGGGCTTGAACAACGGCAACAGCCTGATGGCACTTATCTATACGATGCAGGCCATGCTTGGCTTCGGAGATGATTATGAAGATTTGAAGCAGTTCCAGCAGATTTCCCTCAAGGGCTTTCAGCGTGCAAATGGCATTTCTTCGCTTGATGATCTTACCAAGTTCAATCCGAATGCCAAACGCAAGTATAATTATCCCTATATAGAAAGCGATGAGTATTTTCCGGACATCTATACGGTCACAATGCTCGCGTATACGCAAAGCTGGCGTACCGAGGAGAACATCAAGCTGCTTGGACGTGCCTTGAATCACATCAACGCCATCATGAAGCCAGATAACAATATAGCAATTCGGATCAAAGGCAAATATGTAGCTCCCGGCTTTGCGATGATTCGTCCGATCAGAGCCTTCCGCGCGGATCTGATCGACACGATCGCCTATCGCCGTCTGCTGACTGAAATCGCCATGATGGGCGTTGGGGAGAGCGTAGATGTCATCCGCGAATCAGCAGCGAATGTGAAAGAAGCAATTGAAAAGGACGGCATTCTTAGGATGCATTTGGACCAGCCGCATAACAAACGGTATTCGCCGCTGTACATTTCATACCCGACGGCATATGCTGATGTCAGGCTGGAAGCCGACTATAAAGACAAAAAGGCATTATTATGCGACCTTACTTACTGGGCCGTAGAGTTTTTACACCTTGTCCGGAATGCCTAGCGACAAAACTTTTCGTAAAGGATCTTTCCGCCGTGACGAGAACAGCGGCCGCAAGCCAGGGAGCGCGGGCCCCGGCCACGGCGCCATGAAAAGAATAGAATAACCCCGCCGCCCGGAACAAAAAAATTTTTACAAAAGTATTGACAATAAAACACGGTAGCGATACAATCTAACCGTTAGAACAAAGACGTTCGAGACGAACGTCTTTGTTCTTTTTTTATTTTATTAAGGAAAGAGGGATTATTTTATGGCGGAATATTCATTGATCGACACCCTGTGGGTCTTTCTCGCAGCGATTCTGGTTTTCTTCATGAATCTGGGCTTTGCCAGCGTAGAGGCCGGGTTTGCCAGATCGAAAAACACGGTTAATATCCTGTCGAAAAACTTTATTGTATTTGCAGTCTCATCCCTGGGCTTTCTGCTCTTGGGCTGGGGGATTATGTTTGGAGGCGACAACCCTTTTATCGGAACCGAGAATCTTTTTATCCTCGGCGGGCAGGACCTTTCGGCCTACAATGACACCCTGACTTCCTCCGTACCTTTTTGGGGAAAATTTTTCTTCCAGCTTGTGTTCTGCGGCACGGCGGCTACGATCGTGTCGGGCGCCGTGGCTGAGCGTGTAAAATACGTAACGTTTATTATCTTTTCATTTGTTTTGACGCTTGTCATCTATCCGATAGTCGGCCACTGGGTATGGGGCGGCGGCTGGCTCGCAGATCTCGGCTTCATGGATTTTGCAGGCGACTCGGTCGTTCACTCCGTCGGCGGATGGGCGGCGCTGGCGGGCGCTATGCTGCTTGGCCCCCGGATCGGGAAATACGGTAAGGACGGGAAGCCGAAAGCAATCCCCGGACACAGCATGTCTTTGGCGGTCATCGGACTCTTCGTTCTTTGGCTGGGCTGGTTCGGATTCAACCCCGGCTCCACGATGAGCTTTCAGAATCCGTCGGACGTATTCCACATCCTTATGACAACCAACACCTCCGCGATCGCAGCAGTCATCACTGCAACCGCTACCTCCTGGATCGTACTGAAAAAGCCGGATCTGGGCATGACGATCAACGGCTGTCTTGCCGGGCTTGTGGGTGTTACGGGAGGCTGTGCTTACGTATCGATCGAGGTTTCTCTGCTTATCGGCGCTCTGTCGGGCATCCTTGTTGTTTTTGCGGTCGGGTTCTTTGACAAAATGAAGATTGACGATCCGGTAGGGGCTACCTCCGTCCATTTGGGGTGCGGCATATTCGGCACGATCTGCGTCGGCCTTTTTGCACAGGAGGGTGTAACCTCTCTCTCTACCACCAATGGTCTGCTGTACGGAGGCGGCTTCCGGGTACTGGGTGTCCAGCTCCTTGGCATCGTCGCAATCGGCGCCTTTACCTTTGTGTCCTCCGGCCTTGTATGGCTGGTTCTGAAAAAGACGATCGGCATCCGCGTTTCCAGGGAAGAGGAAATCCAAGGCCTGGATATCGGAGAGCATGGCAACGTCGCGTATCCGGATTTCGCACTCGTGACCGAAGCGATCGAATACGACAAGACTTCCGCCGCGCCGCAGATTGAAGCAAAGCCTGCGGTCAGCGTAGAAAAAGCGGTTCCCGTGGAGCACCACGAGACGAAGGGCGCAAAAATGACGAAGGTAACGATTCTTACCAACCAAAGCAAATTTTCGCAGCTCCAGGAAGCGCTTGATAAACTGGGCATCACCGGAATTACGGTCACAAATGTCCTGGGCTATGGAATACAAAAAGGGCACACCGTTTACTTCAGAGGAAATCCCGTTTCCTCACGGCTGCTGCCTAAGATAAAGCTTGACATTGTTGTCTGCAAAATCCCGGTCGAAACGTTGATCAAGACCGTTCAGGATACGCTTTATACAGGCAATGTCGGAGACGGAAAGATCTTTCTCTATGACGTGGAGGACGTCGTTAAGATCCGTACCGGAGAGCGCGGATACGATGCGCTCCAGGACGAGGAAATCGGGGAAGACTGAGACGTTCCCGTATTACTACTACAACACTTTATTATGCGCCGCCCTTTGCCGCAGGCAGGGGGCGGCTTTTACAGCGTCATCATCCCCGACATGATGCAGACTCCTGCCGCGCCGCAGCCGAGCACCGCTCTGATCTGATTTTCTTCCAGACGGATGCCGCCGATCGCGTAAACGGGAATCCGGACCGCGGAGCACACTGCCCGCAGAAACTCCGTTCCTCTTGGCGGAAGGCCCTCCTTGCAGCTTGTTTCATATATGTGGCCGGCCGTTACGGAATCGGCGCCCAGTGCCTCCGCGCGAAGCGCATCCTGTACGGAATGAACGGATGCGCCGATCTGCCTGAATCCGATGAGCCCCGGCTTCCCACCGGCCGCTTCTAGCTGCCAAAGCGGCAGCTGCACGCTCTGAACCCCGAGCCGTCGCGCCGCCTCGGGAAATCCGTGCAGGATACAGGGCACGCCATACCGCCGGCAAAGCGCCAGAACCTCTTCCGCCAGCGCCTGATATTGCGCCTCCGTCAGGTCTTTTTCTCTCAGAATCACTCCTGCCGGTTTCACAGAGCAGACGCGCTCGAGCTGCTCCAAAAACGGCCTTTGGCATAACCGGCGGTTTGTGACTGCAATCATGTGGCGGAACAGCTTGTCAGACACGGACATAATCGCTCATTACCGGCTGAAGCCCCTCTTGCTTCAGCGCTTGAAATACCTCTTCCACACTGCGGCCGTCGGAAATTTCAAACTGACAGTCTCCCTTTTCTTCCACCGCATCGGAATGTCCGCCGATCCCGGTGCTGACGCCTGCCGAAATTTTTGTCGCTGCGATTTTGACCAGGTTGTTCCGCACACGGGCACATTCCCTTGTTGAAATGGTGATGCCCGCGTATGGCATCAGCAGGCGGTAGGCGCATACCACCTGGAGCAGCTGACGCTCGCCGACATCCGTCGGACCGATTTTATCGTTATTGAGAATCGGACGCAGCCGCGGACAGGAAAACGAAATTTCCGCATGCGGGTATTTTCTCTGGAGCAGCCAGGCATGGCAGCCCGCCGCAAAAGCGTCTTTTCGATAATCGTCCAATCCCAGCAGAGCGCCGAAGCCCACGCCGCGCATCCCGCCGCGCAGGGCCCGTTCCTGCGCGTTCAGCCGGTAGGGGAAAACGCGCTTGTGTCCGGCCAGGTGGAGCGTTTCGTATTTATCGGGGTTGTATGTTTCCTGAAATACTGTTACATAATCGGCGCCGCATGCATGGAGATATGCGTACTCATCGGAATTCATGGGGTAGACCTCCAGCCCGATCACTTTAAAATATTTTCCTGCGATCCTGCAGGCTTCTCCGATATACTCCACCGTGGATTTCTGCCTGCTTTCTCCGGTGAGGATCAGCACCTCCTCCAGGCCTGTCTCATGAATCGCGGCCAGCTCCGTTTCGATCTGCTGAAAATCGAGCTGTGCGCGCCGTATTTTGTTGTGCGTATTGAATCCGCAGTAAATACAGTAATTTTCACAGTAATTCGCGATATAGACGGGTGTGAACATCGAAATGGAACTGCCGAAATGCTCCCGCGTCTCGCGCATCGCCTCCTGCGCAATTTCTTCCAGAAGCGGCAGCGCCGCAGGCGAAAGCAGCGCGCCGAAATCCTCCGGATCGCGGTTCTTTTTGGAGAGGGCGCGGCGCACGTCCCCCTCCGTAACACGAGAGGGATCGTACTGACTGGTCCGAGCCAAGACTTCCGCTCCGACCGTGGAATCGAGAATCTCCATATCCGGAAGATACGCCATGTGATCCGTTCTTTTCCTATGGGAATCCGTGAGAATTCCGCCGTCGAAAATAGTTTCCTTAATAAGCGACATCTATTCCAGCTCCTTCTTTTTTAATCGCGGAGAAAGCCCGTGAGCGGGGAAGAGGCGCTTGCTTCCCGTTCCAGAATTCTGCCGGGACGGGCCAGATATGCCTTCCGGCCGGCCTCGATCGCCAGACGGAACGCCTCCGCCATCTCCGGAATTTCACCGGCAGTCGCAATGGCCGTATTTGCCATAACTGCCGTACAGCCCATTTCCATCGCTTCGCAGGCCTGCGAGGGCCTTCCGATGCCGGCATCCACGATTACGGGCAGATCGATTTCTTCGATCAGAATCCGGATAAATTCTTTCGTACAAAGCCCTTTGTTTGTCCCGATCGGTGCGGCAAGCGGCATGACGCACGCCGCGCCGGCAGCGGCAAGGTCTCTGGCGGCAGTTAAGTCAGGATACATGTACGGCATCACGATAAATCCCTCTTTTGCAAGGATTTCCGTAGCGCGGATCGTTTCATGATTATCCGGCAGAAGATATTTGGAATCGCGGATAACTTCTATTTTTACAAAATCGCCGCAGCCGGCCTCCCGGGCAAGACGTGCGATCCGAACGGCTTCTTCCGCATTCCTGGCTCCCGACGTATTCGGGAGCAGGGTGATTCCCTTTGGAATATAATCCAGAATATTCGTTTTGCCGCCCTCGGAAACGCGCCGCAGCGCCAGCGTTATGATCTGCGCTCCGGCGCATGCAACGGCAGCTTCGATCAGATCCATCGAGTATTTTCCGGAGCCCAGTATAAAGCGGGAGGTGAAGGAATGCCCTCCCAGCGTCCATTCGTCGTTTTGTGCTTTTGTCATATCGTTTTTCCTCTTTTCTGTTTATTTTTCCTTAGACAATTCTTCCGCGATCAGACGGAGAACCAGATCGGCCTCGTGCCCAGCGCAGACCGCCACCTTAGGCGCCATCAGCCCTTTGCCCTCTGAGGCTTCGGAAACCTCGTCGCCACACAGGTAAAAATACGGTCCGATCTGCCGCGTCTGAATCAGATTACTGCCGCCGTAGCCGGCCATCCCGGACGCCGCGATCAGGTATTTTTCCGGAAAATGCTCCCGGACACCGCAGACCAGCATCGCCTTTGCCTCCGGCCGGTCAAAGGCCTCGCACACGATGTCGTCTTCCGCGAACAATTCGGAAAGATTGCGCTCCGTCACCTTGACGCAGTCCGTCCGGAAGTCCAGATACGGATTGATTTCCTTGAGCTGCTCCAGCAGCGCGTCCGTCTTGTACATTCCGACGTGACGGAGCAGATAATTCTGCCGATTTAAATTTGTAAGCTCCACACGGTCGAAATCGACCAGATGCAGATGCCCTACGCCGGCCCGCGCCAAAAAAACAGCCACATGAGAACCAAGGCCGCCGAGCCCCGCCACGGCGACATGAGCGCCGTCCAGTTTGTCCTGAAGCGGCCGGGAATGCCGCGCGGCAAGCGCCGCCCGGAGTTCCTCTCTGGTAATGTATTCTTCCACGCTTCAGCCGCCTCCTACAAAGCTTACGATTTCAATCACGTCGCCCTCCGCAAATACGGTATGCCCATATTCGGACTTGGGAAGGATTTTTCCGTTTCGCTCGAGGGCGATCCGCTCGATTTGATAACCGTTTTCCAGAAGATACTGCTCCGCAGTGGCGCCCTCCTTCCATTCCACGTCTTTTCCGTTGATTTTTACCATGCTTCCTCCTTCTGCAAAGAAAAAAGCGTTCCCGAAAAAATACACCCGCGGTGGTGCACCCCTTCGTGAACGCTGTTCACTCACAAAAAATCAATGTGAAATTTTAACTGGCCCCGTCCGTTTCCGGTTCGGACCGTCTATTACTTTATTACAATTTGTCCTTTTTGTCAAGAGAGGAGTCTTCCTCCACCGTTCCGCGGATGACGTGCTCGCTATCCTTCGGGAAAATTTCGTTGCAGTACATCGGCACGGAAAACCAGGTGCGGATGGCGCTTTCCTCCGTAAAATCATTTCCGCATGACGCATAGTCCCGGAACAGAAGCTCCTCTGTTTCATGATGGAAAAAGTGAATGGGACGCCGCAGAAATTTTACCCGGAAGGCGACCAGCGCATCCTTGTTTTCGACGCGTTCTGCAATCGGACGCGCAGATTCCTGCGCGATGGACTGCACGGGATAATAATCGAGATCCATCTGCTTGTCATGGATCGGCTTCATTGCGTCGTTCATCAGCCAGAGAGATTTTGGAGCCTCTTCCACATCCCTCCGATCCATCGCCAGAACGAGCGACCCCCACATCAGCGCTTTTTCATTTGTCGATCCCGGAGCCGTGACGATCCGCAGCTCCGTATGGAAGTCGATCTGGATCTCTGTATATTTCCGCCATCTTCCGCGCATTTCACAGTACGTCCCGGCGGCGGGGTAAAACATTTCGCTGCCGATCCGGACCTCTGTGTGTTCCGCCCAGGCGGGGATTCGAAGAGAAAGCGTCATTTCTTCCCCCGGAACCTGCTCTAAATACAAGCGAACGGTGCTTCCTGAAGGATAGTCTGTCTCTTGGCGGAACACAAACGGCAGACCGTTGAATTCCGTTCGATAACGGCCCTCCTGGTACAGGTTTACCGCTATGCCATCGGGAAGGGAGGTCACGCTCCATTTGGGAACCTCCAGCAGCGCCCTTGGCCCGTTGGCGACGCAGCAGCTTGTATTCATTCCTTCAATTTGAACCTGGCTCAATACGCGGCGTCCCTGAAGCGGAGAAAAATACGCCCACCAGCTTCCGTCCGGCTTCATTGCACCTGCCAGCGCATTGAACAGGCTGACCTCCAGACGTTCCGCCCATTTTACGTCGTGCGTGACTTCAAGCAGCTTTCTGCACAGCATCATATACGTAGCGGTCACACACGTTTCCATCGGTGATTCGAGCACCTGCGTCTGCCGCAGCCTGCCTTCACACCATAATTCGCCGCTTGAGCCGGAACCCGTGATCATAATTTCCCGCTCGACTACGGCTTCCATGTAAGCCGTTACCGCATCGAGATACTGTTTTTTGCCCGTAACGCGGTAAAGGTCCAGAACGCCCGCGTAACAGGACATGATCTCGTAGCCCTTCGGGGCTGCGATTTCAGCCGGAATACAGCCGGGTACGGCCTGCTCCAGCAGCCGGAGCCCTTCCGGGCTGTACGCGGATGGAAGACTCCAGGACGCGACCAGGTTTTCCGCATAGGAAAGATAGCGCTCTTTCTCGGTCCGCTCGTAAAGCAGCACGAATGGCTGCAGAACGGAGCAGGAGGATAATCCGCGCAGCGCCTCAAGCCCGGTATCGGAAATTCTGCGTCCGCCGTCTCCGGTCGTTTTGGAAATCAGCTGATCCGCCATTCTTTTTGCCGCTTCAAGGACACGCCCGCTTCTTGTCAGATCATAATAGGCCAGCAGGCCAAGCAATGCATATTTTCGCCCCCAAATATCCCAAGGAGTAAAATCCTCTTTGCTTGCACTGATTCTTCCGTCTTCCTCCTGCGCGGCCAGCAGGCCTTCGACGGCATCTTCCAGTTTTTTTAAATATTCCGGCCTCGGGTTGTACTCGTATGCCATCGCGGCGGATGTGAACCATTTGCCCCAGAATTCTCCGCAGAACAATCCTTCGGAATCCAGTTTTTCCTGAAAGGCTTTTATAAACGGCTGATAATCTGTGGCCATAACCCCGTTTCCAATACAATTTTCAATCAGGCGGCCAATATAGCCCTCAATTCTTATTTTTCCATATTCGTCCATTGCAATCAGCCTCCGACAGATAAATTCGTTGCCCCTAGTATATCATAAAAGTTTAATAAAATGCTGATTTTATTTGTAAAATATGTCCTGATTTCTGCTTTGCTTCCTGGAGGCAGCCGGCAAAATCGAAATAGATGATGCGCGCTTTTTGTGATATAATAACAACACTTGAATGCTCAACCTGAAATCGCTCTGTGTGGAAACGACTTTTCTGGAAAGGGAGGCTGTGCCGGAATGACCAAGCATCGCCATATTTATCGACAGAAGCGGACTGCCGTTTTTATCCTGCTGGCCGCCGTGCTGATCTGCGCGGCGGTGTGCAGAAGAAGCGGCGGGGAGGAAGCCGAGCCGGAACGGGAAAAGGGACTTACGGCGTATGTCCTGCGGGCCGATACTACCATATATATGGAATTTGGGGTTCGAAATGAATTTCTGCGCGCCCTTCACGGCGGAGAGCTCTCCGGTGAACTGCTGCTTTCCGCGCGCTCCGGCGACACGGTCGTTTCCGGCCGGCGCGCCTACAGTACGGCGGAAGCGGACCAGCCCGAGACGAGAATCGCGCTGGAAACGGAGCCGTATCCGTCGGATTCGGACGGATCCTTTTTGGTTACGCTGGAATTTGCGGACGCCGAACAGGGAGTAAAAGAATCGATTTCTATGACGGTAAAGGATTTCGTCGTTCAGCTAAGCCGCGACAGCGTCAAATGCGTCGTAGATCAGATGACGAATGAAGAAAAGGCGCGGCTGGTAACGGGCTATAATATTTTAACGGAGCATTCGGAGGAAATCGGAGGCACAACGCTTGCCGGCGCGGCCGGCGCAACGGCTGCGATTCCCCGCCTGGGTATCCCGAGCATCTATTTTGCCGACGGTGCCGCCGGAGTCCGGATTTCGAGTCAGAGCACGGGATATCCGTCAGGAACCGTGCTTGCAAACAGCTGGAATACAGAGCTTGTCGAGAAGGTGGCGGCCTCGATGGGGAGAGACGCCGCGGCGTTCGGGATCGACGTACTGCTGGCTCCCGGAGCGAATCTGCAGCGCGACGTGCTGGGGGGCAGGAATTTTGAATACTTCTCGGAGGATCCTTTGCTGACGGGCCGGATCGGTGCGGCATATGTGCGGGGGCTTCAATCCGAGAACGTCGGCGCAGCCGTAAAGCATTTTGCGGCGAATAATCAGGAATCGGCCAGGGGAACGGTCAGCGCCGAGCTCACCGAACGGGCGCTCCGGGAGCTTTATCTGAGCGGCTTTGAAAGAATCGTGAGGGAGGCCGCGCCGTGGACGGTCATGACCTCCTATAATAAACTGAACGGGAAATATACGAGCGTCAGAGAGGATCTTAATACAGGAATTTTACGAAACGAATGGGGCTTCCACGGAATGGTCATGACCGACTGGGACGCGTCCGGAGGAAAAACGGATCTGCTGCTGGCGCAGAACGACCTTTCCATGCCCGGAAAAGACGCGGACTGCAGACAAATTGCGTCCGCACTGGAACGCGGCAGGCTGGATACCGCTCTGATCGACCTCTGCTGCGAAAATATATTAAACGTGGTGGCTCGCTCCAATACGATGCGCCGGCTGGAGGGAAACGGGAACATCCCCGACGCAAACGGGAAGCCCGATCTGGAAAGCGGCGCGCAAATTGCCAGGGAGGCGGCCTCGGAGGGCATCGTGCTGCTGAAAAACGAAGGCGCGCTTCCTTTTGAAAAAGGAGAAATCGCCTTGTTCGGAAACGGACAGATCCATACGCGGACCGGCGGGTTCGGAGCGGGCGTTATTAATCCGCCGGATACCGTGTCGATTGCTGAAGGACTGGAGGCCTCGGCCGCGTTTACTCTGAACGACGAAATCCGCTCGCTTTACGCCTACTGCGGCGACAATGCAATCGGAATCGATCGGGACGAGAATCCGAAGGAGGACACGCAGGAGCTGGTGATTTCTTCCGGGACCGCGATGGCCGCCTCCGAGCGCTCGGACTGCGCAGTGATCGTGATTACCCGATCCACCAGGGAGGGGAAGGATCATCGCGCCGGAGAAGGCGACTTCTGCCTGAATCAGCGCGAAGCCGATCTGATCCGCGTCGTATCGGAGGCATTCCACGAGGCCGGCAAGAAGGTAATCGTCGTAATCAATGCCGGAAATCCGATCGAAGTCGCCTCCTGGCGCGACTCTGTGGACGCAATTTTATACGCGGGACTTGGCGGACAGGAAATGGGGCATGCCGTCGCCGATGTGATCTCCGGCGCCGTAAATCCCAGCGGGAAGCTGACCGCGACATTTCCGCTTTCCTATTCCGATGCTCCTTCTTACCGGAATTTTCCGGGAAACAGCGAAGAGGTCATATACTATGAGGATCTTTACGTAGGCTACCGTTTCTATGAAACCTTCGGAATCGACGCGGCCTATTCGTTTGGACACGGTCTTTCCTATACGGATTTTGCTTATTCGGAGCCGTCTCTTTCCGGCAGCGCGGAGGACGGCAGCCTTGCGGTTACGGTCACGGTCGAAAACACGGGCGCATACCGCGGCAAAGAGATCGTGCAAGTTTATGTAAAGAAGCCGGGTACGAGTCAGGAACAGCCGGCGCTTGCGCTTGCCGCCTTCGGCAAAACGAAGCTGCTCCGCCCCGGCGAATCGGAAACGCTTACCCTAAGGATCGATGACTATGCCCTGCGCACCTATTTGGAGACTGTTTCCGACTGGATTCTCGAGGAAGGCGAGTATCGTTTGTATACGGCGGCCTCCGTCTGCGATCTCCGCGGCGAATTACAATTCCGGATTGCGGAACGGCGTGTGGTTCAGGACGTGGAAAACCGCTGCGCGCCCACCAAGGAAAGAGCGGTGCTGACACAGGCGGGCGGCCTTCCGGATACGTACGGAAGGGAAAATCTTGCGCTGAACAAATCGGCTTCGGCCGATGTATCGGAAGGTATTTATATCCCGGAGTATGCCGTAGATGGAGACTATGTCAGCCGCTGGAGCGGCTTCGCGGATTCCGCATCGCCGCGGCACTGGCTGCAGATCGATCTGGAACAGGAATACCGGATCGATGAAATCCGGATCGTCTGGGAATCAATCGGTTCTTCTTATACGATTGAGCTCGCCGGAGAAGACGGCGGCTGGAACACGGCGGAACGCGTCACAGACACCTCCTCGCTGGAGCATACGGTCTTTCCAGAGGGCGAAAAAGCCCGCTATATCAGAGTGCAGATCGGAAAGCAGGGCTTTGCCAGTATCTTTGAAATTGAAGTATATGGAAGGGAATAGAACGGAAAAATTTTAGAGCGAGGGATTCAGCGGCAGCTCAAGAATGCTTTTTTGCACCGAAAATCCAAGATGCTCATAAAATGAGACGGCGGATTGATTAAAATTCCATACGTTTAGCTCGACGCTCTGGGCTCCAATGGACAAGGCGTGCTTTTTCACTTCTTCCAGCAGCGCCCTGCCAAGTCCCCGGCCGCGGCTCTGCTCTTCCACGCAGAGATCGTCGACGTAGAGGATTTTGCGGCTGTTTAGCAGCGCGTCTCCGCCGGATTCGCGCACGATGCAGAACGCGTATCCAAAGACGTGCCGCGTCTCGTCGGCGGCAACGAATACCGGCTTCCCTTCATCCTGCAGAATCTCGGCCAGCTGTGCCGCATCGTATTTGCTGCTGCCGGACCGGAAAATATCCGGTCGCCCGGCGTGATGCAAAGCGGCGATGTATTTGAGAAGCCGCTGCAGCTCGGACTGATCTTCCTGTTCCGCTCTTCTGATTACAATTCCCATGTTCAGTGCATCCTTTCTGTATTTTTCCTTAATATTTTAACGCGGCGCGCCCTTTGCCGCAATACTGCTTTGCAAAATCTTTTCGTTCTGCTAAAATAAACGCATGAAAAATTTTATTTGGGATTTCGACGGGACATTATTCGATACATATACGCATACCGTAACGCTGCTTCATAGGTACATGGCCGAACAAGGCAGACGGTACGATTATGGCGCGCTGTACGCCGTGTGTCGGGAGCATATGGGAAAAGCGCGGGCATTCTGCGGCGCGGACGAGGCGGAATGGGCCGAATTTTTCCGCAGAGAGGCCGAGCTTGATACGCCCCCGCTTGCACGTCCGTACGAGGGGACGGAAACGGTATTATCGGAGATCCTTGCCAGGGGAGGCAGCAATTTCCTTTACACCCACAGAGACGACGTCTCCATAAAATATCTTATAAAATTCGATCTTTACAAATACTTTGCGGGCTTTGTCACAAGAGAAAACGGCTTTCCACAGAAGCCGGCCCCGGATGCAATCCTGTATCTGCTTGCGCAATTCCGACTCGATCCGGCGGAAACGATTATGATCGGAGATCGGGAAATCGATATTTTAAGCGGAAAAAACGCCGGGATCCATACGTGTCTTTTTACGGACGGAAATCCCGGCGCAGCGGCTTCGGAGGCCGAATATACCGCCGGAAATATGGCGGACCTCCAAGCTCTCTTCCTAAAATAACCTTTATGCCTTGACAGCCTGCTTTTTCCAGCTGTCCTTCAGAGAAACGGTCCTGTTGAAAACGGGCCTTTCTTTTGTATGCTCATCATCGCTGCTGAAGAACCCGCTTCGCAGGAACTGAAAATGCGCGTTTTTCTCACAGTTTGCCAGATACGGCTCGACGACGGCGTTTTTACAGACGCGCAGCGAATCGGGATTCAGCTTTTCCGTAAAATCCCTTCCGTCCGAATCGTCCGACGGATCGGGATCCAGGAAGAGCTGGTCGTACAGGCGCACTTCCGCCGGTACCGCGTCATGCGTGGAAACCCAGTGGATCGTTCCCTTGACTTTGCGATCGGGCAGCCAGCCGCCTCTCGAGGCCGGATCGTAAGTGCAGTGTACGACTGTGACATTCCCGTTTTCGTCCGTTTCGTAGGAAACCGCCCTGACGTAATAAGCGTATTTCAGGCGAACCTCGTTGCCGGGAAAGAGGCGGAAGTAGCCCTTGACGGGTTCAATCATAAAATCGGACCGCTCGATATAAAGCTCTTTAGAAAAAGCGACCTTTCTCATGCCCATATCCGGGTTTTCCGGATTGACCTCGGCATCGAACTCCTCGATCGTCGTCTCGTCATAATTATCAATAACAAGCTTAATGGGATCCAGGACGGCCATGCCGCGCGGCGCGATCCGGTTCAGATCCTCGCGGATACAATATTCAAGCAGCCCGTAATCTGCGACGCTGTAGCTTGTGGATACGCCGACCATATCGATAAAATTCCGGATAGAGGCCGGGGTATAGCCTCTTCTTCTGAGACCGCAGAGCGTCGGCATCCGCGGATCATCCCATCCGTTTACGATGCCGGTTTCTACCATTTTGCGCAGATAGCGCTTGCTCATGATCGTATACGTAAGATTCAGGCGTGCAAACTCATTCTGACACGGAGCCGGATCAAACGGTCCGCATTTTTCCACCACCCAATCATAAAGCGGCCGGTGGTCCTTAAATCCGAGGTCGCACAGCGAATGCGTGACGCCTTCAAACGCATCCTCCAGCGGATGTGCGAAATCGTACATCGGATAGATGCACCAGGCGTCCCCGGTATGATGATGCTGGGCGTGTACGATCCGGTACAGGACGGGATCGCGCAGATTCATGTTGGGCGACGCCATATCAATTTTGGCCCGGAGCACCCTGCTCCCGTCGGGAAACTCGCCGCTTCGCATCCTCCGGAACAATTCAAGATTTTCCTCCGGAGAGCGGTCGCGGTACGGGCTGTTGGTTCCCGGCTCCGTGAGCGTGCCGCGATAATCTCGGATTTCGTCCGCATTCAGATCGCAGACGTAGGCCAATCCGTCTTTTATGAGCTTCTCGGCGCATTCGTACATACGGGGAAAATAATCCGAGGCATACAAAACGTTTTTCCAGGTATAGCCAAGCCAGCGGACGTCGTTCATGATTGCATCTACGTACTCCGTATCTTCCTTGCTCGGATTTGTATCGTCGAAGCGCAGGTTGCAGTAACCGCCGTACTTTTCCGCCGTTCCAAAATCGATGCAGATCGCCTTTGCATGTCCGATGTGCAGATAGCCGTTCGGCTCCGGGGGGAAACGCGTACAGACGGTTTTTCCGTAGTATCTGCCGCCTTCCTTGATGTCGTTTTCTACGATTTCATGTATAAAGTTATTGCTGGCTTCCATTTTCTACCGTTCCTTCCGTTTCGAGCTTTTTGATTCCGACGGCAAGCCTGCGCATCGTTTCGCCGTACCCCAGGATTTCCGCGATTTCCGTGGCGCCTCCGGGACTGACTTCTTTTCCGCTGAGCGCCGTTCTGACGGGCCAGAGAATCTGACTGTTTTTCACGCCGTTTTGTTCTGCCAGAGCGCAGAGCGCTTCATAAAGCCGGGCGGACGTCCAGTCTGCGCGCAGCGTGCTTTCATTGTCCGTAAAATATTGGAGGACCTTCCGCAGATTCTCCAGCGAATTGGTTTGATCGGTTTTCATTTTTTTATGACAGTAGATTGCAGTGTCATATTCAGGCAGCTCCTTGAAAAAAGCGATTTTATCCGGGATTTCCGTTAAAACCTCAGTTCTTTGCTGAATGAGCGCGCAGATTTTACCGATATCGAGATCGTTTTCGCCGAGCGCCTGTTCTACATACGGCTGCGCAAGCTGCCGGAACTGCTCAGGCGTGCTGTTCCGAATATATTCCGCATTCATCCAACGAAGCTTCTCGATGTCAAAAATCGAGGGCGACTTGTTGAGCCCTTCGATGGTAAAATTCTCTTCGAGCTCTTTGAGTGTGAAGAATTCGCGGGTTCCTCCCGGGCTCCAGCCGAGCAGCGCGATATAGTTGAGAATTGCCTCGGGAAGATACCCTTTCTGGATGAGATCCTGGAAGGAAGCGTCCCCGTTCCGCTTGGAAAGCTTGGTGTGCGCGTCCTTCATGATGCTCGGCAAATGGATATATACGGGGATTTCCCATCCGAAGGCCTGATACAGAATATTATATTTCGGGGTGGAGGAGAGGTATTCGTTGCCTCGGACCACATGGGTTATTTTCATAAGGTGGTCGTCGATCACGTTCGCGAAATTATAAGTGGGCAGACCGTCGGATTTAATCAGAATCTGATCGTCAAGCGTATCGTTATCTACCGTTATATCGCCGTAAACGACGTCGCTGAATGTCGTTTTCCCTTCTCTGGGGACCAATTGCCGGATGACGTATGGTTTGCCCTCCGCCAGATTCTTTTCAATCTCGTCCTGCGAAAGGCCGAGGCAGTGCCGATCGTAATTAAAGGCGACTCCCTCGCTTGTCCTTAGAGCGTCAAGGCGCTCCTTTGAGCAGAAGCAATAATACGCCGCCCCGCGCTGGATGAGCTGCTTTGCATATTCCAGATAGATGTCCTTGCGTTCGCTTTGGATATACGGGCCATAATCGCCGCCGACGCCAGGCCCCTCGTCGTATGTGATTCCGGTCATTCGGAGCGTTTCTAAGACTGCATCCATGGCGCCCTCCACATACCGCCCCTGATCGGTATCCTCGATTCTTAATATAAATTGCCCGCCCTTTGAGCGTGCAATCAAATATTCATATAAAGCGGTCCGTAAATTTCCGATATGCATGAAGCCCGTAGGGCTCGGAGCGAATCTTGTTCTGATGACGGCCATATTCTGTTTTTCCTTTCATATATTTATAAAATACTGATTTTATCTTTATAATAATAAGGCTAAACATGTCCGAAGTCAATATTCTGAAGGTTTTTACTTTGCCTGCCGGCCGTGAGTAAAAACAAAAATGATTTTGAAGATGACAATATCTTGAAATGTTGTATAATACTGTATAATGAAAGAAAGGGGCCCTCAGATGAACATTGCATTGATTCTTGCGGCCGGAAAGGGAACCAGGATGGGCGCCCCAGTGCCGAAGCAATTTATAGAATATAAAGAAAAACCGATCCTGATTTATACTCTGGAAGCATTTGCCAAACACCCCGAAATCGATGAAATTTGCGTTATTTGCCCAAATGACAGCATTGATTTTACAAAAAAAATGATAAACGAATATCAGATTCCAAAAATTTCCTGGATCTGCGCAGGAGGGAGCACACGCCGTGAATCCTCGAAAATCGGCGTTTCCAAACTGATGGAAACGCATGAAAAGGACGATATCGTTTTGATCCACGATGGTGCGCGCCCAAATCCTTCTGCGCGGATTATCACGGAAAATATTGCCGTCGCAAAGGAAAAAGGCGCGTGCGAGACCGTAGTGCCCAGCAGTGACACCATTGCGGTCTCCGTGGATGGAGCCAGACTCCACAGAGTTCCCAACCGTGAGGTTTTATACAATGTACAGACACCCCAGTCCTTCCGGCTCGGACTGATCCACCAAGCGCATCTTGCCTGCGAAGATTGCGGCGCTACGGACGACGCGGCTCTCATCCTGCGCAGCGGCGGCGAGGTTTTTCTGGTAGAAGGCGACAAGCTGAACATAAAAATCACAACAGAGGAGGATCTCCGAATATTATACAGCATAATGGAATAGGATTCGGAGGTGTAGATTCGGGAATGTCAAGATGTTTATGCATCGCTCGGACGCAGAATCAAGCGGCCGCTATTTTGGGCATGCTCCGTCAATGTAAAATCAGTGGTGCGATCGTTCCAACGCCGCAGCGCTTTATTGAAGGTAAAACATGCTCATACAGTGTAGAGTTCCCTGCGCGGTATCTTTCCGCCGTAACGAGTATTTTACGCGACAACGGCCTGGATAACGAAATTGTTTCCATTTGATTCCGGTAAAAATACTCTTGCTTTTTGCTTGGAACCAATATATAATTACGCCAATGGATGCTTGATAGGCTTCCTGGGGTGTTCGACAAGAACCTATATTTTGAACCTACATCATATTCAAGGGATTCCGAGTCAGATGTTTTTAAATCGGGCCGCAAGCTAATTCCGGCATCCCCGGCAGCGGAAGATTGATAATACACACAGGATACCCACCTAGCGCGGCTAGGTGTCAAAATATCGGGGCGGCACTTCGGGGCCTATCAAATATCAAATTTTATTTGTAAATGTTTTTGCCCGCGGAACTTGATTCCGCGGGTTTTTTGTTGATTTTTGTAGTTTTTACTTGGAGAGAGGGACGGGAGTAAAAAAGGAGGAGAGAAATTGAGGTTTTTACTAGAGACAGTGGGAGAAAGTAAAAAGTAAAGAACAGGCATAAATTACAGATATTTCTTGATTGATTTTTTGAAAAAATCTGATATAATAAAGGCATGCTTTGTCCTTGGGGAGGGATGACAATGCGGTATCATGAGTCGGATCGGGGAAAACGGGCCTCGGAGCTCTGGAAGGATGCGTGCTGCC
>CAJFUB010000038.1 GCA_904420095.1 uncultured Clostridia bacterium
CATTTTCGATACAGCGCACCGCATACGTTCCCAGCCGATTTCCTTTTTCGGCCCTGAAGGTAGAAATCGCTTTGATCAGTCCGATCGTACCCACAGAAATCAAATCATCTGCAGGAATCGAGGCCGATGCATACTTTTTTGCAATATGCGCTACCAGTCTGAGGTTATGTTCAATCAGAATGTTGCGGGCATCCTCCTTCTGCTTCTCGTCTCCATTATATAACAGCTCTATATATTCCGCTTCTTCCTCCGCCTCGAGCGGCTTTGGAAAAAGATTACTGCTGTGCGAATACCCCATAATACCACCGTCAATATTACCCTTTACTGGCAATATATGACGGGCACTACTTTGTCCGTGTCTGTCTAAACATTAAAAATCAATAAAAAAAGTTGAATATGGTAATATATGGCGCTGCCCCCAAAAATATGCCTTTCTCTGATCTGACAAAAATAAAGCCCGCTTCCCTCTTTTCGCAGGGGGAAGCGGGTTCCATTCTTTATTACGCGCTTATGGCGTCACGCTTCGCTTTCCTTCCGCGCTGCGCGGAAAAGCGGCAGCGACAAGGCGCAAAGCGCGGCCGCGGCGGCAAGCCAGACAATCTGCGAGCCATCGCCTGTCCCGGTGTTCGGTTCCTGCTCCTCGGGAGGCGTCTCAATCTCAGGGCCGATCCCGAAAATGCCCAGTTCCCACAGCGTTACGCCCTGATAACGGTCCTCTGCAACGGACGTAAAAGTAACGCGAACGCGGTTCGTCACCTCTGGAGACGCCAGAGGAATCATTTCCGTAACGGTCTCCGTCCCCTCATAAACGGTTTTCCATTCGCCGTTTACAAAGCATTGGATGTTATATCCTGTTACGTTTCCCCATGTCTTATTTTCATAGATATTGAATTGTTCTACTGTAACGTCGGATGCAAACGCCACTTCAATCCACGCGCCCGCGCCGTCTTCTGGCTCGCTTGCCCATCTCGTTGTCAGATTCTGGTCAAAAGCCTGTTCCGCTCCCATACCGTCACCCTCGGAGGAGGAAGCGGTGTATGTCGCGCCGGAGGAGGCCGCCAGATTGCGCGGCAGCTGCTCTGCATCGTAAAAGCCCAGAATATTCATCTCATATACGGTCACGCCTGCGTACCTGGTAGGATCTACGCTGTTGACAAGCAGACGCACCTTTTCCGTGGTAATCTCCGAGGAAAGCAAAATGCATTCTGTTATAGTTTGTTCTCCCGTATAAGCCGTCGCCCACGCATCGCCGTCCCAATATTGGATTTCATACGAAGTGATGTTTCCCCATGTAGTGCACTCATTGATCTGGAAGCCCGTCATCCGTACCGGAATGTAAAAGTCAACCTCCAGATAAGCGCCTTCATGGTCTCCCTGCTGAGAAGCCCAGCGGGTGCTGAGATCTCCGTCGAACGCCAGCATCTCGCTCGCATTTGTCCCCTCAATTGTGGAGGCCGAATAGTTGACCAGCGGCATAACGGCCAGATTCTGCGGGAAGGTGTCGCTGCATGTTCCAAAATAATCCATTTCCAGAACAGAAACGCCCTGATGACGGTCACCCGCTACGCCTGTCACATACAGGCGAACTCTATTTGTCTCGACACTTTCCTCAACGTCGCATCTGTCCGTTGAGGTTTCGGTTCCCGTATAGATCGTTTTCCATTCCTCGCCGACGTAAGCCTGAATTTCAAAGGATGTAATGTTTCCCCATAGCTTGCACTCGGTGATCTGAAACGCAGTAATAGTGACTTCATCAATAAATTTCACCTCGAGCCACGTATCTGCCGCAGTATTGGCAGCCCACCGCGTCAGGCCTACAATGGTTTCCATGGTAATTTCCTCCGGCATGGCCTGATTGTCAAATGCGCGTTCCGCCGGCCCGACATACTGTCCGTCGCCTTCGACAGCTTCCGAGGAAGCAGAATATGTGTTCCCATACAGATCGGTTAGATTAATAATCTCATCCGAAGCAGCAAAAGCAGGCAGCGCTGCCGAGCCCATCAGGAAAATGCAAGTGAAGCAGAATATTATAGCTTTCAAAAGTTTTCTGTTTTTCATAGTATACTCCCCTCTCTGTTATTTTCCGTATACTTTTATTTCCGAAATAGACACCGTTTCCGACAGCGTCTGTCCGTCGTGGAAGAGGAGGCGGAATTGCGTTGTCGTTACGTCATTTTCCAACGGAATATAAATATCCATATCCTTTGAGAACTCCTCTCCCTCATATACTGTCTTCCATTCGTTGTTTTCCCAGACCTGTGCAGAATAAGAGGTTACATAGCCCCAATTTTTTACTTCGTTTACTACAAATCCGGAAATCGTGACGGGATTCTGGAACTCTATGCTGATCCATGCTTCATAAAGATCGCCAAAGATCGTGCTCCAGCGCGTCTCGTTGTTTTCATCAAAGCAAAGCTCCGGGCCAAGAGCATCCTCTGTTCCCTCCGCTTCAATGGAAGAAGCCGCATATGTCTGATTCAGCGCTACGTTTGTCAAGCCGTCCGGAACAATCTGTCCTTCGAGCGGCGCCGGCGTGCGTACGGGCGTACCCGTCTCTACCTCGACAAACTGGCCGAACACCTCAATCTCATTCAGGGTAACCGCAAGCCCCGTACACCCACGGAATACCAGCCGGAACCGATACGTTTCCTCCGTATTGCTGTCAAACTCGTAATATTCGTCCGGATACATCTCGGCGCCCTCATAAACCGTTACCCAATCCTGCTGCGACTCGCTGTAGTACTGCGCGTCCCACATCGTCACATTGCCCCAATTGGTATTCTCGTTCAGATAAACGCCGTTAATAATAACGGGATATCCGAATTCGACACAGATCCAGCCCTCCTCGGTGTCATAGAAAAGGCTGCTCCAGCGCGTGTCTAAATCTCCATCGAAGCAATAATCCGGCAGGAGCGCGTTTTCCGTTCCGGCCGCTTCCGTAGAAGAGGCCGAGAAAAACAGATTCTCGTTATCCGTGATCAGATCCACATATTCCACTCCCGAGCTGGTCTCCTCCGGAGCCGCCGTTGCGGTAGGCTTCGGCGTGGAAACGAGCATGGTAGCGCCCGCCGTTTTTCCGCCTGCATCGGGCGTTGCTGTGCCATCCTCTTTTTTATCGGAGCAGCCCCAGAAAACCAGAAGCATGCTCACCAGCAGCGCCGCAATCAAACCAAATTTTTTCATTTTCATCCTCCTTATTCTTCCTCTATCTATTATTTTTATAAGCGATCATTTATTATTCTCCCGCGGCATCCGCAGACACCCAGGCCCACTTGCTGTCGCCGGACGGGAACAGAGCGACCTTCTGTGTCTTGCCGTTCAACGTCACCTCTGCCTGTTCCAAATCAAGCGGGAACGGACCGAAGCGGAATTGAAGCTGGAGCTCCGTAAGGTCTCCCTCCGCGACAACAGAGGCCGACTGCCGGCCGTTTTCCGGATGCGAGGTCTTTACGCTGATTCGCACGCCTGTATTTTGGACGGAGAACTTTTGAAGCTCCATCTCCCATCCCTTGGGAAGGCGCGGCATGATTTTCAGCGTTTTTCCTCTGAGGGGAGAAATGCCGGCCGTAATCAGATAGCATTTCATTGCCTCCGCCAGTTGTACCAGATTTCCGAGATCTCCCTGCCTTCGCAGCACGCCTTTTCCTGCATCTACGCTGAGCCCCTCCGGAATCAGATATGGCTCCGGCAGGCGCGGCGAATAGCTCAATTTGCTTAAAGATTCCATCAGTCTGGAAGCGTCCTCCATCTGATCAAGCAGCAGTGCATTCTGCGTGATCATGGAATGGTCGTAGCCGATCCCGCCGCTTGCCCCGTAGAAGCCGTGTTCCGCAGGATAACGAATATCCTCGGGATAAGAATCCCTTGAGCGCAGAACCCATTCCGATGGCATATCTGCCGTATCATAGCCATAAAAATCAGACAGCATGGTCGGTACCGGATCGTGAATAAATCCGCAATGCTTCAGATCCCAGCCGTTTTCCTTTGTAAGACGGCGCTCGATGCCCGCGCGCATGGACTCTGCGCACGCACGCCAGGCTTCCGCGTCCCGCGTTTTTTGTGCGGCTTCTGCCATTTCCGCATAGCCGAGCAGGCCGAGATAGCACGGCACATTCGCGTACAGCGTCCAGTCATTCATGGCCGCCTCCGTCTCGCCGTAAAGCAGTCCGTCCTGCGCGAACGAAAGATCCGGATGGTCAAAGCACCAGAGAATCCATTCTGCGGCCTCGCTGAGATACCGCCAGTTCTCCAAAACCCATTCCTTATGGCATCCTAAATTTTTCCAAACATTATAGTTTGCCAGCATCATCAAGCCGTGGCCGTCGGTCTCCTGATTTCCCAAATTCTGATATCCCTCGCCGAATTCTTCCTTCGTATAACGCGTCGGCCAATTGGCCTGCGGCACGAGAATGGTAGAATAAATCAGTGGCTTATTGATAATTACGCTGAAATGTCCGGGAATCGGTACTCCCTTTATGGTAAGTCCCTGCTCCGGGTAATACATCAGCCAACGGTTTCCGAAATGGCAGGCGCGCTCCGCCTCTGCAAGATCGCCGAACCCATTCAGTGTCATAATCGCTCTGGCGCCGTCACGCGAATAAAAAGAGTCCGTATAAGAGTTCGCATGCGGTACGTACGGTCCGAAGCCGTCGTATCTCCAGGATGGCGCATTCTGATAGGACGTATGGATAAAGCCGTCCTCATCCGTACGTGCGGTAAGATTCTTCATATTGTGATAAATCACGCCGGATGCAATCTCGGCAAGGCGGCTGCCGCCAAACCGAAGGCGTCCGTCGCGCGTTTCTTCCGGATCTTCAAAGCGCTCGGGCGCCTCCGCAAAATCCGCTTCAAACGTGTGCAGCACATAGCAGATTTTTTGCAGCGCTTTTTTGCAGGCCTCAGGATAAACGTCCGAAGGGCGAACGGTATGCGCGGCAAAAAACGGATTGGAAGCGTCGGCTTCTCTTTCTCCCCCGCTCAGAATTCCCGCTGGTTCTTCATCGGTAAGATACCCTCCGCAGTACAAGGGCGTTCCTTCCTTCTCCGGATTTGCTTCCACAAAGATCTCGGTAATCGCTTTGTTCTCCAGCTCGATTCGTAGCACTCCCAGCGGTTTCCCTTCATACGCGCCCTCTACCGCCAGCACGGACTGCAAAAGCTCCGCCATGCCGGGAACGGCCTCGTCCGAAAGAAACGGCGCGGGATGCTCCATCCAGATACTGTGATACCAGAGCGTATAACCGAAAACCAGAGGAATCCGGCTCTGGCTGCCGTCTGCGTAGCGGATGACCAGATCTCCCATCCGGTCTCCGATAAACCGGATACGCGCAGGGTCGCTGCTGCCCCAGCCCGGGCAGCCGTTGTCATGAGAATGAAAGCCTCCTACCGCATATAAATAGCGTCCGGAAACGGCGTCCGTTTCACTGCGATACGGAAAAGTTTTCCACTGATTCATAATTCCATCTCCATTCTATATAAGATAATTAAAACAAATTGTATTTCCAAATCAGGCTCCGCGTTTTCTCTTTCTTATAACGACCACGGCAGTAACCGCCGCTGCGATCACTACGACGCCGCAGGCGCCTGCGATCAGCCACGGAATCATTCTGTTGGCGGTTCCGGAAGCGGACGCCATGGAACCGGTTTTGTGCTCCGACCACTCGGTCGGCCACGAGGGAAGATTTTCTGTAGAAGTACCGTATATGAGCGCAAGCCTTTGCTCAGCTGAGGCGTCGGGCGTAAAAGTAACCCATACCCATGCGCTGTCTCCGGAGATTACCAGCTCGCAGGGGACGTTCGCGCCGTTGATTTGTACCGCCGCAGATCCCGTATCGGCGGGAAGCGGCCCGAAGCGGAATTTTACCTCATCAAATCCGGACGTGTTGTCAAGGGTAATTTGCGCCGTCTGAACGCCGTCCTTCGGATAGGAAACGAGCAGATCCGCGCTTCCTTCTGCATTCTGCAGCGCAAAATCCTGAATATCGAGATTCCAAGATTCCGGCAGCCGCGGCATGATTTTCAGCGTTCTGTTGTTAACGGGCGAAACCCCCATCGTAATCGCATAGCACTTCAGCGCCTCCGCCAGCTGCACCAGATTTCCAAGATCGCCCTGACGCCGGATCACGCCTGCTTCCGCGTCCACGGTAATCCCCTCGGGAACGAGATATGGCTCCGGAAGTCTCGGCGCATAGCTCAGCTTACTTAAGTTCTCCATCAGCTTCGTGGCATCGCTCATCTGATCCAGAAGCAATGCGTTCTGCGTAATCATGGAATGATTATAGCCGATTCCGGTTGCGCCGAAATAGCCTACTTCGGAAACCGAGGTAATATCGGAGGCATATGTATTGCGAGAGTTTTCCACCCATTCCGGGATCATATCGCTGAGATCATACCCAAAGAAATCAGACATCATGGTAAGAACCGGATCATGATAGAATCCAAAGCCGGAAGCCGTCCAGCGGTTTCTGTCTCCCCTGGCGAACCGGTTTTCGATCCCGTCCTTCATGGAATCCGCACATTCCCGCCATTCGGCGGCTTCCGCCGTTTTGCCTGCGGCCTCCGCCATCTCCGCATAGCCGTACATGCCCAAGCAGCACGCCACATTGCAGTACAGCGTATACTCCATCATTCCCGCTTCCGACTCCGCATACAGCAGGCCATCGGAAGCAAAAGAAAGGTCCGGATGGTCAAAGCACCACAAAATCCATTTTGCCGCTTCATTAATATAGCTCCAGTGCTCGTTTACCCATTCCGCATCGGCCCCCTGGTTCTTCCAAACATTATAGTTCGCAAGCATCATCAGGCCGTGGCCGTCGGTTTCCTGATTACCCAGATTCTGATAATCGTCTCCGAATTTCTCCTGTGTGTAGCGCGTCGGCCAGTTTGCGTCCGGAACGAGTGTCTGCGAATAGAGCATCGGCTTATTCACAACTACGGTATAATGGCCCGGCACTGCTTCTCCCATAAACGTAATGTTGTTTTCCGGGAAATACATCATCCATTGATTGGCGTTCATCACGCTGTCCTGTGCCTTTGACACAAGGCCATAGGTATTCAGCGTCATAATCCCGCGACCGCCGTCTCTTGAATAGAACGAATCGTAGTAAGAGTTTGCCGCCGGAACCCAGAAGCCGAAGCCGTCGTACCGCCACGAGGGAGCATCCTTGTAGGAAGTATGCATAAAACCGTCTTCATCCGTCCGTTCGATCAGGTTAACCAGATTGTGGTATACCACGCCGCTGGCAATTTCCGCGATCGGAGAGCCGGTAAAATACACGCGGCTTCCCGTATAATCGGACGGATACACGAAATCGGGTGCATTTTGAAAATCCTCCTCGTACGTCATTAACGCATAATTAATCTTTCGAATCGCTTCTTTCACCGTATCAGGATACGAATCGCCGCTGTCTACGGTATGCTCAGAAAAGAACGGATCCTGCGCGTCGAACTGAAAGCCCCTTCCGGAAAGCTCGCTGACGCTGCCATTTACAAGAAAGGCTCCGTCGAAGACCGGAGAGCCTTCTTTTTCCGGATTATCCTCGATTTGGATGCGCTCGATCGGTTTGTTCTGTACCTTCAGCCGGAAGATACACTTATTCTCTCCTTCAAACGCCCCGAACAAATGCAGCGACGACTTCAAAAGCCCCGTCAGCTCTGCGTCTGCATTTTCTGTCCGAAACGGCATGGATTCTTCCTGCCAGTTCTGGAAATACCACATCGTATATCCGAAAACCAGAGGAACCTTCTCCTGCGTCCCGTCATCATAAGTAATCACCAGGTCCCCCATAGAGTCCCCAATGAACCTCGCGTTTGCCGAATCGGCGGTTCCCCATGCCGGACAGCCGTTGTCTACGGAGTGATAACCGCCCACGACATATAAGTACTCATAGCTCTCTGCCTCCGAGGCCGTATAAGGAAACGTCACCCATTCTGCCGTTCCTTCTCCGGCCGCATCTGCTCTTGCCGCATAGCAAGCGCCTGCAATAAACAAAAATACAAAAAGAATCAGTATTCCGCTCGTTTTTCTACACATCCTGTTTCCTCCTGAATTCCGATCAATATTCCGATCTCAAATCATTCATACATTCAATCAGCTTATGAACTTTTTGTTTCGTTTACAGGCATATTATTATGCGGAGCGTGAACGTATTAAATAGATAATCGCTGTATAAAGATGGACATTTACAAGATTTTGACGTCTGATTGGTATGAAAAGGGCAGTTTCGGGATAGTTCTATTTCCGCCAGAAATTGATGATTTGTCCATTTTATTCGCTTGAGAAACAATTTTTACCTGTTATTTTTATTGTAAAAATTTTGCAGACTCGAATATTTCTTCCGTTTTTTATTGAAATTTATGAAAAACTCATATGTATTAATTCTGACACAATAAAGCCATACAATCATCTTGGCTTTTGCACTTTTCGGCGGTATACTGATTAACAGTAAAACTCTTTGAAGCTCCGGAGGCGTTTTCATATGAGGCGGAAGCTTATTGGAAAAACGGTTTTAGCAATCCTGCTGGATCTCGCTGCGGCAGGCGTGCTGCTCTGCTGCTTTGCTTTGTTTCATCATGTCATCCAGGTACCCGGGGATACGGCAGGCGTCATCGAAATCCCGCGTCCTTCCGCAAGCGCTCCGCCCCTGCCGACATCCGACGCGCCGGTCGAACAGACGCAGACGGAAAGCTCTTACCAAAGCGGCGCCATATCGATTTCACTCAATACTGTGCAGAGCGGCTCCGGCAGCTCCGCTCTGACTTATCATATTGCCGATCTGTCTGTCTCCGACATCGAAGCCCTGCGAACGGCATTTGCCGACGGGACCTACGGCAGAAATTACGCGGAAAGCGTTTTAGAGCAGGATCTTGCAAACGATGCCATTCTTGCGATTTCCGGCGATTCCTATGGCATGTCGGAGGGAGGCATCGTAATCCGCAACGGCATTCTCTACCGGTACGAGGAAACGGCCTCGGATATTTGTGTGCTTTACTATGACGGCAGGATGGAAACGCTTTCTCCGGGCGAATACACGCAGGAAAGCCTGATCGAAGGCGGCGCCTACCAGGTCTGGACATTCGGCCCCGGCCTGCTGGACGAGGAAGGAAAAGCCCTTCGCGCTTTCAACACGGATCCTTATCTGATTCAGAAGCATCCGCGCGCCGCCATCGGCTATTACGAGCCGGGACATTACGTTTTCGTCCTTGTCGACGGACGCCAGGAAGCGTCTCAGGGGCTGACGCTCAGAGGACTTGCCGAGCTCTTCGAAGAGCTCGGCTGTACCGCCGCATATAACCTGGACGGTGGAAAAAGCGCGGTGATGACGTTCAATGATGAAATCTACAGCGATCCCTATACAGAGCCGCGGGAGGTTACCGACATTATTTATATCAAAGAGGTGTAAAATGAATTTTATGCGAAAATTTTACAGATTGATAAAGCAGGCGCTGCCGCATCTGACCTTGATCTGTGCTGCAGCGCTGATCGTACTGCTGATTGTAAACTATTATAATCCTCTTATGAATTTTCTGGATAATACCACGGCGCACGTCCTGATGTACGCCCTTTGTTCCCTTTCAATCCTCCTGGCGGTCAAGACGATCTATACCGATTTGAAAAAATAAAATTACAGCTTCACAAGCGTCGCCGCAGCAAAGCACTGTCCCGCGGCGCGTTCCTCCTCTTCCGGCAGGATCAGTTCCAAGTTCAGCTCCGGATATTCGCTTGCAAGGACGCGGCGGCAGCGTCGGAGCAGAACCGCGCCGCCCGGACCGGCAGAAATTCCGCCCATCACGGCGACGTACTCCGTATCGTAAAATTTCTGATATGTGTAGATTGCGTGCGCCAGATAGCAGCCGATTGTATCAAACACCGCGATTGCGGCGGGATCTCCGGACTGTACCAGACGCTGTATTTCCCGTACCCGGTCCTGCATCGTCATGCCGTCCGCGCGCTCCGGGATTCCCACAGCCTTTGCCAGGCGGAGTACGGCCTCTGACGAAAGATAGGTAACGCCGCAGCCGAAATCGCCCGACCAGGCATCCCGTGCCGTCATACGAAGATCTAAAGGCAGAAATGCAAATTCATTCAGCCGCCCAGTAATCGTACCAGCTCCATCTACATAGCCTCCCGCTTCGCTCGTACCCATCGAAATGCCCACCACGTTCCGGGCCTTATGCGAAAGGCTTCCGGCAAGAGCGGCGACATCTCCGTCGTTGGCGATTGCAAATGGGATTTTTTCTCCCACGGCGGCGCAGACACGCGGATAAATATCTGTAATTTTCTCTTCAAACGCCTTCTGCGGAACTGTTCGGAAAAGAGAAGCGATGCGCGTTCTGTTGTTTATATAAATTCCGGCCGTGCTGATCCCGATCGCATCTACGCGGGGAAGCGCCTGCGATGCTCTTTTCAGCGAGGCCGTCAGTTCGGCAATATGGTAATCGGGATCTGCATGGTCCAAAGGCTGCCACGGTTCCGTGACGTTATAAACGATCCGGCCGTCGATCAGAGCGCAGACCTTTCGGCTGCTGCCGCCCACATCGATTCCGATCCTGCAGCCATCCAGGAAGCCGCCTGCAGGAACGGTCCGTTCGGCGCCGCGCGGCGTTTCTTCCAAAGGCAGGAAACGAACCTCAAACGGTTTCTCATAGATGCTTTCCATCGTGCGCCGGTCAAACGCCCGTTTCCCTGATGCGCCATAAAGCGCCGCGATATGTTTTGCGGCGCGCTCGTCTCCGCAGATAGAAATACGCCAGCCGCCCCGGCTCCAGAGCAGGAATTTGACGATCCGCTCAAGATAGGCCAGATCCGCAGCCGAATACGATTCCTCCTCATGGAGAAACGTATCAAACACGCTGACATTTCCATTTTCTCGCTCAACCGCAACGGAGACAGGCCTGGACGCGTCTTTCACGAAGGCATCCATAGAAAGGCCCAGGGGGATAAATCCCGGATCCGCCGCCGGGCGGTTTCTGACGTCCACCTCGATCCCGTTCCAAATCATTCGGAAAGCCTCCCGATCCGTTCTCTTACTTCTTTCTCAAATCTATGAATATATTCACAGATAAAGTCCTGAGGCGATCCGGTTCCATTGATAAAATCTGTAATATCGATCCCGTAGGAGCAGCTCTCGAAGCTGTCTGTGTCATGGCTTGCGTAAAACGTTGCGTTTGCAAGGCGCCTGCCAAGAGCAGCGCTGTCATACCGTTTTCCGCCCGCTATCTGGCTGTCGTAAACGCCAAGCAGCGCGGCGGCAAGGTTTGGATGCGCCGATGTATCGAAGCACGTTTTATCCTCGTCGCAGAGCCAGTCAAGTCCTCTCCAGACCTCCAGCGCATAAATTTTCGACGGACGCCTCTCTGCCGGCAGACTGCGCACCGCCTCCGCCGCGCGCAGCGCAACTGCTACATGCGTATCGTGCTTATCAGCGAAATTGTGCACATACAAAATCTCCGGAGCACATTGATCTATAATCGCAGCCAGCTCGGAAGAAACGGCACGGCCCGAATCGCCGGGATCCTTGACCGCGCCGCTTGGATAGCCGAGCAGAAACTGTGCGGAATATCCCCCGACTGCCGCGGCACGTTTCTGTTCACCGATCCGAACGCGTTTCATTTCTTCGTCCGTATAATTTTCATAAATTCCCGTACGGGGCGAGCCCGCCCCATCCGTTACGACAACTCCGGTAAACCAGCGATCTGGCTTCCCGTAGCATTTTGCGGCGGGTGCGAACGCCATGATCTCAATATCGTCCTGGTGCGCCGCGATACACAGATCCGTAGTGCGCGAAAGCGCTGTTTTCTCGTCCGTTCCGTCCGGAATATACAATTCCGCATTGGGATTATTTAATTTCATAAACGCCGCTTCCTTTCCTCTTCATTTATTTCGTGATCGTTACTTTTTTCAGATTCCGCGGCCGGTCGGGATCCAATCCCTTGCGCGTGCAAAGGCTCTGCGCAAAGCACTGCGCAAACAGGGCAAACACAAAGGGCGATGTAAATTGACTTCCCGTGTCCGGCAGCAAAAACGTCAGCGGGTCCTTTTCCGCAAGCGTTTTGTCATCCGTTACTACCAGAGGCTGCGCCCCGATTTCACGGATGCGGCCAGCCAGCTCCAGGTTATCCTTCTGCGCGTTGCCCCGCGGCGCGAAAACGATTACGGGCATTTCCGAATCTACCTGCGCCAGAGGCCCGTGGTAAAAATCGGCGGCGGAATACCCTTTCATTTTTACGTAGCACGTTTCCTGCGTTTTCAGGGCGGCTTCCAGCGCGATCGGATACGTAAGTCCGCGCGAAATAACAAAGCCCTGTTCCATATACCGGTATCTGAGCGTCAGTCCGTCGATTCCGGATGCGCACGCCGCAAGCGTTTCAGAGGCGGCGCGCGGAAGAGCGGCAAAATCCCGCAGAAGCGGTTCGTCACCGTTCCAATAAGCGCAAAGAAGCAAAAGCAGCCCCATCTGTGCCGTAAACGTTTTTGTCGCGGCAACAGAAAATTCCTCTCCCGCACCGCAGTATAAATGATATCTGGCAAATTTTGCCATCGGGCTTTCCGGATCGTTTGTGATGGCTGCCGTTACCGCCCCGTGTTTCTGCGCGTCCTCCAGTACCGCCAGCACGTCCGCCGCTTTTCCGGACTGAGAAACGCCGATCACCAGGTCGCACTCCGTCAGAAGGCTGCTCCCGTAGAGCGTAATGCAGGACGGCATTGCCTGCGCGGCGGCGATCCCCTGCCGAATGGCAAGCAAATATTGGCCGTAAATACATGCATGGTAAGAGGTTCCCCGAGCTGCAAAAAGCACACGCTTTATATTTTTGGCCTTCAATTCATCCGTAAGAGCCCGCAGTGTATTATGATTGATTTCTTCCAGCTTTCCGAGCACTTCCGGCTGTTCTTTTATTTCCGACAGCATTTTAGTCATCTGAAACGCCTCCTGATTCTTCTTTTTAACAGCTTTATTTTATCATTGATTTATGATTCGGCTTTATCCTGGAAGCTGTAATTTTTGCACTTTCGGACTTGTAGGCGCCGCGGAATGCTTGTATAATAGTTTACGCGGTGAGGAGGGCGAAATATGACTGAATATATCAAAACCGAGCTGAAGCAGCCTGTAACGGTGCAAAATATCATTACAGTCCACTATTTCGAATATACAAAAAATTTTGCTTTTACAGGAGAAGCGCACGACTTTTGGGAAATCGTATTTGCCGATAAGGGGGATCTGTACATTACGGCGGGGAGCAGCGAATTGCTGCTGCGCCAGGGGCAGATGTATCTCCACCGGCCGATGGAATTCCACAATATCCGCTGTGATGGGAAAACGGCATCCAACTCCGTGATCGTAACGTTTTCCTGCTCCGCTCCGGAGCTATTTGCCGTGGCGGGCAGCGTGATCCGCTGCGGGGACGTAACGCGCGACTTATTGGCGGCCATTATTTCCGAAGCGAAAAAATCCTTCTCCAGCCCGCTTGGGGATCCCTATACCGCATGCCTGGTCCGCCGCCCGGACGCGCCGTTCGGAAGCGAGCAGCTGATCAAAATCTATCTGGAGCTTCTGCTGATCGACCTCATCCGCGGCACGGAGCATTCCGGCAAAATCACGAATCTGCCCAAGGCCCGCGGCGACGACAAAAAAATCAACGAAATCTGCGCCTATTTGGAGCGAAACTGCGAGAACGAGATCACGTTTCACGACATCTGTACGGAATTTTCCCTGAGCGCTTCCGTTGTCAAAAAGCTTTTTTCCGCAAAGCTCGGCTGCGGAGCGATGGAATTTTTCTCCAGCCTGAAAATCGAACGCGCAAAGCAGCTGATCCGCGAGGACAGCCGGAACATCACGGAAATTGCCGAGGCGCTTTCTTATTCCTCCGTGTATTATTTTTCGCGCGCGTTTAAAAAATCTACCGGTATGACGCCCACGGAATACGCGGCCTCCGTCAAGGCCATGTATGAGGAGCATAACGTCCCCATTCCTGCGGAAGCGGAGCCGTAAAGGCAAGAGCCTCTCCCGTTACGGGATGGATCAGCTCCGTTTTATAGGCGTGCAAGAGCTGATGCGGCGCGCGCGGCGGAACCGTTTCGGTGCCGTATAGAGTGTCGCCTATAATCGGAAAGCCCGCATGGCTGCAATGGACCCGGATTTGATGCGTCCTTCCCGTTTCGAGCAAAAATTCCACCACCGCGTAGTCCTCCCGGCAGGAAAGCGTTCTGTAATGGGTTACGGCGCGCGCACCCTCCTCCGAGACCTTCCGCTTGATGATACTCTCCCGGTCACGCAGAATCGGCGCGTCGATTTTTCCGGAGAGCGGCGAGGGCGGTGGAGACACTGCCGCAAGATAATACTTTCGCAATTGTCCGTTTTCTCCCTGTCTCCTAAGCATTTCCTGCACATAACCGTTTCTGGCGGCAATGACAATTCCCGTCGTGTCCTTGTCCAGACGCCCGACCAGATGGATGTCCGTATAAATTCCCTTTTGCTGCCAGTGCCACAGCAAATAATTCGTCAGGGTACCGCTTTGATGCCGGCAGGTCGGATGCATGACGGTAGCCGCAGGCTTATTCACGACAAGAAATGCGTCGTCCTCATAAAGGATGTCCAGCTCGTGCGGCTCTGGCTGGATTTCGGAAACCACGCGCCTGCAATTGAGCAGAGCCGTAATCTGCTGTCCCGCCTCGGTACGCGCTGTTCCGCGGACCGGCGTGCCGTCGAGCAGAATGCCGCTGTTGTATTTTAAGAGCTTGATCGTTCCGGACGGAAGCCGCAGGCGTTCCCGCAGAAGATACTGGACCTCGCGTCCCGCGTCCTGCTGCCGGACTTCATAGGTCAGCCGGTCCGTGTTCATGCCTGCTCCGCCTCCGGAAAAGCACTGGGGCGAACCGTAATCGTTTTATAATTCGTATAATTTACCATGCCGGGACGTCCCCCCGGCTGCTTGCGGACATGCTTTACCCGCGTATAATCTACGTCGGCTTTATTCGTGTTCCTGGCGCTGCTGTACCATGCGGCCAGCGCAGCGGCGCATTCCACCGCGTGTGCCGTTACGCTGCCGGCATGCTCGGAGGTGCGCAGGATCACATGCGAGCCCGGCGCGTTTTTCAGATGAAACCACAAATCGTCCGGCCGCGCGGTACGGCAGGTCAGCCGTTCATTCTGCAGATTGTTTTTTCCAATCAGGATCGTGTAGCCGTCCGACGTCCCATACTCCTGAGGACGGCTGGCCGGAGCCGCTTCCTCTCTCCGGTTTTTCGGCCGGCCTCCGCCGCGCTCCGGCTTAATATATCCCTGCTGCGTAAGCTCGCGGCGGATTTCTTCAATGTCCTCAAAATCCGTATCGTTTTCCAGCAGCACCGCCGCGCTTTCCAAATATGCAAGCTCTGCCTGACATTCCGCTTCGCAGCGCGCCGCATTTTCATACCCGCTTTTCTGTTTTTTGTATTTTTTAAAATAATTCTGGGCGTTCTGTGAAACGCTTCTGTTTGGATCCAGCGCAATTTCGACCTGCGGCATCGTTTCGTCATAGTAATTCTCTGCCGTTACGGATTCCGCAAATTCCGGATATCGGTACAGATTCGCTGTAAGCAGCTCGCCGTACAGCTTAAAACGGGCATAATCCTCCGTTTCCCGGATCGTATCGCAATGGATCTGTATTTTGCGCCGGCATTTTTCCTCCGCGGCGCGGATATGCTTCATCACGGCGGCTCTCTTCTGCCGCAGGCGGTCCTCGCGTTCTCTTTTGGTATAGAAGTCATCCAGCATCAGATTCACCGTGCTGTAACGCCGGACGCTCCCCGCCGTTTCCAATACGGCCTCCAGGCAGTGAAAATCTTTTCCGTCTTCCAGGATCCCCGCCTTATATTCCCGCTCGCGGATCTGCTTGCAGCACTTGCCAAGCGCAGCGTTCAGGCGATCCCGTTCTGCCGGAGCCAGCTCGCGCGTCTTCCGCTGCGGATCGACGCCGGCGCTTCGGCATACGGCTTTGCAAAGCGTCGGGCTGAAGCCGGAGAGTGTGTTCAGGATCGCCTTTGCCGTTGCCGTATCCGACGAATCCGCAAACGTTTCAAAGTCGTCCGCCGCCGTTTTATCCTGCGCCGGCGGGAGGCGGTACAATCTGCCGGGCATTACCTCGCGGACGGAGCTCATTTCTTCGTCCACGCGCCGGATCGCGTCGAAAATCGTGCCCTGATCCGATGTCAGTATGATGTTGCTGTACTTGCCCATGATTTCGACAATCAGCTTTTTATTTACGGGATCGCCCATCTCGTTATGCGTTTCCACCGTCATCGTAACGACGCGGTCATACCCCTCCTGGACGATGCCGGCGATGCGCCCTCCCTGAATATGCTTTCTGAGCACCATGGCAAAAGGAGGCGCGATCATCGGGTTTTCCTTTTTGCTCTTCGTCAGATGAAGGCGCGGATGCTCGGGATCCGCGCTGATCAGCAGGCGGTATTTATCCGAGCGGGAGTGGCAGAGCAGCGTAATTTCATACCGCCCTGTCTGAAAAACCTTTTCGATCCTGCCTCCCGAAAGGAGGCCGTTTATTTCCCATACGGCTCCGCTGAGCACGATGCCATCGTACGGCATTATTCCTGCACCCCTTAAACGCAATGTAAAACCGTCGGAATTATAGCATACCCTTATTTCGCCGTCAATTTTCGGCCTTCAGTGAAAAGCAAAGCCATGCGGATTAGGCAGCGTCCCATAAGGAAGTAAAAAGAATTTTGGTAGGAACCGGCGTGTTAAGTCACGCCGGTTCCGATTCGTTTAGGGACTCC